>CAMDBT010000014.1 GCA_945889475.1 Bifidobacterium breve
TCAGCGAGATCAAGGTCATGGGCGGCGAGGGCTCCGTCCCCGGGATCAAGCTCATCCGCAGCGGCAAGGGGATGGACGCCTGCTCCGGCCTGGACACCGGCACCGAAGGCTGGGCGTCGATGGATTCCATGGGCCGGCTGTTCGCCAACGAGGATCCGAGCAACACCAACAGCGGCATCGGGTTCCAGATCTGCGACAAGGATCACAACCTCCCGCCCGAGGGCGAGGCGTACACGCCGCCCGTGGACTACGAGGGCGCGTACCTCAAGAAGTGGGGCAAGTAGTAGCGCTTCCTCAGAGCGGTCGCCGGCCTCGGCCGACGACCGGCGCTCGCTGCAACGGCCCGTCGGATCTGCAACGCGCAGGCCCGGCGGGCCGTCGCCGTTCTAGTAGATGACGCCCAGGCGCTGCGCCCGCAGGACCGCGTCGGTCCGGTTCTGGGCGTCGAGCTTGCGGTAGAGCGACGAGGTGTACTGCTTGACCGTGTGGGGCGACAGGTGGAGGACGCGGGCGGCCTCCGGGGTGCGCGCGCCGAGAGCGATCTGCCGCAGGACGTCCAGCTCCCGCGCGGTCAGGTTGGCGGTGGTAGCCGGAGCGCTGTTCGGGGCCGTGACGAGGCGTCCGGCGCTCGCGAGCCGCACGGCGTGCACGAGCTTGGGCGGGTCCCAGCTCTTGTAGATGAAGCCCGACGCTCCCGCCGCGCGCGCCACCCCGGGGGAGATGCGGCCGGTCCCGGACATCAACAGGACCTTCATCTCCGGCCGGGCCAGGCGCAGTGCGCGGCACAGCTCGACGCCGGAGTGCGCGCGGCGAGCACGTACCCTTTTCGTACCTCACAGAAGAGCCGCCTGGCGGCGGCTCTAGGAAAATCCCTGCAAATGCTGGAAGCCGACGCCCGGATTCGAACCGGGGACCCCTTCATTACGAGTGAAGTGCTCTACCAACTGAGCTACGTCGGCTAGAACCGGCCCGGCGTGTTGTCGAGAGCACGCCGGGCCGGAACGGTGGAGGATACCGGGCTGCCGGGCAGTTGTGCGCGCTCAGCGCGGATGGCGGCGAATCTTGACCGTGATCGTCTTCTGCGTCACGCCGCCGGCGGCGTTGACTGCGGAGACCGTGACGCGGGCACTGAGCGCCGCGCGTTTGTTCCACGCCCGCCGCAGCTTGCGGCGGTTGGCAGCGCTGAGCTTCACGAACATTGTCTTCGACCGTCCGACCCTGGAGGCGATGTAGCTGGCGCGTAACATCGAGTCACTGCGGGTCCGCTCCGCGCCGCGGGCGCGTGAGCGCATTGTTGCCTCCGCGACAAGCTGGCATCGTTCCTTCGGGCAGCGAATTCGCACCGCGATCGCGCCGCTGCCAAATTCACGCCGGGTCGTTGCGCTGAGCGTCAGCTGAGGGCCTGCTGGGGGCGGGTTATTCGCGCCGTTCGGCGCGCCGGGTGGATCAAGCGCCGGGTTAGCGTCGGCAGGGCTCTGGCCCGGCTGGGCGCCAGGCGCGATGCCGCCAAGATTGAAGTCGATCTCACCAACGTTGAGCGTCGCCCCTTCGCGCAGCAGATCACCGACGTCAACGCCGAGCCGTGCGATCCGCCAGCGCCGTGCGAGCTCCGCCAACCGCTCAGCCTCTGCTTCCAGCCTCTCACGCTCAGCTGCCTCGGCCTCGCGCGCGGCGGCCGCGGCGGCCTCGCGCGCGCGGCGCTCGGCATCGGCTGCTAGCCAAGCGCGTTCTCGCAGTGCGAATGCGCCCTGAGTCTGGTCTCCCCAGCCATCGTGGTCGCCGTCGGATTCGATCGTGTACTCAACCTGCATTGCGTTGGTGATTCTTCGATGGCAGTCGAGTTGTTCGACCGGGTAGCGGAAGTTGTCGCCGGGGTGGCAGTTGCCGTAGTAGGCGCCGGTGCGGCCACTTCCTGCTCTGTAGCCTTCGTACTGGAAGGATGGGTAACAGGGAGAGAAATCGACCGGGTTCTGATTAGGAAGCATCCCAACATTCAGCTCTCCAGTTTCAATCGGTGTCGGCCATCCGTCATGGGCCAGTCCAAAGGGCTGCTCGCCGCCGGGTGCACGGGGGAGGCCAGCCTGCGGCGTGAATGACCCGTGCATGCAGAGCCCGCCGTTGGCGGCCATCTTGACGTTGTTCGTCGCGCTGAGTGTTAGAGAACTACCCGAGCGCCATGCCTGCAGTACCTGCGGGCTGCTCTCAACCGGCGCGACCGAAAGCCAGTCTCGCGGTTCGACTCTCGCGCGGGCATTCGCAAAGGTGTAGATCGTTGGACGCCCAGCTCCGGGCCCGGGCTGCGTGTAAACGCGCGAATAACCAAATCCCATCAAGTTGAAGCGCGAGCGAGCTGGGTCTTCAGCTCGCCACGGGGTCTCCCGAATGAAGTTGATCTCGGCCAGCTTGGTCATCCTCGCTTCCATCACGCAGTCCGGCGAAGCGAGCGTCACAGCGACCTCTTGCGGGCTGGCATTGTTGCGGCAGCTAGTTCCCGGATAACGGGGGTCGCTGTTGTCTGGTTGCCAGATCGAGAACTTGAACGAGCGGGTCCCGTTGTAGGCGACCTTGACTCGCACCTTGGTGATGATCCCGCTAACCCTGACGCGGCGCATCGCACCGCCCGAGGCACTCTTGGTCGTTATCACTGGGGCGCCGTATAGAAGCTGGTTGTAGCGGATCGAATACGGGTAGTTGGCAAGTCCAAACCCGTCCCAGTCATCGATCTCTCCTGCTACCGAGCCGAACGTGAAGGCCGTTGCCGCCGGTGGCTGGCTGAGCGCTGTGACGCAGGCCAGCGCGAAGACCGCCGCAATTACCACCCGAGTCTTGAGGAGAGGACGAACCATCACACTGTGGCTCTAATTACACACGGTAGGAGCAGAAGTTGCGCTGCTCGGCGAAAAGCTTGCGATCGCGCGTAGGATCGGCTGGTGGCCGCGCCGACTTTCGACCTGCAATCGCATTCGACTGCGTCGGACGGCTCGCTCGCTCCCGCTGCGGTGGTTGAGGCCGCGCACGCAGCTGGGGTTGAGCTACTGGCGCTGAGCGATCACGACACCGTTGACGGGCTCGATGAGGCCTTCGCCGCTGCCTCGCAGACCGCAGGAGCATTGACGCTGGTCGGTGCGGTGGAGATCTCTTCGCTCGACCTTGGCGGCAAGGATCTTCACATCCTCGGCTACGGGATTGACCATCATGATCCGGTGCTGCTGGCGCGGCTGAAGCTGTGGCGCGAGGATCGCTGGACGCGCGGCGAGCGGATTGCCGAGGCGATGCGCGAGAACGGCTGGCAGGTGACGCTGCCGGAGCGAGGCGAGCAGCCGCTCGGCCGGCCGCAGATCGCAGCGGCAATCTTTGACGACCCGGCCAATGCTGAGCGCACCGTTGCCGAAGGGCTGAAGAACTCGACCGATCTACTGGTCGCCTACCTCGTCGAGGCCGCGCCAGGTTACCGCGACCGCACAGCGCCAACCGTCGGCGAGGCGGTTGAAGCGATCCACGAGGCCGGCGGAAAGGCGATCTGGGCGCACCCCTACTGGGATTTCCGCGATCAGGCGCAGCACGAGGCAGCGCGTGACGCGCTGGAGCGTTTCGCGGCGCTCGGCGGCGACGGCGTGGAGGCCTTCTACATCAGCCACACTGAAGAGCAGACGCTCAGGCTGGTCGAGCTCGCCGCTGGGCTCGAGATGCTGACGACCGGATCGGCCGATTTCCACGGCCCGGGCAACCCCAACTTCTCAGCCTTCCGCAACTTCAGCCTCTACGGTCTTGAACCGAATCTCGGGTCGATAGATCTGCGCTGAAACGGCGCGCCGCGCCGCGGAGCCGGGTAGCTTGGAGTGATCGCCCAAGCAGCCCGCACACGTCGTGAAGTTCTTCAGTTAGCTGGAGCGGCCGCCGGTGGAGCCGCGCTTGCTCAGCTCGGTGTGCCAGCGATCGGTACTGCTCGTTCGGCAACAACGCTGGCGGCCTTGGAACGCAAGCTCGGCGGCGTGCTCACGGTGCCCGGTGACCTGAGCTACGGAGCAGCAGCAGCGCTTTGGAATCAGCGCCTGAGCGTTGCACCGAGAGCGATCGCCTTCTGCCAGAGCGTCAGCGACGTGCAGCAGGTACTCGCCTTCGCGCGCGGGCGCGGCTGGCCGGTCGCCGCCCGGAGCGGCCGCCATTCGTTTGAGGGTTATTGCAATACGACCGGGATCGTCTGCGACGTGACCGCGCTCAATGACGTTCGTTTCGACCGTACGCACGGCACCGTCAAGGTTGGCGCTGGCAACAACGTCCAGAGCTTGTGGCAGAGCGTTGTAGTAGACGGCGGACGCGGGATCCAGAACGGTACCTGTCCGACCGTCGGGCTCGGTGGCCTGGTGCTCGGCGGTGGGCTGACTGGGACCTCGCGAAAGTATGGCGCACTAGTTGATGACGTCGTTGCCGTTTCAGTTGTCCTGCCCGATGGTCGCTACGTGCAAGCTTCGGCCTCGCGGCGGCCGGAGCTGTTCTGGGCGCTGCGAGGCGGTGGCGGAGGCAACTTTGGTGTCGCGACCTCGTTCACGATTCGAACCCACGGCGCTCCGCTCGTCTACGACTTCGAGATCAGTTATTCGTGGAGCAAAGCGGCAGAGGTTTATGCGCAGTGGCAGGCGCTCGCGCCGACGATGCCACGGGAGATGACTGCGTGCACGCTGCGGCTTTCGCGCGTTCCGCCGCCGTCGGGGAGCGGTGCATACGAACTCAAAGTCGTTATCGGCGGCCACTGGATGGGGACCAAGGCTGAGCTCGAGGACTTGCTGGAGCCGCTGGTCGCAATTGGTCCAGAGAAGCTGCCGATCACGATCATTCGGATCCCGTACGCGAGCGCTCACAGGCCATCAGGATGCGAGCTGGAACCGAACGGCTCAACCTCTTGCCACCTTGCAGGCAGCAGCGGTGACTACCCGAACTACCAGCGCTCTGACTTCTTTACAGAGCCGGTGCCGGCCGCTGGGATCGCTGAGATCGTCTCGCAGGTGGAGCAGTGGCCTGGAGGGCCAGGCTCCTACGAGGGTGGAGTGCAGCTTGAAGCCTTTGGTGCCCCGAGCAAGATGAACGCCGTCGCCCCTGACGCGATGGCCTGGATGCACCGCGACTCGCTCTACCACACCGTCTACCTCAACTTCTGGGGCCAGCCTGAATCTGAAGCGGCAAACGTCGAGTGGGTCAACAGCTTTTACGCCGCGATGCGGCCTTACTCGTCGGGGCAGGCCTACCAGAACTACATCGACGCTGGCCTGACCTCGTGGCGGAGCGCTTACTATGGCGCCAATTGGAAGCGCCTCCAGCGGATCAAACGGGCCTACGACCCCGAAAACCTGCTGGCGTTCAAACAAGGCGTTACGCCGTCCCGCTGAGGCGCGCTGACCTAGCAGCCCGCTAGCGTCACGGCCGTGTCAACGCTTGAAGCGATCGTCCTTGGAATCGTTCAGGGACTGACCGAGTTCCTACCGATCTCCAGTAGCGGCCACATCCTTTACGTGCCCGCGTTGGCCGGTTGGCCCGACCCTGGAGCGGCCTTCAGCGCCGTTATTCAGCTCGGGACGATGGCTGCCGTGCTGGTCTACTTCCGCAGCGACCTTTGGCGGATGGCGGTCGCGTTCACTAAGTCGTTCGCTGGCGAGCATCCGCTGTGGCGAAGCGAGGACAGCGACGGCAGGCTCGGCTGGTACATCGTGCTCGGCACGATCCCGATCTCGATTGTCGGCATCGTTTTCTCCGATCAGATTGAGAACAACGTTCGCGCGCTCTCGCTGGTTGCGATCGTGATGATTCTGTTCAGCTTCGTACTGATGGCTGCCGACCTCAAGGGAGCACAGAACCGCGACGTCAAAGAGCTGACGCTCAAGGACGGCATCATCATCGGCCTTTTCCAAGCACTGGCGCTGATCCCCGGCGTAAGTCGCTCAGGCTCAACGATCTCCGGCGGCCTTTTTCTGGGCCTCGACCGCGAATCGGCAACGCGCTATTCGTTCCTGCTGTCGGTTCCGGCAGTCGTGCTCTCTGGCGTCTTTGAGCTGCGCAAGATCGGTGACGCGACCGGCGCTTCGGTCGGCGTGGCGCCAACGGTGATCGCAACTCTGCTGGCCTTCGTCAGCGGCTATCTCGCGATCGCCTTCCTGCTGCGCTTTGTGCGCACGCACAACTTCAGCATCTTCGTGATCTACCGCGTTGCGGTCGGCGTCCTGATGCTGGTGCTGCTGGCCGTCGGCGCTGTTAGCTGAGCGTGCGCGCCAGCCGGTAAGCGAGCGCCTCCAGCTGCAGCTGATCATCGGGGTAGATCGAAAGCGATGAGCGCGTGGCGTCAACTAGCGCAACCGCCTCGCGCAGGCGGTGAGAGCTCAGCCCTTCAGCATCGGCCTCAAGCTCAGCGCGGCGATCAACCGCGTAGATCAGCTCCGCTGCGCCGTCAACGATGCAGGCAAGGTCGCGGTACCAGAGGCCGACTAGGCGCAGCCCTTCATCGAGGGCTGAGGTTCGCGAACGGCGCCAGATTCTGTGGGCGTCGGCCTTGGCCTCTTTCTCATACTTGTTGCGCTCTTTTTTCGGCAGCGATTCGGCCTCCACCTTGGCCTCGTTGTTGAGCCGCTCCTCGGTTGCTGCGGCCAGAGTTTGGGCCAGGTTGATCAGCGCCATCCACGGCTGGTCGCTGAGCTTGTTGTGGCGCGCGCAGCGGGCGAAGCGCTCGGCGTTGGCGCGCTGCTGGGCGCCTTCGCCTAGCGCCATTGCCAGAGCGCGGTCAGAGTCGCCGAGCGCCAGTTTTGCGCAGGCCTGCGCCACTTCGGGGGCGATCCCTCGAGCGCCGAGCTGCTGTTCGAGCTGCGCTTCGGTTGGGGCGTCGAAGCGGACCGCGAGGCAACGCGATGAGATTGTTGGCAGCACCTGCTCGGGCCGGTCTGTCAGCAGCACGATGTGGACGTAGGAGGCGGGCTCTTCGAGCGTTCTGAGCATCCGGTTGGCGGCCTCGGCGTTCATCGTGTCGGCGCCCTCGATTACGAAGACGCGCTTCGACGCTTCAAACGGCCTACGCGCCGCCGCAGCGACAACCGGCTCGTCGATGTCGGCGCGGCGCATCTCGCTCGCGCCGCTGGCGCGGACCCAAGTCAGGTCGGGGTGGGTTTCGCGTTCGGCGCGGTCGCGCACACCGTCCGGGTTGGTCGCTCCTTCAGCAAGCAGCTCGGCGGCGAAGGCTCGCGCTGCGGCCGCTTTGCCCGCGCCGGGCGGTCCATGGAAGAGGTAGGCGTGCGAGGGGGTGCCACCCGGCTCTAGCGCTGAACCGAGCACGGCCCGCGCGTGCGGGTGGCGTTCGATTGCTGCCAGCGTGCTCATTGGCTGATCGTACGGGTACGCTCGGCTCGTTGATGGCAGGACGACTGATCACGATCGAAGGGCTCGACGGCTGCGGCAAGTCAACGCTCGTCGCTGGCCTCGCAGCCGAGCTTGAAAGCCGCTCGCTGCCGGTGACCGCGCTGCGCGAGCCGGGCGGAGTGCAGCTGGCCGAACGGTTGCGCGATCTGGTCAAAGATCCGTCGCTGCAAGTGAATGCGCGCGCCGAAGCGCTGATCTACGCCGCCGCGCGAGCCCAGCTGGTCGGTGAGGTGGTGCTGCCGCTGCTAGAGGAGGGCCGCTGCGTACTGCTCGACCGTTACATCGATTCGTCGCTCGCCTACCAGGGCGCCGGTCGTGGGCTGGGGATCGAAGCGGTCGCCCAGATCAACGACTTCGCCAGCGGCGGCCTAGGCGCCGACTGCACGCTCTATCTGCGCCTCGACGCCGCCACGCGCGCCGAGCGGATCGGCGAGCGAGGCGAGGCGGCCGATCGCTTGGAGTTGGCTGGCGACGATTTCTTCGCGCGTGCGGCAACGGCATACGACGAGCTGGCCGCCGCCGAGCCGCAGCGGATCCACGTGCTCGACGCGGCGGCCGCGCCCGCAGCGGTGCTGGCGGCGGCAATTGAAGCGATTAGTGAGCTGCTGCCCTAGGCTTATAGGCGATGCGTTTTCGTGCAATCGCAGCGCTCGCCGCAAGCGCCTTGATCTTGGCTCTACCGCTGAGCGCGCAGGCGCAGACGGGCGGCCAACCGGTCGAGCCGGTGCCCGGCGAGCCGGTGCCCGCAACCGGCGGGGAGATCACACCGCCGTCGGGTGCGCCCGGGCAGCCAGCCTCGCCGACGGTCACCGAACCCGCGACGTCGGCGCCGGCGCCGAAGAGCGACAAGCCGCTCAGCAAGGCTCAGGATCGCGGACTTGAGTGGCTGACAATTGGCCTGATTGCGCTCGGTGCGGTGTTGTTCGGAGTGATGGTCGTGATCCTGCTTTGGCGCGTTCGCGGTTGGGATCCGCGCTGGCTGCGGCGCTGGCGCCACGCGGTGGCCGAGGCCGGCTGGCGGGCAGGGCTGAACGGCTCCGAGCTGCGCGATCTGCTCCGCCTCGGCCGCTAACTCGTCGCCCTCCAAGGCGGAAAAAACCGCTCCCAGCTGGGCTATCCTCAGAGGGTCGGATTTGTGCGCATTGACGGCCCGTAAGACGACTGGGCGCCAAGTTGCATTCCGTCCGACGCAAGTGGGAAGTTGCTCGGCCCGCAACCGGTTTTCAAGGACGCGAGGAAGCGCCGACAATTCAGTCGGCAGGAGAGAGGAAGCAGACGATGGAAATCACACCACAGAGCGACCGCACCGCCACCGCCGTTGACGCTGGTCAAGCAATGTCGATCGAACGCCGCCACAGCGAAGCGGGCGTCGATCCATTCGCTTCAGTTGAGTGGGAGGTTCGCGACGCACGGATCGCTCACGGCGACCACGTCGCGTTCGAACAGCCCGACGTCGAGTTCCCTACTACTTGGTCGCAGAACGCCACCAACATCGTTACGCAGAAGTACTTCCGCGGGCAGGCCGGTTCAAGCGAGCGCGAGCACTCGGTCAAGCAGATGATCGGCCGAGTATCAGGCACGATCGCCGACTGGGGCCGCGCGCGCGGCTACTTCGCCACTGCCGAGGACGGCGACGCGTTCGAAGCTGAACTGACGCAGATCCTGCTGCACCAGAAGGCAGCATTCAACTCGCCGGTCTGGTTCAACGTCGGCTTCGAAGAGAAGCCGCAGTGCTCGGCCTGCTTCATCCTCAGCGTTGACGACACGATGGAATCGATCCTCGACTGGAACACGAAAGAAGGGACGATCTTCCGCGGCGGCTCCGGCTCCGGCATCAACCTCTCAAACATCCGTGGCTCAATGGAGTTGCTGAGCAAGGGCGGCACCGCAAGCGGCCCGGTCTCATTCATGCGTGGCGCCGACTCATGGGCCGGCACGATCAAATCAGGCGGCAAGACGCGTCGCGCCGCCAAGATGGTCGTGCTCGACGTCGACCATCCCGACATCGTTGAGTTCATTGAGTGCAAGGCGAAGGAAGAAGACAAGGCCGCCGCTCTGCGCAACGCCGGCTTCGACATGTCGATCGACGGTGACGGCTTCAACTCAATCCAGTACCAGAACGCCAACAACTCGGTCCGCGTCACAGACGAGTTCATGCAGGCCGTTGAGGATGACGCGCCGTGGCGTACGACCGCCCGCGCAACCGGCGAACCGATCGGCGAGCCGATCTCGGCGCGCGAACTGATGATGAAGATCGCCCGCGCCGCATGGCGCTGCGCCGACCCTGGCGTTCAGTACGACACGACGATCAACCAGTGGCACACATCACCCAATTCGGGCCGGATCAACGCCTCCAACCCATGCTCCGAGTACATGCACGTAGATGACTCGGCCTGCAACCTCGCCTCGATCAACCTGATGAAATTCCGCCGCCCAGACGGCACGCTCGACGTTGAAGACTTCGAGCACACCACCGACATTCTGCTGCTCGCGCAGGAGATCATCGTCTCACCATCGAGCTACCCGACCGAGCAGATCGGTGACAACGCACGGGCCTTCCGTCAGCTTGGCCTCGGCTACACCAACCTTGGGGCGTATCTGATGGCCAACGGCGTCGCCTACGACTCCGACCCAGGTCGCGGAACGGCGGCCGCAATCACAGCGCTGATGACCGGCCGCGCATACCGCCAGTCGGCCGTGATCGCAGCGGCAATCGGGCCGTACGAGAGGTACGAAGAGAACCGCGCGCCGCACAACGCCGTGATGCGGATGCACCGCGACGCCGCATACGCGATTCCAGATTCGACTGTCGTTGATGACCATCTGCTCGCTGGTGCGCGCCACTCGTGGGACGAGGCGGTCGAGATCGGGGAGCGCTACGGCTACCGCAACGCGCAGGCAACGGTGCTCGCGCCAACCGGCACGATCTCCTTCCTGATGGACTGCGACACGACCGGCATCGAGCCGGACTTCTCACTGGTCAAGTTCAAGGAGCTGGTCGGCGGCGGTCAGATGACAATTGCCAACAAGACGATTCCGCTGGCGCTGCAGACGCTCGGCTACACCGATCCTCAGATCGAACAGATCGAAGCCTACGTAACGGAGCACGGCACAATCGTCGGCGCGCCAGGACTGCTCGACGAGCACCTGTCGGTCTTCGACGTGGCCGTCGGCGAGCGAGCGATCTCGGCCCACGGCCACATCAAGATGATGGGCGCCGTCCAGCCGTTCATCTCAGGTGCGATCTCGAAGACCGTCAACATGCCAGCCTCCTCGACGGTTGAGGAGATCGAAGGCGCCTACATCGACGCTTGGCGGCTCGGGGTCAAGGCACTTGCGATCTACCGTGACGGTTCAAAGACCGCGCAGGCGCTGCGCACCGACGCTCAGGTTGAGGCTGACGCGCCAGACGGCCTCTACACCAAGGCCGACGTTGACGCACTGCTCGAGCACGCCGTGCTCGAAGCGAAAGGCGGCGCCCTGCCAGCCCGCCGCCGGATGCCACGCGAGCGCCAGTCGCTAACGCACAAGTTCTCAATCGGAGGCCACGAGGGCTACATCACCGCCGGTGTCTACGAAGACGGCACGGTCGGCGAGATCTTCCTGACCGACATCGGCAAGGAAGGTTCAACGCTGCGCGGCATGATGAACGCCTTCGCGACCTCGATCTCGATCGCGCTCCAGTACGGCGTGCCGCTCGAGAAGCTGGTTGAGAAGTTCAGCTACATGCGCTTCGACCCAGAAGGGATCACGCAGAATCCGGAGATCCCATTCGCCAAGTCGATGCCGGACTACATCATGCGCTGGCTAGCCTCACGCTTCCTCGACACAGAGACGCAGGAAGGGCTCGGGATCATGACCGACTCGGTCCGCGCTAAGAAAGCTGGGGAGGAAGCCGCAAGCTCATTCACCTCCGACACTGCAGGCCCCGCCAACGGTGGCAGCGGTGCACCAACGCCGCAGGCATCGGCAGTGGACGCGGGGAGCAAGGCCGCAGCCTCAGCGATGACCGACACCCCGCCGGTAACGCCGGCGAAGATGGGTGGGCTTGAACTCGGGCCAGCGTGCAACCAGTGTGGCGGGATGATGCAGCGGACGGGCGCTTGTTACACCTGCACGTCTTGCGGCAACAACACCGGCTGCGGTTGATTTAGCCGATCGCTGCGGTGTCGCGGGATCGCTGACGCGATTTCAGCGCCAGAGACTGAATCGAGCGCAAGCGTTCAGCGTCTAGTTGCGAGTCTCATCCCAACAAACGTTAGGATGTTGGAATGACAGCAGAGCGTTGCGAATTGCTGTGCCTTGATCTTCCAAAGGCGGAGGACGTCCGCGCAGCGCTGCCGGACCTGCAGCAGCTCGCCGCGCGGACCGCGCGGCTGAAGGCACTCGCCGACCCAACTCGGCTGCAGGTCGCTTTGGCGCTTGACCGGGCAGGCGAGCTGTGTGTCTGCGACCTAGCGTGGATCACCGGTCGAGCTGAGAACCTAGTTTCACACCACCTGCGCAAGCTGCGCGGCGGCGGTCTGGCCGTCTCTCGTCGCGACGGGAAGATGGTCCTCTACGCGCTGACTCCCGTCGGCCGCGAGATGCTTTCTATGACCGCGGCGTGGCCATGAGCACCACGGCGATGCCGATTGCCGGCCCGCAGGTCAGCGGCCCGAGTCGCGAGCGGATCGAGGCGCTCGCGCGTCGAGCCCGGCGGCTGTCGTGGCTTTCGCTGGCCTGGATGAGCGTCGAAGGCTTCGTAGCCCTTGCCGCGGGTATTGCGGCAAGCTCGATCGCGCTGGTCGGCTTCGGGCTGGACTCCGCCGTCGAGGGTTTCGCTTCGGTGATCATCGTCTGGCGATTCACTGGACACCGGATCCACTCCGAAGCCGCGGAGATACGGGCGCAGAAGCTCGTTGCGATCCAGTTTTTCCTGCTCGCTCCCTACGTCGCGTTCGAGTCCGGCCGGTCGCTCCTCTCCGGGGAGCATCCCGATCCGAGTCTGGTTGGGATCCTGTTGGCGCTGGGGTCGGTGGTGTTGATGCCGCTACTGGGCACCGCTAAGCAGCGGATCGCCGAGGAACTCGGGTCCCCGGCTACCAAGGGTGAAGGGCGTCAGAACATGCTGTGCGCCTACCTGGCGGGGGCGCTTCTGGTCGGGCTAACCGGTAACGCTCTGCTCGGCGCGTGGTGGCTCGACGGGCTTGTCGGCCTGCTGATCGCCGTCGTCGCTGTCAAAGAAGGCGTCGAAGCGTGGCGCGGTGAGGGTTGCGCGTGCGCTGCAGTCCCGGTTCCTGCGCCTGCCGCTGACGCGTGCTGCGGAGACGACGCAAGAACCGCACGGCCAGAGAATTCCCAAGCCTAGACGAGCCGGATTGCGGTGGCGGACCGCGCTGCCGGTGGCCAGCGGTGAACTGCCGCGCCGATCACCGGATCTGAGGTAGGGTCTGATTCTGATGGGTCTGCGACTGACACTGACGCCAGCAGTCGTCCTGGTTGGGCTACTGAGTTCGCTAGCACTAGCACCAAGCGCGATCGCCGCGCCAGCTCCGTTCGGTCATGCCTGCACTGCGCAGAACGGTGTCCGCTTCTGCCCTACTTCGACGCTCGCCGAGCGGGTCCCAAGCTGGGACGGCCTTCCAATCGACGCCGATGTGACGCTGCCGACCAGCGGCAACGGGCCGTGGCCACTGGTTGTCATGCTGCACGGCTTTGGCGGCAACAAAGCAACTTTTGAGGCCGATAGTGCGCGAGGTGTGCTCAATGCTGACGGCAAACTAAGAAACGACACCTACCACTACAACAACATCTACTTCGCGCAGCGCGGCTATGCGGTCGTCAACTACTCACACCGTGGGTTCGCAAACTCGTGCGGCAAGCTAGCGTCGCGGACGCCGCCTGCCTGTGACCGTGGTTGGTTTCATATGGCCGATCAACGCTACGAAATCCGTGATGCCCAAACCTTGATCGGCAAGCTCGTCGACGGCGGGATCGCAAAGCGCGGTGCGATCGGCGTAACTGGTTTTTCTTGGGGCGGGGGTCAGTCGCTTCAGCTCGGCTGGCTCAAGGACCGCGTCAGAATGACCAACGGCAAGCTCGTCCCGTGGCGATCGCCAAAAGGGCATTCGCTCTCAATTAGGGCAGCATGGCCTCGCGGCGAGTGGTCGAACATGGCCTGGGCGATTGTGCCGACGGGGTACTTCGCGAACACAGCGAAGGGCCTTGCCGCTGAGAAGGCGGCCCCTGTCGGTACACCACTCGGGGCGCTGACGGAAGCAGAAGTGTTGCTGGTGCTGCTGAGCGGTGACTACGCAGCGCCTGAGGGCGCCGATCCGCAGGTCGACCCGATTGGGTGGAGCAAGCTGTTTGCCGCCGGCGAGCCCTATGGCTCGGAGATCAAGAATGTGGTTACCAATCTCTCGCGCTACTCCTCGATTACAGATCTCAGTGGCTCGCCAGCGCCTCTACTGCTGCAGAATGGTTTCACCGACGAGCTATTCCCGCCGCGCGAGGCGCTGCGCGCCTACAACATCGCCCGTTCACGGAATCCTCGGGCGCCGGTGGCATTGCAGTTCGGCGATCTGGGCCATCCACGGGGCTCAAATAAGTTCAATACGTTCGCTATTTTCAACGCGCAAGGGTCATCCTTCTTCGATTATTGGCTGCGTGGCCGCGGCAAGCCATTGGCACCGGGGAGCGTGTCGGTGATGACGCAGACCTGCCCTGCTCCAACCCAAGTGCCGCCCCCAGCCAGCACTCCCCCCGCTGGTGGCCCCTACAGAGCTTCGAGTTGGAAGACGCTCAGCCCTGGCGCCGTGCGGACCGCCAGCAACCGAACGCAGACGGTTCTGTCAGCTGACTCCGACGCAGCGCTTGGCTCCCAGTTCACTTTTCTGATCGGCACGCAGGACGCCTGCCTGACGGTGCCTAAGACGACCAGCGCTGGCGCCGCTTACTACACGCTCGCGGCAAAACGGTCCTTCACTCTGCTTGGCCTACCGGCGGTGCGGGCAACCGTCGCGGTCACCGGCACTTATGCTCAACTAGCTGCGCGACTTTGGGACATCGCACCGGACGGTCAGCAGCGGTTGATCTCCCGAGCCGTGCGGCGACTGACGGCGAACCAGCGTGGAACGATCAACTTTCTACTAAGTGGTAACGCCTACAGGGTCCAAGCCGGGCATCAGGTTCGACTCGAGCTGCTCGGCTCCGACTTCAGAGCGAAGACACCATTTCAGGTGCCGATGTACCGGCCCAGCAACGGAAGCTTCAGTGTTGAAGTGTCGAAACTAACGTTGGAGCTGCCGGTCCGTGAGCGCCCAACGGGCCGGTCCGGCTCGGTCCGCCGTCCGTCTCTTGACCACTGACGGTTGCGCCGCCGCTGCCACGCAGCAACCTCGTTTGAGCTAGAAGCTTTCGAAGCGGCCTAGTGCTTCGATTGCGTCGTGGTAGATCACGTTCTTGATTGCGGCGACGGTGGCGCGGTTCTTACCGGCTAGCGCTTCTGCTCGCGCGGTCGCTGCCGGCAGCACCCGATCCTCCGCACTCGCCTCGTCGGCGATCCCCCATTCGACGGCCTCGTCGCCGCCGAAGCGGTGGCCGCTGAGCATCGCCTTGTGTGCTGCAGCGGGAGTTAACTTGGCTTGGATCAGCTTCGACATTCCGCGCACGAATGGGATGTTGATGTCAACCTCCGGCAGGCAGAAGAAGCCGCGATCCTCGCGCATCACACGCTGGTCGCAGGCCAGCGCGAGCATCGCGCCGCCCGCGAAGGCGTGGCCGTTGATCGCGGCGACGACCGGCAGTGGAAACGCAAGCAGCCGCATGTAGAGCGCCTGCAGACGCTCTACTACGAGCCGTGAGCTTTCCTCGCCGGCTTCGGTCATCCACTCCAGATCGAGTCCGTTGGAGAAGAATTTGCCTTCACCGGTCAGCACGACTGCGAGCGTTGACTCGTCCGCTTCGACCTCATCGAGCGCCTGCTTGAACGCATCAAGCATCGGAAGGTTGAAGCGGTTCTCCTCAGCCTGCATCGTCATCGTCACTATCTCGTCACTGCGGCTGACGTCAATCAAAGGGTTCCTTTCGGCAGAGTTTGCGTCCTAGTGGTCGCCGCTAGGCAACCGCGCGCTACTCAGCATCGCGCGGGCGGTACGTCACAGAGCGTCCGAGCCGAGACTAGCTGTACCGTCCATACCTGACTAGCCTTCGAACATTGGAGCTCCTTGATGACCCGTCGCCCCGTCGCCCCGTTCCTGTCGATCGCATGCATCGCTGCAGTGGCGGCCGTGACGCTGCCCGGTTGCGGCAAACCTGAGTTCTGCGCGAAGAAGACCGATTTCAACAGCTCAGTTTCGACGCTGGTGGGGGTATCGCTAACGCCGCCCGACCCGACCGAGATCACAACCGACATTACGGCCGTCGAGGACGCTGGCACGGCGATGATCAACGCCGCCAAGAGCGACTTCCCGAGCCAGTCGACGGCGCTTGAGAACTCCCTCAACGATGTTGTCTCGACCGGCAAGACGCTGACGACGAGCACCAATCTGACGGCGACCGGTGTGACGCTCGCTGCGCAGCTGCTGCTGCTTAACTCGGCCTGGGACAGCTTCAAGACAGCGACCAATGAGGCCTGCGGCTAATGGCTGGCGGGCTTTGGTGACGGCGCGCAGATGAGCCACGTGTTCTCGCTGCTGCTCGAAGGGCTCAGCAACGCAGCGATGATGGCGTGGCAGATCTGGTGGGCGCTGGTACTGGGCTTTGCAATCTCAGCGATCGTGCAGGCTTGGGCGCGGCGCGAGCGGATTGAGGCTTTGCTCTCCGGCCCAGGCGCGGCGCCAATCGCCCGCGCCACCGGCTACGGCGCCGCATCGTCATCGTGCTCCTATGCGGCGATCGCGATCGCCAAGTCGCTGTTTCAGAAGGGCGCCTCATCTGCTGCCTCGCTGGCCTTCCAATTTGCTTCGACCAATCTTGTTTGGGAGCTCGGCCTCGTCATCTGGGTCTTGATGGGTTGGCAGTTCACGCTCGCCGAGTTCCTCGGCGGCGTCGTGATGATCATCCTGATGTGGGCGCTGCTGCGGCTCTTCGTCTCCAAACGGTTAGAAGAGGAGGCGCGCGAGTATGCGCGGGGCGCTGACACCGGCCATCAGCACCACATCGCGGAGAATGAAATCCCACTTCGCGAGAAGCTGACCGACGCTCAGTCATGGTCTGACGTCGCCCACAACTTCCGCGGCGACTGGCAGATGCTTTGGAAGGAGATTGTGATTGGGCTGCTGCTGGCCGGTTACATCGCGCTGCTCGGTGACGACTTCTTCAACGGCCTCTTCTTGACCGGGGCACCGCCGTTGGTTCAAACGGTCTGGGGGGCGATCATCGGACCTGTTATTGCGATGCTCTCGTTCGTCTGTTCGGTCGGCAACATTCCGCTCGCCGCCGTGCTTTGGTCCGGCGGGCTCAGCTTCGCCGGCGTGATCGCCTTCATTTTCGCCGATCTGATCGTGCTGCCGATCATCGTCGCCTACCGCAAGTACTACGGCACCGCGTACGCGGCGCGGATCGTGGCGCTGATGTTCGTGACGATGGTCCTCGCTGCTCTGATCATTGATGTCCTGTTCGGGGCGGCCGGGCTGATCCCGAGCGCGCGACCTTCCAGCGACGACGTCTTCGGGATGATCCAACTCGACTACAAGGCGCTGCTCAACGCGCTTGCTCTCGGCGTCTTCATCGCGCTCTGGACGATCACCGTGCGGCGCGGCGCGAAGGATCCGGTCTGCGGCATGAGCGTTGACAAGAGCGTCGCTCTGACGACTGAAATCGATGGCAAGAGCTGGTACTTCTGTGGAGCCGGCTGCCAGCAGAAGTTCATCGCCGGCCGGCAGTCCAAGGGCCACTGAAACCGAGCTTCAGTTTCGATCACCGACGCTGAGCTAAGCAACTAGCCGCGCCACGAACCCAGAACGACCTAGCGCGCAGCGGCAGCTCTGATCCAGCTAGAGCACCGAGATGTTTCCGAGAAGTTCGCAACTCCGGGGCGAAGGTCGTGTTTGGGGTCGGAGACGCGTTCCCCCCGAACGGTTCCGCATGGCGGGCCAGAGATGAGTTTGAGATGAAGATGAGTTCCCTGCGGTCTGTGGTCGCCGGCCACGCGCTTGGTAGCACGACGAGGGATGCTCGCTCGCGCCGCGCTCGGTTGCTTGTCGTCGGTTTGGTTGCTGCGCTTGTTGCGGTTTTCGCGGCTCCAGCGTTTTCGCGCGCGGCGGCAGTGATGCCGTTGAAGACTCAGGGCGCGAAGGTTGTTGATTCGGCTGGTAGTGAGGTTGTGTTGCAGGGCGTCAATTGGTTTGGTTTTGAGACCGCGAACCATGCCCCGCACGGTCTTTGGACGCGTGACTACAGGCAGATGCTTGCGCAGATCAAAGCGCAGGGTTTCAACACGATCCGGTTACCGTTTTCGCTTCAGGCTTTGCGCTCGGCGACGACTAGTGGAATTGATTACAGCGGCGGCCATAACGCTGCGCTGGCCGGCAAGACGCCCCAGCAGGTGATGGACATCATCATCGATGAGGCCGCCACTCAGGGATTGATGATCATCCTTGACAATCATTCAACGACCGATGATTCGTTCATGCATCCACTTTGGTATGGGCTTGGTGGCTACAGCGAAGCTGACTGGGTCAATACTTGGCGGGCGCTTGCAGCCCGTTACGCGGGCAAAGCCAACGTTATTGGTGCGGACCTGAAAAATGAGCCTCATGGTGAGGCAACTTGGGGCACTGGCGCAGCTAATGATTGGCGCCGCGCCGCAGAGCTAGCTGGCAACGCGGTGCTTGCCAACGCCCCTAACTGGCTAATTCTTGTTGAGGGCATTGAAGGCCCCGTTGCCGGTGGTCAGCTGCTTGATCGTCACTGGTGGGGCGGCAACCTTGAAGGCGTGCGCAACCACCCTGTGCGCCTCAATGTTGCCAACCGGCTTGTTTACTCACCGCATGAGTACGGGCCAGGGGTTTTTGCTCAGCCCTGGTTCTCCGACCCAAACATGGCCTCAATTCTCGCTGATCGCTGGCAGAAAGGCTTCGGCTACATTCACGACGCTGGCACGGCACCAATCCTAATTGGTGAGTTTGGCGCCAAAAACGTTGGCACCGACACCGTCGAAGGACGCTGGATCCGCCAATTCGCTGATCACCTAGGCCGCAAAGGGATCAGCTGGACGTTCTGGGCTTGGAACCCAAACTCCGGTGACACCGGCGGCGTCCTCCAAGACGACTGGAACACAATCAACCCAGCCAAAATGGGACTACTAAGCGACCTAATCGCTCGCAAACCGATCCCTTTCGCGCCCGGCACCTCGCCGACGCCAACCCCCACCCCGACCCCGACCCCGACGCCGACACCGACACCGACGCCGACACCTGTGCCGCCGGCGGGAACCGTCAGCGTCCGCTTGGCTGTGGATTCGCAGTGGTCAAGTGGGTGGTGCGGCAAGCTCGTCGTCAGCAACACGTCGAGCGTTGACGCCCTCGTTTCGAGGTTCGCGTTCACGTTGCCTGTCGGCGCGTCGATCACCAGCTCATGGAATGGAGCGGTTACCGGAGCCGGTACGAGCCGCGAGATTGCGGCGCCGTCGTGGGCGAAAGCCGTCGCTGGTGGAAGCTACGGCGACACCGGTCTATGCATCTCAGGGACTGGGACGCTGAGCAACCTGACCGTCACGGCGGCAGGAGTCACCAGTCCTACCCCAACGCCGACGCCAACCCCGACGCCGACGCCAACCCCGACGCCAACCCCGACGCCAACGCCGACACCGACGCCAACCCCAACGCCGACACCGGCCCCAGGCGGCGCCGTTCTATCGGCGACGGTGCTGAAGGATTCAACTTGGGCCGCAGGCTTCTGCCGCAGCTTCAAGGTCGCCAACAGCGGTACCGCAACCTCGACCGGCTGGAGGCTGACCTTCACGCTGCCAAGCACGGTTGCGATCACCCAGAGTTGGAGCGGTTCAGCTACCCGCACTGGCAACACTGTGACCGTCACGCCCGAGGCGTGGGCCGCCAAGGTCGCGCCCGGCAGTGGATCGGCCTCGTTTGGCTTCTGCGCCTCCGGTAGCGGTGAGCCAAGCGCCGTATCGGTTACAGAGGTCGCATCGGTGAGCGCTGCTGCTAGGCGTTCGAGGCCGACAGCGAGTTCGAAGTCGACCGCAAAGTCGCGGGCGATCCTGAAGGCGAAGAAAATCCGCCAGGCGCGCAAGCAGTCCGTGCTGCGCAGTCGTCGGGGGCACTGATTCGAGCAACCGCACTCGTTGCGTAGTCGCTGGCGATCGGAGGGCGGCGCGTTACACGAAGCGCTTTGCCCGGTCTTAGCAGCAACTACCACTGCCAACCGGCGGAGAAACGGAATCACTCTGATGACAAGCAAGAGAGAGCCATTGACAGGCCGCAGAACGCGGCTCGCCCTCGCGGCAGCCGCGATCAGCGCCGCAGCAGCGATCTCCACCGGCGCCGCCAGCGCGCAAGCAGCAGTCTCGCCTAGCTTCGCGCCGTATGTCGACCTGACGCTGCAGTCGAAGGCCACCAACACCGGCAACATCAGGCAGTCGGGCGCTAAGGCGTCGACGCTGGCCTTCATAGTCAGCGGTGCGCCATGTCAGGCGTCGTGGGGCGGCTACTACGGACTAACTGCATCCGATGATTGGTTTGACGCTAGGCAGGTGATCGCCGACGCCCGCGCGGCGGGCTCCGAACCGATCATCTCGTTTGGTGGTGCGTCAGGGCAGGAACTTGCTCGAACATGCGCCAACGCAACCGATCTGGCGGCGCAGTACCAGTCGGTAATCGACGCCTACAACGTCCGCAACCTCGACTTCGATATTGAAGGCGCAGATCAGGCTTATCCGACATCGGTCGCGCGCCGCTTCCAAGCAATCGCCAGAGTTCAGGCTGCTGGAACCGCCGCTGGAAATCCTGTGACCGTCTCGCTGACGCTGCCAACGCTGCCGGCCGGACTCACCCCAGACGGCATCAACGTGGTGCGTAGCGCGATCGCCAACGGAGTTGACGTGAGCCTTGTAAACGTGATGGCTATGGATTACTACGACTCATCGCAAAACCCAGCGGGGAGGATGGGCGACTACGCGGTTCAGGCCGGCGAAGCACTCAAGAGCCAGCTCGCGGCGCTCTACCCGGGCCGCAGTAGCGCCGCGCTCTACCGGATGGTCGGCATCACGCCGATGATCGGGATCAACGACAATCCGCTCGAGATCTTCTCGCTCGCCGACGCAACGAAGCTGCTCACGTGGGCCAACTCGAAGAGCATTGGGCGGATCGCAATGTGGTCGCTCAACCGCGACCGCCAGTGCGCCGCGCCGAGCAACTTCGCGAGCATCTACTGCAGTGGTGTGGTGCAGAGCCCGATGCAGTTCTCGAGCATCTGGAAGACGTTCGGCGGCGCGCCGGTGACCAATCCGACGCCGAGCCCGACGCCAACCCCGACCCCGACACCAACCCCGACCCCGGCTCCGACTCCGGCGCCAACCCCAACGCCGACGCCAGCGCCAACGCCAACGCCGCTACCTGGCGCGGTTAGCTCGCGGGTCGCTGTCGACTCGCAGTGGGCAGGCGGCTGGTGCGGGAAGATCGTCGTCAGCAACGCAACCTCGAGCGATCTTGTGATCGACAGGATCAGCTTCTCGATCCCTAGCGGTGATCGGCTCAACAGCAGCTGGGGCGGCACCTTCACGCAGGTCGGCAACAACTTTTCGGTCGTCGCACCGAGCTGGGCTCATGCCGTCGCCGGTGGCAGCTATGCCGATACCGGAATGTGTGTTTCAGGCTCCGGTGCCGGGCAGCTCAGCAACATCGTCGTGACGACTCACCAATCAGGAACGACACCTGCGCCAGCACCGACACCTGCGCCAGCACCGACACCAACGCCGACACCAACGCCCGCGCCGACACCAACGCCGGCGCCGACACCGGTCCCCGGTGAGGCGAGGTTGACAGCGACGGTGATCAGGGATTCCACCTGGACTGGCGGATTCTGCCGCAGCTTCAAGGTCGCCAATTCGGGCACAAAGTCGTCGTCCAATTGGAGGCTCGCCTTCACGCTGCCGAGCGGCGTCCGGATCACAGAAAGTTGGAGCGGCACTGCCACGCGCAGCGGCAACGTCGTAACTGTGACGGCGCCGAGCTGGGCCGCATCGGTCGCGCCGGGGGCGAGCGTTACCGCTTTCGGCTTCTGTGCCTCCGGCACCGGCGAGCCAAGCGCAATCACAGTCGCCGAAGTCGCCTCTGCAACCACGGCCGCCGCTGCCGCCAGCAGGCGGACAACCGCTCGCACACGCGCGGCCGAGAAGGCGAAGAAGATCCGCCGCGCCCGCAAGCGCGGAATCGCACGCAACTAGTCACGCGACGCCGACCTATCCGCTGGGAGCAGCTTCAACAAGGCGCCACGGCACTGCGTCGGAGCCATCGAGCGCCAGCGTCCAGCGTTCGCTGAACTTCGTTTCGCGGTCCTTGTCACCGGCGATCACAGCAGCGGTGTCGCGGTTCTCGAGGTACCTGCGACCACGTACCTTCAGCGTCACACTCATCCGCGCCGGCGCCGGTTCGGCGGCCAGTCGTTCGATTGTGATCGCTTCAATCTGTGGCCCGCGCACGACCAGCCTTGCGTTGTGGCCGTCGGGTGAGGGGTAGAGCAGCTGCTCGATCGCCTCGGCGCTGGCAACGGCCTCAAGCGCGGCGTCGGGTCCATCCACGGCCTCAGCCCAAGCAGCGACCGCGCGCCTCGCTGCGGCTGCCAGCACGTCGGGCGCGAAGCGCCCGTCAACGAGCGAGAGATCCATCGCCTGGGTGCGTGCATCGTCGGCCAAACTGACGTCAACGAGCTCGGCGGTCGAGGTTCCCTCGAGCGCCTTATCGGCAACCGCCGCCTCGACGATCGCCGCGTCGCGCAGCCGCACGTCGTCGGCCCAAGGCGAAGCGATGATCGGTGCGTCGAGGTGGTGCGCGCCCTCGCGGTCCTGTTCGATCGAGAGCAGAATCCAAGCTCCGTCGCGCTTGGCGAGCGTCCAGTACTCGCTCAGCGTTACGACCGCGTCAGCGTCGTCGCTGCGCATGATCCGCATCCCGTCGTCGGTCTCGACGAAATCCTCCAGCGTCGCTTCGATGTGGACAATCGCGCGGTCGTCCAGATCGTCGGCCTTGTTATCGATGCCTACATAAAGCACCTGCGGGCCGCGCAGTACACGCACACGGTTATGCCATCCGCGGGCGGCGAAATCCTGCATTCGCAGGCGCCACTCGACCAGCAGATCGTCGCCGACCATCGTCTGCAGCGCGCGGTCATCGCGCTGATCCCAGGCGTGCTGAATCGCTCCGAAGAGCGCCGCCGTCCCGGCAGTAATCGCGTCGGCGTCGAAGGCCGCGTCGTCGGCCGCCGCCTCAGCGGCAGCGGTCCGCACGCGCGCGTCGCGCTCGGTCCGCTTCTGGCGCATGTTTCGCACCGTCATGTAAGAGCGGAACATGCTTAGGACCACAATCAGTGCGATCACGCCGAAGGTCAGGAAGAGCGTCAGCACTGTTCCGGCGCTCGCCGCGCCTCCGTAGCCGTAGCCACCACCACCGTAGCCACCACCACCGAAGCCACCACCACCGCCACCGCCACCGAAGCCACCACCACCGCCACCGAAGCCGGATGATCCGCCACCGGCAGCGGCGAGCTGGAAGATTGAACTAATCAGCGCGTGCATCGTCTCTACATCGTCGCAGCATTAGCGCAGCGTTGACGCGCGTTCTCTGGGCGGTAACTAACCGATGCGAGTCTCAGGCGCCACCGAGCGCCCCACGGCGCCGCTTCTTCGCCACAAAAGCCGACTCCAAGCCCTCGCGATCGAAGCCGCCAAGGACCGTGTCATCTGTCGCGTAGCGGTACAGCGCCACGCGGAAGACGGCCATGATTGTGGTCTGAAAGAGCAATGCGATCACGAAGACGACGACGCCGACGCCGATCAGGAGGCCGCCGCCGACAGCTGAGGAGCCAAGCAGCACCACGCCGAGCACGATCACGAGGATCGCTGGAAGAATCGCGACGAAGAAGGTAATCAGGCCGATCGCGCTTGAGCCAACAACGCCTTCACCCCAGCGTTCCTTGACGACGTGAACCGATCTCTTTAGCGCCTCTTTCGGCCCAAGGCCGTCGAGCGCGATGATCGGGATCACGAAGAAGGTTGCCACCGCCCAAGCGAAGCTCGCGAGCCCGCCGACGATCGCGCTGGCAATCCCGCCCAGAGCCTCCTGGAGGATGCTCTGGATCAACGAGATCAGCATTCCCACGAAGAAGGCCACCGCCGCCCAAGCAAAGATCAGCTTCGTCCTGCTACGCGCTGCCGCGATTCCTTGCCCGACCGTCGTCTGGCGCCCTTCGAGCGCTTCTCGCGCGCAGGAGGCGAGCGCTACCGATGCAAAAACGCCGATCACCGTCAGCAGGTAACCGCCGATAATCACCAGCGGCAACGCGGCCCAAGCTGAGCCGATCGCAACGGCTACGCCAATTCCGCCACCAAAGAAGAGGATCATCGTGATGATCGCCGCTACCACCGAGATGATCGGGAAGGCGAGCAGCGACTTGTCGCCCTTGACGACCGCCCAGCTCTGCTTTGACAACGTCCAGCCCCGGCGGATTCGTCCCATGGCGGGAGAACCTACTAGGTTGGCCGACGGCGAGGGGCGTCGGCACGACGGTGCCGTCCGCAACGCCCGGCTTGAGCTCGCCCCAAAAGCAGGGTCGCAAACCGGCATCCCCCCAGAAGCGAGCGGCAGCGCCGGCCCGCGGCTGGCAAGATGGCGTCAGCTGTGGTCACGGATCAAGCCGACAACGACGACGGGTCCGGGCCTCTGGGCAAAGTCTCGCCGACGGTGCTGGTGCTGGCTGCCGCCGTGTCGGTCCAGTTTGGCGCCGCTCTCGCGGTGACCCTCTTCGACGAGGTCGGGGCGGTAGGGAGCACCTTCCTGCGGCTGGCGCTGGCAGCGGCATTGCTGTTGCTGGTACGGCGCCCGAAGATCCGAGGCTGGTCGGCTTCCAACTACGCTCTGGCGATCGCGTTCGGACTGTCGCTGGGAATCACGAACATGCTCTACTACGCCGCGCTGAGCCGCTTGCCTGTTGCCGTCACGGTGACGATCGAATTCCTAGGTCCGATCGGAGTCGCAGCGGCATACTCGCGCCGCTGGATCGAAGGGCTATGGGTACTGCTCGCCGCAGCGGGGATTCTGCTGATGACCCAGCCTTGGTCTCACTCCAGTGGCTTGGACCCCGTCGGCATCATCTTGGCGCTCTGCGCCGCAGCCGGATGGGCTTCTTACATCCTCTTGGTTGCACGTGCCGGCAAGGTCTTCTCGGGGCGAGACATCCTGACGATCGCGATGGTTATAGCGACCGCGACGGCTGCGGTTCCTGGGATCCTCGACGGAGGCGCGGCGCTGCTCGAGCCTTCTGTTCTGGCAATGGGGCTGATCGTCGCTGTCCTCAGCATGGTGATCCCGTTCAGCTTCGAGCTGGAGGCGCTACGCAGGATGCCGGCGCGCGTCTTCGGCGTCTTGATGAGCCTTGAGCCCGCCGTAGCGGTCGTCGCTGGGATGATCGTGCTCGGTCAGCGCCTCAGTCTTCAAGAGCTAATCGCAATCGGCCTCGTCGTGATTGCGAGCATTGGCGTGACGCGATCGGCGCCGGCCCCGCCTGCCCCTGCGGCGATCGAAGGGTGATTCCGATTCCTCGCTTGCCGCGAACAGCCCCGCCTGCGCGCCGTGGTGACCGCCGATCGACAGGAGCGGAGCCGCATCGTGGATGAGCGCGCCGCCAGCGCGCCGGGATATCGCGCGCTAGCGCGCGTACCGCCGGTGCTGTTGGTGATCACGGGAACCCTCTCGGTTCAGTTCGGCGCTGCGCTGGCGTTCACATTGTTCGATGACGTTGGTGCCACCGGGACCACACTGCTGCGGTTGCTCCTCAGTTCGTTGTTGCTGCTCGCGCTGGCCCGGCCCACGCTTCGCGGCCGCTCCCGCCAAGATCTGAAGCTCGTCTTGATCTTCGGCCTCAACCTGGCCGTGATGAACATCTGTTTTTACGAGGCGATCGCTCGGCTCCCGATCGGCATCGCCGTCACGATCGAGTTCTTAGGGCCGATCGCTGTAGCCGCAGCACTCTCGCACAAGCTCTCCC
This sequence comes from Bifidobacterium breve, assembly GCA_945889475.1. GTDB lineage: Bacteria > Actinomycetota > Thermoleophilia > Solirubrobacterales > Solirubrobacteraceae > F1-60-MAGs163. Next base: position 25,600 of record CAMDBT010000014.1, read on the forward strand.
ACTGGCCCTGGGTGTTGGTCGCGGCCCTTGGTGTGGTTCTGCTTGCAGCGCCGTGGACGGCGACCGACAACCTTGATCCGGTAGGGCTTGGATACGCGGCTGCTGCTGCGGCGGCCTGGGGGACATACATCATTCTCGCCGCGCGTCTCGTGCGACGCTTTGAGGCTGGCGACGGGATCGCGATTGCGTCGGTTGTTGGTACCGCATTGATTCTGGTCCCCGGGGTCATCTCCGGAGGGCCAGAGCTGCTGAACCCCGGCGTCCTAGCTGTTGGACTCGGCGTCGGGCTGCTCAGCTCGGCGATCCCGTTCACAGCCGAGTCGGAGGCGCTGCGGCGGATGCCCGCCCGGGTCTTCAGCGTGCTGATGAGCATCGAGCCAGCGGTAGCTGCGCTCGCGGGTCTGATCGTGCTTGGGCAAGACCTCTCGGTGCTCGAGCTGGTTGCGATCGCGCTGGTGACCTCCGCCAGCATCGGAGTGATGCTGGGAGCCGACTTTGCTCCGCCAGTAGAGGCGGCAATCGAGGCCTAACGGCCGATCTGCAGAGATGACTCGCACGGTCGCCATACTGGGGAAGCCGTGTTCACGCTGAACCTTCCAAACCTGCTGACGGTTCTGCGGATCCTGCTGGTGCCGGTGCTGGTCGTCGCGCTGCTCTCCCACGGCGGGCAGACGAGCGACGTGCTGGCCGCCGTTGTCTTTGCCGCCGCCTCGGTCACCGATGCGCTCGACGGTTGGTTGGCGCGCACGCGCGAGCAGATCACGACCTTCGGCAAGCTGATGGATCCAGTCGCCGACAAGCTGCTGATCATCGCCGCCTTGCTCTCGCTGGTCTCGCTCGGGCGGCTCGCAGCGTGGGTCGCAATGGTGATCGTGGCGCGCGAGTTCGCCGTTACGGTGGCGCGGATCTCAGCCCGCTCCGACGGTGTTGTGATCGCGGCAAACTGGTGGGGGAAGCTGAAGACCGGCGTTCAGGTGCTGACGATCTTCCTGCTGATCCTGATTGTCCCTTCTCCGGCCTGGGTCGACTGGCTGGTCTACGCGATGGTTGCCGTCACGGTGATCAGCGGAATCGATTATTTCTTCGGTATGCGCCGCCTGATGCGTGAGGCTGAGCTGCGGCGAGCGCAGCCGCGCGAAGGATCGCGGCAGTGAAGTGGGCCGTCGCCGCGCTCGGCGTCTGCATCGCCGCCTCTTTCGCGGTGGCGATCTACGTCGTACTCGGCAATCGTGATCCGGTTCCGGATCAGATCGCCGCTTGTGTCAAGCGCGCCGGGCTTGCGCAGGCGCGATCGCAGGACGCTCTCAGCGCCGTCCGCGGCGACATTGCCGCAGGCGGGCTGAAGGTAGCTGGGCGCTGGGACTGGGGTAAGACGCGCGGCGTGCTCTTCGAAGGGCCGGCGACGAGCTACGCGATGCTCGCGCTGTGGAACTCGGACTCCGTTTCGCTGGCTGGCGCCGATGCGGGCGCGAAGGTGTTCGCTGCCCCCGGCGCGCTGCCGCTGGTTAGCGTCGAGGTGCCGAGCAGCGGCGTGCTAGTTCGCTGCGCCGAGCGAGCCGGCGGCTAGCTGCCGCCAGCGTCAAGCCACTCGCGCATCGAGGTGTGCTGCGCCACCTGCTCGTCCGCAGCGGCCTCACGGCGCAGCTCGCCGAGTAGCCCAAATCGCTCAGCTATCACGTTGTGCTGATGAATCGTTTCGAGGTTCTCTTGGCGGGCGCTGACGAACGTCTGGTCATCAAGCGCGCGATAACGTTCGATCACAGCTTGAATTACTTCGCGCACGCAGTCCTCAACAAAGCGCGGCCGACTGTGCGCCTTCTCGACCACCGAGCCTTCATCGGAGCGTTTCATCAGCTCGTAGATCTCGCTCGACATTGAAGCTTCCACGATTCCCAGCAGGTCGGTCGCGTCAACGTCGAGCTCGCGACCTTCGACCGAGCCGATGTAGAGCGTGCCGAGCCCGCGCTGGTTGTGAGTGGCGATCGGCACGGCAGCGATGATCTGTTCGATCTCTTGGTCGTCGAAGCCTTGCGCGCTGAGCCGCTCGCGGGCCGTCGCTGCGACCAACTCCTGAGCGCAGGGGCAGGCAGTCATTCCCTGCGCCGTAACTCCAACCAGGCGCCGCGTACCCGCTTCGCCAGCAAGCGCAGCGCCATGGAGCGTGTAGATCTCCTGCGTCAAGATCCCTGATACCGGGGCTGGCTTGTGCTCCGGGTAGCGGGCTAGGATCGTCACCTCTGCACGGCGTGCACCTTGGCGTTCACGGACGCTTTCGGCGATCCTCTGCGCTAGCTGCTCGGCGCGTAGCGCCGAGCCTTCGACCGCGAACTCGCCGATCGCCTCGTTGACGACCTCTTCGAAGCGCGACATGTGGGCGCCCTTCTGCCTCGGCCCAAGGTCAACGAAGCACTCCAGCTGCGCGTAGTAGGACTGTTCCGCACCGGTTTTACCGATTCGGATCACCTTCTCCACGCCGGTCACGCCGACGCGCGAAAGCGAGATGTGGATCTCAGGCTTGGAGTTTTGAACGTCGGGTGCGCTAGTGAACGGTGAAACTTCCATCGAGGACCTGCCTCAGTTGGGGTGGCACGAAGGGTACCCCAGCTTCGATCACGCTTGTGCTATCAATCACATTGTTGAGTGCGGTGAGTCGCCTCGCGACGGATCTGAAGAGTGGTCGCGTGTGAGGCGCCTGAAGCGTTCAATCGACTAAAAGGGCGTTTCAGTAGTGGAGTTGTAAGGGGAGGGGAGTCGTTGGGAGAACGGCTTCCGCAATTTCTGGCTGAGGAGCTGTGGAGAATATGGAGGCAACTAAGAGCGCAGGATTGCTCGCCGATGAGGCTCCTGTTTGGGAGCTTGCTGAGCTGCAGCCACTGATCGTGACCGGTCACGAGAACGGCTTTCTGACGATCGCGCAGATCACGAAGTGTTTCGAAGAGGTTGAAGTATCGAAGGAGCAGGTGCAGGAGCTCCACGGCCATCTGAAGGAGATCGGGATCGAGCTCGTGGCCGCCGACGGCGACGATGGCTCCGGCCCGCCGCTGACCGACGGCGTAAGACAGCGCGGCAAGCGGGCCAGCGGCGGCAAGAACGATGAGATCGACCTCACGGTTGAGCCGAGCCTCGACTCGCTGCGCCTATACCTGCGCTCGATTGGGCGCGTACCGCTCTTGAGCGCAATCGAAGAGGTATCGCTCGCGAAGCGGATTGAGCGCGGCGACATGAACGCCAAGCAGCACATGGTTGAAGCTAACTTGCGGCTGGTTGTGTCGATTGCCAAGGGCTACCTCGGGCGCGGACTCACCTTCCTCGACCTGATTCAAGAAGGCTCGCTGGGGCTGATCCGCGCAGTTGAAAAGTTCGACTACCGCCGCGGCTACAAGTTCTCGACCTACGCCACTTGGTGGATTCGGCAGGCTGTCACGCGCGCGATTGCCGACAAAGGCCGCACGATTCGCATCCCCGTCCACATGGTCGAAAAGCTCAACAAGGTCGTTCACGTCGAGCGCCACTTGGTTCAATCGCTGGGCCGCGAACCAACTCCGGAGGAGATCGCCAACGAGCTCGAGTGCAGCACCGCCGACGTGCGCGAGATTCTGCGCGTCAGTCAGCACCCGATCTCGCTCGAGAAGCCGGTCGGCGACGACGATGACTCGCAGCTTGGAGATTTCGTCGAGGACGATGGCATCATCTCGCCATTCGATCTGACATCCGATTCGCTGCGCCGCGAGAACGTCTACCGCGCGCTCAGCACGCTGCCGGCGCGCGAACGTAACGTGATCATCATGCGCTTCGGGATCGGTGGCGGCAAGCCTCGAACACTGGAGGAGGTCGGTCGCGCTTTCGATGTCACGCGCGAGCGCATCCGCCAGATCGAGAACCACACTTTGAAGAAGCTGGAATCGCTGCCGGAGGCCCAACGGCTGCGCGACAGCGCCTGAGCTCTACACTTCCGGGCGCTGTGCTCGGCGGGATGTCCGAGTGGTTAAAGGAGACGGGCTGTAAACCCGTTGGCTCTGCCTACGCAGGTTCGAATCCTGCTCCCGCCATCGGTCCGTCAGTCGGAGGTCGCAGGCCGCAATCTTCGTAGACGGCGCGAAGCAGAGCGGCATAGTCGCCGGCTTGGAGGTCACCGAACGGGTCGCGCGTGTAGCTGAGCAGCGTGCCGAAGGGGAGCGCGAATGCCGCTCGCATTGCCAGCAGGCGTCGCTGCTCTTCGTTGCGAGCATTCAACACCTGCGCGGCGACATTGAGTTGGCGAATCTTGCGCAGTCTGCGCGGAAGCGCGCCGATCAGCAGTAGCGCCGATGGAATTAGGAAGGTCAGCCAGCCGAGCAGCTGCGCCAGCTGCTCGATCGCCAGCTCACCTTGCAGGCCGGCGGCAACGGCGCTGCCGCCGGTCGCCTGCCCAGCATCGCGTAGCGCGCCGCCGATCTCGCCGCCAACGAGCGGCACGTCGCCGAGCGTCTCTGCCGCCTGAGTGAATCCGTCGCGGACCGAGTTGCCGGCATCCTGAACGCCGCGGCCGAGGCTGGCAATGTCGTCAACCGTGTTGTTGACCTTCATTCCGAGCCAAGCGAAGATTACGAGCAGGGCAAGCAGCAGCAGGTCGCTGATCACGGCTCGCGTGCGGCGAGCGGGAACCTCTGGGTAGATTCGCATCGGCCAATTCTGCCCGCTGCGCCGGAGCGCTTCGCAGGTTCCCCGTGCCCGAGCGGCTTCTGTATGCTCACCGCCTCTTACCTCACCCGACCTGAAGGAGAATCACCAGATGAGCGCAGTGATCGAGTTCACGATGCACGCCAACCCGGGCCAGTACACGCACCTGCTGGAGGTTTACTCGGAGTTTGCGGAGCAGCTGAAGGAGAGCCACGAAGGCCTCACTCAGGTACTAGTGGTCGGCGACCCGGGGAGCGGCCTCGTCCGCGGTATCGGCGTGTTCGATAGCTCCGGCCAGGCCGAAGCGGTTAACAGCGAGCAGGTTTTCGCCGACTTTAACTCGAAGGTCACGCCTCTAATCTCCGGCGCCCCGGAACGCGTTGAGCTGAACTTGGTTCACACCTTTACGCGCTGAACTGCTCAGCGTCAGGCCGCCGGATCCTCCGGCGGCCTGTTGCCCTCACGGGTTTCATCAGCAACGACGCGGGTCCCCAGCTTGCCAGCCTCAACGAGTGTCCCGAGCACGTCCATGATCGCTCGGCAGCCAAGCTGAGCGGTCATGTCCGAGACGTCGTATGGAGGCGCAATCTCGACGACCTCCATGCCGCAGATCCCCTCGGCGGCGACCATCCGCAGCGCCTTGAGCGCTTCGCGAGGCAATAAGCCCCCGGGCTCCGGTGAACCGGTGCCGGGAACGAATCCGGCGTCGATCGAATCGATGTCGAACGAGAGGAAAACCGCTTCAGCATCCTTCCATGCGCATTCCAACGCAATCTCGACAGCCCGCTCGACGCCTAGCTCTTCGACGTCACCGATCGTGATCACAGTCGTATCGCGGTCTCTGGCAACCTTCACTCCGGGGCGCGATCCGTACCAGCCGCCGATTCCCATCTGAACGAGGTTCGTTGGTGGTGCATTTGGAATGTCGGTGGCGTGAAACCACGGCGTCGTGTGCATCCGCTCGTCCATGTCGCGCTCTTGGATGTCAAGGTGACGATCGAGATGGATAATCCCGATCTTGCCTTCAATCTGTGGGGCAATTGCCCGCACATCGGGGTAGCCGATCGAGTGGTCGCCGCCGATCACAATTGGGAACACGCCTTGAGCGTGGACATACGCGACGGCCTTGTCGATCTGGTCGAATGACTTCTCGATATTCGATGGGATGACGAAGATGTCGCCGGCGTCGCAGAGGTTCAGTTCCTCTTCTAGGTCGACGCCCATGTCCACGCTGTAGGAGTCATAGAGGGCGGAGATTCGCCTAACCGCCTGCGGTCCGAAGCGGCAACCGGCTCGGTAGGTCGTGCCCATGTCGAACGGCGCGCCGATGATCGCCGCGTCGTACTTGCCGACGTCATGGATGTCCTCGCAATAGGGGACCTTGCGGAAGGTGTTGATTCCCGCGAACGCTGGCTGATGGCCGCGGGCGAAGGTTGAGATCGTGCGGTCGTTGACCGACGCTGAGGCCTCCAAGCCGTACTCCAAGCCGCGTTCAACCGATTCACGCTGCTTGCGGTCTGGGATGTCGGCGAGCTTGCGTAGGTTGCGGTTGCCGCGAAGCTGCGAGCGGTCAAACTGTGGTCGCTCTGGGTCGTGGTCGTCGCTCATCTCTCGCCTTCCCTGGTCGCTTAGTGTCGTTCGCCTGATCGCACAGGCGTACAACAAACGTACAACCCTCTGAGAGGCGAGTCAACCAACTAGCTCGGTAGGGAGTGTGCGCGAAGCTGGGTGGCGCGCTGGCCGTAAGTTGTCCTATGATCGGGCGCAATGAGCACAGGCAGTCCGAGAGCCAGAGACGCCCCGGTTGCAGCAGACACACTCGATCCGGGGTTGCTCGACCGCACGAGCTTTGTGCCCCTGTACTACCAGCTGCAGGAGGTGCTGAAGGAGCGGATTGAATCGGGCGTCTGGAACCCCGGCGACGCGCTTCCGTCCGAGCCCGACCTCGCCCGCTCGCTAGGGGTCAGTCGCGCAGTCGTGAGGAGGGCGCTAGCGATCCTCGAAGATGATCGTCAGATCGACCGGATCCGTGGCCGTGGGACGTTCGTCGCTGAACCGAAGCTCGACTTCCGAGCAGGCGGCTTGTCGCGCATGCTGGCTACGCCTCGAGATGCGTTCCTTGAGATCAAACTGCTCGATCGGCGCGTCGTACGTGCCGAGCGTTCAATCCGCGAGCGCTTGGCGCTCGATGGCAGCGAAGAGATTCTGCGGCTGACCACGCTGATGTCGCTCAGCGGCGTTCCGATCGCGATCAGCTCATCCTTTTTCGCGCGCGCCGATGTCGGCTGGCTTGAAGAAGCTGTGGAGGTTGGCGAAGTCTTGGACTCCAGGATCCTGCTCAGCGACCACGGAGTCGAGCTCGCCCACTCCGATGTTTCAATCGAGACCAGTCAATGCGGCCAGTTCGAGGCCGACTGTTTCGGGATCCCAGAGCGCTCAGCGGTTTTCCTCGTCCTATCGCAGGAATTCCGCACGACGCCCGGAGGGCCAACGCCATTTGAAGTCGCGCGCGTGGAATACCGCGGAGACCGGCTTCAGTTCCGCCTTGACCTGTCGTCGGGGCAGGAGAGTGGCAGCCTTGAGGCGACGATGACAGTTGATTCCGCTGGCTAAGCGATCGCGCGCTGCATCCCCGACGGCCGCTTGATCGCATAGACGACCACAAATGCGAGCGCGGCGACGATGACGATTCCCGGGCCGGACTGAACGTCAAGGTGGTAGCTGAGGTTCATTCCGACGAAGCCGCAGCCGGCCCCGATGGCAGACGAGATGATCAGCATCTTCGAGAACGAATGCGTTAGCAGGCGGGCGGTGGTCGGCGGTATTACCAGCGCGGCCGCGATCAGCGTCACCCCAAGGACCTGCATCGAAACTAGAATCGAGACCGCGAAGACAACCATCAGCAGGGCCTCGACGCGGCTTGTCCGCAACCCTGATGCCGCAGCAACCTCGGGGTCGAAGGTGGTGAACAGCAGCGGCCGGTAGAAGAAGATCACGACGCCGAGCACCAGCAATGATACGGCCAGTATTGCCACGACGCTCCCGGTTGACACGCCGAGGACGCTCCCAAAGAGTGCCGCGTCGAAACTCCTGCCGCTGCGCCCGAAAAGGGCAAAGAGAATCAGGCCCAGAGCGAACGATGCCGTTGTAACGACGCCGATCGCCGCATCGGCGCCGATCGGCCGCCGCCGCGTGACTGAGTTGATCGCCAGCGCGGAAGCGATGCCCCACACGCCGGCGCCGAGCAGAAAGCTGACGCCGAGCAGCGCGCTCGCGGCAAAGCCGCCAAAGATCGCGTGTGAGAGCCCGTGCGTCAGGTAGCTCATTCCGCGCACCACGATGTAGACGCCGACACCGCCGCAGAGCGCCCCAGCAAGAGTTGCGACGATCAGGCCGTTGCGGAAGAACTCGTAGCCGACCGGTTGCAGTAGCTCGTCGATCATCGCTTCTGACCGAGCAGCGGGTTGGCGTCGTTACCGAACGGAGGGTGGGTGTGTCTGGGCGACTCGACGATTAGACGCAGGCCTGCGTGCTCGAGGATCTGCATGCTGGCGCCGTATGTGAGCTCCAGCGTTTCTGGCGTCAGGACTTCCTCTGTGGGGCCCTGGGCGATGATGCTGCGGTTGATGCATGCGACGGCCGGCAGGTGCGTCGCTACCCCGTTCAGGTCATGAGTCGTCAGCACGATCGACATGCCACTGGCCCGCAGCTCCTCGAGAAGGTGAAGCAGCTCATGGCGCATTGCGACATCAACGCCACTGGTCGGCTCGTCAAGCAGCAGGAGGTCGGGGCTCCGCAGCAGCGCGCGAGCAATGAATACGCGCTGCTGTTGGCCGCCTGAAAGCTCGCGGATGTGGCGGTTGGCGAGCCCATCGAGCCCAAGGCGGGCCAGAATTCCCGAGAGGAGGGCGCGCTCGGAGCTGGTCGGCCAAGCAAACCTGCGGCTCGTCCGTGCCATCAGAACACACTCGCTCACGGTCGTCGGGAAGTTCCAGTTGACGGTCTCTAGCTGCGGGACGTAGCCGATGCTGAGTCCTGCCCGCATCTCTACGCTGCCGGTATCAGGGCGCAGCGTCCCTGTGATCGTTCGCAGCAGGGTCGTCTTCCCTGCCCCCGATGGCCCAACGAGCCCAAGCAGGCTGCCAGCCTCGATCGTCAGGTTGACCTTCTCAAGGATCTGCTGGTGATGATGGCTGAGACCTAGATCCACGATCCGCACCAGTGGCTCGTCTGGCTGCTGTTCGAGCGAGCGCCTCATTGTGGATATCCAGCGTTGCTGGCGGTCGGCGTCTGGAGCGGCATCCGGCTTAGCGCCGAAGCGTCTCCGCCCATCGCCCTAGTCATGATCGTGAAGTTGGCGCGCATCAGGCCGAGCCACGAGTGGTCGGCGCTCCCCGGCTCGCCCGGAAGGTCGTCGTCGCGAAGCTGATCGACATATCGAACGCCGGTTTCTTCGCTGATCTGGGCGAGCACGGGGCTTGGGAAGACCTCTGAACCGAATATCGCCGGAACCTTTTCGGCACGGATTTGGTCGATTAGTCTCACCACTTCGCGGCCGGTCGGATCTTCGAAGTCCGAGGTCTGGATTGCCCCAATTACCTTCCAACCGTAGTCGCGCGCGAAGTAGGCATAACCGTCGTGATAGGTGAGCAGCTTGCGGTTGTTGGCCGGAATCGTTGCGAAGGCCTTTCGCATCCCACGCTCCAGAAGCGCGACCGACGACTGAAATCGCTGGTAGTTGGCTTCAAATGTGGTGCGCCCCGCAGGGTCACGGCTGCTCAAGTCATCACGGATCACGGCCGCGTATCTGACGGCCAAGCGGGGGTCGGTCCACAGGTGCGGGTTCGGCTTGCCGCCTGCGCGCGGGAACGAGAAGTCGTAGATCCACTCCGAGCGCGGCAGAGCACGGTCGCCAAGAGCAACTACTTCGCTTCCCTCTCCGATCAGCTCGCGCGCCAGCTTGACCGTCGGATCTTCGAGTCCCAGCCCGTTGACATATAGAACGTCAGCCTGCGCCAGAGTCTCCGCCATCGACGGCTTGGGCTCGTAGGTATGCGAGTTGGTGCCCTCAGGGATAACGCCGGTGACGTTGACGCGACCGTCGCCAATGGCTGCCGCGATTGAGGTGATCGGTGCGACCGTTGTCACAACGTTGACCGCTGCCGAGGGAGTGGCCTTGGAGACCGAACTGCAGCCCGTCAGTAGCGCCGCGACGACGACTGAGGCGATCGCGGCGAGCGGTGGAGTGTGAATCGTGAAGGCGTGCATGGCGGGAGATGTCCGAGCGCTGAACGCCGACCATACATCATGGAGACAACTCGGCGAGCGCAGATTCGCCCTTGTACTGCTTAGTTTTCGACGAGATCTCCGGTGGGCTGGCCGGTGCAGATCGTGCCCCGCCTGTACGGTTGCTAGTAGAGCCCGACCCGTATTTGGTATGAATCGTGGATAGGCGCGGCTACTTGAGCGGGCATAATCCGTTCCGCATCGCACAATCGATCAGCGACGCGACAACAGAGAGAGGGAAACCAACAAAGCTATGGCCGCATCCGAGAAGCCCGCTAAGTACGACTTAGCTCAGCTCGAGCGCAAGCGCGACGAGCTTGCTGAGGCAGGCGTTGAGTACTGCCTCTCATCGTTCGTCGACATTCACGGCGTGACGAAGGCCAAGTCGGTGCCGATCGCACACTTCGTGAAGATGATGAACGGGTCCGAGCTATACACCGGCGCGGCGATCGACGGTCTCGGCCAGGAGCCATCGGACGACGAGCTCGCTGTCTGGCCCGATCTTGACGCGATCACGGTGATGCCGTGGCAGCCAACGGTGGCATGGGCGCCAGGCAATCTCAAGCTTCATGATGACCCATGGCCGATGGATTCGCGCAACGTTCTGCAGCGGCAGATTGATCGGCTCGCCGAGCACGGCCTGATCTTCAACCTCGGTATTGAGCCGGAGTTTTTCCTCGTACGCCGTAACGAGGACGGTGAGGTCGTCCCAGCCGATCCGAAGAACGTGATCGCGCGCGCTGCCTACGACATTGTCAACCTGCTTGAGGCTCAGCCGTTTCTCGATCAGCTGATCAAGAACATGAACTCGCTCGGGTACGACGTTCACTCCTACGACCATGAGGACGCGAACGGCCAGTTTGAGCTCGATTTCTCCTACGCCGACTGCATGACGATGGCCGACCGGCTGACATTCCTGCGGCTGATGACGAAGGTGATGGCCCGCGAGCACGGCTTCGAGGCAACTTTCATGCCCAAGCCATACTCCAACCGCACCGGCAGCGGTGGCCACTTCAACATGTCGATGGCCGACGCGACGACAGGTGAGAACGCGTTCGCCGACCCCAACGACCCGCGCGGATGCGGCGTTTCGAAACTTGCTTATCAGTTCATCGCCGGCGTGCTGAAGCACGCCAAGGCGATCGTCGCCGTCACCTGCCCAACGGTCAACTCCTACAAGCGCCTCGTCGTCGAAGGGTCTATGACCGGGTTCACGTGGGCTCCAGTTTTCATCTCCTACGGCAATAACAACCGCACCCACATGGTGCGGATCCCGATGAACTCTCCGCGCGTCGAATCGCGCGCTGTCGACATCTCAGTTAACCCCTATCTCGGCGCGGCGATGATGCTCGGCGCTGGCCTTGATGGGATTGAGAACGACCTTGACCCAGGTGATCCGATCGATCTAAACATGTACATTCAGCCGCCTGAGAAGATCAAGGAGCTGGGCGTTGATACGTTGCCACGAACGCTGCTCGAAGCGGTCGAAGACTTCGCCGCAGATCCGCTCAGCGAAGCGGTTTGCGGAACAGATCTGCGCGATGCATTCGTGGAGGTCAAGAGCCAAGAGTGGTGGGACTACCACAACACCGTTTCGCAGTGGGAATACGACCGCTACCTAGAGTTCCTCTAATGGCATTCGGACGCAAGAAAAAGAGCACCGGCCCGCAGACGAAGATCTTCTTCTGTTCCGACGTACACGGATCGACCGTCTGCTTCCGCAAGTTCATCAACGCCGCCAAGTTCTACGGTGCAGACACGCTGATCCTTGGCGGCGACGTAACAGGCAAGATGGTCGTGCCGATCGCCCATCAGGGCGGGGGGAAGTATCGGACGCACTTTGCTGGATCCGATCACGAGCTGACGACCGAAAAAGAGGTCGCCGACTTCGTCAAGAAGACCGAAAACATGGGCCTCTACCCGGCGGTCATGGAGGAGGACGAATTCCTTGAAATCCGTGCCTCGCAGGACGCTCAGGACGAGCTCTTCAGCAAGCTGATGTTCGAGCGGCTACGGGAGTGGACGGCCTATGCCGATGAAAAGCTGGCCGGTACCGAGATCCGAGCTTTTGCCGCTCCGGGCAATGATGATCTGTTCGAGGTTGACGAGATTCTCGACGAGGCCGAGAGCATCGATCTACTCGAGATGCGCGTCCATCGCATCTCCGATCAGCACGAGATCATCACATCCGGCTGGACCAACAGAACGCCGTGGGATACGGAGCGGGAGTGCTCCGAGGAAGAGCTCGCAGAGCGGCTCAAGTCGATGATCGATCAGGTCGAAGATCTAGAACATGCGATCTTCAACCTCCATGTCCCACCGCACAACTCGAAGATCGATTCGTGCCCGAAACTAGATGATGAGATGCAGGTCATTTACTCGGTCGGCAACCCGGTAATGGCGCCCGCCGGCAGCACTGCCGTGCGCGATGCAATTGAGCAGCACCAGCCGATGCTCGGCCTTCACGGCCACATCCACGAAGGGCGAGGTGAGACGACGATCGGGCGCACGCTGTGCATCAACCCCGGCAGCGTCTACACCGAAGGTATTCTTAATGGCGCGCTGGTCACGCTCGAGGGCAACCGAGTGCGCGACTATCAGTTTACGCAGGGCTAGCAGGGCATCACCTTTGGCCGCAGTCGCGGCTGGGGGGGCGATCAAAGGAGAGAGAGAATGGATAGCAACACTGAAGCAACGGGGGCAAGCGGCGGCGACCGCGTATTCCTCAGAAAGGCATCGGGACTGATCAAGACGGCGTCTACAGCTGACGTCGTCATCTTCAACATCGGTGTCGTATCGATCGGTATTGGGATCGCCGGGGTACTCCTCTACGGTCCGTCCGTCTACCCAGGTGCGAACCTGCCACTCGGAATCATCATCGCTTGTGTTGCGATGTCGATGATCGCGTTTGGCATGTTGACCTGGACGGCAGTTATTCCTCGCTCAGGCGGCATTTATCCGTTTGTAAGTCGAATACTGCCACCGCCAAT
>CAMDBT010000015.1 GCA_945889475.1 Bifidobacterium breve
GCGTGAAGGTGCCTGTCACTTGGCCTTTCGTGCCGCAGGCTTGCTGAAGCAGGTCTTCCCAGCTGGCGAGCGCGGCGCTCGGCGCTAGCAGCGCGGCGACGAGCGTTAAGGCGATCAGACCCGCCGGCAGTGATGTCGTCTTTAGCGAGCGGTTCATGGCTGAAGGGCGGGCGGCTGCGCCGAAAACCGGCGCGAGCTGCAACCGAAGTGAACGCTAGCAGGAGCTTCGCCCGGCCGAGACGCTCTCGAGCGCCGCCGAGCAGCCCGCCGACCAGGCCTTGTAGTCGTAACCGGAGGCGGCCTGAAGCCCCGCTGCGGCGAGTTTTTCGCGCAGCGCAGGGTCGCGATCAAGCGATTGGATTGCCGCCGCTAGCGCCGCCTCGTCGCCGGCCTTGACGATCAGCCCCGTCGTTCCGTCGCTGATCAGCCCGCCGGCGGCAGCTCCGACGGCGTCGCTGGCGATCACCGCCGTTCCCTGCAGCATCGCCTCGTTGACGACTAGCCCCCACGGCTCACGGAAGACGCGTGTTGCCAGCGACGGAACAAGCCAGATGTCGGCGGCGGCGTAAAGGTCGCGCATCTGGCCACCGCTGAGCGCGCCGAGAAAGCGCACCGAAGGCTGCTCGGCGTGGCCGTCGTCGTCGCCGGAGATAGCCAGGATCGCGCCCTGCGCTGCGAGGCCGCAGCGTTGCCAAGCCTTGATTGCCACGCCAACTCCCTTCTCGACTCCGCTGCGACCGGCGACGCCAATGATCAGAGACGGCTCGCCGAGCTGCTGGCGCCAGGCGGCGGCGCGCCCCGGCTGACTCCAGAACTGCACGTCAACAGGCTGCGGCGCAATGTGGACGTTCTTCGCGCCGTGGCTTTTGACGTAGTCGGCGACGTGCGGGCCATAAGCGATCACGGCGTCGGCGTGAGATTCAATCCAGCGCACCAGCGGCGCCGCGGCGAGGTGGGCTGGGGTTGCGACCTGATGCCAGATTCCAGTCCAGTAGATGAACGGCACGCCGGCGCGGCGCGCCCCCAGATAGGCTGCCGGCAGCGCTACGCGGCCGGCGCTGGTCGCAATCACGGCGCGGTAGCGGCCGCTGGCAGCGAGGCGGTAGATCGCCTTCTGGCCGCGGCGAATGAACGGCACGCCAGGATCTTCAAGGCCCGCGCTGCCATGGTGCTGTTTGCCGTCGTAGATCGCGAGCTTGATTGCCTCAGTTTGGTTCAGTTCGGCCAGCGCGCCGGCGCGGTCGGGCGGCACTTGATTTGTCACCAGCAGCACAGGCTTAGTCACTGTGCCAGCGCCTTCTCGTAGGCGGCAACGGTCGCCTTGCCGCAGGCCTGCCAGCCGAATTCCCGCTCAACCGTGGCTCGCGCTTGGTTGCCAAGCTCGGCGATCAGTGGCGGGTCTTCAAGCATCTCTCCTAGCCTCTCGGCGAGCCGCTCAACGTCGGCCGGCGGCACGATCCGCATCCCCTGTCCGTAAAGGCGAATCTCAAACGGCCCCGGCTCGCCAACCGAACCGATTGCCGGCAGCCAGCCAGCCATCGCTTCAATGTAGGCGACGCCGAAGGCCTCGTCTACGCTTGGCATGACGAAGATCGTGCAGCCGCGCGCCCGCCTCAGCGCCTCCTCGTTCTCTAGCTGGCCAGCGAACTCAACCTGCGAGCGCAAGCCGAGTGAATCGGCCAGCTGCTCAAGGTTGGCGCGCTCCGGCCCGTCGCCGATGATCAGGTAACGCAGATCGGGGAAGCGCTCGCGCAGCACCCACAGCGCGCGCAGCACATCGGCGTGGCGCTTGCGCGTCGCCAAGTGGGCGACCGTCACCAAGGTGGGGTGCTCTGGCCGTGGCGCGGGGCTCTCGGGCAGGTCGGTGCCGAGGTGGACAACCTCGCAGCGCTCGGCCCCAAGCCGAGCGCAGTCGCCAGCGATCGCTGCGCTGTTGGCGATCACCAGCCGCGCCTGCGCGAATGCGCGCTCGACCGCCGTTCGCCCGTTTGTGAAGCGTGGAGCGGTGTAGTAGAGGTCGGCGCCGTGGACCGAGACGACGAGCGGGTCGTCAAGGCCCGCCGTCAGCACAGCGTCGGCGGCCGGCACGGCGTTGTGGGCGTGGATCAGATCGAACGGAAACTCCTTGCGCAGCTTCGCCAGCGCGCGGCCGAGCGGTTTGGCGGCCCAGTTACCCCAGGATCCGTAGGAGCGGCTCATCGGCGGTGATGCGTAGCGGACGTATTCGATCTCAACTCCATCAATCTGTAATCGCGAAGGGTGGCGAGCCAGCTTCAGCGCAGCTCCTGGGCGGCTCAGCAGTGGCGTCGCGGCCGGCGGCACCACACGGTTGAGGACGACGACGCGAAGTTCGGCCCCGGCGGCGATCGCTGCCTGCGCTTGGCGGTGCGCCCAGATGCCGAGCACCGGGTCGTGGGCGCGCGGGTAGTACTCGGAGACGACGGCAACCTTCATCGCTGAATCCCCACCGTGCGGATTTCGTCTCTTCGCAGGTAGGGTCTGCCGCGGAGGAACTGCTGCGCCTCGGCGATCGCGTCCTCGCGCGGGTAATCGGCGGCGACCGGCCTGAGCGTGTGGCCGACAGGCGTTGCATCAACGATCCCGATCGGCCAGCCGCGCTGCGCTGCGATCGCGGCCCAGTGCGCGTCGAGCCCCCAGCCAGTGCGAAGGTTAGGGAATGGAATCAGCGCTTCGGCGGCGGCCGGCGCGAAGGCTGTCACCGGCCCGATCTCAACGAACGTTGTCCGGCGCGAGCGCACGCCGCGCCGACGCCGCGTGATCGGCCAGGCTGCGTGCGAGTGGAGGCGGTGAGCTGGCTGCACGATCTGGAGCTTTGCCGCCTCCGCGGCGAAGAGGAACGAGTCGAGAAAGCCGCGCCCCAGCTCGACGTCATCGTCGAGCACGACGATCCAGTCGTATTCGCGCTGGTCTGCTGACGCGATCAGCGCGTTGAGGTTCTCGAACTTGCCTGCCCCTGCCGCGGCGGCGACGCGCAGCTCAACGTGATGATGCGAGCGCTCCAGTTCGGCGCGCTGCGCCGCCAGCAGCGAAGCGTCGTGGTCGCTGGCGATTGTCAGCACCAGCACGCGTCGACTCGGCGAGCCGGCGGCGGCTTGCCGCAGCGCTCGGCGCGAGCGCGCCTCGCGCAAGTCGACGACGCGGTCGGCGAGCGCGAGCAGCTTCGCGCGGCGGCCAGAAGTTTGCCCGCCGCTACCCGACAGAAAGTCATTGACGCCGCTTATCACCGGCTCGCCGCCGAGCGGCTGGCGTGAGATTGCCGCCTCGATCCGCCCCCAGCTGTGCGCCGCGGTCACCGGCCCCATCGCGCAGAGCCGGCGCGGCCCGTGCCAGAGGCAGCCCGCGAAGATCCGCAGCTCGCGCCAGATTGACGGGGCGGTGCCCCGTGCTTCATCGAAGCGCCGTGCGACTCGGCCGCGAGTGCGAGCGCCGCTACAGAGCGACGCCAGCCTGGAATCGTCTCCGCAGCGAATGTGATCGACTGCGGCGGCAGCGAGGTAGCGGATTCGCCCGCCGCGCGCGCGCCAACGCTCCTCCCACTCCTGTTCGTCGCCGCCGACAGGCAGTAGCGGATCGAAAAGGCCAACGGCATCAAAGGAGCTGCGGCGGATCATCATGTTCGAGCCCCAGGCGAAGGCGCAGTCGGCGTCGCCCGATCCCAAATCTGTTGTCGTGATCGGCCATCCCTCGCGGCCGCAGGCGCGGAAGTGGCGGTCTTCGATCTTGGCGTGGATCGGGCCGCTGAAGACGCCAACCTGCTCGGGCTGCGCGGTGGCGCCTTCGAGCAGCGCGCGCAGCCAACCGCTGCGCACCTCAACGTCGTCGTCGGTGAAGATCAGCAGCTCGGCATCGCTTGCGCCGATGCCCCTGTTTCGGGCAGCGTTGAGGCCGTCGCCAGCGCCTTCACTGAGGTATCGGGCGCCATGCGCCTCGGCGACCGTGCGGGTCGAGATCTGCGGTCCGTCGTCAACGACGATCACTTCTGCGCCAATCGCGGCCGCTTGCGGCGCGATCGAGGCCAGTGCGCGATCAAGGTAGTGCGGACGCCCGCGGGTCGGGACGATGATTGCGGCAGACGGCAACATTCCAGTTTGACGCTAGCGTGGCCGGGCGCCGTGATCCTTCTTTTGCACAACCAATACCGCACGCATGGGGGCGAAGAACGGGTAGTTGACGACCTCTCACGGCTGATTCCCGAGTATCTCGGTGAGCCGGTCGAACTCTTAAAGC
Organism: Bifidobacterium breve; assembly: GCA_945889475.1. Lineage (GTDB taxonomy): Bacteria > Actinomycetota > Thermoleophilia > Solirubrobacterales > Solirubrobacteraceae > F1-60-MAGs163. The sequence goes on from CAMDBT010000015.1 coordinate 4,249, forward strand.
GCAGCAGCGCGTCGATGTCGGGCGCCGCAGCGGCGCTGGCGCTGGCCCGCGGCGGCCTCGATCCGACCGAGGTTTCGGATGCGGTCGTGCGCAGTCAGGCCCGCGTAGTCCACGGCCACAACCTGCTGCCGGCCTTCGGTTGGCGCGCGCTCGCCGCCGCCCGCAAGGCCGGGGCGCGGACCGTGCTCTCGCTCCATCAGTATCGCCTCGTCTGCGCAGCCGGAACATGCCTCGATCCTGCAGGCACCGATTGCACCCGCTGCCATGGCCGCGACACGCGCCCCGGAGTGCGACTGAACTGCCGCGGCGGCACTCGCGCCGAGGCCGCCGTGTACGCCGCCTCGCTCAGCGCCTGGTCGGCGCGGATCGTCGCCGAGGCCGATGTTGTGTTGGTCGCCAATCGGACGACGCTGAACCGCTTGAACGAGCTTGGCGCCCCGCTCGCGCGGGCGCGCGTGGAGATCATTCCCTACCCGGTCGCCGCCGCTGCGCAGCGAGCCACGCCGCGAAGCGGCGAGTACGCGATCTGCTCGGCGCGGCTCTCGGCCGACAAAGGCGTTGACGTGGCGATCGAAGCCTGCCGCCGCGCCGGGCGGCCACTGGTGCTGACCGGGCACGGCCCAGACGAGCGCGCGCTGCGAGCGCTGGCGGCGCGGCTCGGCGCCGACGTGACATTCGCTGGCCGTGTCGCTGACGACGAGCTCGCGCAGCTGCGCGCAGGCGCAGCACTGGCAGTCGTCCCATCGCGTTTCGCTGAAACCTTCGGCCTCTCCGCCGCCGAGGCGATGGCCGCGGCGCTGCCTGTAGCGGCGACCAGCGCCGGAGCGCTCGTCGAGCTGCTGCCGGGCGAAGATCTAACGGCGCCCGGCGACGCCGAAGCGCTAGCAGCGTCAATTGAGAGGCTGTGGGGCGACGCCGAACGAGGCGAAGCCAACGCCGCCCGAATCGAAGCGATCGCGTCACCGGCGATCGTCGCCGCCAAACTGGCCGCGGTCTACAACGGTTAGAAGCGCGTACGATCAGCCAATGAGGGCACTTGTAACCGGCGGCGCGGGCTTTATTGGTTCGCACCTTGTTGACGCGCTGCTGGCGCGCGGCGACGAAGTAGCCGTGGTCGATGACCTCTCGACCGGGCGGATCGAAAACCTTGAAGCGGCTCTGGAGGCCGGCGCCACGTTCGACCGGCTAGACATCCGTGACGGCGACGCCGTAGGCGCTGCATTCGCGGCTGCAGGCCCCGAACTTGTCTTCCACTTGGCGGCACAGATGGATGTGCGCCGCTCGCTCGTCGATTCGGCCTTTGACGCGTCTGTCAACGTGGTTGGCACGATCAACGTGCTCGAAGCGGCTCACTCCAGCGGAGCTCGGCGGCTGATCAACGCCTCGACCGGCGGCGCGATCTACGGCGAGACGGAGGTGATGCCAACTCCGGAGTCGGTCGTGCCAGCGCCCGTCTCGGCCTACGGCCAGAGCAAGCAGTGCGCTGAGCTCTACTGCGCCTGGGCGGCCCGCGCGCGCGGCCTTGAGACGGTGACACTCCGCTGCGGCAACGTTTACGGACCGCGACAAGACCCGGGCGGCGAGGCCGGCGTGATCGCGATCTTCGCCGGAAGGCTGCTCAGCGGCGAGCAGCCGACAGTCTTTGGAGACGGCAGCGCGCGCCGCGACTACAGCTTCGTCAGTGACATCGTCGCCGCCAACCTGCTCGCGGCCGGGCAGCCAAGCCCCGGTGGGCCATACAACATCGGCACAGGGATCGATTCCAGCGTGCTAGAGCTGATTGAGGCGATCGACGCAGCTGCGGCGCCAGGCGAAGCGCCGCTCGATCCCCTGTTCGCCGCCAGTCGCGAAGGCGAACTTCAGCGCAGCTCGCTTGATGTGACGCTGGCGAGGGAAGAACTCGGCTTTAGTGCCGCGACCGATCTCCAGACCGGTGTCGCGGCGACCGTTGCAGCGCTGCGTTAGTTAGCGCCTCGCTCTCAGCTGCCGGATGAATTGGGAGATGAATCGGGGGTTATAGATCAGGTAGCGTCGCCAGAGCCGCCGCGGCTCCTGGACCAAGCGGAAGAGCCATTCCAGCCCCGCTTCTTGCATGATCGTTGGCGCTTGCGGGACGAGTCCTGCGTGAAAGTCGAACGCCGCGCCGACACCTACGAGGATCGGCGCGTTCAGGAGCGAGCGCATCCGGGCCATCCACAGCTCTTGCCTCGGTTGGCCGGTCCCGACCCAGACGATTTCGGCGCCGCTGGCATTGATCTTCTCGATTGATGCAGCCTCCTCCTCGGCGGTGGCGGGGCGGAACGGTACCGCCTCAGCGCCGACGATGCGTAGGCCGGGGAAGCGCGCCCGAAGGGTCGTCTGCAACAACTCCAGTGAGGCTGCGTCGCGGCCACCGAACAGGTACATCGTGGTGCCTGTCTCGGAGGCGCGGCGGCAGGTTTCGATCATCAGGTCGGGTCCATAGACGCGGCTTGCGCCCTTGCCGCCGAGCGCCGTCACCGACCAGACGAGTGGCTGTCCGTCGGGGACAACGAAGTCGGCTCCACGAACCGCTTCGGCCAGCTTAGGATCATCTTGGGCGAGCATCACTAAGTGAACTGGCGCCACGCAGATGTAGCCGTGGTGGCCGGCGGCGATTGCATCGTCGATCCAGTCGAGTACCTGTCGGTAATTGGTCAGCGTGATCGGCACCCCGAGAACCTCGATCACTTCAGCTCGCAGCTCGGGCGGGCTGCCGTTGGAGTGGATCGCTTGGGTGGCGCGGTCGGGCACGAGCGCAAGTATCGCAGCGGTCGTTGGAACCCGCAGATTCGAGTGAACCGTCTAGGCTGGCCGTCTATGGCTCGTGCTCTGATCACCGGGATCGCTGGGCAGGACGGGTCATATTTGGCCGAGCTTCTGTTGGCCAAGGGTTACGAGGTCGTTGGTTTCGATCGGCTGGCGAGCTGCGCTGATGCGCCGAATCTCTCGGCTGTCGGCGGCAGCATCGAGTACATCCAGGGCGACCTCTTGGAGACTGGCGCGCTGACTGCGGCAGTCGAGCAGGCCGGTGCCAGCGAGCTCTACCACCTTGCTGCGCCAACTTTTGTACCTGACTCCTGGAACGACCCGAGCGAGACGATTCGGGCGATCGTAGGGTCGAGCGCAGAGTTGCTCTCGGCAGCGCTGGCGCAGGAAGCCCGGCCTAAGGTCTGGGTTTCGGCGTCGGCCGAGGTTTTCGGTGACACCGATGCCAGCCCCCAGGCCGAGGAATCGCCGATGCGGCCGCGCTCCCCGTACGGGGTCGCGAAGCTCGCAGCGCTGGGCTTGGTCCGTACGATGCGCGAGCACCACGGCCTCTTCGCCTGCGCCGGCATTCTTTATAACCACGAGTCGCCGCGTCGGCCAGCGCAGTTCCTGCCGCGCAAGGTCACTCGTGGCGCTGCCGCGATCGCGCTCGGGCTGGAGGACGAGCTTGTGCTCGGCGACTTGGCGGCGACGCGCGACTGGTCGGATGCGCGCGACATCGTCGGCGCGATGATGCTGGCAATGAGCGCCGAGCGGCCGAGCGATTACATTCTGGCCAGCGGCGAGGGGCGCACAGTCGGGCAGCTAGTCGAGGTAGCCTTTGCCGCCGCCGGGATCGCCGACCGCGTTCGGGATTGCGTCCGGGTTGACCCTGCCTTGGTCCGTCCGCCGGAGCCGATCGCGCCGGTCGGCGACCCCTCGCGCGCCGAGCGCGAGCTCGGCTGGGAGCGGCAGATCAGCTTCGAGCAGATGATCGCCGAGATGGTTCAGGCCGATCTTGTCGATTTGCGGGGCGCCAGTTAGCTCGAGAGCAGTTCGAGGTCGGCCTGGACCATCAGCCGGATCAACTCTTCGAAGCCTGTCTTCGGCTTCCAGCCGAGCTCCCGTTCGGCTTTGCTGTAGTCGCCGATCAGCTGGTCCACCTCGGCCGGGCGCACGAATCTCTGGTCAACCTCAACGTACGGTTCGAAGCTGCCAAGGCCAGCCTCGTCGAAGGCAACTTCGAGGCAGTCGCGCACCGAATTGGTTTGGCCTGTTGCGATCACGTAGTCGTTGGCGGTGTCCTGCTGCAGCATCAGCCACATCGCTTCGACGTAATCCTTCGCGTAGCCCCAGTCACGTTCAGCATCAAGGTTTCCGAGTGCCAGCTTGGCGACAAGGCCGAGCTTGATCGCCGCCGCGTGCCAGGTGATTTTGCGCGTTACGAACTCCAGTCCGCGGCGCGGCGACTCATGGTTGAAGAGGATCCCGCCGGCGGCAAAGAGGTCGTACGACTCACGGTAGTTGACGGTGATGAAGTGGCCGTAGGTCTTCGCCACGCCGTACGGCGAGCGCGGGTAGAACGGTGTCGTCTCGGTCTGCGGAACCTCAATCACTTTGCCGTACATCTCGCTCGACGAGGCTTGATAGAAGCGTGCGTCAGGGCAGACCTCGCGCATCGCCTCAAGCATCCGCGTGACGCCGACGCCGGTGAACTCGGCGGTTAGCGTTGGCTGCGCCCATGAGGCTGCGACGAAGCTCATCGCGGCGAGGTTGTAAATCTCGTCCGGCTGGCTGGCGCGCAGCGCGTCAACCAGCGATCGCTGATCGAGCAGGTCGCCCTGATGGAGCGTCACCTTGTCGCGGATCCGCTCGATGCGCCCAAACGTTTCGGTCGACGAGCGACGGACCATCCCGTGAACTTCGTAGCCCTTGTCGAGCAATAACTCAGCTAGGTAGGAGCCGTCTTGGCCGGTGATACCGGTGATTAGGGCGCGCGCCATAAGCCGTAACCGTACCCCTCCGGTCGTTCGGTGACGGTCGTCCGCTTGCGACCGCCTCTACTCTCTGGCTCTGTGGAAATGAAACCAACAACCCTTCCAGGCGTGCTGCTACTAACGCCGCGGGTCTTCGCCGACGATCGCGGCTTCTTCTGCGAGACATTTCGCGCTGAGACGCTCAGCGAGCATGGAATCACTGAGCGATTCGTCCAGGACAACCACTCCCGCTCCACACGCGGCGTCGTTCGCGGCCTTCACTTCGCGATCGGCGCTGGCTCATCCAAGCTGGTGCGCTGCGGCCGCGGCGAAATCTGGGATGTCGTCGTTGACCTGCGCCTTGGTTCACCGACCTATTCTCGTTGGGAGGCGGTCGAACTGAGCGACGAGAACATGCAGATCCTCTACATCCCGGCAGGCGTCGCGCATGGGTTCTGCGTACTCAGCGACGTCGCCGACGTGATCTACAAGCAGTCCGCGTATTACGACCCTGCCGTAGAGCGCGGGGTCGCCTGGAACGATCCTGCGATCGGTATCGAGTGGCCTCTGAGCGCCGATCAGATTTCGGTCTCAGAACGTGACCTTGGAGCGCCGCTAATGAGTGATTTGTCTGAGCCGCTGGTCGAGTTCGTAGCCGGCGACGCCTAGAGGCGTTCGGCAATCTGCGGCGTCATGCGGCGGAAGTAGAGCGCGCCGACGACGAAGATCAGCACTGTGATGCCGACCGGTATCAGGACACCGGCAGTTGAACCGAATATCTGGCCTGGACTCTGATAAGCGGGATCCACAACTGCGTGGCGGAGCTGCTGGATCGCTGCGGCGAGCGGATTGGCGAGCATGATCTGCGCCGCGCTGAGGCCGACCTTATCGATGACCAGCGACAGTGGGTAGAGAATCGGCGTCCCGTAGAAGAGAGCCTGGGATACGACTTCCCAGATTGGCTCGACGTCCCTGAAGCTCACAAACAGCGCCGAAAGCAGAAGCGATAGCCCGGTGACGAAGACGATCAGCATCGCCAGGATTAGCGGCAGCTCAAACCAGCGCCAATAGAACCTGCCACCGGCAGCGAAGAGGAAGATGAAGACGGGGATCAGGTTGAGGCCGAAGTTGAAGGTCGCCTGCAGAACACAGGAGACAGGGATTGCCGCGCGCGGGAAGTCAATTTTCCGTACGAGGTTCTCGCGCTGGATCAGCGATCTGATCGAGGCCCCGGTGCTGTCGGCAAAGAACTGGAAGACGACAATGCCGAGCAGAAGCGCGACGCCGAACATCGGCTGGTCGGCTCCGGTGTTGAGGATTCCAACGAAGACCGCGTAGACAATCGCGAACAGCAGCAGGGGCCGCATTAGCTGCCAGAAGTAACCGAGCACGGAGCCGAAGAAACGCAGCTTGAACTCCGTTGTCGCGAGCGTCCAAGCGAGGTGCCAGAAGCGCTTCGGGTCTACGCCGAGCGCCGTCGGCCCGGTAACCGCGCGGCCGATCTGCGATTCGATCGTTGGCCCTGCTTCTGTCGAGGTCAAGCTTGCAGCTCCTGCTCAAGACTGAGTGGCAGGTCGCGCTGGAGCTCCTGCTCAAAGGGGATGTCGACGAGCGTTCCAGTCGGTTCTGAGCGCGTCACGACGACGGTGGACATCTTCTCGGTGAGCGCTAGAACGGCTCCGCCTTCGAGCGTCACGGAAGGACTAACGGTGTAGCGGTCTGGGCCGAGCGGATTATCGAACGATGCTTTCCAGAGCACCGTTTGGTCGCGTCTGAACGAGCCTGATCGCTCCGTGCCCCAAGCCGACGAGGCTGACAGCAGGGGAATCCCGCTGCTGTTGCGTAGCGTCACCGAGAAAACCGGGTTCTGCACCCGGTCGGTGAACCTGACCTGCATCGTGAACGTCGCTCTGCTGCCGTTCGGCAGCGTCGTCGCCGTCTCACCGCTTTGGAGCTCAAACCAGATCGCTTCGATCACCGCCCGACCATCACCGAAGCTCTCTGAGGAAGCAGTTCCGCCCGCTCCTGACGCGACCCGCGCACGTGCCGAATCGGAGAAATTGAGGTCTAGATAACTGTCGCCTACGAGCTGTGGGTCGCCGCTCGCGACCAGCTGGCCGTGCTCGAGCAGGATCGCCTTGTCGCAGAATCTTTGCACCGCGCCCATGTCATGGGTGACCAGCAGCACGGTTCGTTTAGAGGCGCGGATGCGCTCGAATTCGTCAAAGCACTTCTGCTTAAACGCGGCGTCGCCAACGGCCAATACTTCGTCGATCAACAGCACGTCAGCGTCGACTTCAATCATCACTGCAAAGGCGAGGCGCACCAACATCCCCGACGAGTAGTTCTTCAACTTCAGCTCCGTGAAGTCCTGTAGCTCAGCGAAGTCGATCACTGCATCGAACCGTCGCCGCGCCTCGCGCTTGGAAAGCCCGAGCATCGCAGCGTTGATTGCGACATTGTCGCGGGCAGCCAAGTCGGGGTTGAAGCCGACGCCAAGTTCGATGAAGGTTGAGACGCGACCGTCGATCGTGATCGAGCCGCTATCGGCAGCGTAGATCCCGGCGAGGCACTTCAGGAGCGTTGACTTGCCCGAGCCGTTGCGCCCAACAATGCCAAAGAATCCGCCACTGTTGACCTCGAAGCTGACGTTCTTGAGCGCCTGAAACTCATGGTTTGCGCTGCGCCGCCACGGGTGAAGCGCTCGCTCCTTGAGCGTGTGAACCTGCTCTTTCGGAACCAGGAATGTCTTCGAGACGTCGCTGACGACTACAGCGGGCGCAGAAGATGTCTGCTCGGGCATCGGCCTATGCTCGCACAGGGTTGTGATCAGTCTGCACGGCGCCCTTCTCGGGCCGCGCTGCGAGCCGCCCGGCGCGCCCAACCGACCAAAGCATCGTCAGCCAGACGATCGTCGCAAGAAGTACATGCAGCCAGACCAACTCGGCGGGTAGCTCAAGGTTGTACTGCGTGATCCCCAGCGCCGCTTGAAGGATCAGCAGCCCAATCAAGAGCGTCAGCGGCCGTACGGCGCGGCGGTCGCCGCCCCGGCGGATCAGCAATGCGGTCACGGCGATAACGCTCAGCAGGAAGATGACGGCCAGCGCGCCGTGGCGGCTCACGAGCCATGCCAGCGTGTCGGCGCCGCGGAAATCGAGCCGTTTGATCACGTCGCCGGTGCCGGCGCCTCCAGCATGTGGGCCGGCCGCCGTCACCGCCGTACCGACGGCGATCGTCAGCGCCCCGATTGGCAGTAGACAGCGGACTGCCCAGACCCCGAGCCGGTCGGTCGAACGCGCTCGCTCGCCAGATTCGTAGGTCGAGCACCATGCGAGCGCGAAGGCGGCATCGAGGATCAGCATCGAGAGGATGTAGTGGCTCATCACGAAGCCGGGGGCGAGATCGTTCTTGACGGTCAGCGCGCCGAGCCCAATCTGGGCGAGCACGCCGAGCGGTAGCAGCGCCCCGAAGAGTGCTAGCTCCCAGCGGAACGGCCTGCGCCGCCAGGCCAGAATTCCGGCCGCGATCGCGGCCAGCCCTACGAACCCGGAGATCAACCGGTTGCCGTACTCAATCCACGCGTGGAGCTGCCCGGGAGCGACGACACCCCCGTAACACTTTGGCCAGTCCGGGCAGCCGAGCCCGGAGCCCGTCAAGCGGACCGCCGCGCCGGTTAGAACGATCAGCCAGAGCGCGAACAGCGCCGCGTAAGCGACGCGTCGGTAGGCCTCGGCCGAGATCGTGTAACCGTTTGCGCGGAGGTTGGAAAGCATCGGCCCAGCTAAAGGATGACCGATCAGCTCTGGCGGGGGCTTCGTGCAGCACCCCGATCACTCTGCTGATCATCGATCGTCGTCTTGCCCGGCCGCAGCAGGCGACTGATCCTGTAGATCAAGCGGTACCCCCACTCCAGCGGCCGCAGGAAGATCAGTGTTAGAGCTGGACGGCTGGAGATCGCCAGTAGCGGCCGCTCATAACGCGTATCGAGCAGTCCTTCCGGACCGACCAGCCAATAGCCTTCGCGTGAGACGGCTCCTTGGCCAAGGCGCGCGAGCATCGAAGGTGCCGGGCTGGGACGCGCCAGCGTTGCCCGGTAGGCGTCGAGCAGCTTCGCGCCGAATGCGGGCCAGGTCAGGCCTTCGCCAGCTGCGCGGATTGCGTTGACTTGGCGCTCACGCTCGGGACCTGCGGTCAGCAGTGGAAGCGCCGCGCGTGCCGTCGCAACCGCATCCCAAGGCCTAATCACGGCCAGCTCTCGCGGGAAGAGCTCAGCCAACGAGCTGTGCGAGGCGAACAGGCAGGGCGCACCAGCGTTGGCCGCCTCAAACGGGACGAGGCCAAATCCCTCATACGTTGTCGGGTAGATCACGGCAGCGGTCGTCTCAAGCAGCCACTGCTTCTCGGCTTCTTCCACCGCTCCTAGGTTGATCACGTGAGCTGCGGTATCAGGGTCGGCATCTAGCTCGGCCGCTTCAGCATGCTCTGATGTGCCTGATGCAGCGTGGGGGCCGGCGAATACCAGCCATCCATCCCATCCAAGCTCGCGCAGGGCAGCGAGGAGCCGAATTGCGAAGACGCGGTTCTTGTGGTGGAAGTCTGTGCCCAGACAGAGAACGAACGGTGCTCCGGCGAGCTGCTCGATTGCTTCCGGCGCTGCAGGCGGTTGGCTCGGGCTGGCCATCAGCGGCTCAATGCCAAGGTGAATCACTTCGGCTCGGGCCGGGTCTATCAAGCCATTGGCGATCGCATCGTCGGCGGAATGCTGGGAGATGAAAAGCGCTAGGTCTGCGCTCGCAAGCGCGTCAATAGTGGTTTGGCGGTAGTCAAACCATGAGGTCGCGCTGTCGAAGTACGAGGGGTTGTGAAAGGCGATCTGATCGAGCTGGCTAACGACCAAGCGGTGGCCGAGGCGCCGAAGAAACGCTAGATCGGACGGTTTTGTGAATTGGAACGGCCGGTGAACGAGGTCTGACTTCTCGGTCTCCTCGTCCACCTCGTCGTCGGGTAGCAACTCGAGCGAGCCAATCCCTGCCAGCAGCTCGGCCACCTCCTCGTCCAGCGGCGTAGGGACGAGGACCCGCAGCTCGACCTGGCCGCTGCTCGCAAGCGACGTAATGACGCCGAGCGTGTGTAGCTGCGTCCCCGTTCTTGAAGCGTTGAGGCCGGCGCCGTCGATCGTGACCCGCGGACGGCGCAGCGCGAGGCTGGCGTTCAAGAGTGCGCTGTCGAGTGGTCCTTCGATCTGCAACCGGATCTGGTGAACGGCTTCTAGAAACCATGGGTAACGATCGGCGACGAGAGCGTCACGGTCGTGTTGCAGCTGCTCGGAGCGCTCGCCGAAGCTGACGCCGCCATGGTGGAGGACGTAGACGTCATCGGCGAGTACGTGCTTGAGCCCAGCGGCTAGGCAACGCTGCGAGAAGTCAACCTCCTCCCCGTAACCAGGCGAGAAGACCAAGTCAAACGGGCCGACTAGCTCTAGCGCAGAGCGGCCGATCAGCATGCAGTGGCCGATCGCAGTTGGAATCTCAGGCCTCAGGCGCAGCGAGCTGCGCTCCACGCGCTCCGCCGCCTCACCGAGCGTGATTCCGTCGGGCAGGCCGCCGAGCGGCTCGTTGCGTTCAGGGACCGAAAGGATTGATGCGCTGTTGGCCATCACGCTGACGGTCGCGATCCGCGCGTCGGAGGCCGCCGCCGCAACTAGCGCGTCGAGCCACCCTGCGCTCACGACGCAGTCGCTGTTGAGGAGCACAACGTCGGCCGGGGCAAAGCGCTCAAACGCTTCATTACAGCTCTCGACGAAGCCGACGTTGCTGGCGTGCTCGATGTAGAAGAGCTGGTTGTCGAGCCCGCCCGAATGGACCAGCTGCTCGACGAAGTCCTTGATCCGTGGGTCGCTGCTGGCGTCGTTGATGATGCAGATCGGGACGTCCGTCGAGGTGTGCTCGAGCGCTGCGCGAACCGACTCAACAACGTGCTCGTAGCCGTCGTGGACCGGCATCACGACGATCACCGAGTTGCGCTCAAGGGTCGGCTTCTCGCCGTCGGTCAGTATCGAGAGGCCCATGGGACGAATCAATGGTAGGGGCTGCCCAGCGTCTGCGTGCCTTGGCTGTAGCCTGTTGAGGCGCGGGTCATTACGGCTGCTTTCGCTGTACTCCGACGCCCGCCTCCACCCAAAGTTCAGATGCCAATTGCCATTGTCAGCGGTTCTGGAGGCCTCATCGGCGCCGAAGCGGCTCGCTACTTCTGCGAGCACGGCTTCGATGTGATCGGGATCGAAAATGACATGCGGGCCTACTTCTTCGGGCCTGAGGCGACGACCCGGCATACAACCGAGCGGTTGGAGGCTGACCTTGGTTCGAGCTTCCGATCTCTCGCGATCGACATCCGTGATGAGGATGCGATCCGCAAGCTGCTGAGAACCAACAAGGCAGAGGTAGAGCTGATCGTTCACGCTGCGGCGCAGCCGTCGCACGACTGGGCGGCGTCGGAGCCGCAGACCGACTTCACCGTCAACGCCAATGGCACGCTCAATCTGCTCCAGGCGGCGCGTGACTTCACACCGGCGGCGAGTTTCGTCTTCACCTCAACGAACAAGGTCTACGGTGATCGGCCCAATTTCCTGCCGCTCGCAGAACTCGAGACTCGCTGGGAGCTGCCGGAAGACCACCAGTGGTACGGCGGGATCGACCTCACGATGCCGATCGACCTTTCTACGCATTCGCTGTTCGGCGTCTCAAAAGCCGCCGGCGATCTGCTTGTCCAGGAGTACGGGCGCTACTTCGAGATGCCGACCGTCTGCTTTCGTGGTGGCTGCCTGACCGGCCCTCAGCATGCTGGCGCACAGCTCCATGGCTTCCTCGCCTACCTGATGAAGTGCACTGTCAGCGGCGATCCCTACACAGTGTTCGGTTACAAGGGGAAGCAGGTACGCGACAACATCCACGCCCACGATGTAGTTCGCGCATTCCACGCGTTTCACCGCTCGCCAGCCGCCGGCGCTGTGTACAACCTTGGCGGTGGGCGTGACTCGAACGTCTCGGTCTTAGAGGCGATTGCGCTCTGCGAAAAGATCACCGGCCGCAGCCTCGATTACGAGCTCTCCGAACAGGCGCGGATCGGCGATCACATGTGGTGGATCAGCGATCTCAGCGCGTTCAAGGCCGACTTCCCCGAGTGGGAGCTGACCTTCGGGATTGAGGACGTGCTCCGCGACATCCATGACTCCAACGCCGAGCGATGGTTGGCCGAGGTGGCTGCACGCTAATGAAGCTCTCGGTATTGATCCCAGCGCACAACGAGGAGGGGTCGCTCGCGGCGACCGTGCGGGCCGTTGCCGCGCGGCTCGACGAGGAGGGGATTGCGAAGGAGATCATTGTCATTGACGACGGCTCGAGCGACCGGACGGGGGAGATTGGCGCGCAGCTCGAAGCTGAAGATGGAGACGTACGCTGCATTCGCAACGACGGACCCCACGGCATCGGCTTTGCGATCCGCCGCGGACTGGATCTCTTCAGCGGCGATGCCGTCGCGATCGTTATGGCCGACCTGTCGGATTCACCGGATGACCTAATCACCTACTACCGAGTCTTGGATGACGGTTACGACTGCGCCTTTGGCTCGAGGTTCATGCCCGGGGCAACCGTTAGCGATTACCCGACACTAAAACTGGTCTTGAACCGAGCTGTCAACGCATTCATCCGCCTGCTTTTCGGGCACGGCTACAACGACACCACCAACGCCTTCAAGGCCTACCGTCGCGAAGTGATCGAGACCGTTCAGCCGCTGCTTTCAAACCATTTCAACATCACCGTTGAGCTGCCGCTGAAGGCAATCGTTCGTGGCCACTCCTACAGAATCGTTCCGATCAGCTGGACCAACAGGACGACCGGCGAGAGCAAGCTGCGGCTTCAGGAGATGGGTAGCCGCTACCTCTTCATCGTGCTGATGGTCTGGCTCGAACACCACCTCAGCCGCGGCGATTATCGGCGCAGCGGCGGCGCGAGGATCTCCCACTGGCACGCCGGAACGCCGGAGGCCAAAACCGTTCCTGTCGACGATCAAGCGGCCCCCGCAGATGGCAGCTGACCCACAGGTTCGCGAGCCGCCAGCGGCTCAGGGCCGGACTCGCTGGGTAGCTTGGCTGCTTGGGCTGGCGATGCTGTTGGCGGCAGCGGCGATCATCCATCAAGGGCGAGGGACGCTGCCCTTCTTCGACGAGTGGAACTTCATCATCCAGCGCCGAGGCCACTCGCTTGACACGCTTCTGGGCCCCCACAACGGCCACCTTGTCGTCGCCCCGCTGCTGCTCTACAAGCTGCTGCTCCAGATCGCCGGACTGACCCACTACTGGCTTTTTCGCGCCGTGCTGGTGGCGCTTCATCTGCTAGTTGGCCTCGGCGTCTTCGCGCTTGCCCGTCGACGCATCGGCGACGTCGGAGCGCTTGTCGCCGCTGCTCTAGTGCTTTTTTGTTTCGCTGCCGCCGATGATCTTCTCTGGGCCTTTCAAATCTCGTTCTTGCTGGCGATGGTCTTTGGTGTTTGGATGCTCGTTGCGCTCGAACGCCCCAGCTTCCGCGCCGATCTCCTGGCCTGCATCTGCCTTGCTGGCGCGCTCGCGTCGGCCGCGATCGGAATACCTTTTGCGCTCGCCGCAGTTGTGATCGTTGGCTCCGACAAACGCCGCTTGCAGCGCGCCTGGGTTGTCGCGATCCCGCTGCTTCTCTTTGCACTCTGGTACCTCGCCTACGGCGAGCCTGAGATCAAGATCAGCAACGCTCCTATCGTTCCGCACTTTGCCGCTGAGATGGCGTCGAACGCGGCCGGAGGACTGATCGGCCTTGGCATCGAGTACGGAAGGCCGCTGGCGCTGGTACTGGTCGCTGCCGTTGCGATTTGGTTTGCCAACCCCAGACGGGTCACGCCCTGGCTGGCAGCCGTCGGACTGACTGCGGTTGCGCTCTGGACTCTGACTGCCTTGGCACGAGCCGACTTCAGTGAGCCTCTCGCGCCCCGCTACATCTACCCAGGCGCCGTTCTGATTGTGCTGATCGTCGTTGAACTCTTGCGCGGTCGTAATCTCGCCCCCAGCGCAGCGCCGCTCGCGCTCGCGTTGGTCTGCGTTGCGGGCCTTGCCAACTACGCAACGCTTGGTGGCTTCGCTGCAGGGCTGCGTAGCAACGCGGAGCTTCTTCAGGCGCGACTTGGCGCCCTCGCGCTTGTCGGCGCGGACGTGCCGGCGGACTTCAAGCCAGTCCCACGGGAGGACCCTGTCATCACCGCTCGTGGCGCAATCGAATCACAGCGCGACTTCGGCGTGCTCGGGCTGGCCGCCGCTGCTCTGCCTGTTGCCAGCGCCGAGCAGCGGGCGGCAGTCGACGAGGTCTTGATCTCGGTTCCTGAGCTGACTGCGCGCCGGATCAATACGGTCAGCGGCAGCACCCCGACGCTGCTTGAGATCGCTGGTGCCCGTTCAGCGCCCGAAGGTCGCTGCAGCCGCATCGTTCCAGGCCGCAGCGGTGGAACGGTTGATCTCGAGCTGCCGGCAGGCGGCGCGCTCGCGATCCGCTCGTCTGCTCCGCTTCCTGTCTTCTTTCGACGCTTCGGGGATCGCTTCAGCGCCAAGCCGAATCTGGTGATCGCTGCGGGCAGAGCGACGCTGCTGAGCGCCCGCGCCGATCCCAGCTCGGTCGCTTGGACGGTCAAGCTGAAACCGTCGGCGCCGCTGACGATCTGTGCGCGCTGACCGCAGCTGTTCTTAGGCGCGTCAGTTGTCCACGAGCGTTGCGCGGATCATTGCTTCGTTCGCTCTGATCCAGTCATTGATGTCGCTAAGAATGGTTCGCGCATCACGCTGCGGCCGCCAATTGGTTAGCGCGTTGAGCTTCGCGCAGTCGGAGATGTAGACGGCAACGTCACCCGGCCGGTCCTCTTCAGCGCGCTTGATCTCGATCTCGCGACCGGTCAGCTCACGGCATATCTCAGTTGTCTCCTTGAGCGAGAGGCTTACGCCAAGGCCGCCGCCTACGTTGGCGGTGACGCCGTTCCAATGATCTGGCCTCTGGAGCTGGTCATTGACTAGTTCGATCAGGTCCTCGATGTGGAGTAGGTCGCGTACCTGCCGGCCGCTGCCGTCGTAGCCGATGTAGCTCAGTGGCAGGCCGAAGTGGTGCGCGATCAGCCAGTGGGCGAATACGCCCTGATCAACCTTGCCCATCTGCCATGGGCCGGCGATAACGCCGCAGCGATTTATTACCGTCTGTAGCCCGAACATTTCTGCGTACTCTGTGATCAGCATCTCGGCGGCGAGCTTTGTTGTTCCG
Organism: Bifidobacterium breve; assembly: GCA_945889475.1. Taxonomy (GTDB): domain Bacteria; phylum Actinomycetota; class Thermoleophilia; order Solirubrobacterales; family Solirubrobacteraceae; genus F1-60-MAGs163. The sequence continues at coordinate 19,316 of CAMDBT010000015.1, forward strand.
TACAGCGTGCGAGCCCCTTCAAGCGGGAAGCTTTCAGCAATCCCGGCTGGCGATGCACCGGTGAGCTGCTGGTTGGCTGCGAGCTCGAAACGGGTTGGCGTTTGGTTTAACTTCAGCGCTGCCAGCGCGGCAACGGGGTAGACCCGGCTGGTTGAGAGGAAGAGCATCTGTGCGCGGTCGCGCCGCGCTAGCTCAAGACAGTGGTAGGCGCCGACGAGGTTCGACTCAAATGCGTAACTGGTCTGGCCATCAACGCCGGTTAGTGCCGACGGTTCGGCCGAGCACTCGACGAGGGCGTCGATCGAAGGCAGGCGCTGAAGTCCTTCCAGCTCACGAACGTCGCCCTTGACAAAGCGCACACCGGCCGCGTCGAGCCGCGGCAGGTTGAGCTCGGATCCGCGGCGGTAAAGGTTGTCGAAGGCCGTCACCTGCCAGCTCGGGTGTCGCTCGGCGAGCGCTACCGCAAGGTTTGCACCGACGAAGCCAGCCCCGCCTGTGATCAGTAGGTGACGTTCGTCCGGTCGGTTGGCCATTAGGCCGGGACCGCCAGCAGCTGAACGCCTCCAATCGCAAGCGTACTCAGCGGCGTTCCAGCTGCGCTGGCGGGGATGAAGCAGTCGTTCGTGATCAACTTCAGCCGAACCACTCGCAGCCCAGCGCGTTCGATCGCCACACCAAGATCGTCGAGCGTGATCCGGTTCAGCGCGCGGTATTCGCTCAGCATCATCGCCCCCCAGCCGGGGTCGCTTGCTTGGTCAGATTCGATTCGCTCAGTTATCTCGGCGTCGCTGTGCGTGAACTGCGCAAAGCCGTCGGGGAACCACTCCCACAGGTGCGTACCGTGCTCAGAGTTGTAGAACGGCCAGAGCTGGAGGAAGAGGGCGCCGTCGGCGCTGAGCACGCGGCGAATCTCGCGCAGCAGCGCCTCTGGGTCGGCGACGTGCTCGAACGCCGACCAGGTCACGACGAGGTCAAAGCTTTCGTCTTCGGCGGGGATTCTCTCGGGCTGCGATTGGACGAACGTCAGCTCGCCCGGAAGCTCCGTGATTCCCTCCTCCGCCTTGGCCTCAGCAAGCAGCTTGTCGGTGTCGACCGGGTTGAGGTCGTAGCCGACCAGCTCGGCGGGGCTGCCCTTGATTACAAGGCCGAGGTCGATAATCCCATCGCCGCAGCCGATGTCGGCGAGCCGCTTGCCGGTGACCGGTACACCGGAGGATGCGCAGAGGTCCAATACCTCCTGCGCGGCGTCGAAGTGGCCGCGGAACCATTCGGAGCGCTCGTTGCCGAGCCCTGTAGATGGGAGTTTTGCTGGCAACTTAGTGACTCCTCGCGGTCACCGTTGCCGCAGTTCGTCGCGGAGGCGTTCGAGCTCCGTCCGCAGCTCGAATTCGATCCGGTTGATGCGGTCGGCCTGTAGGTTGAGCACGTTTCGCACCAGCGGCGGCATCCGCAGCGATGCCTCGATCCTGTCTAGACGCGCGGCCTCTGAACTGTCGCCCGCGCTCGCGTCGCCGGCGCTCGCCGGTACGCCGCTCGCAGCGCCTGAATTCGGCCGGATCGGATTCGCAGGTACCGGGTCGTCGGACCCCAGCGGGCGCTCCAGGATTACGTAGTCTTGGAAGCTGAGCGCGCGCCTTGGCAGGTAGCCACGGACGCTGAAGCCGAAGCGTCCCCAGTGCTCGAAGACATACCAGGGGGCGTGGATTGTGGTGTGGTAGAAGTCCGGGAACCAGCTGCCAACGTAGGCGTCATCGGCGATGAAGACGATTCCTCTTGATTCGAGCTGCTCACGCCAGCCGTAGGTGCTCTCACCGGTCTGCGCGGCCCCTTGCTCGATCTGTTCGAGCAAGACTTCGCCGTGGACCGTTGCCAAGACCAGCCCACCGGGTTTCGTCACGCGGTGGAGCTCAGCGAGCCAGAGATCCTGCATCCGCTCGTCGATGTGGGTGAAGACGCTGTGGTTGAATACCAGATCGAAAGTTTGGTCCTCGTAGGGAAGCGGTGGCTCGGCCGGGTTGGCGCTGAAGCTGGCGAAACTCAGATTTTCGTTGGACCAATCCATCGCCTCTTCGTCTATGTCGCAGCCGTAGAGCTGCGACTGCGCGCCGAGCGGCTCCAGCCAGCGCATAATCCGTCCGCAGCCGCTGCCGAACTCAAGAATAGATTCGAAGTCGAGCAGGCTCTTGCCGACGCTCGCAAGCGCTGCTTCAATGTCTCGAACCGACTGCTGTCCGGTGCTTAGAAACCCAGCGAGCACTTCCTCGCGGTCCTCGTCGGCTTCGTAGGAAGTGACGCGGTCGATCAGGTGGTCGGGTGGGGCCGGCGCGCTGTCGTTGAGTTCGAACATCGTCGGTCGCAGCCTATCTACCGCTGCTGCTCCGGCGTGGGAGCCATTGCCCAAGCGCTTGCGGACGCTTCCTCTAAGCTACCCGCGATGCTGTACCTGAGCCCTGAAGTGGGCAGCCGATGAAGGCCGTAATCCTCGCCGGAGGCCGTGGTTCTCGCCTCAGCGAGGAGACGTCGGTCAAGCCCAAGCCGATGGTGGAGATCGGTCCAAAACCGATCCTCTGGCACATCATGAAGCATTTATCCGTACACGGTGTCGACGATTTCGTGATCTGTCTTGGCTACATGGGTTACGTGATCAAGGAGTACTTCGCCAACTACGCGCTGCACTCGTCTGACGTGACCTACGACATGCGCGAAGGCGCGATGGAAGTCCATGCTTCGACAACTGAGCCATGGCGAGTGACGCTGGTGGATACCGGCGAGGAGACGATGACCGGGGGGCGGCTCAAGCGCGTCCTGCCGTACGTGGCCGAGGAGCAAGAGTTCATCTTCACCTACGGCGATGGCCTTAGCGACGTCAACGTAACCGAGCTGATTGAGTTCCACCGCGCCGCCGGGGTTCTCGCTACGGTCACCGCCGTTCAGCCGGCCGGCCGCTTCGGCGCGCTGGAGATGGACGATTCAAGCTCGCTGGTTGAGAGCTTCCAAGAGAAGCCGCGCGGCGATGGGGCCTGGATCAACGGCGGTTACTTCGTGCTCAGCCCGGAGGTTGGGGCGTTGATCGAGAGCGACGAGACGGCTTGGGAGGAGCAGCCGGTCGACGCGCTCGCGCAGCAGCGTCAGCTGGCTGGCTATCGCCACCGCGGCTTCTGGCAGCCGATGGACACGCTGCGCGACCGGATCAACCTTGAGCAGCTGTGGGAGAGCGGCAAGGCGCCCTGGAAGAGCTGGGAGTAGCGCTAAATCAGCGCTGGGCGATTAGCGTGAAGTTACGGCTAAGGGGGAAGTGATCGCGCACTCGGTCAGGCGTCCAGGCGTTCAGTCGCACGCGCGGCGATGCCTCTTCTAGCGCACTGAACAGCTCGCGCAGTGAGTAGTGGATCTCGACCCGGCGGAAGCCTTGCGCAGAGAGCCGGTCGGCAATTGCTTGCGCGTCTATTCCCTGACCGTAGAAGAGGTGATATTCGGATAGCGCTTCAAACTCTGCGTCGCCCAGCTCCGACACGGCTGTCGCTGTGCGGTAACGGTTTACGGTTGATCGGTAGGCCTGAACGAGTGGTTTGAGGTACTTGTAGGCGCGGCGGTTCGGCTCGTTACCTAGGTACAGAATGCCCCCAGGTAGGGTCAGCGCGGCCATCTTGTCGACAAGCGCTTCGTAGTCGACCAGATGATGCAGGACTGCGTTCTCCATGACGAGGTGATAACGCCGATCTGGCTCAAAGCCGTAGAGGTCTTCCTTCTCGAAGCGCCAGGACGGAAATCGCTCGCGAGCCCTGGCCAGCATCCGTTCCGAAACGTCGATCCCCAGTAGGTCGAGTTGGCGGCCTTCTAGAAAGCCTTCGAGGTAGCCCGAGCCGCAACCAAAGTCGATCACCTTCGGCGTTCCGCCGAATGCGTCCAGCGCGGGAAAAACTTCCCGCTCGAACAGGCCCCGAACCCATCCCAGCACGTCATCGGAGTGTCCTTCGAAGCGGTCGTCGTAATGCCCGGCGATCGCATCGTGGTAAGCCTCGTTTACCTCTGTAATGTGGTCGCGGTCGTGCATCTTTTCGGAGCCCACGGCGGGGAGTGTACTGTCGCTAGATTCCTCACGGGCGGATGGTCTTAGGCGTGTGGAACCAGATATGACCCCACCGAGTATCGACACGAAATCTTGGCGCGGGCGCCGCGTTCTCATCACTGGCCATACCGGCTTCAAGGGTTCATGGCTGAGCATCTGGTTGAGTGCTCTCGGCGCTGAGGTCACGGGCCTCTCTGACAAAGTGCAGCCCGCGCCGGCGCTGTTCGCGCAGGCAGAGCTCGAGCAGCTCGTTGATCACCAGATCGCCGACGTTCGTGACGCCGCGGCGGTTCACGCGATCATTGAGCGCGCGGCGCCCGAGGTCGTCTTCCACCTCGCCGCTCAGCCTTTTGTGCGCCGCTCCTTCCGCGAGCCGCTCGAGACCTACGAAACCAACGTGATGGGAACGGCAAACCTCCTCGACGGCGTCCGCCGTGCCGGTGGAGTCGGGGCGGTTGTCGTCGTCACATCCGACAAGTGCTACGAGAACAACGAGCCGGGCCGACCATTCGTTGAAACAGATCCGATCGGGGGCCACGATCCATATTCGAATTCGAAGGGTGCCGCGGAACTGGTAACCGACGCCTTCCGTCGCTCCTACTTCTCGCAGGCCGGGACGGCGAACATCGCCTCTGCCCGCGCCGGCAACGTGATCGGCGGCGGCGACTGGGGCGAGGATCGCTTGATTCCTGACGTCATGCGCGCAGCGATGGCCGGGCAGAGCGTGCAGATACGCAGGCCTGAGGCCGTCCGGCCATGGCAGCACGTTCTCAACCCGCTCAGCGGCTATCTGCTCCTCGCGCAGTCGCTGCTTGAGTCCGACGAGCACGCTGCGGGCTGGAACTTTGGACCCGCTGCAGAAGACGCGAGGCCGGTCGCGTTCGTGGTCGAACGGCTCGCTGAACTATTGCCGACAACGATCGAGTGGGAGATCGACGACGGCGATCACCCGCACGAAGCTCACTTCCTAAGCCTTGATTCCAGCAAGGCACGCGAGCTGCTTGGCTGGCGGCCTCGGTGGGATCTCGACGCGGGCCTAGCTGCCACCGCGGCGTGGTTCGAGGCGCTTCAATCCGGCCAGCCGATGCGCCGGTTCAGCCAAAATCAGATCGAGGCCTACACGCTCCCGCCCGCGTGAACTGCCGCTGCTTCGCTAGCCTTGCTGGCTCACAGTCGCGGCCAATTCCTCGCTCCCCTCGGACTAGTTTATGGAACAGAATCCAATCCAATCAGAACCTTTTGAAGACCTCTTCGTACTGGAGATGGCGAACAACCACTGGGGGGACGTCGACCGCGGAATGCGGATCATCAAAGAGTTCGGTCAGGTTGTGCGCTTCAACAATGTTCGCGCCGCGATCAAGCTCCAGTTCCGCGACCCGGAAAACTTCATTCACAAGGATTTCCGCGATCGCGACGACATCCGTTACGTCAAGAAGACGATCGCAACGACGCTTCAGCGTGACGACTTCGCGCAGCTAACGGAGGCTGTCCGGCGGGCCGGATGCATCCCGATGGCAACCCCGTTTGACGAGTCGTCGGTAGATCTCTGCCGAGAGCTGAAGCTTCCGCAAGTAAAACTTGCTAGCTCCGACCTTAACGACTGGGTCCTGATTGAGAAGATTGCGACCCTGCGCGTGCCGGTGATTGCGTCGAGCGGCGGTTCGTCACTGAAAGACATCGACGATCTGGTGACCTTCTTCGGCAACCGCGAGATCCCGCTCGCGCTCAACCACTGCGTGTCGCTCTATCCGAGTGAGGACAGTGAGCTTGAGCTGAATCAGATTGACTTCCTGCGAAACCGGTACCCGGGGCTGACGATTGGGTTCTCAACGCACGAGTACCGCGACTGGACAAGTTCGATGCTCGTTGCCTACGCCAAGGGGGCGCGAACATTCGAGCGTCACATCGACATCGACGACGGCGCACATGAGCGCTCTCCGTACTGTTCGTTGCCAGACCAGATTGATGCGTGGTTCAAAGCTTTCTGGAAGGTTAAGGAGATGTGCGGTGCCCCCGGGATCGCGAAGCGGATTCCGCTTCAGCGCGAGGTCGACTATCTCAACGGGCTGGTGCGTGGCGTATATGCGCGGCGTCCGCTGGCCGCTGGGGAGGTTCTTAGCGATGACGACATCTACCTAGCGGTACCGCTGCTGAAGGGCCAGATGTCGTGCCGAGAGCTGATCGCCGGTGAGGAACTGACGGCGCCGATCGCCGCCGACGCGCCGGTCATGGTTCATGCCGTCAGCGGCCCATACGGCCGTAACTCGAGTCTTCGCGCCCAGATCGAGGCGCGCGGACTCGAAGTCTGATCAGATGCCCGAGGCAACGCTGGTGAAGTACGCGGACTTGGTCGCTGACTGGCTCGTCGAGATCGGCTACACCCATTGCTTCTTCGTCGCTGGCGGCAACATCATGCACCTCCTCTCGTCGGTGCGTTCACGGTTTGAATGCGTGCCGGTGGTTCATGAAACCGCTGCGGGAATTGCAACCGAGTACTTCAACCAGACCGCTGATGGCGCGAAGGCTTTCGCGCTCGTAACCGCTGGCCCTGGCGTGACAAACATCCTGACGGCGATGGCCGGCGCGTTTCTCGAAAGCCGCGAGCAGCTGGTGATCGCCGGGCAGGTCAAGTCGTCCGATCTCGCGGGTCCAGAGCTGCGGCAGCGTGGGATTCAGGAGATCGACGGTGTTGCGCTGGCGGCTCCGGTTGCTCTCACCGCGCTTCGGATCGAGAGTCCGCTAGCCCGCGAAGAGTTCTGCGCTGCAGTAGAGGTTGAAGGGCGCCAAGGGCCCGTATTTCTCGAGTTCTGTCTTGACGCGCAGGCTGCCCCGGTAGACGCCGCGGAGCCGCGCTTCAGCGCGCGGGCGCCGTCGCGGCCCCCGCGGGACGTCGCGGCCGATGACGCTCTGGCTGCCGCGAGCGAACAGATTGCCGCGCTGATGGCAGATTGCGAACGTCCCGTGTGGCTGGTTGGCGGGGGAGTCAGCAGACCGGTCGCGGCCGCGCTTCACGGGCGTCTTGGCGCACTCGGCGTTCCTCTGCTGACGACGTGGAACGGTGCCGACCGGATCAAGTCAGATAACCCGTACTACTTCGGACGTCCGAATACTTGGGGTCAACGCTCGGCGAACATGATCCTCCAGCAGGCCGATCTGCTGCTCGCACTCGGGTCGCGGCTCGGCCTCCAGCAGACAGGTTTCAACTGGCAGCAGTTTGCACCGGTCGCGCGTACCGTCCAAGTTGACATTGATAGGACGGAGCTTGAGAAGGGGCACCCGCAGATTGACGTTGCTCTTGCGCTCGACGCAGATCGCCTGCTCGAACTGCTTTGCGACAGGAAATACGAAAGCTATGAGAGCTGGGTCGACTACTGTCGCGAAGTTCGTGCGGCGCTTCCATTGATCGAAGCAAACAGCTGCGGCGCGGGCTACGTCTCGCCTTATGAGTTTTACCAGCGGCTCAGTGAGCTCTCGCGCGACGACGACATTTTTACCGTCTGCAGCAGTGGCGGTGCGAATTCGGTCGGGATGCAGATCGTTGAGCCCGTCGGCTCCCAAATCCTGCTCGCCGATAAGGGCCTCGCCAGCATGGGTTATGGCCTTTCAGGCGCGATTGGCGCGGCCTTCGCAGCGCCTCAGCGGCGAGTCCTGCTCGTTGAGGGCGACGGTGGCTTCGCGCAGCACTCGCAGGAGCTGGCCACTGTCGCGGTCAACGATCTCAACGTTAAGATTGCGGTTTTCGACAACGGTGGCTACGCGTCGATCAAGATGACGCAGCTCAACTACTTTGGCGGCGAATACCTCGGCTGCGACATCGCCTCTGGTCTTGGCTTTCCAAACTGGGAGGGGCTGTTCGCTGCCTATGGAATCCCTTCGGTGACAATCGACGCCGAGGCCTTCGCCGCCGGCGGTTTGGCGGAGGCGCTCAATCTCACCGGCCCGATCGGGATCATCGTCCGTGTAGACCCTGAGCAGACCTACTTCCCGAAGATCAGCAGCCGTGTCACCGAGAGCGGGTCGATGGAATCAAACCCACTCCACCTGATGACGCCCGAGCTGCCTGACGACCTCCTTGCTCGCGTCGGCCGCTACCTGCCCGAGTTGTGATTGGCGCGACCATTGAGCGGCTGAGAACGCTGGATCGCGTGATCCTCCTGGGTGCGAATGGATGGTTCGGACGCACGATGGTTGATCTGCTTGAGCAAGCCTACGGCGACGAGTTAGCGGAGCGGACGGAGCTCTTTGCACGCGGCCCGCACCGAGTCACTTCGTCCGCGGGGCGTGAGCTTGCGGTGGCACCGCTGACGGAGCTGGGTGCACTCTCAGCGCGGCCGGCGACGCTGCTGGTCGACTGTGCCTACCCGACTCAGGAGAAGGTGCAAGAGCTTGGTGTCGAAGCCTACGTGGATGCGGTGGGAGAGCTGCGTGCGCAACGCTTGACAGCGCTGGAGCAGCTCCGGCCGCAGGCCTGCGTTTCGCTGTCTTCTGGCGCGGCGAAGGTATTCGCCGATGGCTCGCCCGCACCCGAGCGCACTCGCGTTTACGGCGAGATGAAGTGGCGCGACGAGCTGCGAATGCTTGAGCTCTGCCCGGAGCTTGGGGTAGGACTCTGCATCGCGCGCGTGTACTCCGCTTCGGGCCCTCACATGACCAAGGCGCAGAGCTACGCACTCGGTGATCTGATCGAGCAGGCTCGCGCTGGCGGCCCGATCGAGCTGCGCGCAAGGCACCGAGTGACGCGTTCCTACACGCTCGTTGAGGACACGCTGGAGCTGGCCGTGCTCACCTCGCTCACTACCGATGCCGATCGGCCGGAGCTGTTTGAGACCGGCGGCGAGCAGGTAGATCTCGCGCAGCTGGCGCGCCGTGTTTCGCTCGTCATCCGCGGAGAGGAGCCTGAGCTGCTGATAGCCGAGAGCGATGGAAGCGCTGACGATTTCTACGTCGGTGATCCCGCCCGGCTCGCGCAGCTGGCCGCTGCCAACGGGCTTGAGCTCACGGACCTCGATCAGCAGATCCGCAGGACGGCTGACGATGGCTGACCGGCGTAGGTGGGATGTCGTGCTCTTTGATCTTGATGGGACGCTTATCGACCCGTTCGAAGGCATCGCCGATGGCGTTCGCAAGGCGTTCGCTGCGGTGGACCAGCCTGCGCCGGAGGACGCGACGATCCGTGGTTGGATCGGCCCCCCGATCGGCGACACGCTTGAGGCGCAGCTGGGTCATCTCGGCGCTGGCGCGGTCGCGACTGCCCTCGCAGCCTTTCGGGCTGCCTACGACAACGGTGGCGCTCAAAGCGCGGCGCTCCACGCTGGGATGCGCGATCTGATCATCGCGCTCGATGACGACGGCGCCTTTCTGGCCGTAGTGACGATGAAACCAAGACACGTAACCGACGTGATCCTTGACCAGCTCGGCCTGCGTTCGCACTTGGATGGAGTTTTCGCTCCGCCGACCGATCACGCTACGGGGAACAAGGCGGACCTCATAGCGGAGGCGTTAGCCGTTGCGGGCGCTCGCGGTCTGAGTGCGGACGGTGGCGTCGTAGTCGGGGACAGGGCGGACGACATGCGCGCGGCGCGCGAGAATGGCCTCGCCGCGGTGGGGGTGGCTTGGGGATTTGGATCCGCAGCCGAGATGCTGCGAGAACGTCCGCTCCAAGTCGCAACTTCGCCACCGCAGTTAGCGGCGCTTTTGCTGGAAGGTAAGGTCTAGATCTATGGACGCGGCGCGACGCAAGCTGATCTCGGTCGTGATCCCTTGCTTCAACGAAGAGGCAAACATCGAGCAGCTGACGGAGCGCCTAGCCGCGGTGTTCGATGATGAGTCGGGCTATGAGTTTGAGGCGATTATCGTTGAGAATGGCTCGATTGATCAGACCTTCGAGCGGGCCGTCGCTGCTCGTGATCGGGATCCGCGCTTCAAGCTGCTCCAGCTCTCACGCAACTTCCGCATGGATGGCGGACTGACGGCTGGGCTCGCCAGCGCGAGCGGTGATGCGGCCGTCCTGATGGCTGCAGATCTTCAGGATCCGCCCGAACTGATTCACGAGTTTCTGCGCAAGTGGGAGGAGGGCTACGAGATCGTCTATCAGATCGTCACCGACCGGAAAGGGACCGGTCCGATCAGACGGATGAACTCGCAGCTCTTCTACTGGCTCGCCGGCCTTATGACCGACGGCCGAATCCCGCGCAACGTCAGCGATTTCCGGCTCGTCGACCGAAAGGTCTACGAGACCGTCAATGTGATGGAGGAACGCAACCGCTTCGTCCGCGGGCTATTCGCTTGGGTCGGTTTCTCATCGGTTGGGATCGAAGCTGAGCGCGCTCCTCGCACCGGTGGAGTTTCGGGGGCGCACACATTCGGCGTGATCGACCTGGCCTTCAAAGGCATCTTTGCCCACTCCTATAAGCCGCTCCGCCTGATCTCGCTCTTTGGCCTGACGCTCAGCGCGCTCTCATTCCTCGCGATCATCCTTTTCGCGATCCGATTCCTCGTCGATGGAGTGCCGTTCGCTGGATTCGGGACGATCGTCTGCCTCTTCCTGCTGATGTTCGGCTTCCTCTTCACGATGCTCGGCATCGTCAGCGAATACGTCGGTCTGATCTATGAAGAAGTGAAGCAGCGGCCCAACTTTGTGGTGCGAACCAAGGTCGGGCTTGACGACGACTAGTCCGCTGAAGGCGGCTCAGTTACCTTCAGGCCGAGCGCCAGTGACGTCGCCCCGATAGGGCTGTAACGACCTGACGGGAGAACCATCTCGTCGAGCACTCTGCGCTCGTCGGCGTCGATCGCCTCGTCGAAGTAAAGAAGATCTCCGCGTTTTAGCATTGGCGAAAGTACCCGCCACGCTTCCGCGGTCGGCTCATAGAGATCGAGGTCGAAGAGAACCAGCCACTGAGCATCAGCTGCCGCCGCGAGGTCAACGTCGCGAAGCGTGTCTTCGACGTCGCCCACATGCCACGTTAAGCGCGAGTCCTCAATCGCAGGTGTCTGCCCGCCTGCATCAAATTCCCCGTCGGGGAGTCCGCGCCACCCGCGGGGAAGGCCGGTAAAGCGATCAAACCCGTGCCACTCAACGTCTGCGCGCTTAAGCATCGTGAGCCAGTGCTCGGTGGCGTAACCCCACGCGACGCCAAATTCAAGTACGAACAGTGGCCGCGTCGGATCAAGATGCGATGACATTTGCTGCCAAAGTTCCTCGCGCTTCCAGAAGAGCTTTACGGTCTCATCAAATGATGCTGACTGCCACCGCACAAAGCTTGCAACATCCCCAGCGTTAACGAGCTTGTCGGCCAGCGATGGAATACGGCGGACTACGCGTGCTGCGATCCCGTGCAGAACAATTGCCGATTGCGGCATCTCAAGGGCGTTGCGCATCTCGTGTTCTTCTTTAGGCATACGGTGGATTCTCCAATAGGGGTGTGTTGGTGAATTGTGGCCTACTTACAAGTGTCGTGCAGGACCTCGAGCATGAAGTCAATCTGTTGATCGCCGAGGCCGGGGTAGACGCCGATCCAGAAGACGTTCTCCATTACGAAGTCGGAGTTCGTTAGTTCGCCAACGACGCGGTGTTCGATCTTGCTGTAGGCCGGCTGCCTCAGCAGGTTGCCGCCAAACAGCAGCCGCGTGGCGATCCCACGGCCCTCAAGCGCCCGAACGACCTCGTTGCGCGTCACCGGTCCGCCGGGGCGGATCGCGATCGGGAAGCCAAACCAGCTCGGCTCACTGTTAGGCGTTGCTTCGGGAAGGATCATCAGCTCTTCGAGGTCGGCGAGGCCAGCACGCAGCCGCTCGTAGTTGTGCTGGCGCGCGGCGATAAAGCTCTCGACTTTGCCCAGCTGCGCGACGCCGACGGCTGCCTGCATGTCGGTGATCTTCAGGTTGTAGCCAATCTCCGAGTAGGTGTACTTGTGGTCGTAGCCTTCTGGCAGCTCGCCGAACTGCTGATCGAAGCGCTTGCCGCAGGTGTCCTGCTTGCCTGGCTCGCACCAGCAGTCGCGGCCCCAGTCACGGAACGATTCGGCAAGCACCTTGTACTTGCCCTTGTCGCAGATCACGGCGCCGCCTTCACCCATCGTGATGTGGTGCGCGGGGAAGAAGCTGACGGTTGCGAAATCACCGAACGATCCGACCGGCTTGCCGTTGTAAGTGCTTCCCAGGGCATCGCAGCAGTCTTCGACCAGCCAGAGGTCGTGTTCCTCGCAGAAGGCAGTGATTGTGTCGAGGTCGAACGGGTTGCCGAGCGTGTGGGCGATCATCACGGCCCGCGTCTTCTCACTCAGCGCCTCTTCGAGATGGGTGACGTCAATGTTGTAGGTCGGAATGTCTACGTCGAGGAAGACCGGTACGGCGCCGTTTTGAATGATCGGGTTGATCGTCGTCGGGAAGCCGGTTGCCACGGTGATCACTTCGTCGCCGGGTTTGACGTGGCGCTTGCCCATCTTCGTTGAGGTCAGGCAGGAGAAGGCGACGAGGTTTGCTGACGAGCCGCTGTTGACGAGTGTGGTGTGGCGGCGGCCAAACAGTTCCTTCGCGAAGCGCCGCTCGAATTCGGCTGCGTAGCGGCCGGTTGTAAGCCAGAAGTCGAGCGAGGAATCGACCAAGGCAACCACTTCGTTCTCGTCGAAGACACGGCCGGCGACTGGAACGGCGCTCTCGTCGGCGACGAACTCAGCTTCCGGGAAGGCGGCTGCGTGGTATTGGGCAGTGAGCTCAAGTATCTGCGCCCGTAACGCTTCCGCGGTCGCGCCGCTGCGTTCGCTGTCGGTCACTGACTAATCTCGATCACGATGCCGCCACTCTACCGGCCGGGGCGTCCAAGACACCGTCGCTAGTTGGGCTGCAACGCGGCTTCAGAGAATCTGCTGCACAGCAATAACAGCAACTGCAAAGCCTGAACCGCAGGCGGCGATCAGGGCGAGTCGCGGACCGAGCAGCTCGCCGCGGCGACGTGCCTGGCGGCGGCGAAGGTCGCGCCGGGAGATTGAACTTGCGTAGATCACCTGTCGGTCGATCGCCACGAACCGCAGAATGACCGCCGCGGCGGACAGAACTCCTGCAAAACGGAATCACCCGATTTGCAGGGCTTTTCAGACCGGCGGCTGTCGCTACAGCTTGGCTGCTTTGATGGCGGGCTCAAGCGCCAGTTCAAGCACTTCGTCGATCGTCATCACGGGGTGGAACTTCATCTGCTCGCGAACCTCCTCGGGGATGTCGTCAAGGTCGCCGCGGTTGCGTTCAGGCAGGATCACGTCGGTCAGCCCGGCAGCGTGGGCGGCGAGCGCCTTCTGCTTCAGTCCGCCGATCGGCAGCACCCGTCCTTGAAGCGTGATCTCACCTGTCATCCCAACGTCGTGGCGCACGGCGCGGCCGGTCAGCAGCGACGCCAACGCGGTCGTCATCGCGATTCCGGCGCTGGGGCCGTCCTTCGGCGTTGCGCCTGCCGGTACGTGAACGTGGAACTCGCGGTTTTCGAATGCGCCTTCGGCGATGCCGAGCTCGTCGGCGTGAGCTCGCACGTATGTAAGTGCGATCCGTGCCGATTCCTTCATCACGTCGCCGAGCTGGCCGGTCAGCGTCAGCGCCCCGCTGCCGCTGGCGTCCATTGCGCTGGCTTCGACGAAGAGCACGTCGCCGCCGGCGCCTGTGACCGCGAGGCCTGTGGCCACGCCGGGAACGGCGGTCCGTGCCGCTGCCTCGGGGAAGACCTTCTGGCGGCCGAGCGCTTCGCGAATCGTCTCCAGCGTGATCTCAACGTTCTCGCCGTCGTCGGCTGTCGCGACGCCGGTTGCCGTCTTACGCAGCAGCGTTCCGAGCTCGCGCTCAAGGTTTCGCACGCCGGCCTCACGCGTGTACTCGCGAACGATCGTCTCCAGCAGCTCATCGCTGATCGTCGCTTCTCCCTCGCGCAGCCCGTTGCGCTCGAGCTGGCGCGGCCATAGGTAGTCGCGCGCGATCGCCGTCTTCTCGGCGACCGTGTAGCCGTCGAAGGGGATTACTTCCATCCGGTCGAGCAGCGGCCCGGGGATCGGCTCGGCCGAGTTTGCGGTCGCGATGAAGATCACGTCGCTGAGATCGATCTCAACGTCGAGGTAGTGGTCGCGGAAGGTTGAGTTCTGTGCCGGGTCGAGCACCTCGAGCAGCGCCGAGCTGGGGTCGCCGCGCCAGTCGGCGCCGACCTTGTCGATCTCGTCGAGCAGGATCACCGGGTTCATCGTTCCCGCGTCGCGCAGCGCGCGCACGAGGCGGCCGGGGAGGGCGCCGATGTAGGTGCGGCGGTGGCCGCGGATCTCTGCCTCATCGCGCACGCCGCCGAGCGACATGCGGACGAACTCGCGGCCCATTGAGCGCGCGATCGATTCGCCGATCGAAGTCTTACCGGTTCCTGGAGGGCCGATCAGAGTAAGGATCGCGCCGGCCTTGGCGTCGGCTTCGATTCCCCGGCTCTCGCGCAGCTTTCGCACGGCGACGTATTCGACGATTCGGTCTTTGACGTCTTCAAGGCCGGCGTGGTCGGCGTCGAGAATCTCGCGCGTGTGGTTCGGGTCGAGCCGCTCGTCGGAGCGCTCTCCCCACGGCACGGCAACGATCCATTCGAGGTAGTTGCGGACCATCTGCGCTTCGCCGGAGGCGTCGCCCATCCGTTCAAGCCGGTTCAGCTCGCGCAGCGCGTGTTCGCGAACGTCATCGGGCATCGAACCGTCCTCGATCTGCTCGCGCAGATCGTCGGCGACCGAGGCGTCGTCCTCACCAAGTTCGCGGCGGATCGATTCAAGCTGCTTGCGCAGCACATACTCGCGCTGCTGCGCGGCGGCGCCCTCTTCAACGTCGTCGCGGATCCGCTTGCGAACCTGCAGCTCGGCGAGCCGCTCGCGCTGCATCTCAAGCGCCAGGTTCAGCCGCGTCGTCACGTCGGTTGCCTCAAGCAGTTCGACCTTCTGATCGAAGGTCAGGTCGGGGGCGTAGCCGGAGGTGTCGGCAAGTGCGCCGGGTTCGACGATCGTGCGCACCCACGATGCGACGCGGCCGTCATCGCCGCGCAGTTCAAGAATCTCTTCGACCAGCGCGCGGTACTCGCGCACCAGCTCGCGGCTCGCGCCGTCAACCGGCGAGTCGTCGGGGGAAGGCGTTGTTTCAACCCGCAGGCGGCCGGCGGCGTCGGTCTGTGCCGCTCCTGCGATGCCGCGCATCTGTCCCTGGAGTTGAACTCCTTGCCCACCGCCGGGAAGGCGGATGCGGTCGACAACGGTGGCGATCGTTCCGACGCTCGCGTATTCGTCGCCTCGGCGAGGAACGAGCAGTACGCGCTCGTCGTCACCTACGTCGACCGGCAGCGTGATGTCCATCGTCGGGAAGACGACGACATCCTCAAGTGGCAGCAGCAGCAGCGTTTCGTGCGGCTGCGCGTCGTCGGTTGTCGTCTGCGGCGTGGTCGTTTCGTCAGCGTTCATAGAGCAGGAGAATAGCAGGATCTAAGTCGCAGCCGCGCAGATCTTATGAAGCCTTTATGTAGTGATCTGAGTGAGCGAGTTCGGCTAAGCGCGGCCGCGCAGCACTTCGTCCGCCACTCCGCTGAGCAGGTCAACCGAGCGCGGCTCCTTGCCGTCCTCGACGATCACTGCGCCGCCAGGGCGGTAGCCGTTCTGCCCAGCTCCCGGCGGGCGAACCAGCGCGCTGTCGTAAACCCACGAGCCGCTGTTGAGCAGCGTCGGCCCGTCGGCCCCAGCCGGCGTCCACATGCCATCCGGGTCGTCGCTGAGCGGGCCGCGGCGGTGGATGTGGCCGAAGATCACCGTCTCAGCCGGGATGTCGAGCCGCTGCGAGACCTCCGCGATCGCCGGAAGGAACGCGCGGCGGTGAATTCCCTGCTCAACGACGAGCGCCGCTGCGGCGGCAACGTTCGCCGCGCCGGGAAGCTTCGCCGCTACCGGCAGCCCGCGCAGCATCGCCTGGCGCAGCAGCCCTGCGCCGAGCTCTAGCCCCCCGGCAAGTTGGTCGGGCATCGCGCTCGCGACGGCCTCGGTGAGTGCGCCACTGTCGGCCCCGGGCGCGCGTTCGTAATCGCTGACGTTGAGCATCTCTGGCGGCTCGCCGCCACCCCACCAAGCGAGCGCGCCGAGCACGTGGCGGTCGCCGTAGTGGCCGTGCATCGCGAAGATCCCGTCGCCAAGCCAGACGCCGGGGTAGCGAACCTCAACCTGGGCCGGCGCGAGCCAGCCGCAGAGCTCGTCGAGCAGGTCACGGGCTCCGCGCGGAACCTGAGTCGAGAGCCGCAGCGGCTGCCCACCTTTCAGCCGCTGCGAGAGCCAGCCTCGGATCAAGGCGTGGTCATGGTTGCCGGGAACGACGATCACTTGGCCGCTGGAGCCGAGCGCTTGGCCCAGCGTCTTGAGGACGGGCCGCGTCGCCTCTCTCGCTGCCGCCGGCCTTCCCTCGAGCAGCTCAAGCGTGTCGCCAAGCAATACAAGGCGGTCCATCTGAGCTACGCGCGACTCAAGAATTGCCAGTGCCTGCGGGCGTCGGAGTACATCCCGATCAAGCAGCGAGCCGAGGTGTAAATCGGAAATAACAAGAGTCCGCATCTCTATAAGGCAAGATACGGGTGTGGAGTCGCTACGTGGCCAATTGCTAATCGCATCGCCGGCAGTGCACGACCCAAACTTCCGCCGCACGGTCGTGCTGATCGCCGAGCACAATGAGGCCGGCGCGATGGGTGTGATCCTTAACCGCCCGGCTGAAGTGACCGTCGCCGGCGCCGTGCCGGAGCTCGAAGAGTTGGCCGAACACGACGACGCAGTTCACCTCGGTGGCCCGGTGGGCGAGTCGTCGGTGACGGTGCTCGCAGAGTTCGCCGATCTAGGGGCCGCCGCGCTCTTGATCGACGACGATCTCGGCTTCCTCGGCTCGCAGGTTGAAGCGCACGAGCACCTCTCTGACGTCGTAAATCGTGCCCGTGTTTTCGCCGGTCACGCCGGCTGGGAGCCAGGCCAGCTTGAGGCCGAGATGGAAGAGGAGTCGTGGATCGTTGAGCCTGCACTGCGCGAGGACGTCTTCACGGCCGACCCGGAAGGGCTCTGGTCATCGCTGCTGCGGCGCAAGGGCGGCGAGTACGTCGTGATCGCGACGATGCCCGACGACCCGACGCTTAACTAGCGACCCGCGCGACCGTCTAGCTGCGCGAAGCAGGACAGCGGTTGTTCCAGACGTAGAGGCGAACCGGCCGACCGTCGGGAATCGTTATCGCTTGGCTTGAGTAGCAGCGGTTCATCAGCGACGCTAGCTCGGGAACGCGCGCCTTCAAGTTGTCGGCTTCGGTCCAGCCGGGGCTTGCGAACTTGGGGTCGAGCGCTTCGACGATGCACTGAGGCGGCGTCGAGCGAATCTCGCCAACGAACCGGTCCTGATAGACGTTCTGACGCTTCGTGTCGAACAGAATCCAACCGATGTTCACGTAGCGCGATGCGGGCACCCAGTCGTAGGCTGCGTAGAACTCCAGCCCGTAGCCCCAGAAGAGTACCCTCGAGCCGCTGGGGCAGGCCGTCGCGAGTGGGTCAGAGGTGCCGCCGCTGAATGTCGCCGGGTGCTCTCGGATCGTGTCGAGGTTGCGGTAAATCGCACCGCCGGTTGCGGAGATCGCGGCTAGCGCCGCGAGAGTGCCTATCAGTGCGAGAGGCGCCCACGCGGCTGCCACATGGCGCCGCAAAGGGTCGGCTGCGATAGCTACACGTGCACCAAGAACGGCAGCGATCGCTCCGGCGCCATAGAGCAGGTTCGCGTAGTGCGGGAAGAGCGGGAAGGAGAGCGCCAAAGTCGCTGTGGCGGCCACCAGCGGCGTCAGCCAGAGGACTGCTGTGGCAGTCGTCATCGAGCGCACTCGCTTCGTCCGGATCGCCGTGAAGCCAACTAGGCCAGCCAGAGCCCAAACTATCGCCAGCGGGTAGCCGAGGACGAAGTTCCCAAGTGGTTCGAAGCGTTGCCAAATCGTGAGAGCGGCGCCGCCGGGGAGCGTGTCGCGCGCAGTGATGTAGGTCCAGTTGACACGGGCCGGCTCTTGAATGAAGTACTGGAGCGTGTCGCCAGCAACCATCCAGATGAAAAAAAGCACGGATGGAACTAAGAAGCCGCTGCAGGCGATCACGGCATCCTTAGCTGTCTCTTTCGCGCCCT
>CAMDBT010000016.1 GCA_945889475.1 Bifidobacterium breve
GCTGCGTAAGCGATTTCGGCGGCGGCGATAGATGAGGCGGTTGCGGCCTGAGCCAGTTTGCGCGGCAGCAGGTAGTTGCGCAGGTAGCCCTTCGAGACGACAACCAGCGAGCCCTTGTGGCCGAGGTTGTCAACGTCCTTGAGCAGAATCGCCTCAGGCATTAGTCGCGGTCCCGGTCGCGGTCACGGCCGCGGCGTGGGCGAGTGCCTTCGTTGGCCGGCTCGCCGGCGTAAGGGATCAATGCCAGCTCGCGTGAGCGCTTGACGGCTTCGGCTAGCTGCGTCTGGTGACGGCGGCAGAGGCCCGTCATTCCACGCGAGCGAATCTTGCCGCGCTCGGAGGTAAAACGCTTGAGCATCGGTACGTCCTTGTAGTCGATGTGGACAATCTTGTCCTTGCAGCAGGCGCAGGACTTGCGACGACCGCTGATTGGGCCGCCCTTCTTGTCCTTACGGCGCGCTGAATTGGTTTCTTTCTTCTTAGCCACTGAGCTGTCTCTGACTCTCGTTGATCGTTGAAACGCGCGCCGTTGGGCGCGCGCTGGAATACGGTTTCCCGCAGCGCAAGTGAATACCGCCGCTGCGAGCCAAAGAGTAGCGCTTCAGCGCTATTTGCTCGGTCTGCTTCGGGGCTAGAACGGAATGTCGTCTTCAGCGGCCGCGGCCGAAGCTCCGACGGGAGCGGCAACGAAGTCGCTGGTGTCGGTCGGCACATCGGAGGCCGGCGTGAAACCGCCCTGTCCACCCGCGCCGTCGTCGCGTGGTCCACTGAGGAACTGAACGCTGTCGGCGATGATGTCGACCGCTTGACGCTTGTTGCCCTCAGGCGTCTCCCACTCGCGCCACTCGAGCCGACCGTCGACTGCCACGCCGCGGCCCTTGGAAAGGTATTTGGCGCAGTTTTCGCCCTGCGCACCCCAGACCGTCACGTCGAAGTAGTTCGGCTTGTCGACCCATTCGCCCGATGCGCCGTCCTTGCGCCGCGTGTTACAGGCGACGCGGAGTTTGCAGACCGAACTGCCGCTTGGCAGCGCGCGCAGTTCAGGATCGGAGGTCAGGTTTCCGGTGATGATCACGCGGTTGATGTTGGAAGCGGCCATAAGGGGTGGTCCTTTCACTGGGCGCTCAAAGCGCCCGGATCAGTTTCATTCGTTTAGTGCCGCGAGTCTAAAGCGCGGCTCGGCGACGGTTAGCGATCAAGTCGCAATTTGCGCACTTGTCTTACGGTCGCGTCGCGATTCGTAAATCTGACAGCGGCTTTTTAGGCGGCTGGCGGCGCGTCGTCGGCAGATTCGGCTTCAGCGGCTGCATCCTCGACTGCCACTTCAGCAACGGCCTCCTCGACGGCCTCTTCAGCAACGGCCTCTTCGACGGCCTCGACGACGGCTTCGACGACCGCCTCGTCTAGAGCCTCTTCGATCAGTGGCGCTTCGCCGGCCTCAACGCCAACGATCGCTTCGTCGATAACTTCGGCCACGACCGGATTCTCTTGACGCAGATCGGGCGGATCGCCGACTCCGGCGCGCAGCTTGATGATCCTAAAGCGCGTTACGCCATCGGTGATGCGAAGTGTGCGCTGGAGCTGCTCAAGGACGCTGTTCGGTCCGTGGAACTGGACTAGGTCGTACTCGGCGTTCGCTTCGTGGTCGATCTCGAAGGCCATCCTGCGGTTGCCGTAGTCGTGGTCGCCGATTACCGAGCCGCCCTGTTCGATCATCGCCTTGACGTCGCTGCGAATTTGCGTTCGCGTCGCCTGCTCGGCCTTTGGGTCGAGCATCAGCATCAAATCGTAGGTTGCAGGGGCGGCCACCATTCGGCTCGCGACGATAGCAGGGGGTGAAGCTTTCGGGCCTGTAGCTAAGGGGGTTATCGCCCGTCGCCGGATACCACCAACGCTGCGAATACCGCTCCAACTGGCGGCCGTCGTCGCGCTGATCGCACTGATCTTTGCTGCTCCGCGATTGCGCCAGCAGCCGCCGACGATTCCCGACCCGGCGACGCGACCGTTGATCGAGGCGCCTGCTCCGGTCGCCGCCGTAACTGAGCCTAAGAGGCCGCACCGTCGTCGTCGCGGTCTGCCGGCGCTCGCCCCCCTGCGTCAGCGCGCCAGGCTTCAAACGAAGCGGCGCGAGGCAGCGCGCGGCGAGCGCGCCGCGCAGGGATCTCGCCCATCTGCGCCGCCAGCCGCCGCTGCGCCGGTGTTGGCGCCAGCAGCTCGGCGACCCGGCGCTGCGCCAGCGGCAGCTCTTCCTCCTGCCGCCGCTCCGGCGCGCGAATTCGGCTGGCCTTGAGCGGCGCAGCCCGCCGCGTCAGTTGGCGGCTGCCTCGTTCGCCGCGGCCTTGGAACCGATATCAGCGAGCTGATCATCGACCCAATCGCCAGGATTGCGCTCGGTGACGATTGCCTTTAGCCCTTCGATCCGCTGCCTGCGGCGCTCCGGTTCCATCGTCAAAGCGCTGTAGATCGCGTCGGCCAGCTCCTGGATGTTGAACGGGTTGACGCTGAGCGCAAACTCGCCGAGCTCTTCGTGGGCGCCGGTGTTCTCGGAGAGGATCGAGACGCCGTCGCGCTGGTTGATCAGCGGGCCTTCCTTGGCGACAAGATTCATCCCGTCGAACATCGCGTTGACTAGCAGTACGTCGTACTGGCGGTATGAGGCCATCGCCTCCTCGAGGTCATCACGCAGCTTCAGCTGGATCGGCATCCAGTCCGGCGTGCCGTGGCGCAGGTTGACGACGGCGACCAGCGCTTCGATCTTCTCGAGGTATTCGGCGTACTCGGGAACGTCGGTCCGCGATGGCATCAGCTGGGCGATGAACGAAACATGCTCACGGAACTCCGGGTGCTGGTCGAGGAAGAGGTCGAAGGCGGTGAAGCCGCGCAGCACGTTCTTCGAAAGGTCGGCGCGGTCGACTCGGACGATCAGGTGCTCGCGCCGCCGCCTTTCAAGCTCGGCCTCCAGCTCCAGCGTCCGCGGTGAGTTGCCGACCCTTTCGGTCGCCTCGGCGTCGATCGGCAACGGGTAGGCGCGGATCCAGACCTCGCGCCCGTCGCGGTGGACAACGCCGCGCTCAAAGTCGACCTCGAGATCGAGCAGGTCGCGGCAGCACTGGATGAAGTTGCGGCGGTAGGCCTGAGTGTGAAAGCCGATGATGTCGTTGGCCAGTAGTCCGTTGTAGAGCTCGTTGCGGATCTCCGTTGGCAGCACCCGCCAAGCGTCGGACTGTGGCCACGGGATGTGGATGAAGTGGTGGAGGAATACGTCAGGCCGTGCCTCGCGGACGATTCCCGGCAGCGTGTAGAGGTGATAGTCGTGAACCATCACGACCGGGTCGTCCTGGCCTGCGATCTCCTCAATGACCGCCTGCGCGAGGTCGTCGTTGACGACCTTGTAACCGAGCTCAAAAGCGTCGATCTCCCACTGGCGAACGTCGGGCGCGTTTGAGATGTCCCAGAGGTAGTGCTGGATGAACCACAGCATTGGGTTGGCGAAGATGTTGTAGAAGCGGTCGAAAGCTTCGGCCTCGCTGTCGACTAGGCGCACCTCGTATTCGCCGCCGAGCGGCGACTGAACGCTGAACGGCTGGCCGCCTGCTTCGTGCGCCTGCTTGATGTCGCCTTCAGACATCGCGCTCGCAATCCAAACCGCCTTGCGGTGTGACACCAGCCCGGTCAGTGCGGTCACGAGGCCGCCGCCGCCGCGCGTGATCTCTCCGTCGTCGCCGAACGTCACTGGGCCACGGTTGGAGACCAGCACGAATGGAGTTTGAGTCACGCCAACCAGACTACCCGCCAGACGCCGCGCCGTCACGACCGCGCTGTGGACTCAGGTCGGAAGCTCGAGCGCGAAGGTTGTGCGGCCTGGCGCGCTCTCGACGCTGAGCTTGCCGCCCATCCTGTCAACGAGTTCGTGCGCGATAGCGAGGCCTAGCCCGGCGCCGCGCGTTCCATCGGAGGTGTAGAAGGGCTCGAAGGCCCGTTCGATGTCGGCCCGCGGGATTCCTTCGCCGAAGTCGGTTACGGCGATCCGCGCGTGCGCGTCAGGCTGGCTGGTGGCGATGATCACGTCGGTGCCTTTCGGCGTGTGGGCGACGGCGTTGTCAACGAGGATCCGCACAACCTGCGAGAGCCGCTCGCGGTCGCAGCTGGCGTAAAGCGGCTTCTCGGCAACCCGCACCTCGAGCTGGGAATCGTGTTCTGTAAGGGCTGGCACGAACTCATTGGCGACCTCGGTGGCGAGCTTGCCGATGTCGGTCCGCTCGCGCTGGAGTTCAACTGCTCCGGCGTCGATCCGCGAGAGGTCGAGCAGGTCGGTCGTCAGCTTCTCGAGCCGCGCTACTCCGTCGCGCAGCTGGGCGAGGAAGCGCAGCCGCGTTGTTTCGTCGAGCTCCTCGTCTTCGAGCAGTTCGACGAAGCCGCTGAGCGAGAAGATCGGTGTGCGCAGTTCATGTGAAGCGGTCGCGATGAATCGCCGCCGCGCGCTGTCGAGCTCCGAGAGCTGCGTCTGCATCGCTTCCAACGCGGCGGCAAGCCGACCGAGCTCGTCGTCGTTGTCGACTGTGAAGTGGGCAGTCCGGTCGCCGCCTGCGACTTGGCGGGCGGTTGATTCGAGCCGTGAGACGCGGCGCCCGAATGAGAGCGCGACGAGGTAGCCAGCCAGCAGCGCCAGCACCAGTGCGACAACAGCGGCGAGCAGAATTCGATTGCGCACCAGTGCCACGTTGCGCTCCACATTGCCGAGCGGTGCCGAGAATACAAGCACGTCGCCGAGCACGCGGCGGCCGGTCTCTGGATCCATTGAGAAGAGCGGAAGCGCCGCCTCAGCTACGCGTCCGCTGGCAACCGATTCGACCGCCGTCGCCGCTTTCCCAGAGCCGATTGCCTGCAGGCCGGCAGGGAAGACGAGATTGTCGATCGAGCTTCGCAGGTCGGAATCTGACTTGACGAATGGAGCCGTTCCCTTGCCGTTGCTGCCGACGCCGATCAGCGTCACGCGGGCGTTGGCTCGGTCGGCCGCTTCGCGCACGGCGAGGTCGATCTGGCTTACCGGCGCCGCCTCGATCAGCTTCGTTTCGATCGCCCCCCGCAGCCGCTGCGCGTCGGCCGCCAACTGCGCGGTTCGCTGATCTGTCAAGCTCGATTCTAGGCGCGGCACGACGCCGGCGTAGACGATCACCATCGCGCCCAGCGTAATTACGAAGAAGAGCAGAGCCAAGCGGTTGGCGATCGAGCGCATCAGGACCCGTCAGGCTCGCGGAAGCGGTAGCCAACGCCGCGCACGGTGAGGATGTAGTTGGGCTCGCGCGTGTCGCTCTCTAGCTTCTCACGCAGGTGGCGGATGTGGACGTCCACGGTGCGCGGGTCGCGGTAGTCGCTGCTGCCCCAGACTTGGCTTAGCAGTTGGTCGCGGCTGAAGACGCGCCCCGGGCTGCTGGCCAGCGCGAGCAGAATCTCGAACTCGACGAAGGTCAGTTTGACCTCTTCGCCATCGAGGCCGACACGCCGCTTTGGCAGGTCGATCCGAATCTGATCGTTGACGATCAACTCTTCCGCCTCCTGCTGCCCTGCTTCGCTGGCCAGCGCCGAGCGTCGCAGCAGCGCCTTGACGCGGCTGCGGAACTCGCGCACAGAGAAAGGCTTGGTGATGTAATCGTCGGCGCCGATCTCAAGGCCGACGATCTTGTCGACCTCCTCAGCCTTGGCGGTCAACATGATGATCGGAACGGTGCTGCGGGCGCGCAGCCGCTGGCAGAGTTCGAAGCCGTCCATTCGCGGCATCATCACGTCGAGCACTACGAGGTCGAAGGTCGACTCGCGGAACCGTTCGAGCCCCTCTCTGCCGTCGCTTGCTTGGACGACTTCATAGCCGTCCTGCCTCAGCGGGAAGGAGAGAAGTTCCTGAATCGACTGCTCATCGTCAACGAGCAGAATGCGTGCGGTCCGCTCTGTCATCTGCGGGTGCCAGCCTAGGCGCTTTACCCTTCCTCTTCAGCAATGCTTGACCCGCGCATCTACCGAGCAGCATTCGTTCCCGTGTTGTTCGTCCTGATCATCGTCGCCTTCTCGCTTGAGAATCGGCCAGCTCCGCTGCGCTCGGAGTTGGTTCCAGCTGCCTTCGACGGTGGGCGAGCGGCGCGGATGATGGCTTCGTTGAGCGATCAATACCCGTCGCGCCGGCCTGGCAGCGCCGGTGATCAGAAGCTCGCCTTGCGAGTTGCCCAGGAGCTGCGAGCGGTGATGCCGAAGGTTGCGGTCCGCACGCGCGCCGTGAAGAACGCCAGCACCGTTGATGGCTCGCGCGATCTGATCACCGTTGACGCTACGCAGCCAGGGTCGGCGCCGGCCGCGCAGCTGGTCGTGGTCTCCGCTCGCGACGCGCTTGCCCCGCGCTCCGCTGCCTCGCTTTCGGGAACGGCAGCGATGATCGAGATTGCTCGCGTAATCGCGCTCGCCCGCCCCCTGCGCAGCGTGACCTTTGCCTCTGTCAGCGGCTCGACCGGGGGGCAGGCGGGGATCAAGAAGCTCGTGCAGCAGCTAAGCCGCCCGGTTGACGCGATGATCGTGCTCGGTGATCTGGCCGGGCCGGTAACGACCGATCAGCTGGTGACCGGTTGGTCAACTTCTTCTGGCGCCGCTCCGCTGGTGCTGTCGCGCACGGTGGCGACGGCGCTGCGCGCTGAGACTGGGCTGAAGGCTGCTTCGCCGCTGGCTCGCAGCGAGCTTGCTCGCTTCGCCTGGCCGGTCACAGTCGGCCAGCAGGGGCCCGCGGTTGCGGCCGGGATCCCGGCCGTGTTGCTCTCAGCCAGCGGCGAGTTGCCGCCAGCCAGCGACGCGCCTGTCGACTCAAAACGGCTACAGGGCTTTGGCCGTGCTGCGCTGCGCTCGCTGACGGCGTTTGACGGCGGTGCGAAGATCAGCGATGCCAGCCCCAGCCTTGACCTCGTCATCACTCGCAAGCTGCTTCCGCCGTGGGCTATCCGCTTGCTCGCCGCCGCGTTGCTGCTGCCGGCGCTGTTGGCAGCAGGCGACGCTTTCGCCCGGCTGCGCCGTGAACGCTCGCCGGTCGCCCGTTGGATCGTCTGGGTGCTCGCTATCGCGCTGCCATTCGCTCTGGCCACGCTCTTCATCCGGGCGCTCGGGCTGCTTAGCGTTCTGAACGTAACCAACCCGCCGGCTCCGCCCGGTTCGCTGCCATTCTCGGCGGCGGGGATTGGCATCATGATCAGCGCTGGCGTGATCTTCGGTTTGGCATGGCTGCTTCTACGGCCATTGATCAACGGGGCGCTCACGGTCAGCGACTCGAGCGAAGCACCCGGAGCCTCGCTGGCGCCATCGCTCGTCATCGCCGTCGCCGCCGTCGTCGTCTGGATCATCAACCCGTACGCCGCTTTGCTGCTGGTTCTGCCGGTCAACATCTGGCTCTTGGTCGGCGCCCGCGAGTTGCCGTTGCGGCGCCGCTGGGCGATCTTCTGGATCCTCGTCAGCCTGCTGCCGATCTTGGCGGTCGCCGTCGCCTACCTCGATCAGTACTCGCTCTCACCGTTTGGTTTGATCTGGTTCATCCTGCTGTCGCTCGCGGGTGGCACGCCGTCGCTGCTGGCCGCGATCGGCTGGTGCGTTGCCTGCGGCGCCGGAGCTGCGGCGCTGCTGCGCGCAACGCGGCGCGAACGCCGGCCCGATCAGGCGATCACTGTTCGTGGCCCGGTCAGCTACGCCGGGCCGGGTTCGCTGGGCGGCGTAGCTTCAGCTCGCCGCCGTTGATCGGTCGTCGCCGACGCGGTGCTGATAGCCGTGTAGTTGCACCGGCCGGCGATCGGGCCCGATCAAGCGAACCTCGCCGGGCCCATCGATCACTCGTCCGACGCGAGTCAATCCGGCAACCTGCGCCGCCGCAGCTTCAGGCAGGCAGGCACAGAGCTCAAAGTCTTCGCCGCCGCTGGCGGCAAACTCGGCCGCGTCGCGACCAAGCTCCAAGGCAATCTGCGCAACGCCGTCGGCGAGTGGAATGGCGGCCAGGTCGATCTCCAAAGTGACGCCGCTGCGTGCCGCGATCTCGCCAGCATCGGCTGCGAGGCCGTCGGAGATGTCGATCAGCGCAGTCGCGCCGACGCTACGCAGCTGACGCGCGCAGTCGAACCGCGGCATTGGCCGAAGCTGCGCGCAGATCAGAGCTTCGGTCAGTTGCGCGCCAAGTTCGCGGCCGGCGGCGCCTTCCAGCAGCGCCAGCCCCGCTGCAGCAGCTCCGAGCGGGCCGCTGACGAATATGGTGTCGCCGGCGGCGCCGCCGCCGCGGCCGATCAGCTGCTTCGGGTCGTCGCTCCAGCCAACTACGGTGACCGAGCAGAAGAGCGTTGGCGAGCGGACTAGGTCGCCGCCTGCGATCGTCACGCCGGTCTGTTCTGCGAGCTGCTCGATCTGTGCGGCAAGACCGAGCACGTCGCTCTCGCTGAGTCGTTCCGGGATGCCGAGCGAGATGTAAGCCTCGCCGGGCTCGGCGGCCATCGCCGCCAGATCGGAGAGGGCGACCGCGAGCGCCTTATGACCGACGTCGCCGACAGAGACGCGCTCGTTGTCGAGGCGGAAGTGAACGCCGTCAACGATCGAGTCGACGCTCGTCACGCAGTACGGCTTCGAACGGATCACCGCGCAGTCGTCACCGATCCACGTGACATTGCGCTCGCCGCGGCGAGCGAAAAGCTGCTCGAAGGCGCTTATCAGCGACCGCTCGCTCAACTAAGGCCTGCTAGCGGTGGCGGTAAACGATCCGCGCGCGATCAAGGTCGTATGGCGAGACCTCGACGCGGACGCGGTCACCAGGAAGGATCCGAATGCGGTAGCGGCGCATCTTGCCGGCTACGTGACCGAGCACGAGGTGACCGTTGTCGAGTTTGACGCGGAACATTGCGTTCGGGAGCGCCTCAACGACGTCGCCCTCGAACTCGACTTTCTCTTCTTTGGCCATCAGCGCTGACCGTAGCAGTCGCTGCGCCGGTTAGCCGGGCGTTACACCGCCGGTGCCGGGGTCAACGGGCGTCGGCTCCGGCTCCGGAACGGGCGTTGGCTCCGGCTCCGGCTCCGGAACAGGGGTTGGCTTTGGCTCCGGGTTCGGTGGCGACTCGTACTTTCCGTCATTCTTCTTCTTCTCTTTTTTCTTCTTCTTCTTCTTCTCGAGCGGGTCAACGGCGTCTCCCGGCGCCCCTTCGATTGAGTATTTGCCGAGGAACTCGACAGCCTCAAAGAGCTCGTTCGGCAGCGCGAACGGATCGCACGCCCGTCCCTCCATCGCGGTCGTCATGAAGTCGCGCCAGATGCTCGCTGGTGCACCGCCGCCCGACATCCCGCCCATTGAGATCGCGGCATCCGGGAAGCCGACCCAGACCGTCGTGTTCAGCGAGCTCGTGAAGCCACCAAACCAGGCGTCGGTTGAGTCGTTCGTAGTTCCAGTCTTGCCAGCCACCGGGCAGCCGAGCTGGGCGCCGGTGCCTGTGCCGCCAATCACATTGGCCTCCAGCGCCTTGACTGCCTCATAGGTTTGACCATCGGTGAAGACCTTCACGCGGTCGCGGCGCCCGAGCGAGCGGTCAATCCGTCCGTCGGCAAACACGACCTTCTTGATCGCAACCGGCCGCGTCCTCCAGCCGCCGTTGTTGATCGTCGCGAAAGCCCGCGTCATCTCCAACGCGGTGACGCCGTTGGTCAGCCCTCCTAGCCCTTCGGCGGGGTATGCGTCCAGTTTGCTGGTGATGCCAAGGTCGTAGGCGGCGCGGCGCACGGCCTCCGGACTAACGTCGAGATCGAGCTGCTGGAAGATCGTGTTGTCGGACTTGACCAGCGCGCTGAAGATCGACATCCGGCCGCCGTATGAGTGGTCGTAGGTCTGGACGTCGATCGGCGTGGCCGTTGCCTCGTCAACGAACTTCAGCGGCTTCGACTCGTAGGTCGTCGTGTTGATGTCTACGCCTTGACGCAGGGCCGCCATCAGCACCATCACCTTGAAGGTCGATCCTGGCTGACGGTGACCCTGAGCGGCGAGGTTGAACTTCGACGCTGAATAGTCGCCCGATGATGCCATCGCCTTGATTTCGCCGCTCTTCGGATCCATGCTGACAACGGCCCCAGAGGGGCCACCGCTGCCAAGGTTGGCCGCGATCGCCTCGCGCGCACGCCGCTGCAGCTTCAGGTTGGCGGTCGTGTAAACCTTCATGCCGCCGGCCCGCACGCGCTCGGCGCCGTAGCGTGCGATCAGCTCTTGTTTGACGTAATCAAAGAAGTAGCCCTCGCGGCGCTGTGCGTAGTAGCGGCTGTGCTTGACGCCGAGCGGCTCTCTGTTTGCGGCCGCCGCTTGCTCGGAGCTGATGTACCCCTGCTCGCGCATCTTCGCCAGCACCTGACCGCGGCGCTGGATCGCTAGGTCGGGCGCTAGGAAGGGGTTGTACTGCGATGGTGCTTGCGGCAACCCGGCAAGCAGCGCCGACTGGCTTAGCGTCAGTTGGCTCGAGGACTTGCCGAAAAGTATCCGCGCGGCTGAGCCGACGCCGACCGCGGTTTGGCCGCCGACGGTGCCATAGGGAACGTTGTTGATGTACTCGTTGAGGATCCAGCGCTTGCCAGCTACTCCAGGGTGGCGCGCCTCGATGTCGGTCGCCAGCTTGGCCTCGCGGATCTTGCGGTCGATTGTCCGCTCGCGGCTGCCCTGGTACATGTTGCGAACGAGCTGCATCGTCAACGTCGATCCACCTTGGACTGTTGATCCTTTCGAGAAGTTCTTGACTGCCGCGCGTGCGACGCCCTCGTAATCGACGCCGCTGTGCTTGTAGAAGCGCTGGTCCTCGATCGCGACGGTCGCGTCGCGCATCTGCTGCGTTATCTGCGAGGCCTCCACCGGGGTTCGCAAGACGTCGCCTTGGATGAAGCCGAGCCGCGTCCCGTCGGCGGCATAGACGATTGAGGTCGCTCCCTGCTTCGCCGGTTTTAGTTCGCTCAGCTTGGGCGCCGATGCGGCAATCGAAGCGAGGTAGCCGAAGCCGCCCAACACAGCGATGAATGCTGCCGCTCCGCCGACCGCGAGGAGGGCGAAGATCGCCCGTCCGGCACCTGCCTGACTGCGATGACGACGAAGTTTTCGGCTGCGTAAGGACACTTGACTAGTGGTTCGCGGCAGGCCTGCTGGCACCTTCCAAAAGTGCCCGTATCCACAGCGAAGTTGGGCAATTCTAGCTGTTGGAGTGGCGCTGAAGCGCCGCTTGACTGGCAGGTGTCGGAGGGGCGATCAGGGAATATCCCTTAGGCGATGACTAAACCGCTGCCAGCTGAGCTGCCGCAGATCATCTCGCTCGACGCGCTCGGCACACTGATTGAGGTGGTCGATCCAGTCGCTGGGCTGGTCGACGCGCTCGCTAGCCGAGGCGTCACAGTCACCAGCGAGGAGGCTGCCCAAGGATTGGGCGCCGAGATGTCCTACTACCGCGCCAACAGCGCCTTCGCGGGCACTCGAGAGGCGCTCGAGGAGCTGCGTGACCGCTCCACCGAGGTGCTCGCCGATGCGCTGCCCCTGTCGGTATCCCAGATCGGCTTTGCGGCGATGCGCGAGGCGCTCGGCGAGGCTGTTCGTTTCGCTCCCTTCCCGGAGGTCGAGGCCGTCCTTGAGGCTCTGCGCGAGGCCGGTCCGCGGCTCGTGATCGTTAGCAATTGGGACATTTCGCTGTTTGAGGTTCTTGACGAGGTCGGGCTGCGCGAGCTGGTAGACGGGGTCGTTATCTCGGCCGAGGAGGGGCTTGTGAAGCCTGATCCGGAGTTGATTCGCCGCGCCGTCAGCCGCGTCGGCGGCGATCCCGCCTCGACGGTTTGGCACGTAGGCGACGACCCGGCGTCGGATCTGAATCTGGCGCGAGCAGCAGGCGCGCTTCCGGTGCTGATCGATCGCTACGACCAGTACGGCGATCTGAGCGACGTGATTGTGCTCGATTCGCTTGCGGGCCTAGTACCCGCCAATCGGTAAGGTTGCGGCCGATGTCGACCGCCTACCCCGAAGGGCTGCCAGCGCCGATTGTTCACCCGCCGCCGCCAAAGCGGCCGGAGCTGCCCGACGGCATCGAGCCGCCATTGTTGGCGCCGGATTGGCGCGCTTGGATGGCATTCGCGGCGCTGCTGGTGGGCTTCGTCGCGGCCGCCGTCGGCGCGGTAATCTTGGCCCTGATCGGTGGAGCCTTCGATGGCTCGGTTGTCGCCAGCGGCAAGCTCGCAGACCCATCTCCGGCGGTCAACATCCTTGCGACCGTCGTTCAGGACCTAGCTCTGATCGGCGCGGCGCTGCTCTTCGCGCGGGTCGCAGCGCGTCCGCGCGCGTGGGACTTCGGCCTGCGCAGCACGCGCTTCTGGCCGGCCGTCGGTTGGGCGCTCCTTACTTGGGCGGCATTTCTGATCGTCACCCTCGCTTGGGTCAAGCTGGTCGGCGCTGAGGACGTCAGTGAGAAGCTGCCCGCCGAGCTTGGTGCGGATGAGAGCAGCTTGGCGCTGATCTGCGTCGGCATCTTGGTCTGTGTGCTGGCGCCGCTTGCGGAAGAGTTTTTCTTCCGCGGCTTCTTCTTCACGGCGCTGCGCTCGTGGAAAGGAATCTGGCCGGCCGCGATCATGACCGGCATCGTCTTCGGAGCGATTCACGCTGGATCGTCGAACATCGCGTTCCTCGTCCCGCTCGCCTTTTTCGGCTTTTCGCTCTGCCTTCTCTATGCCAAAACGGGCTCGCTTTACCCATGTATCGCGGTTCACGCGGCCAACAACTCGCTTGCATTCTCCGCCTCGCAAGGTTGGGGCTGGCAGATCGTGCCGGTGCTCGCCGGCGCACTCTCGCTCGTCGCTCTGATCTGCTGGCTGCTACGGCTGGCGGCCGGTCCGACGCCTGCTTGGGCGCTGAACTGACGTAATCCGCGGGCGGTCGACGTACAATCCGCAGGTGCCCAAACGTCAGATAGCTCTCGGGGCTTCACTACTGGCGCTTTCGCTGCTGGCCTCGCCGGCCGGTGCGCTTGCGCAGGATCCCGCCCCCGAACCGATGCCGACGCCAGTTCCTGCCGTCAAGACGAAGATCAAGCTTGGTTTCGTCGGCCTGACCAACCGCCAGGTCTTGGGCGGAGAAGCCTGGACGATCAAGGGAACGGTTAGCCATTTCGTCGCCGGGCAGAGCGTGACGTTGAAGATCAGGCGCAATGGGCGCAAGATGATTACTCGCACGCTCGCAATCAATCAGCAAGGCTCGGTCGGTCGCTTCGAGCTGGCGGTGAAGATAAACCGTGGCGGTTTGCTGACGATCCAAGCCAGCCACGCGGCGACGCCGGAGATGGCCGCAGCACGTTCCCGCGCGCTAAAGGTTCGAGTCGTCTCGCGCTCTGCGCGCGCCGGTGACCGCGGCCTAGCGGTCAAGTATCTGCAGAGCCGGCTCTCGCGGCTCGGCTACGTCGTCGGCCGCCGCGGCTACTACGACGCGCGCACCGGCCGCGCCGTCCAGGCCTTCCGTAAGCTGACGCGGATGGAGCGCAGCTCCGTCGCCACGAGCACCGTTTTCAGCCGCCTTGCCAGAGGCTGGGGCCGCTTCAAGGTTCGTTACAAGGACCATGGCCGCCACATCGAAGCCGACTTGACGCACCAAGTGTTGGCGCTGATCAACCACCGCAAGGCTGTGCGGATCTACCCAATGAGCTCCGGCAAGTCGTCGACGCCGACGATTCTCGGCCAGTTCAGCGTCTATATGAAAGAGCCAGGAACCAACAGCCACGGGATGATCTTCTCCAGCTACTTCATCCGCGGCTACGCGATCCACGGTTTCGTTGACGTGCCGATTTATCCGGCCAGCCACGGCTGCTTGCGAATTCCGCCGCCGGACGCCGTCTCGGTTTACAACTGGATCAATGTCGGCACCCGCGTTGACACCTACTATCGCTAGCGTCGACCTTCGATGGATGCCCGCGAACGCCTAATCGAAGAGCTGCGCACGCACGCCTTGATCCTGGGCGAGGTGACGTTGACGAGCGGCGCCGTCGCTCAGTACTACGTTGATTCGAAGCGCGCAATCATGCTGCCGGTCGGTTTTGCGGCGCTAGGAGAACTGGTCGCAGCGAAGGCCGCCGAGCTCGGCGCAACTGCGATCGGCGGGATGACGATGGGCGCCGACCCCGTCGCCTGCTCGGCGCTAGCTGCCGGAGCCGACGCGAAGCTCTTCTTTGTTCGGAAGGAGGCCAAGCAGCATGGTCTTTCGCGGCGGATCGAAGGGCCACTGCTAGACCCCGGTGAGCGCTGCCTCGTTGTTGAGGATGTTGTCACTAGCGGCAGCTCAACGGTCCGCGCGATCGAAGCGGTACGGGAGGGCGGCCACGAGGTGGTGGGCGTTGTTTCGGTGCTCGATCGTCTCGCCGGTGGAGCCGAAGCGATCGAAGCGGCCGCTGGCGCGCCCTACACCGCGCTCAGCACGATTGACGACGTCTACCCCGATCGCACAGACCGCTAGCTCGGCCAGCGGACCAGCTCGGCGAGCTGATGCCCCGACCTGGATTCGAACCAGGGGCCTGCTCCTTAGGAGGGAGCCGCTCTATCCAGCTGAGCTATCGGGGCTGATTGAGAGAAGATACGCTGAGCAAACCGCGCTGTGCGCGAGACGCCGATCGGTAGTAGGTTTCTTCTTGGGGTGGGGTCGCTTATTCCGCTGGAACCATGGGGGCTGAAGAATCGTTGACTGGCTGAAGAACGAGGGGGTTGCAGCGTGAGCACCGGCGTGCCGCGGCTGGTTGAGCCTTCCTCCGGCCTGACGGCGGCCGACCCGCTCGAGTTTGGCGCGATCGCCAGCCGCACCCCGTGGCAGCTCTTCTGGCGCAACTTCAAGAAGGACAGGGTCGCGATCGCTGGCCTGATTTTTATTGTCCTGCTGGTTGCTGCGGCGATCGCCGCGCCGCTGATCACGAAGCTGGTCGGCGCCTCGCCACCGAACCTGATCAACACCGATGCGCTCGATTCGTTCGGCACGCCGACCGGGCCGAGCTCCGAGCACCTCTTCGGCGTTGATCCCCTCGGCCGCGACGTCCTCAGCCGAACGCTCTACGGCGCCCGTGTTTCGCTTGAGGTGGCGCTGATCTCGACCGCACTCGCGACCCTCATCGGCGTCGTTCTGGGCCTCGTCGCGGGCTTCTTCCGTGGCTGGGTTGATTCCGGGATCTCAAGGCTTATGGATGTGCTGCTGGCCTTCCCGGCGCTGCTGCTGGCGCTCGGCCTAGCGGCGGCCTGCTCGCTCGGGGACGGCTGCGCCGTCAGCACGCCGCTTCAGGTGGTCGGCTTGGCGACGATTGTCATCGGCCTCCTCGGCGGCGCGCTGGCACTGGTCCGCGGCCGCCGCGAGATGGTTGGCGCCTCACTGGCTGTAGTTGGGTTTGGCCTCGTCTTCCTCGTGCTCGGGAGCGTCTTCACGATTACGATTGAGCCCGGCGCAGGCGTTGTGATCTTCGTCATCACGCTCGTCAGTTGGACCTACATCTCCAGAATCGTTCGCGGTCAAGTGCTCTCGCTGCGCGAGAAGGAGTTCGTCGAGGCTTCACGTTCGCTTGGTGCTTCCGACGCGCGAATCGTCTTCAAGGAGATTCTGCCCAATTTGATCGTGCCGATCATCGTCTACGCGACGCTGATCCTGCCGACCAACATCCTGCTTGAGGCGGCGCTTTCGTTCCTCGGGGCCGGTGTTCAGCCGCCGAACGCTTCGTGGGGGGCGATGATCGCCGAGGCAACTTCGGTCTTCGACACCGCCTGGTGGTACATGCTTGTGCCGGGACTCGCATTGCTCTTTACGGTGTTGGCCTTTAACGTCGTCGGTGACGGACTTTCCGATGCGCTCAACCCGCGTCAGGAAGGGTGATGATCACCATTGGTTTTTAGTGCAAACAAGAAGCGGCCAAAAGCCGAGAAGGAAGGTGCAACGATGAAACCGATCCGCGTCTGTTCAGCAGCGCTGCTTGCGCTACTGGTAAGCCTCACAGTTGCTGCCTGCGGCTCCAGCGACAGCAGCAGCGAGGCACCCGCCAAAGTTGGCGCCGTTCCAACCGAGCAGTCGCTGACCGGCAAGACCGGTGGCAAGCTGACTGTGATCGCCAGCTCCGACGTTGATTACATCGACCCCGGCGCTGCCTACTACCAGTTCACCTTTATGGTCACCTACGCGACGCAGCGACCGCTCTACTCGTTCGGTCCTGATGACGCAATCGACGCCGTCCCCGATCTTGCGACGCAGGCGCCGGATGTCTCATCTGACGGCAAGACGGTCACTGTCAAGATCAAGCCCGACGTCAAGTTCAGCCCGCCGGTCAACCGCGCGGCGACCTCGGCCGACGTCAAGTACGCGGTCGAGCGAGCCTTCCTGCCAACGGTTGGGAACGGCTACGCCGGCGCCTACTTTGGTGACATCATCGGCGTCCAAGAGTTCCAGGACGGAAAGGCGAAAGAGATCTCCGGGATCGACACGCCAGACGACACGACGATCGTTTTCAATCTCAGCCGCGGCAGCGGCGGCGTTGTAGCCGGTGCTCTGGCACTACCGATCAGCGCCCCAGTGCCGCAGGAATACGCCGCGAAGTTCGATGCCAAGAATCCATCGACCTACGGCATGAACCAGGTTGCCACCGGCCCGTACATGATCGAAGCTGACGCCGACGGTGCCGTGACAGGTTACGAGCCAGGTAAGAAGATTGACCTTGTTCGCAACCCGAACTGGGATAGCGCGACCGACTACCGCAAGGCCTATCTGGACACGATCAACGTCGAGGAAGGCAACGAAGACACGACAGTTGCCTCGCGTCAGATTCTCAGCGGCACGGCCCAAGTCAACGGTGACTTTGGACCGCCACCGCCGGTGCTCAAGCAGGTCGTCGGCTCAACGCCCGATCAGCTAGCGCTAACGCCTTCGGGTGGACTGCGCTACGTCGCGCTGAATACGACGATGGCGCCGTTTGACAACCTCGATGTGCGCAAAGCGGTGCTCGCGGTATTTGACCGTGAGGCGATGCGCGCGACTCGCGGCGGCCCGCTGCTGGGGCCGATCGCCAACCACTTCATTCCGCCGGAGATGGGCGGCTTTGACGAGGCCGGCGGGCTGACCGGCACCGGGGTGGATTTCCTCAAGTACCCGAAAGGGAACCTCGCGCTGGCGAAGGAGTACATGAAGAAGGGCGGATTCCCGAGCGGCCTCTACACGGGCACTGAGGACTTGCTGATGGTTGGCACCTCCGGCGGCGTAGCTCAGAAGTCAGCAGAGGTAGCCGCTGCGCAGCTCGAGAAGCTGGGCTTCAAGCCGAAGCTGAGGCTCGTAACGCAGGACGCGATGTACACCAAGTTCTGCAGCGTGCCGAAGGCCAAGGTGATCATCTGCCCGAACGTCGGTTGGCTGAAGGACTTCGCCGATCCGCAGACGATCCTTGACCCGACCTTCAACGGGCAGAACATCGTTGATGTCAACAACTCGAACTGGCCGCAGCTCAACGTAGAGGCGATCAATTCGGCGATGGACAAGGCCGCGCTGGTAGTTGGCGCCGATGCCCGCAATCAGGCGTGGGCTGACATCGATCGTCAGGTTACGGCGCAGGCACCGGCTGTCCCGTGGATCTGGGATGACACGGCCAACATCCGCAGCGTCGATGTCGTCGGCGTGATCAACAAGTTCAACGGCAACTGGGATCTCTCCTTCACTTCGCTGAAGTAGAGATTCCGAGATCCGCTAATCCGCCAATGGTCCCTGCCGCAGCTGCGGCGGGGACCAGACGCGCGACCGTGGCCTCGATCGAATGATCCGCTACATCCTGCGCCGACTGCTGTGGGTCGTGTTCCTGCTGTTCGCGGTCAGCCTGATCACCTTCGTGATCTTCTATCTGCTGCCATCTGCGGACCCCGCCGCGCTGCGCGCTGGGCGTCAGCCGAACCCGGCTCTAGTCGAGTCAATCCGGCACCAGCTCGGCCTCGACCAACCCTGGTACGTGCAGTACGGCCGCTACATGAAGAATCTGGTCTTCCACTTCGACTTCGGCTTCAGCTACCAGAACGGCGTGCCGGTGCGCCAGTTGATCTTCAGCCGCCTGCCGGCTTCAATCTCGCTCGCGGCGGGCGCCGCTGTGCTCTGGCTCGTTGTCGGAATCGGCGTCGGCGTCATCGCCGCCGTGCGGCCGCGCACAAAACTCGACCGCGCTTCGATGGGACTGGCGCTGGTCGGCATCTCGGCGCCGGTCTACTGGCTCGGTCTCGTCGCGCTCTACCTCTTCTCAGCCGACATCGGGCTGATCCCAATCCTTCCGGGCGCCAACTCCTACGTGCCGCTGAGCGAGGATCCCGCTGCTTGGTTCACCTCACTGATCATGCCTTGGTGTGTGCTCGCGGTCAGCTTCGCGGCCTTCTACTCACGGCTGCTTCGCGGCAACCTGACCGAGGTCCTGAGCGAGGATTACATCCGCACAGCACGCGCCAAAGGCCTCTCTGAGCGGCGCGTCGTCTTCCGCCACGGCCTGCGCTCGGCGATCACGCCGATCGTGACGATCTTCGGCCTTGACCTAGGGATTCTGCTCGGCGGCGCGATCCTGACCGAAACCGTCTTCAACATTCCTGGGATCGGGAGGCTCTCGTACGCGTCGATCGTCCGCAGCGACCTGCCGGTGATTCAAGGGACGGTGCTGCTCGGCGCTTTCTTCATCGTCTTCGCGAACCTCTTGGTTGACATCTTCTACGCCTTCCTAGACCCAAGGGTGCGTTACCAATGAGCGCTCTGCTGACCGTCAACGATCTGAAGGTCAGCTTCAACACCGACGACGGCGTCGTCCGTGCCGTCGACGGGATCTCGTATTCGGTCGAGCCGGGGGCGACGCTCGGCATCGTCGGTGAGTCAGGCTCCGGCAAGACCGTCGGCACGATGACGATCATGGGCTTGACGCGCGCAGCCAACACGGAGATCAGCGGTCAGGCGATCTTCGATGGGGAAGATCTACTGCGCGCCAGCGAACAGCAGATGCGGGCGATTCGTGGCGACGAGATCGCGATGATCTTCCAGGATCCGCTCGCTTCGCTGCACCCCTTCTTCACGATCGGCGCCCAACTCGTCGAGGCAATCCGGGTGCACAACGACGTCAGCAAGGCTGCCGCCCGCACGCGCTCGGCTGAGCTGCTGACGATGGTCGGCCTCTCCGATCCGAAGCAGCGACTGAGCAGTTACCCGCACCAGTTCTCCGGCGGCATGCGCCAGCGAGTGATGATCGCGATGGCGCTCGCCAATGAGCCGCGGCTGCTGATCGCCGACGAGCCGACGACGGCGCTCGATGTGACCGTCCAAGCGCAGATCCTCGAGCTGATCGCCGAGCTCCAAGCTCAGAGCGGCACGGCGATGATCATCATCACGCACGACCTCGGCGTCGTCGCTGAGGTTGCCGACGAAATTGCCGTGATGTACGCCGGGCGGATCGTCGAACAGGGCAGTGCGACGGAGCTTTTTTCAAGCCCCCAGCACCCGTACACGCGGGCGCTACTGGATTCGATCCCGCGGCTCGACCGTGACCGCAGCCGAGCCCTCGAGCCGATTGCTGGCCGTCCACCGAGCCTGATTTCCCCGCCAAGCGGCTGCGCCTTCCATCCACGCTGCCCACTGGCCTTCGGCCGTTGCCCGGACGAGCTGCCAGCGCTAGAGCCAACGGCGCCCGGCTCGCAGCATCTCGTTGCTTGCCTACTGAGCTCAGAGTCGAGGAGCGCGGAGCGATGAGCGCCGCCGATCCACTGGTCGAGGTCCGCGATCTTGAGATGCACTTCCCGCTTTCGCGCGGCGTGATCCTTCAGCGCCAGTACGGCGCCGTGCGGGCCGTCGACGGCGTCTCGTTCAGCGTCGGCCGCGGCGAAACATTCGGCCTCGTCGGTGAATCCGGCTGCGGTAAGAGCACGACCGGCAGGCTGATAATGCGGCTGCTTGAGCCAACCGCTGGACAGGTCTTGTTCGATGGCGAGGAGATCACGCACTTTGGCCGCCGGCAGCTGGCCCCGCTGCGACGTGATGCGCAGATGGTTTTTCAAGATCCCTACTCGTCGCTCAACCCGCGCAAGACTGTCGGCTCGATTATCGCCGAGCCGTTCATCATCCATCGCGAGGCGCGCGAAGCCGGCGAACGGCGCCGAGAGGTCCGCGAGCTGATGGATCGCGTCGGCCTCAACCCCGAGCACTACAACCGCTATCCGCACCAGTTTTCCGGCGGTCAGCGGCAGCGGATCGGTGTAGCCCGAGCGATCGCGCTGAGGCCGAAGCTGTTGGTCGCCGATGAGCCGGTTTCGGCGCTGGACGTTTCGATTCAGGCGCAGATCATCAACCTGCTGCAGGACCTCCAGGGCGAACTTGGACTGACGCTGATCTTCATCGCGCACGACCTCAGCGTCGTGCGCCACATGTGCGACCGGATTGCAGTGATGTATCTAGGCAAGATCGTTGAGCTCGCTGAAACGGAGCGTTGCTTCTCGCAGCCGCGCCACCCATACACCGGGGCGCTCTTGGCTTCGGTCCCGGTGCCCGAGCCTTCGGTCGCGGCGAGCGGCCGCCGCCCGGTGCTGAAGGGCGACGTGCCTTCGCCGAGTGCACCGCCGTCCGGCTGCCGCTTCCACACTCGCTGCCCGAAGGCACAATCACTCTGCGCGCAGCAGGAGCCAGCGCTGAGCGAACAGCCCGGCGGCTCACTTGCCGCCTGCCACTTCCCGCTCGAGGGCTACTCGTCGTCTTCGTAGAGCGACTCGCGTGCGAGCTCTTTGCCGCCGCCGTCGTAGCAGGCGATCTCGAGCGTGTCGCCGCGGAAGTCATCCGGCGCCAGCAGCGTGAAGCGGTCGTCAACCAGCTCGCATTGATCGACGCAGAGCCCTGCTAGCTCGGCCGTCGCGATCTTCGCTTCGGCGCCGATCGGCCGACCCCAGACGAGCGTCATAGCGGCAACCGACTCGGTCTCTCCGCGCCAGGAGCCGACTACCTCTTCGCAGAGGTCGATCGTCCAGTCGGGGTTGTCGTCGGCGGTCTGCGCCGTTACATCGGCGACGGCCTGCAGATCTTCGTCCCCAGCTTCGTTGCGTAGGTGCGCGATGTAGCCGAATACCTCGAGCCCGTTGGAGGTCGTAGCGACGGCCGGGATGTAGCTACGGCCGTGCCAAGTGCGGTCGGGGAACCAAGCGATCTCACCGATCTGGCCTAGCTCTTGGTCCTCCTCGGGGTCGATCGAAGCGCAGGCCTCGATGAAAACCTGCTGCAGCTTCAGCGCCCAGCGGCCGGAGGGAAGATGTTCGTGTGGGGGCTCGGCCGCGAAGCGCGGCACGAGTCGAGGTTCAGGCGTCATCTACGCAGCTTCGCAGGAGCTGCGACATGAGGTCGCGCGGGCGCTTCACGACGGCTCTACTTCGAGCATCAGCGTGACCGGGCCGTCGTTGACCAGCTCCACCTCCATTGCGGCGCCAAAGAGACCGCTCTTCGCATCGAGCTGGC
Organism: Bifidobacterium breve; assembly: GCA_945889475.1. GTDB lineage: Bacteria > Actinomycetota > Thermoleophilia > Solirubrobacterales > Solirubrobacteraceae > F1-60-MAGs163. Next base: position 21,509 of record CAMDBT010000016.1, read on the forward strand.
GGCAGAAGCGCTCGTAGAGCGGCTCAGCAAGCTGGGCCGGCGCGGCTCCGCTGAAGCTTGGCCGGTTGCCCTTGTCGCTCTTCGCGTAGAGCGTGAACTGGCTCACGCAGAGCACTTCGCGCTCGCCCAGCGACTGAGCCATCTTCCCCTCGTCGTCATCGAAGATTCGTAGCGCCCGCACCTTCTCGGCTAGCCGGTCGCAGCACTGCTCGTCGTCGCCGGCTCCGACGGCTAGTAGCACGCAGAGTCCGGCGCCAATCGCGCCGACCGTTTCGCCTTCGGCGCGCACTGACGCTCTACTGACCCGCTGAATTAGCGCCCGCATCGCCGCCAGCCTACAGGCCGCCGGCGAGCGCGACGACGGTCGCGGCGACGACGATGATCGCCGTGCCCCAAGCGATCGCGCCGACGATGATCTTCAGATCAAGGCCGAAGATGTGGCCGACGGCGAGACCTGTGATGCCGCTCGCCATGCCGGCCTGAATCAGCAGCGCCGATGGCACCTCGATCACGAAGCTCGAGAGCCCGAGCATCACTCCCGGCGCAACCAGCAGCCGCAGCGCCAGCGCCGTCGCAACGGGAGCCGTTAGCTGTGGTGGGAAGATCCGCGTTCCTTCCTGATCGTGCTCAAGCATCAGATAGACGCCGACGGCGAAAAAGCCCAGCGGTGCGATCGCGACTGCGAGCACAGTGGCGATCTCTTGAGCCCAGTCGGGGCTGAGCCAGCCCGGGGCGATGATCGCCGCGATCAGCGCGATCAGCGCCGGGTTGCGCGTGAAAAAGGTTTTAGCGCGTGCGCGGGCGCCTTCGCCGGCCTTGGTCCCGAAGGCGGCGCCGATAGCGAAGCCTCCAACCAACGCGACCGGCGCCGTGACGGTTGTGTCGTATGCGACGGCGAGGCCGATCGAATCATCGCCGAGCATCAGCGCGATCAGCGGGACTCCGAGGTAGCCGGTGTTGGCGATGCCGACCGAGATCATGATCGCGCCGGTCGCCGGTCGCGGCAGCCGCAGCAGTCGCTCGCCGATCAGCCACGCCAACCCGATTACGACCAGCCGCTCGGTCCAGCCGAAGACGATCCCAGCGCCGAGCCCGGCCGTCAGTTTCAGGTGACTGATCGTGAAGAAGACCACGAGCGGGATCGCGACGAAGGCAAGGCCGTCGAGCAGCCTGCGCGCGAGCGCCGCTGCGCCGTCGCGCCAGCGGCGCTCCGCGCCGACGCCAATCAGCGTTGCCAGAAGGCTCGCTAGTGCGACCGCGATCATCGTGCGCGGCCCTTCACTGAAGCTGCTTGCTCATCCAGATGTGCTCAATGCCAGCTTCGGGGAACGGCGCGCCGTCGGCGACGTAACCGGCCTGGTCGTAGAGCGCGCGGGCATAGGTTTGCGCTGCCAGCTTGATCTGCTCGCCGCCAAGCAGCTTCGCCTCGCGATCGGCCACGCTCAGCATCTCGGCCGCGATCCCGTCGCCGCGATGCTCCTTTGCGACGGCCATCCGGCCAAGCTTGACCGTCGTGCCGTCGAGCAGCAGGCGGCAGGTGCCGACCACTTCGCCGTCTTCGAGCGCAACGAGGTGCGTCGCCTCACCGTCGAGGCCATCGATCTCCTCGGCCAGCGGCACACCCTGCTCCTCAACAAAGACGATCGTTCGCAGCGCCATCGCCTCGTCGATCTCGTCTTGGCTGCTAGCAACACCAACGCTGAGCGTCACTTCGCCACCAGCGCGTAGCGGTCGATGTCGGTGTTCAGATCGGAGCTCGTCAGGTAGGGCCCGGAGTGAACCATCTGCCGCTTGCCTGCGCGTGAGTAGAAGATCGTTGAAGGCACGCCGGCCAGACCGTTGTCGCTGAAGAACTCGCCGTCTGGATCGCCGTAGCTCGGGTAGCTCACGGGGAACTCCCGCAGCAGCCGTTGCGCGGCGGCAATGTTGTCCTTCAGGTCAACGCCGAGGAACGCGACCTTGCGGCCACGCTCCACCGACACCCGCTCAAAGACCGGCATCTCTTGGCGGCAAGGGCCGCACCAGGAGGCCCAAACGTTGACGACGATCGGATATCCGCGCAGCTCCGTCAGCCGCTCATCCAGCGCCGCTGGGCCGCCAGCGAGTAGCTCGCCAGCCTGCGCATGGAGTGCCGCCAGCGGCGGCGGCGAACCTGCCAGCCGCTGCTGCGCCTCACTAGCGCTGGGCGCAGCGCCAGCCGTTGACGTCTGACCGTCGGTTTCGCTGCGGGCCTGCTGAAGACCAATGATGACAACGCCGCCCAGCACTGCGGCGGCGGCGATTATCGCCGCAATACGCATAACTGCAGGATCGCACAGTGGTGCTATACAATAAGTAACACGCTGCGTCTGTCTCACCTGCGAGGCTTCCAGTGTTCGCTCCGGGCGATACCCGGACTGGGGGAACTGGCGCCAACGTTTTGCGCCGCTTCCCACCTCTTTATGACCAACGCGAAGATGGCTCACTGCTAATGGCCGAAGCGGCCGAACCGGTTCCTACCGGCAAAGAGATAGAGCGCGCTGAAGCGTTCACGTTGGAGAAGTTCGTCTATCCCGGCGAAGAGGTTGACGTTGCTCTGGCGCCGAGATCGCCGCGTGCTCGGGCGCTGCGGTACGCCCTTGACGAGCTAGATGCAGGCGCCAAACTGCCCTCCACGAAGTGGCGGCGCTCTTGGTCGCTGCTGCTTGGCTTGGAGCGCGTACTCAGTGAAGAGGAGCCGCATCTGGCCGACGGCACGGTGCTCAACCCGCATCAGGTTGACGCTCTCTCGGGCACGCTGGCGGCGCTCCTAGCAGCGCGGATGAAGCTCGACGACCTTGAGATTGCCGAGCCGGTCTTCGATCTTGACGACTTGCCGGTCGAGGAGATCGTGACCGACGACGAGGAGCTGGCGGCGGAGTTGGCAGCGCTCGACGAGGAGCACGCAGACGACGAAGACGACGAGGGCGACGAAGTAATCGAGGAGATCGAGGTTGAGCTTGACCCGATCGAAGCTCCGGAAGGGACCGATGAGGACATCGACGACGATGCGCTCGATGATCCCAACGCCGACAAGCGCTTCTGGTTTGAGCACGCAACCGGCGCTGGCAAGACGGTTGCTGCAATGGGCTTCGTCGATGCCTCACGTACAGGCGGCGTCTTGATTCTGACCCACCGCAGGAACCTCGTTGACCAGTTCAACGAGGAGATTCGCACACGCGGCTACGCCGATCGCATCTCCGGTCCACTGCTCGGTGATGACGGAATCGACCTCAGCGGGCCGGTGACGGTTGAGACCTATCAGTGGTTCGTCCGCAACGCAGGCAGCATCTCGAGCGCCTACACGATCGTGATCTGCGATGAGGCGCACACCGCGCTAGGTGAGAAGACGAGCGCTGCAATCCGCGACTGGACCGGCCCGATCTTTATTGGCATGACGGCCACCGGTGCGCTGATCGCGCGCCACGTCACCGACCTCTTCCCGACTCAAACATCGCGCTTTGATCTGGCCCAAGCGGCTCGCCGCGGAGTGATCTCGCCGCTGCGCTGCCTGCGGATCCCGCCTGGCCCTGGTGTTCGGACAATCGCCAACGTGCCGCTTCGTAAGGGCGAGGTTGACGTTGAGTTCGACCAAGAGATGCTCGCTGAGCTGCTCGACCAGACGCCCTTCAACATGGCGATCGCCGACCTCTACAAGACGCGTTTCAACGGCGTCCCGGGTGTTGTCTACACCGCTGGCGTGAGGCACGCATACAACGTCGCCGCGGCCTTTCGCGATCTCAACATCAAGGCCGAGGCCGTCTCCGGCGAGACTCCGAAGCGTGAGCTGGCTGAAATCCTCGCCCGCTATGAGGCCGGCGATATTGATGTGCTGGTCAACGCGCAGCTGCTGGCCGAGGGTTGGAACAGCCCGCGCGCCACGGTCTGCATGCACCTTGCGCCTACAGCTTCCAAGCGGATCTATCAGCAGCGGGTCGGCCGCGTCACGCGCCGCCATCTCGGCAAGGAGGCCGGCGTCGTGGTTGATTTCGTCCATCCGGCGACGCGCCACGACGACCCTGTAGTGACGCTCCACTCGTTGCTCGACCGTGACGTTTACCGCGGCGGAGCGATCGTCGTCGGCCCGGTCCGGCGGGGCCGTGGGCGAAGGGTTCGCGTAGAGCGCCGCGTGCTGCCGGTGACGGCGGGTGAAGCACGGCGCCACGAGGTGTTCGAGCGCGAGCTTTGGCGGATTGGCGTTGAGAACCTTGACTACGGCGAGCAGCACATGTGGGCTGCGTTGGCTGGTGCGCGCGTTGCGCCGAGCGGTTGGCGCCGAGCCCGCGCGATGCTGCAGTTTGATAGCAGCGGTGATCTCAAGCGCCGCTTCCTGCTGACTGTCGTCGAACGCAACGATCACGCGCCGCTGAGGATCCGTGCGCTGCAGGAGATCGCTGCGCTGAAGGATCCCGAAGCCTTCGACCTGGCCGTCGAGATGATCGAACCTTGGACCAAGGACCAACGCCGTGAGGGAGCGAAGGTCTGCCTTCAGGCGCTGGCCGATAAGCGGATTGGCGGCCGCGACCAAGCGACCGGGTGGATCTGGCATCTGGCCGACTACACGCGAGAGTTGCACGAGCAGTACGCCGTCCAGCGCTGGCCCGAGACGAAGCGACTGCTGGGGCTGCTGGTGAACTCTTCCGGCGCCGCCCACGCTCGCAATGCGCGCAAGCTGGTGCAGGCAATTCGCGAGCAGGATCGCCGCCTTCAGGTAGCAATCTTGGCCAGCGCCGTCGCCCACACACCGGAGGCCGAGGAGGTTCTGCGCGGCGCCCGCACGCGGTTGGCACGCAAGCCGGGCTCGTGCTCGCGTGAACTGCTGCGCAACTTCCCGAAGGGTAAAGCCCGCCGCAAGCGGAGCCGTCGTCGCCGCTCAGGTGCGGCGAATGGTGCTGGCGCAGGCGGGGGGCAGCAGAACGGCGTCGGTGATCGGCAGCAGAACGGCAACGGCGACGGGCAGGAGCAGCGCGAAGGCGACGGGCAGGAGCAGCGCGAAGGCGACGGGCATGAGCTGGAGGTTCAGCAGGCAGACGGAGCTGTCAGCGAGCCGCGCGCCGCGGCGGAAGATCAGGCTGCCGCCTAGCTCGTCGCTGGGGTGAGGTGAACCTCAGCGGCGCTTAGTTCTTGCTCGCTGCCATCGGCTCGCCTAACGATCAGTGCGCCATTTGCGCTAATCCCGCTCGCCGTTCCGCTCTCAACTAGCTCGCCAGTGGTCCAACTGATCTGCTCGCCACGAAGCGCGTCGCGCTGCTGCCAGAGCGCGAGGATTTCGTCCGCTGGCAGCGCCAACTTCTGCTCTAGCACGGCAACTAGCCGAGTCATCAGCGGGGCGCGCTCGTCGCTGCGCAGCCCCAACGTCGCCACTTGCCCACGTAGTTCGCTCGGCAGCAGCTCAACGTCGAGCGCGGCGTTGAGGCCAATCCCGACGATTGCCCAGTCTTGCTGCGGCCTCGCTTCGCAAAGGATTCCCGCAACCTTCGCTGGTGGCTCGGCCGCGCTCGCCAACAGAACATCGTTTGGCCACTTGATCAGCGCCGTCGGTCCGCAGACTTCGGCTACAGCGACGGCAGCGATCAACGGCAGCAGCTCCGGCGGGTTGCGCAGCAGCAGCGAGATCAAGATCGAACTGCGCCGCGGCGCAACCCACTCACGACCCTGACGGCCACGACCGCTGCTCTGCTCGTCGGCGCTGACGAGCGTCCCGTGCGGAGCCCCCGCGGCGGCCAACTCGCGCGCACGGTCGTTCGTCGAGCCAACCGAGCTGAGGTGCAGATGCGGCGATCCGAGCTGCCTCATCGGGGTGTGATGCGGACCTCATCGTCGATCTCCAAGCCAAGCACTTCGGCGGCCGAGCCGCGGTTTACGGCGACCGCCAGCGAGCGGTAGGCGTCCTCATAAACCAGTAGAGCTCCAGCCGGCACGTCAATGAAGGTGGCGACGTACGGCGCGTCATCGCCGTTGACCCGGAGCTGTTGACCGAGCCGCAGGCCGAACGCGGCCAGCTCCTCGTGCTCGACGTCGAGCGTTACGTTGCCAAACCTGTCGATCGTCAGCGCATGAGCTATCAGTTGGTCGCCTTCGGCGCGTGCCAGCGGCATCTCCAGCACAACGACCTCATCTGGGTCGAGCGGGGTGCCGCACTCGGAGAGGTGCGCCCCGGCGGCGAGATGGGCGGCGACCGGTGAGAAGATGTCGCGGCCGTGGAACGTTGTCGCAGTCGGTTCGAGCCGCTGCGGCGTGCCCGAGATGTCGACCGCTTCGACGATCCCTCCGAAGTGCGCCGTAGCGAGCGAGATCAGGCCGTTGTCGGGAGCCACGAAGACGCGGTCCTCATCGGCGGTACGGGCGGCAATCCCTCGCCGCTCGCCGCCGACCTGCGGGTCGACTACGGCGAGGTGGACGCCGGCCGGAAAGTAGGGCAGTGAGCGGCGTAGGATCAGCGCGCCGCTCCGCACGTCGTGGCGCTCGATGCCATGCGTCAGATCGAAGATTCGGCTCCCGGGAGCGCGCTGAGCGATCACAGCGTGGCAGACGCCGACGAACTCGTCGTCGTAGCCGTAATCGCTTAAGAAGGTGATCGGCCGCGACATCGCCTAGCGCTCGGCACGTTCGATCACGGGCGGGAACTCCATCGAGCGAACCTACCTTGTCGCGGCATCGGCTATCAGCGCAGCAACCAAGCCGTCAGGTGTGTGCTCGCTCGCTTCGACCGCCGCCTCGTAGCCAAGCTCGCGTAGCTGCTCGCTGGTCACCGGGCCAATCGAAATCAGTCGCGGCCCGTCGAGCGTTCCCGCTGCCTCGTGAAAGAACCTTGCCGAGGAGGCTGAGGTGAAGGTCGCGTAGTCGGCTCCCAGCGCCGCGGCGCGGGTTGCCTCGTCGAGCTGCTCGGCGACTGTGCGATAGAGCGCCAGCAGTTCAACCTCGGCGCCGCGGGCGCGCAGCCCGTCCGCCAGTACGTCGCGCGCCTCTTCAGCGCGCGCGATCAGCGCGCGCTGAACGGGAAGATCGATCAGCGCTTCGACCAGCGCTTCAGCGACTGAGCGATCGGGCACGATGTCCGCTTTGATCCCGTGCGCCAGCAGCGCCCGCGCCGTTCCCGGGCCGATCGCGGCGACCGTCAATCCGGCCAGCGCGCGCGCGTCGCCGAGCGCCGCGAAGAGCTGCTCGACACCGTTGGGGCTTGTCAGGCAGAGCAGGTCGTAGCGCTTCAGGTCCGGTATCTCAGGGTTGAGCGGCTCAATTCGGATCGCCGGTGCCTCGATCACCTCGGCGCCAAGCGCGCTTAGCCGCGCGGCCAGTGAGCTGGCCTGTGCGCGGGCACGCGTTACAGCGATCGTCTTGCCCGCCAGCGGCCGTGAGGCCTCGCGCCAGCCGATCTGCGTGCCGAGCGCGGCAACGTCACCGATCACGGCGATCGCCGGAGCTTTGATCCCTGCTGCGTCGGCGGTGTGGGCGATCGTCGCCAGCGTGCCAACGACCTCGCGCTGAGCCGGGAAGGTGCCGCGCTCGATCACTGCGGCAGGCTGATCGCCGGGGCGGCCGCCGTCGATCAGTGCCTCGGCGATTCGGTTGAGGCTGCGCACGCCCATGTAGAAGACGAGCGTGCCGGGGAAGGCGGCCAGCGCCAGCCAGTCGATTTGCGTTTCGGGCTTGTCTGGGTTTTCGTGACCGGTGACGAAGGCGACAGCACTCGAGACGCCACGCTGCGTTAGCGGAATCCCAGCGTATGCCGAGGCTGCGATGCCGGCCGTTACGCCCGGGACGACCTCGACCGTGATCCCGCGCGCAAGGCAGGCGATCACCTCTTCGCCGCCGCGCCCGAAAATGAACGGGTCGCCGCCTTTTAGCCGTACGACGCTGCGGCCGGCCAAGGCGTGTTCGATCATCAGCTCGTTGGTCACCGCCTGAGGCACCTGCTCGCCGCCGCCGATCTTGCCGACGTCGATCAGCTCAGCGTCGCTGCGCACGCCGTCGAGCGCGCGTGGCCCGATCAGTTGGTCGTGCAGGATCACGTCGGCGCTGGCCAGCAGCTCGGCGCCGCGCAGCGTGATCAGGGACTCGTCGCCGGGGCCTGCGCCGACGAGGTAGACGGTCCCGGGGGCGGCGCTCATCGCCCCAGCACTTCGCTCGCTCCGGCGGCCAGCATCCGCTCGCCAACTTCCCGGCCAAGTGCTTCGGGCGCGAGCGTCGGGCCACTGATCGTTAGCTCGTCGCGCAGCCAGGCCGATCCGTCAGCGCGCCCGACGAAGGCGATCAGTGTCATCGCCTCGCCTTCCACAGTCGCGTGGGCGCCGACCGGCGTGTGGCAGTCGGCGTCGAGCACTGCGACCAGCGCGCGCTCGGCCGCGAGGACGCGGTGAGTCTGCGGATCATCTAGCGCCGCGGCCAGCGCGATCGCCTCCGCGTCGCCTTCCCGTGCCGTGATCGCCAGCGTTCCCTGCCCGGCTGCAGGGACCATCTGATCGAGCAACGCGCCAGCCTCGCCGAGGCGTCCAAGCCGTTCGAGGCCGGCCATCGCGATCACGATCGCGTCGTAATCGTCGCCCGCGAGCGCGGCCAAGCGCGTATCAACGTTGCCGCGCAGCGCGCTGATCTGAAGATCCTCACGCAGCGCGCGCAGCTGGGCCGAGCGACGGACTGAGCTGGTGCCAACACGCGCGCCCTCGGGCAGCGCCGCGAGCGAAGCGGCGCCGCAGAGCACGTCGAACGGGTTTGCCCGCGTCGGCGTCGCGGCGATCACGATCCCTTCGGCGAGCTTCGCCGGAAGGTCCTTCGCCGAATGAACCGCTAGCGCAACACGCCCTTCCAGCAGCGCATCGTCGAGCTCGCGCACCCACCGTTCCTTGTCGTCGCTGGCGTCGAAGCCGCGGTCGCCCGATGTTGTGATCGTCTCCAACTCAGCGCCGTCAATGGCAGCTGCGACCGTTTCGGCCTGCGCCAGCGCAAGCGCGCTGCCGCGGGTTCCAAGCTTCACGACTCTCGCCGCAGCGGGCGGACCTCCGCGGCCTGGCCAAGGTCGGCCTCGGCGGCCGCGGCGCTCGGCCCAGCAGCCTCTTGGGCTACCTCGTCGAGGCCAAATAGTTCGCGCAGCACGGCGATCCGGCCATGACCGCCGCCCTGTTCCAAAGCTTTCGTTCGGATCGTCGGCTCGTGCAGCAGGCGCTGCATCACGGCGCGGGCGATCGCCTCAGCGCGAACTAGATCGGCCGAGGAAGCGCTCTCCCAGCGGCCGTCGTTTTCGGCCAGTACCTGCTCCACGATCGATGAGCCGTGCTCGCGCAGCGCGGCGATCGTCGGCGTTGCTCCCTGCTGAGCCATCCAGTCAGAGAAGCGTTGGATCTCGTCTTCGATGATCATCTCCGCTTGCTCGCGCTCAGCTTCACGGACCTGCAGGTTGCGCGCCGCCGCGCTCTGAAGATCATCCATGTTCAGCACTCGCACGCCGGGGATCTCACCGCAACTATCGTCGATGTCGCGCGGCACGGCGATGTCAATCAGCAGCAGTGCTCGGCCATCGCGGGCCTCCATCATCGTCTCAACTTCGCTGGCGCCGATGATCTGATGCGGCGACGAGGTTGATGCGACGACGATGTCGGCGGCGATCATTCGTGCCGGCAGCTCGTCGAGCGAACCAACGTCGCCGCCGTAGCGCTGAGCCAGTTCGCGCGCCCGCTCAACCCTTCGGTTGGCGACGAACATCGTCGTTACGCCCTGCTCGCTGAGTGCGCGAGCGGTCAGCTCGGCCGTTTCGCCGGCGCCGATGACGACGACGCTGCTGCCGCTGAGATCACCGACCGTCTCCTCAGCCAGCGCGACGGCGACCGACGGCACGCTGACCCGTGCCGTCCCTAGCGCGGTCTCTGTACGGACCCGCTTGCCGGCTTGGAGCGCGGCGCGGAAGAGGCGGTTCGTGAATGGCCCGGTCGTTCCGGCGGCGAGCGCGCCCTCATAGGCGCGGCGGACTTGGCCTTGAACCTCGTTCTCGCCGACGATCATCGAATCGAGTCCTGCTGTTACGCGGAAGAGGTGGCGCGCGGCGTCGCAGTTGCGCGGCGAATAGACGATCTCAACTAGCTCGGTGGGGCGGATGTCGGCGCGTTCAGCGAGCTGGCTCAGCAGCACGCTTTCAGCGCGCGCCGAGTTGCGCGCAACAATGAAGACCTCGGTCCGGTTGCAGGTTGAGATCACGACCGCCTCGCGCAGCTCCTCGCTGGAGACCAGCTCGCGGACAAAGCGCTCAGCCTCCATCTCGCTCAGCGCTACACGCTCGCGCAGCGCCACCGGAGCGGTCTTGTGCGAGATGCCGATCGCCAGCAGTTCGGTCATTGGCCGCTCACCTCGGCTGGGGCGTCGTCCGCTGCTCGTCGCTGCTCCTGCGCCAGCAGCTCGGCCAGCTCGCGCTCAACGCGTGCGGCGCGGATCGCCATGATCACGATGTAGATCAGCAGGATCAACACGAAGACCAGGTAAGCGGCGGCGACGTAGCCAGTGTTTGGCGGCATTGTGTTGCTCATTTGACAGCAATCCTTGGCGCAGCGCTGCGAGTGGCGAGCGGCTCGTCGCGCTCGCCGCTAACGCTGCGGCGCAAGGCGCCCAGCTGCGCTCGGCTGTGCTTCGAAGCCATCTCATATTTACAGAGCGTGATGAACAGCAGCGCGACGCCGACCAGCGCGCTGTAGAAGGCGATCCGCATGTCACTTGGTAGTGAGCCGCCGGAGCTGCCGAGCACGCGCGGGTGGATCAGCGGGCTGGCGAGCCGCACGGCGATGAAGTTGACCGGCACGAAGACGCCGGCGACAACTGCAAAGACAGCCGCGTAGCGGGCCTGGCGCTGAGGGTCCTCGATTGAGAAACGCAGCGGCTGGTAGGTGCAGTAGAGCAGGAAGACAATCAGGAACGAAACAAGCGTCGGCTCATCCCAAACCCACCACTGCCCCCAGGCCGCCTTGGCCCAGATGCAGCCGGTGATCAGTGCGCCGATGCAGAAGACCAGCCCTTGATGGATCGCCGTGTAAGAGCGCAGGTCGTGGCGCGTGTCGCCGCTGCGGAGGTACTGGATCGCAAAGATGCCGCCGACGACGAAGCCTCCGAGCGTCACGATCGCCAGCGGGACATGGATGTAGAAGATTTTCTGCGAGAAGCCTTGGTCGACCTCGATCGGTGCATAAAAGAAGGCCAGCGTAAGCGACGCCGTTAGCACGATTGCCGTTGCGATCGCGTAGCCGGTCAGGCGTCTTCCGTAGAGGCTTTTTGTCGTCGGCATTTCTCAGTCTTCAACCAGATAATCGAATAGGGCGTATGCGAGCAGCCCGAAGATCAGATCGTACAGCCCCAATAGAGCCAGCCAGCGCCCGGCGAGCGTTCCGGCGCCGAGGCCCAGAAGTGGCGCGCTGGCCTTCGTGACCGCAATCAGCAGCGGAATCAGCAGCGGCAGCGCAAGGATTGAGGTGATCAGGTCGCGGGCGCGGGTCTGAATTGCGATCCCAGCGATCAAGCTGCCAACCAGCGCGATGCCGAGGCTGGCTAGGACGATTACCAGCGCCAGCGAGGCCCACTGCGAGGCACTGGGCGTCGGTCCGAGCAGCAGCACCGAGAACAGCAGCGCCGCCAAGAGGCCGACGATCAGCAGGAAGATGAAGAGCGTCGTCGCCTTGGCGATCAGCAGCGCGGTGCGCGGCGCGGGCGCCAGCAGGAAGCCGTCGAGACCTCCCTCCTCGCGGTCGGCGACGAAGCTGCGTCCAATCCCCAGCAGCGCTGCCAGCGTCAGCGTCACCCAAAGCACTCCGGAGGCGAGTGCGCCTTCAAGCTCGTCGCGGCCGAGAGCGAAGTGGAAGATCACAAAGGCGCTGGCACAGAAGAGCGCCATCGCGGTCAGTGTCTGCGGCGCGCGGCGCTCGAGCGTCAGCTCCTTGTATAGAACCGCGCGAGCCGCAGTTAGCGTTGACGGCGGGCGGGCAGCGCTCATCGGTACAGCTCGCCGATCTGGTCGGCCGTGACCTGTGCCGGCGGCGCCAGCAGCACCGCCGCGCCGTCGCGTAGCCCGAGCACAAGGTCGGCTTCGGCGAGGCCGCCCGCCGGGTCGTGGCTGGCGATCACTCTCGTTCGCCCGCCGCCGGCACCGATCAGCGGTTCAACCAGCTCGATCGCGGCCGGGTCAAGGTTGGAGCGCGGCTCGTCGAGCAACAGCACTTGCGGTTCGTGCAGCACGGCGCGGCAGATCGCCAGCCGCTGGAGCATTCCGCGCGAGTAACCGAAGACGCGCTCGTCGCCGCGGCCGCTCAGCCCGGTCTGGTCAAGTAGCGCTTCGATCCGCTTCGCTGGCTCAGCAAGACCGTGCAGCCGCGCGTGGTAGCTGAGGTTCTCGCGCGCCGTCAGGTCGCCGTAGCAGAGCGATTGATGGCCGAGAAAGCCGATCTTTGATCGCACTTTCCAGCCTTCCTTGCGCAGGTCGCTTCCGAGCAGGCTGGCCTCGCCATCGCTCGGTCGCAGCAGCGTCGCCAGTACCCGCAGTAGCGTCGTTTTTCCGGCGCCGTTGGGTCCGAACACAACAAGCGTCCGGCCCTGCCCGAGCGTTAGGTCGATGCCGTCCAGTGCGCGCCGTTCGCCGTACAGGCGGACCAGCTGGGAGCAGACGACGGCCGGCTCAATGTTCGCCATCTGTGCGTCCGCCTTCACGGCCGATGTGACGGACTGCGTGACCAAGGATTGGAGCCAGTACCGGGAACGACTCGCCGATCGCCTTCGGGTTGCCCGGCATGTTGACGATCAGCGCGCCTCCAGCCACGCCGCTGGTGGCACGCGAGATCGCTGCCGCCGGCGTGAACTTCATCGAGGCTGCGCGCAGCGCCTCAGCGATCCCTGGGACAGGCCGTTCGATCACCGCTTCGCTGGCCTCCGGTGTTACGTCGTCGGGGGTCAGGCCGGTGCCGCCGCTGGTCAGGATTACGTCGAAGCCGTCCGCCACCAGCTCGCGCAGTCGCGCCTCAATCGCCGCCTGATCGTCGGCCAGCACTTCGCGCAGCTCAACTTCGCAGCCGGCCGCAGTCGCTGCCTCGGCCAGCGCCGGGCCGGAGAGGTCCTCGCCGTCGCCGCGCGCCAGCGAGCTTGAGATCGTCAGAATTGCCGTTCGCATCGCGCGGCCGCTCGCCTTAGGGTCGCGTCCAATGGCCGGAACGGCCACCGCTCTTTTCGAGCAGCTCAACGCGCTCGATCGTCACGCCGCGCTCCATGCCCTTGACCATGTCGTAGACCGTCAGTGCAGCCACCGAGACCGCCGTCATCGCTTCCATCTCAACACCGGTCGGCCCGTGAAGCTTTGCGATCGCCGTCAGCGTCACCGTTCCGGCCTCGGCGTCGATCACGCCATCGACCTCAAGATGATCAAGTCCCAGCGGGTGGCAGAGCGGGATCAGCTCGGCGGTCCGCTTGGCGGCCATGATCCCAGCGATGCGCGCGCTCGCAAGCACGTCGCCCTTCGGCGCGTCACCGGCAGCAACCGCCGCCGCTGTCGCCGGCTCCATCCGCACCACCGCTCGTGCCACGGCCTTACGGTCGCTGGGCTCCTTGCCCGATACATCGACCATCCGCGCTTCGCCATCCTCGTTTAGGTGCGTCAGAGCGCTCACGCCGCGAGCCTAGCGCGAGGGACTTATTTCAGGCGGGCGCGTGTGTGCGCTGCGCGGCGCCAATTAGGTCCTCCACGGCGGCCGCGTCGCCGCTGCGCAGCAGCGCGATCGGGTCAGGTTCACCATTGACGATCTGCTCAAAGAAGGCCTTGCGGTCTTGATAAGTAGGCAGCGTCGCTTTCGCCCAGCCGCGAGTTTCGTTGAGCATCATCGCCAGCTGTGCGTACTCCTCGCCAAAGAGCTCGCCGATCTCGCGCTTGATCCGTTTTGCCAATGCCGGTGATGTGCCGGCCGTTGAGATTGCGATTGCCAGCGGGCCGGTGCGGACAATCGCCGGCAGAATAAAGTTGCACAGCGGCGGCACGTCAACGATGTTGACCAGCATCGCGCGCCGCTCGGCGTCCTCGAAGATCTGAATATTGGTCTCGGTCGAGTCGGTGCATGCGATCACGATGAAGACCGCCTCAAGATCCTCGGGGCCGGCGTACTTGCGCCGCTCCCAAGTGATTGAGCGTTCAGCGGCGAGCGCTTCAAGCTCCGGCCCGACATCCGGCGAGATCACCGTCACCTCGCCGCCGCAGGCCAGCAGCCCTTCGCTTTTCTCAAGCCCTATTTCACCCCCGCCGATGACAACGCAGCGGCGCCCTTTTAGCTTCAGGCAGGCAATGTAGAACGGCGTTTCGAGCATCTCGCTGACGCAGCTCTGGTCACAGATTCCTCTGTCGTATTGACAGACGCACGCTTTTCCGGCGTAGGCGGCGGCAGGCATCGTCGCTTCAGCGTAGAGCTTCGCCGCACCCCGGCGCACGACAACCGCTGCTTACTGTGCTGTGTCGATCACGCTCTCAACCTTGATCGCGGTCATCCGCGGGTTGATCATTTTGAGTTCGAGGTTCGCGTTGGCCGGCTCCCGGGATGGGTTGCAGCGCAGTCGAACCGTGACCGCGGGACCCGCTTCGTCCCGCTGCAGTACTCCGTCCAGCGTCATCGGCACAAGGTCGTCGTCGTACGCGATCCTAGGTAGCCTGTTCCCAGCGCTCACGGTGGCGAGGAGATCTAAACCAGGCGCGACGTCTGAGGGATAGAGAAAGCAGTTGACCGTCCACTCCGTCCGATTGCCCGCGAAGACCGGTGCCACGTACGATCCGTTGTAGTAGGCCTTGATCGTGAGCGTCGCCATCACCTTGTAGTTGCCGGCTGGAAGCACGATCTCGGCGCCTGTGTGGGCGGACTCGTTGGTTGGCATCTCCGTCAACGCGGGCCCGACCGCCATGTACAGGTCGGATGGACCGGGGGCACCCGCCGCGCCGGTAGCGCCGACGGCCCCGGGCGCACCGGTAGCGCCGCGCTGTCCGCTAGCGCCTGTCTCGCCGCGCGGGAGCTGGCCGGTTTTGAAGTCTTTGGCCAGTAGCGACCGGTCGCGAATCTCAGGCGAAGCGACGGCGC
>CAMDBT010000017.1 GCA_945889475.1 Bifidobacterium breve
TAGATCGCGAACAACACAAAGACACGCAGCTAGCCCAACAGCTGCTCAAAGAAAACACCCGCTGCCTCGGCGCCGCCGCCCGCGACCCCGAAAACCAACCCTGCAACAACCCCAAACTCAAACTCCTCGTCACCCCCACACCAGCAGCACTCAAAGGCAGCTACGCGGAGGCTCTTGCACTGACCTCTTGCCCCGCGCTCGGTGAGCGCGTCGGCGGCGGGCGACGAGTTTGCAACTTCGGCGTTGCGTCGGATCGCGCCAAACGCCACGTCGCCCTGATCGGCGATAGCCACGCTGGCCGCTGGCGCGCCGCGCTCTCAATCATCGCTCAAGAGCGCGACTGGAGCGTCACCTCCACCAGCCTGCTTGGCTGCCCTGACAACATCAGGATGCCGGCCAAGGATGTTGCTGAGGAAGCGGCCTGCAGGCGCTGGCGGCGTTCGGTGCCGCGCTGGCTGGCCGCGCAGCCCGATGTCGACACCGTCTTTATCGCGCAACTGACGCCGAAATATGATCCGGCAACGTTTGACTCCTACGTTGCTGGCTATCAGGCGACTTGGCGAATGTTCCCGCCGACGGTCAAGCACCTCGTTGTCTTGCGCGACAACCCGAAGGCCCCGAAGGGAACGCTCGATTGCATCGAACGCGCAATTGATGATCGACGCCCCGCCGGCCAGGCGTGCGCAGTGCCGCGTTCAGAGGTCCTCGGTGCCTACCCCGATATCGCTGCTGTAGCCGCGCGCCGTCTAGAGCGACCGAACATCGGCGTCGTCGACCTGAGCGAGTTCTACTGCGACAAGAAGCTCTGCTACCCGGTGATCGGTGGTCTGCTCGTGGCCTCCGACACCAGCCACCTAACCCCAGCCTTTGCCAGCACGCTGGCGCCATACGTTGCTCGCGCGCTTGACCGGGGGGAGTGGCTTGCGCGCTGATCGGCAGCCGTGCACTCGATTTCTGCAGTCGGCATACGGCGATGGCGAGACCGGGACTCGAACCCGGGACACCACGATTTTCAGTCGTGTGCTCTACCAGCTGAGCTATCTCGCCGCGGAAGGCAGGGTATCGCGGGCTGCGCCGGAGCGTCAGCGGGAGCGGCCGCTTGTAGCTACTCGCCGAGCCGCGGGCCGCGCCGATCACGCGTCAAGTCGTGCGCTCCACTGCGCGCGTCTAGCTCAAGGTCGAGCCCGGTCATCACCGCTGCGAGGCCTGAGTAGATCGCGACGACGAGACCAAGCTCAATCAGTTCGCGGTCGCTGAGCGCAGCTCGCGCGGCGGCCAACTGATCGTCTGACGGGCGACCGCGCTCGAGCGTGATCTGCGCCAGCTGCAGGATTGCCTGCTCGTCCTCGCTGAAGCTGGCCAACTCCAGCGCCTCGATTGCAGCAATTTCCGCGTCGCTGATTTCGCAGATCTTCGCGACCTCAACGTGCTGGAACCACTCGTATTCGCAACTCAGCAGCCGCGCGACGAGCAGGATCACCAGTTCGCGCCGGCGCGGCGAGAGCTCGGCGTTGGTCCACAGGCCGCCGGTCAGCGCGATGAACTTCGGGAACGCGTCGTCGGCCAGCGAGAGCAGACGGAAGATGCCGAGGTCCGGGAGCGACTGGAGCGCGCGCTGAGTTGCTGGCGAGAGCGTGTCGGGGTCAGGGAACGGGACTCGGGCCATCTGGCGCTAAGGCTATTGAGTTCGCTGCGCGCTAGCAGCTGAGCTACTTCGCTGCCCACTTCTTCAGCTGCGCCAGCGGGTCGACCGGCCGCGTGCCAGGGCTGTCGCGCCAGCCGTCGGGCCAGATTTCGAAGTGGAGGTGGGGGCCGCTCGAGTCGCCGGTTGATCCGAGCAGGCAGAGTTGTTGGCCCGCGTTTACCCGCTCACCTGCCTTGACCGCTGCAGAGGCGTACTGGCAGTGAGCAAACATCATGTCCCAGCCGTTGTTGGCGCGAAGGATGATGTAGCGACCAGCGCCGGAGGCCTGATAGGCGACGTAGCGAACCTCGCCCGCGAGCGGTGCGACGATCGCTAGGCCGGAGTTACCGACGATGTCCTGACCCTCGTGCGTGTGGCCTGTTCTGCCTGCTCCGAAGCGCGCGCCGGCGCCGCCGAGGCTGTAGGCACCGCGGACTGGGAATACACCTGAGGTCGGCGCTGGCGGAGCTGGAGTCGTCGGCTTCGGCTTGGAAGTGCTCTTCGGCTTGACCGTCAGCTCCATTGCGCCGCCGCGAGCGACCTCCGTTGCGGTCGCGCCAAAGACGCTGACGGTCACGCGGTAACTGCCCGCCGCGAGGGCTGGAAGGCGGATCAGCTGCGAACGGTTGGTGGTGATCCGTCCGGGCGAGAAGTTGATTGTCTTGCCGCCCTTGCGAGCGATCGCGATCTTGACCTGGGCGCTGGTTCCCTTCGGACGGGTGATCCTCAGAACTAGTCCGGCGCGGCTCCCAGCCTTGACGGTGCTGCTGGAGAGCTTCTGCGCGCTCAGCCGTGGCTTGCCTGGCAGCGTCACCAGCGGCGCTCCGTAACCGGTGCCGCCGCTCTGCTCGCCGGAGGGTGGTGGTTTGTCGGGGTCCGTGCCGCCGGTACCGGCGAGCGCGCTGGCCGAAGTGAACAGCAGCGCGGCCGCAGTCACGATCGATGAGAGAAGTAGTCGGTTCATCTTTGTGTAAACGCCTGAAGGCACTCCTTCGACGCGCTGGCCGAAAAGATGAACGCTCGCTTGCAGAGCTCGGGTCGCGCGGTTATTGGCCTGCGGCGAGCATCAGTTCGAGCAACTCAAGCGCCCCTGCTTTGTGCAGCGGCTCGTTGAGATTGCCGCACTTTGGCGACTGCACGCAGGAGGGGCAGCCCTCGGCGCAAGGGCACTCCGCGATCAACCGTTGCGCGTCAGCGACCAGAAGCTCGAAGTTGAGGAAGCCTTGTCGCGTGATCCCGACGCCGCCGGGGTGGCCGTCGTAGATAAATATTGTCGGCCCGCCGGTCTGCAGGTGGGCGTTGGTCGAGAGCCCGCCGATATCCCAGCGGTCGCACATCGCTAGCAGCGGCAGCACGGCGATCTGGGCGTGCTCGGTGGCGTGCAGCGCGCCGAGCAACCGATCGAGCGGAAGCTGCTGACTGAGCGAGCGGGTCTCAAACCAGAGCGCCTGGGTCGCGAACTGAGTCTTCGGTAAGGCAAGCCCGTTGAGGTCGATCACCTCGCTGCCCGGGAGCCGCTTGCGCTGGTATGCGAGCACCTGCTCGCTGACGACAACGCGGCCGAAGCTCAGCTGCACGCCGAGCGTCTCGCGGCGGTCGAGCAGCGCTTCGATCACCGTTTCGGTCTCCTTCTTGGGCTGCGTGAACCAGTCGCCGGTGAACGGTTCGACGAGCGCCTCGCGGCGTTCCAGATCGAGCGCGCTGACCGAATATGAGCGGCCCATGTGGAGGTAGATTGCGCCGTCGTGGACCGTTGAGCAGGCGCGCTCCGCCTCGACCGTGCCGATCAACTCTCCTTGCTTGACGTCGATCACGCTGACCGAATTGGGTGAGGCTGAACGGAGCGAAACTCGCGCCGCGGGATAATCCTCCGGCGCGCGCAGCGTGAAGCTGCCACGGCGCTCGATCAGCACGCCGCTGGCGACCAGCGCCTCGCAGTGGGCACGCAGGCGCGGGCCGAGAATCTCAGCGTCGTCATCGGGGTTGATCGGCCCCTCATGGGCGGCGCAGGTTAAGTGGCTTAGGTGAATCTGCTCGTTCTCGAATTCGAGGATCGCGGCCTCCACCGGCCGGTCGAGGAACTCGTCGGGGTGGCGGCAGAAAAACTGGTCGAGCGCGTCGTCGCCGGCGACGTAGACCGCAAGGCCGCGGCCGCGGCGACCGGCGCGGCCCCACATTTGGCGCAGCGAGGCGACCGTGCCGGGAAACGTTATGGCGAGCGCAGCGTCGAGCTGGCCGATGTCGATCCCGAGTTCCAGCGCGTCGGTCGTGACGACCGCCAGCAGCTCGCCGCTGACCAGCTTGGCCTCCAGCTCGCGGCGCTGCTGCGGCGTGTAGCCGGCGCGGTAGGCGGCTATCCGGTCGGCTCGCTCCCGGTCGCCGCTGCGACGCAGCTCGTCGGCCGCCATCTTCGCGACCAGCTCCGCGCCCTTGCGCGAGCCCATGAAGCAGATCGTCCGCGCATCGGCGCGGACTAGGCCGGCGACTATGCCCGCCGCCTCCGCCAAGGTGCTGCGCCGCGTCTGCAGCAGTTCATCTTCGATTGGCGGGTTCCAGATCGCTATCTGCCGCGCGGCAGAGGGGGAGCCGTCGTCATCTACCAGCGCGACCGGCTGATCGCCGGTCAGGTGCTCAGCGAGCTCGACTGGGTTGGCGATCGTCGCGCTGGCCAGCAGGAAGCGTGGCTCGGTGCCGTAGGCGCGTGCGATCCGGCGCAGGCGTCGCAGCACGTTGGCAACGTGCGAGCCGAAGACGCCGCGGTAGACGTGCGCCTCATCGACGACGACGATCGCGAGGTTGGCGAAGAAGTTGCCCCAGCTGTGGTGGTTGGGAAGGATTCCAACGTGCAGCATGTCGGGGTTGGTGAGGATCAGGTTCGAGCGCTTGCGGATCGCTGAACGCTGGTCGGTGGCGGTATCGCCGTCGTAGATCGCTGGCCGAATCTCGTCGCTGAGGCCGAAGCGGGCGATCGAGCGCGCTTGATCCTGCGCCAGCGCTTTCGTCGGGTAGAGGTAGAGCGCGCGCGCGTGTGCGTCGCCGCAGAGCAGCTCAAGCGTTGGCAGCTGGAAGCAGAGCGACTTGCCAGAGGCGGTTCCTGTGGTGACGACCGTCGTTCCTTGCCAAGCGGCTTCGAGCGCTTCGAGCTGGTGGCTATAGAGCTGCTTGATCCCTGCTGTCTCCAGGCCGGCGAGAAGCTTGGGCTGCAGATCTGCCGGGATATCCACGTTCTTCGCCGCGCGGGAAGCTTCGAACGCTTCGCGCACCAGGCGGCCGTCGGCGCGGCCAGAATCCAGCAGCGCGCTCCATGGCTCGGTCGTGCGGAGGGTGCTCACGCGGGTGATGGTATGCGCGATGGCTACTCTCGATCACGTGCGCTGCGCATACGTTGACATGGATGGCACCCTGCTCGGCCCTGGTGGCGGTCTTTTTGCTGGCCCTGACGGTGAGGTTGCTCCGCTTGGGGCAAAGGCGATCGAGGCCTGCCTGCGCTCCGACATTGAGGTCGTAGTGATGTCCGGTCGCCGCCGCTCAACTGCGATTGAGGACGCCCGCCTGTTTGGTCAGGGCTGCTGCATCTTCGAGACCGGCGCCGGCGTCGTGATGGAAGGAGAGACCTATTGGCTGACCGGCACCTGGCAGCCCGATGAGCGCACGATTCACCAGCAGATCGCCGACAGCGGTGCACCGGAGCTGCTTCTTGAGGAGTACTCCGGCTGCCTTGAGGTTCACGCCCCGTGGCACAAGCAGCGCGAGGTTTCGCACCTGCTGCGCGGCCTGATTGACACCAATGCGGCCGATCACTTCCTCGCCGATAACGGCCATGAGGAACTCGAATTGACCGATAACGGGGCGGTTCACCGGCGCTCTCCTGCACTCGCCGAACTGCCCGAGGTTCACGCCTACCACCTACGCCCGCGTGGAGTGTCGAAGGCCCACGCGGTTGCCGCACATCAGCGGATGCGCGGCTACGAGCCACAGGAGTGCGTTGCGATCGGCGACTCGCGCGAGGACCTGCGCGTCGCCACCACGGTCGGCAGCTTTTGGTTTGTCGCTAACGCCTTGGAGCGTGACCCGCAGCTCGCCGAAGCGATGGCTGGCCACGCCAACGCCCGCGTCGCCGAAGAGGCTCACGGGGCCGGCGTTTACGAAGCGATCTTGACGACGCTGCGCGGCGGCTGAGCCGGAGCGGCGGCCGGTCAGCGTCGGCCGCTGAGCCGCGCGCGCAGGCGTGCCCAGAAGCCGGGTCGTACGCGCCGACGCCAGAGCGCCGGGGCTGGCACCGAGGTACGGACCAGCGCGATCCAGTCGTCAACGCTCAGCTGGCCGTAGATCAGCGCGCTAAGTCCGCTCGTCACCGGCGCTTCGATCCCCGCGTCGGCCAGTGCCTTGGCCAGCATCGGCACCGTTTCGAGCGCCTCGACCGCTTGGCCGATCTGCTGCGGGATCTCCGCCGCTTCTACGCCCGAGCCGAGCAGCTCACCGGCGCGGCGGTTGCGACTGCCGGGCGCTAGCGCGGTCGCGACAAGGTCGCCGGTGCCAGCGAGACCGATAAAAGACTCCGGCCTGGCACCCTGACTCTCGGCTAGGCGCCAGATCTCGTGAAAAATGTGCCCGGCGGCAGCGCCAGCGGCGTTCAGGCCCTGCGCTTCGGTAGCGCCGGAAGCGAGCGCCGCCGCGTTCTTTGCGGCGCCAGCGTATTCGACGCCGATCGGGTCGTCTGAGATTTCGCAGATCACTCCGCCTCGCGTGAACAGATGCGCCAGCATCCCGGCCAGCTGCTCATCGGTCGAGGCGGCAACCAGCGCGCCACCGTCGTGGACTAGCTCATCGGCGTGGGCCGGCCCGCCGATCACGGCTACGCGCTCGGCGCCGTAGCGAGCGCCGCTGATCGAGGTTGTGACGGCACCGCTCGGCGCTACCAGCCCCTTGGCCAACGAGACGACCGGGGTTCGCGAACCGAGGCCACGCTGATCGAGCTGCGTTATCACGCCGTCGATCGCGGTTGCCGGTACCGCGAGCAGAACCAGCTCGGCGCGCGCCAGCGAATCGGACGAGGTTTCAATTCGCAGCTCGCGCGGCAGCGGAACGCCGGGGAGGTAGGCACTGTTCTCGCCACTGCGCTGGAGCTCGGCGGCCTGCGCAGTGGTGCGGGCCTGGAGCGTCGTACGTACGCCAGCGCGAACCAGCAGAATTGCGACTGCGGTTCCGAACGAGCCGGCACCGACGACCGTGGCGCGGCGCGGCGTGCTGCCTCTGAAGGTGGATCGTGAACGGTTGGTCATTGGTGTCAGGTACCCCGCAGCGCGCTCAGAGGTACGCGGCAATTTCACGGCCGGCTTGTTCGACCTCTTCAAGCGTCGTTGCTTCGATCACGGCCTGAAGATCGAGGATCCGCTGATCGATCGGCTCCAGCCCGTTGCTGCCAACAATCGCGTAGCAGGGAACGCCACGCTGGCGCGCGCGAACGGCGATTTCGGCCGCGATCTTCCCTTCCAGAGTGGTCCGATCAAGCCGCCCTTCAGCGACGATCACGGCGCGCGCCGCCTTGATCCGCTGGTCGGCCTCCAGCGCGCTCAGAACGAAGCGCGCGCCCGGCTCGAGCGTGGCGTCGTAATTGGCCCAGAGCGCGCCCGAGAGGCCGCCGGCGCAGCCGCTCATCTCGACCCCGCGCGGATCGCGCGGGAAGCTGGCGGCAAGCTCATTTAGGCGAGCGGTCAGCCGCTCGACCGCCGCCGCGTCGGCGCCTTTCTGTGGCCCAAAGACTTCAGCCGCCCGCTCAAAAGTCGTGTTGACGTCGCAGCAGACGACCAGCTCGCTGGCGCCGATTCCGCCAGCCGCTTCAATCGCTTCGATCGCACCGGAGCCGCCATCGCTGCTGGCGCTGCCACCGACGGCAACAATGATCCGCCGCGCGCCGCTCTGCGCGGCGGCCGCAACCAGCTGGCCGGCGCCGTAGGAGCTGGCCGCCTCGGCGTCGCGCTCGCTCTGCTTGATCTGTGGCAGGCCGATCGCCTGCGCCGTCTCAACGATTGCAGTCGAACCGTCCTCAACGAGTCCGAAAGCAGCCGAGGTCGGTCTGCGTAATGCGTCGCATACATCGGCGCCGGCGGTCTCGCCGCCGAGCGCCAGCAGCAGGATCTCCAGCGTCCCCTCACCGCCGTCGGCGACCGGCATCAGGTCGGGTGCTGCCGCGACGACAGATTCAAGGCCGCGGCCAATTGCTGCGGCAACCTCGCTGGCGCGGAATGTTCCTTTGAATGAGTCGGGGGCCACGAGCACCGCTCGCGCGTCGTTTGGCATCGCTGAAGACTAGCTGCAGGCTGCGCTGCCACGATCGGCAACTTTGCCGTCGGTCAGGACGAACTTCCAGCTGTAGCCGCGCGCGAAAAGGTCGAGCTGGAGCACTCCGTAGCCACGGTCGTTGGCGAGGCTTCGGCTACTTGGCGTGACCGATTCGTAGCGCCTTACGCCGCCGGTCCCGACAACGAAGCTCGGCATCCCACTGCTCGACTCTTTCCCGTCGCTGGTCATCGCTTTGAGACGCTCGTAAGAGTGGTCATGGCCGGCGAAGACAACCTCCGCTGAGGCGGCGTTCAGCTGCGACCAGAAGTGGGCGAGTTTCGGATGGTTGTGGTGCGGCCCGGAACTAAAACGCGGGTAGTGCCAGATCGCGAGCGTGCAGAACTTGGCGTGGCGGCCGAGGTCGTTCGCCAGCCACTTCGCCTGCGCTGAACCGGCCTCGCAGCCGCCAATCTGGTCGCAGTTTGAATTCAGCCCGATCACCCGCCAACCGCCGATCGTTGTCGCGTGCCAGCCGCGCCCGCGCTTGCCGGCGGCGGCGCCAAAGTAGTCGAAGTAGCCTGCCGCGCTGCGCGTCTTGTACTCGTGGTTGCCGGGAACTGGAAAAGTGATCGGCTTCAGCTTGCCCCACGACTTGGCGTACGACTTCTTGTACAGCGCCAGCGCGCTGTCGGGATATTGGGTGTCACCGATCACGAGCACGCGGTCGGGTTTCATCTTCGCCGCCACCGCGTAGGTAGCGCGCTGATGGCAGCGGTCACCGATTGGGTTTGGCGAGGCGCAGGCGATATCGCCGACGACAGCAAGCCGGGCGGTGTGGCTCCCAAGCGACGGCTCAACTGTGGCCGAAGTCGCGTTGCCTGCATCGGCGCCGCCGCAGCCGCCGAGCAGCGCCAGCAGCATCGTCGCCGCAGCGAGCCGCGCGATCGCTCGCATCACCGGCAATATGCCGTGCCGCTGTCGGTCGAACCGCCGCTGGTGCGGTAGTAGCGCCACTTGTAGCCCTTCGAGTAGAGGTCGAGCTTGAGGACGCCGAAGCTTAGGCTGTAGCCGGTGCTGCTCGGGCGCGAGTGCGCGATCGGGTAGATCGACTTTCCGCCGCCGCCGACAACCCAGCTCGGCATCGCGTCGCTGCCGCCGCTGGTGCCGTCGCTGTTCATCGGCAGAAAGCGCTCATAAGCGTGGTCGTGGCCGGCGAGCACGAATTCAGCGTCGTAATCCTGCAGCGTTTGCCAGAGATCGGCCATCTCGGTGTTATCTCCATGGGGGCCGGAAGAGAAGCGGGGGTGATGCCAGAGCGCGAGCGTGCACTTCTTCGAACGGTTGTTGTACAGATTGCTGCGCAGCCACTTCTCCTGCGGAGAGCCTGTTTGGCAGCCGCCAATCGAGGCACAGTTGGAATTGAGGCCGATCACACGCCAGCCGCCGTAGGTCGCCGAATGCCAACCGTGCGTGCGGCTTCCGGCAGCCGAGCCGAAGTAGTCGTAGTATCCGGCCGCCCCAAGCGTCACATATTCGTGGTTGCCTGGCACGGGGAAGGTCTTGCTCTTGAGCTTGCCCCAGGTCAACCCATACGAAGCTTGGAAATCGGCCAGCGCGCCGCCGTCGTATTGAATGTCGCCGAGTACTAGCACGTGGTTCGGCTTCAGCCGTGCGGCAAGCGAGTAGGTAGCCGCTTGCTGGCAGGTTGTCGCCGTCACGACCGCCCCCGGACGGCAAGCGATGTCGCCGACGGCAACGACCCGTGTCTTGTAACTGCCGAGCGAGGACGCAGCTGCACTGGAGGCGCTGAGTGCGGAAACCAAGCAGATCGCGAGTGTTGTCGCTAGACGAACCATTTTGGTAACTGCTGGAACACTACACCGGCGCTGAAGGTGCGCTGTGGCCGTCAGTCGCGCCGCGGCGCTGCCGTGCCGCCGCGAAGACGCCGCAGCACCGCGTCGCCGGTGCGTTGGCTGACGTTGTGGACTAGCCCGAGTAGGCGCACGGCCGGCGGGAAATAGACGGCGCGGCGGTCCGCTTCGACCGCTTCAATGATCTTGGCAGCGAGCAGCTCCGGATCTGCCGCGTCGCTGCCGCGATACCAGTCCGGCATGCGGTGGCGCTCATGGGCGTGGAGCGTGGTCTCGATTTCGCCCGGGTAGACCGTCGTCAGCGAAACGCCGCTGCCGCTCAGCTCGTGGCGCAGCGCTTCGGCGAAGAGCCGCTGCGCCGCCTTCGTGCCGCCGTAAACCGCGGCCCACGGGAACGAGCGCAGCGCCGCACCGGAGCTGATCACAACGACCTGGCCGCGGGCGCGGTCGAGCATGTAGGGGAGCCCGTAGTGAACCGTCCGCAGCGTGCCGTGCCAGTTGATCTCGCTCATCTCTAGCGCGTTCTCGAGCGGCTCGTCGCGGAACGGGCCGTAGTGGGTTATGCCGGCGTTGGCGACCAGCAGCTCGATTCCCCCGGCCACTTCGGCGAAGCGATCGATCGCCGCTTGGACCGATTCGCTGGAGCGAACGTCGCACTGGTACTCGTAGTGCTCGCCGGGCAGCGATGCCGAGAGCGCTTCGAGCTGGTCGAGCGAGCGCGCGGCGAGGCCAACGGTAACGCCGCGCTCAGCCAGCGCCTGCGCCAAAGCGGCGCCGATCCCACGCGAGGCGCCGGTAATGAACGCCCTTGTCCCAGATCCGATCTCCATCACGCGAGCCTATCTGCTGCGCGATAGGATCGAAGCGATGTCGAAAGCTCAGGCGAGCGAAGCCGAGGAGGAGTACCTGCAGTCGATCTTCTGGCTGCGCGAGGCGGGGCTGCCGATGACCGGCGCCAATGTAGCCCGCGCGATGCAGCTCTCGCCGCCGACCGTGCACGAAATGATCGGCCGACTCGAGGCCGACGGATACATCGAGCGCGCCGCCGACAAGACGATCTCCTTCACCGCCAGCGGCGACAAACAGGCACACGAGATCGTCCGCCGCCACCGCCTGATTGAGCGTTTTCTCACCGACGTGCTTGGGATCCCATGGGATGAGGTCCACGAGGAGGCCGAGCGGCTCGAGCACGCGATGAGCCCGGTGCTCGAAGAGCGAATGATGGCCGCGATCGGCGACGCCACAACCTGCCCGCACGGACACCCGATTGAAGGCGGAACGCGCAATCAAGGCGTGCCGCTGGCCGACGTTGAGGTTGGCGCAGCAGTCGAGATCATGCGCTTCGAGAACGAGGCTGAAGACCTGCTCCAGTACCTCAAGGCGGCAGGCTTGGCGCCAGGGCTCAAAGGCACGCTGGACAGCGCCGACGACGAGGAGGTCGTGATGCTCAGCGAAGCAGGCGAGCGCTGCCTCGTCACGCGCAGCGTCGCTGAAACGGTCGCCGTGATCGCCGACCCGTCGCCACCACCACGAACCGCGCTGCCTGAGCAGCTCGTGATGTCGAGCGAACGCTACGGCCGCTAGTTACAACGAGCGGTAGGCGTCGGCGAGGCGCTCGATGCCTTCGCTGATCTGTTCGGGCGTTACACCTGAGTAGGCGAGCCGTAGCTGGTTGGTCGCGCCTTCGATTACGAAGTCCTCGCCCTTGACGAAGAGAACGTCGCGCTCACCGGCGGCCCGCTCGAGCGCTGCGACGTCGGTGCCCTCGGGCAGTTCAACCCACATGAAGTAGCCGCCCTCAGGCGCGTTGTAGCTGGCCTGCGGCAGATGCTCGTCGAGCGCTGCGGTTAGTGCGGCAACGCGCTCTGCGAGCGCCGCGCTAACTGTCTTGACCGACTCCTTTATCCGTCCCGAAACACAGAATTGGTAAACGATTCCCTGGGCCACCATGTCGGGCGAGATGTAGGTGTTGGTTGCGGCCACCGTTATCTCCTTGATCAGCGCGGCCGGGCCGACGAGGTAGCCAACGCGGATCCCCGGGCAGACCGTCTTCGAGAACGACGAGGCGTAAACGACACGGCCACTACTAGGGTCATCGAGCGAGAGCATCGTCGGTAGCCGTTCACCGGTGAAACGGATCTCGATGTAAGGGTCGTCTTCGAACAGCAGGAAGTCATATTCGGCCGCCAGCTCCAGCAGCTCTTCGCGCTTGGCTTGGCTGAGCGTGTAGCCGGCCGGGTTTTGGAAGTTGGGGATGATGTGCGCGAAGCGCGGTCGAAGCCCGCCCTCGAGCTCGGCGCGCAGCGCCGCGGTGTCGATCCCATCGGGCTGCAACGCGATCATCTTCACGTCGGCGCCGCGCTCGAGCAGGCCAAGCAGCGTACGGTCGTAGGTTGGCCGCTCAACGACGACCGAATCACCGGCCTCGACCAGTGCGTCGAAGAGAAAAGCGTCGGCCTGCATCGAGCCGTTGGTGACGATCACCTGGTCGACATCGACGCCGTGGTGGTCGGCGATCCACCTGCGCAGCGGCGCGTAGCCGCCGGCCGTGCCGTAGCCGCTTACGCCGCCAGGATCCTCGCTGAACGATTCGGTTGCCGAAGCCTTCAGACCCTCGATGTCGATGATGTCCAGTGAGGGCGCGCCGCGCGCGAACGAGATTGAGTCAGCCATGGGCAGCAATCTACGCTAGCGGAAGCATCTCGGCGCTCCAGCCTCAGCGGCCGCGCACCGCGGCCTCAATCGGCACGGCGCCGCTGAGCGCCTTGCGAAGCGTTGCCTCGGTCTCGATCACCGCGGCGTCCGACGCGCTGCCTGGGCGTGCCAGCAGGGCGATCCGCAGGCTCAGCGGGTAGGCGCCGGAGCGCAACGTTGCGGCTGTTGGTGCTACACAGCTGCCGTCGGCGCTGGCGACCTTCGTCAAGCTGAGCCGCTGCGAGGAGTCGAAGTTGCTGCCGGCGGTCGCAGCGGCGCGGCGCTGGGCGTTGATGCTGGCCGCTCCTGAGGCGGCGCGCGCAGCTGCCTTCGCTGCCGCTGCCCGCCGCGCCTTTAGTACGCGCGCCGCGCGTTGACGGGTGAGCGCGCGCGCGGGGCGCCGCAGCTGCGCCGCCACCTGACTGACGCGCAGGCAGCGCCTGCCGCCTGCCCGCTCGGCAACCGCTGTCGCCGACAGTGTCATCGTCAGCAGTTCCGTCAGCCCGTCGCAGCCGACCGTCTTCGGCGTCGGCTGAATGACGATCAGTGCGGCATCGGCGATCCCTGAACAGGCCTCGGCGGCGGCGTCGCCGCGGGCCGCACGGATGCCGGGGAGCTTCGCGATCCCGAGCGCAGACTCGTTGCCGGCAACTCCGCCGCCAAGCGCGATCTCTGACGATGTGCCGCCGCGGTTCGGCGTGCTCGCGCCAGCGCGTGCAAGCACGACGATCAGCACAACGATCAGCACTGCGGCGGCGCCGAGCCCAGCGATCAGAAGGCCGGACGGACGTCGGCGCCCGTCGCCCGCGGCAGTGTCGCTTCCCACATTGCCCGCGGCTGCCGCCTCGGCGCCCGGCCCGGCCGCGCCGCTGCGCAGGTCAGCTTCGATATCACGCAGCCGCCGCTCCAGCCCAGTGAGGGTGTCGCGTACGTCGCCTGGCTGCTCGTCGCTCATCGCCCGGCTGACGCTACCTGCTGGCGGGCAATTCAGCCGCCGAGAATCTCGATTGCTATTTCAGCAACCTGCGTCGGTGTGCGACCGACGCGGACGCCTTGGGCCTCCAGTGCCTCCGCCTTGGCGGCGGCCGTTCCCTTCGAACCGGAGACGATCGCGCCAGCGTGGCCCATCGTCTTGCCTGGCGGCGCGGTGAAGCCCGCGATGTAACCGACGACCGGCTTGGTGACGTGCTCGCCGATGTACGCGGCGGCTAGCTCTTCGGCCTCGCCGCCGATCTCGCCGCTCATCACGATCAGTTCTGTCTGGTCGTCGTTCTCGAACATTTCGAGCACGTCGATGAAGCTGGTGCCTGGGATCGGGTCGCCGCCGAGGCCGACGATCGACGAGTTTCCAAATCCCTTCTGCGCTAGCTCGTTGCCGATCTGGTAGGTCAGAGTGCCGGAGCGCGACATCACACCGACGTTCCCCTGCTTGAAGAACGAAGCCGGAATAATCCCGACATTGGCCTTTCCGGGTGAAAGCACGCCAGGGCAGTTCGGCCCGATCAGCCGCACTCCCATCATCCGCTTGATCTGGGTGTAGACGCGCAGCTCATCGTGGGCCGGGATTCCTTCGGTGATCGCGATGATCGTCTCGATCCCCGCGTCGGCCGCTTCAAGGATTGAGTCGGCGGCAAATGGCGGCGGCACGAAGATCATCGCCGTGTTGGCGCCGCTCTGCTCGACCGCGTTGTGGAAGGTGTTGAAGACCGGTATCCCTTCAATGTCTTGCCCGCCCTTGCCAGGCGTCACGCCGCTAACCACGTTGGTGCCGTAGTCGCGATTGTTGAGCGTGTGGAATCGCCCTTCGCTGCCGGTGATCCCGGCCACGCAGAGCCGCGTTTCTGTGCCGACGAGGACGCTCATAGCGCCTCTCCTTTGGCCAGCGCGACAACCATCTCGGCCGCCTCGTTCATCGTCGACGCAGTGTGTACGCCGGGGAGCTTGGCTTCGGCGAGTATGCGGCGGCCTTCAGCGTCGTTGGTGCCGTCGAGGCGCACGACGAACGGCACACTCGGCGGCGCCGTCGCGAAGGCTTCGATCAGCCCGCTCGCTACCTCGTCGCAGCGCGTGATCCCTCCGAAGATGTTGAAGAGCACCGCTTTGACCTTCTCGTTCGAGCAGATCACCTCCACAGCGCTGGTTATCGCGTCCGCTTTTGAGCCTCCGCCAGCGTCGAGAAAGTTGGCCGCCTCGCCGCCGTACTGGGCGACGACGTCGAGCGTGCTCATCACCAGCCCGGCGCCGTTGCCAAGGATGCCAATGTTGCCGTCGAGCTTGACGTAGGTCAGGCCACGGTCGCGAGCCATCTGCTCCTGCGGGTCTTCATCGCTGGGGTCGCGCAGCTGCGCGTTCTCTTCGTGGCGGTAGAGCGCGCTGGGGTCGAGCGTGACCTTCGCATCGAGCGCACGAACCTTGCGATCGGGCGTGATGATCAAGGGGTTGACCTCAACCAGCAGCGCCTCTTCGGCGATGAAGGTCTCGTAGAGAAGCGTGAGGAAATCGCCGATCGGGCGGATTAGGTCGGCTTCAATGCCGGCATCGAACGCGAGCCGACGCGCCTGATAGGGCTGGAAGCCGAGCAGCGGGTCAACGTGGAGCGTCGCGATCGCCTCCGGGTTTTCGTGCGAAACCTGCTCGATGTCGATCCCGCCTTGTGTTGACAGCATCACCAGCGCTGCGCGCGCCGAGCGGTCAAAGACGATCGCCGCGTAGTACTCAGCCTCGATCTCTGAGGCCTCTTCAATCCAAAGCTCGTGGACCGTGAAGCCCTTGATGTCCATCCCAAGGATCGCTTCGGCGGACTCGCGAGCCTGATCGGCGTTGGCTGCGACTTTTATCCCGCCGGCCTTGCCGCGGCCGCCAATCTTGACCTGCGCCTTGACCACGCAGGGGTAGCCAATCTGCTCGGCGGCGGCCACCGCTTCGTCAACGGTTCGCGCCGGAATTCCCGATGGAACGGGGATTTGATGGCGCGCGAAAAGCTGTTTTCCTTGGTATTCGAGAAGGTCCATGACGGCTCGCAACGCTAGCGGAGAGCGCCCCTCGCCCGTCGCGACCTAGACTAAGCGCGATGCCACTTCCCAAAAAACCCAAATGGGTCACCTTCGATGTCTACGGAACTCTGATCGATTGGGAGAGCGGCGTGAAGACCGCGTTTGCCACCGAGGCCAAGCGGAGCGGCTTTGAGATCGAAGATCCAGACGCTGTTTTCGCCCGTTTCGTTGAACTCCAGCACGAGATCGAGAGCGGCTCATACGAGCTTTACGCCGAGGTTCTGCGCCGTGTCGCGATGCAGATCGCCGATGAGATCAAGTGGGATCTGGAGCCTTCGCGGGCTGGTTTCCTGCCCGATTCGGTCCTCCGTTGGCGTCCTTTCAAGGAGACCAACCTGCAGCTCGGTCGCTTTTCGAAGAAGTTCGAGACCGGCCTGATCTCGAACATCGACGATCGTCTGCTGGGAGAAACCCGTCGTTACCTGCCGCTCGAGTTTGGCCTTGTCGTAACCGCGCAGCAGGTCCGCTCCTACAAGCCTGAGCCGGCCCACTTCAAGGAGTTTGCGCGCCGGGTCGGAGGCAAGAAGGATTGGGTCCACATCTGCTGCGGTTACGAAGCCGACGTCTTGCCGGCGCTGAAGGCCAAGGTCCCGGTGATCTGGGTCAACCGCACGAAGCGCAAGCTCGAGCCGAGTGAAAAGAAGCCGACGGCCGAGGTCAAGACGCTGCTGGCCGCCGCGAAGCTGCTCGGCGCCGCGTAGGGAAACTCGCCCGTGCGGGTCGTTGCGCTAGACGAGGACGTGCTGGTCGGGCGATCGGCCTACTGGCAGACGAGCTGCACGATTCTCCACCGCGGCGAGGAAACATTCGTCGTTGATTCGCCGCCGCTGCCGGAGGAGCTCGAGGCGCTCAGCGGAGTCTTGGAGCACGTCGGCTGGAGCTGCAGCGGCCTGCTGGCGACCCACGCCGACTGGGATCACCTGCTCGGCCGCCTAGCCTTCCCTGGGCAAGCGCTCGGCTGTTGCGAGACCAGCGCCGCTCGACTGACGGCCGAGCCGGGCGCCGCGGCGCGCGAGCTGCGCTCCTTCGACGAGCAAAACTACGTCGAGCGGCCAGCGCCGCTTTCGCTCGGGCAGGTTCAGGCGCTGGCGGTGCCCGGCGTGCTGGAGATCGGCGATCAAGAGCTGGAGCTTTACCCGGCCGACGGTCACACCGCCGACGGGATGGCAATCTTCGTGCCGTGGGCCGCGACTCTGATCTGCGGCGACTTCCTCTCTCCGGTTGAGATTCCAATGATCTCCGATGGTGGCTCCCGCTCGGCTTACCGCGCGACGCTGGAGCGCCTCCGCGAGCTAGTCGAACGCTCCGAGCACGTGATCCCCGGCCACGGAGCGGTCCTAGACCGAGCCCGCGCGTTGGCGATCCTCGCGGAGGACCTCAACTACCTGCAAACGCTCGAGTTGCCGCTCGCGCGCCGCGACGCCGAGCAGCAGAGAATTCACGCTTCAAACCTTGCGCGGATTGAAGCTGAGCCGGGCGCTTAGGAGTCTTCGCCGAGGTTGCGGCGCAGGTAGAGGTCGCGGCCGCCGTGGCTGTTCTTGATGCCAAAGCCAAGCGATTCGTAGAGCTTCAACGCTGGCACGTTGGCCTCGTTGACGTCAAGCTCAATTCGGCGGCTGGTGCGCGTACTGGCGGCGTGCTGAATCGCGAACAGCGTCATCGCCCTGCCGAGGCCGCTGCCGCGGGCAGCCTCCTCAACGAACAGATCCTCCAGCAGGCAGTCGTTGCCGGCCTGCCAGAGGCCGTAGCGAAAGCGCAGCTGACAGACGCCGACCGCAGGCCCGTCCCCGACCGCACCGAGCAGATAGTCGGTTGATCCGTCGCCGATTAGCTCCGCGACACCGTCGCTGAAGCTCTGGTCGCTGGGCCAGTCGTAGCCGAGATCGTTGCGAAAGCTGATCAGTAGCCGCGTGACCTCGGCTGCCTCGCTGGCCGATGCGACCCAGACGCGCAGCTGTTTCATTCGGCTGGCGCTTCGCTGACGATCCGAGCGATCGGGTCGCCCGCGCCGATCGGCGCCCCTTCGGTGATCGGCAGTTCAACGACCGTGCCAGCCTTGTGCGCGGTGATTTCGTTCTCCATTTTCATCGCTTCGATGATGCAGAGCAGCTGGCCCTCTTCGACCTGATCGCCGACTTTGACGACAACCTTCCACATGTTTCCTTGCAGCGGCGCTTCGAGCGTGTCGGCGCCGCCGGCAGCGCTGCTTTTGCGCTCCACGCGCCTTGGCTTCGGCGCTGGCGCGCCTGGCCCCGTGGCGCCGCCGACCGGCGGTGGGCCGACTACGTTGACATCGAATCGGCGGCCGGAAACCTCGACCGTGTACTGCTGCTGGAGCTGCTCGACGCCGTCGGCGTCGACGCGCTCCACCGGCTTTTCTGGCGCCGTTGACTTCAGCCACGCCTTGTCCTCAGTCAGGTCGCGGCAGATCTCGGCCCTGGCCCACTGCTCGGTCGCCATCAGCGCGCTGTGAAACGGAATCAGTGTCGTCAGCCCTTCGATCTCATATTCGTCTAGCGCGCGCAGCATTCGCGCGGTGGCGTGCTCGCGGTCAACGTCCCAGACGATCAGCTTGGCGACCATCGGGTCGTACATCGGCGTCACTTCGCCGTTCTCGCCGACGCCGGAATCGACCCGCACACCGGGGCCGCCGGGCTCGATGTAGCGGCCGATCTTGCCTGGCGCGGGGGCGAAGTTCTTGGCCGCGTTCTCAGCGTTTATGCGGCATTCGATTGCATGGCCGCGGATCTGAACTTGATCTTGGGTGATTGAGAGCGGCTCACCCGCGGCGGCGCGGATCCCTTCGCGCACGATGTCAACGCCGGTCACCATCTCGGTTACGCAGTGCTCGACCTGAACGCGCGTGTTCATCTCAAGGAAGTAATAGTTGCCGTCCTGCAACATTCCTTCAATCGTGCCGGCGCCAACGTAGCCGACCGCCTTGGCGGCATCTACGCCGATCTTGCCGATCTTCTCGCGCAGCGCGTCGTCAACGACCCAGTCTGCCGCCGGCGCTTCCTCAATCAGTTTCTGATGGCGGCGCTGGATTGAGCAGTCGCGCTCTCCGAGGTGGATCGTGTTGCCGAACGTGTCGGCGAGAATCTGAACCTCAATGTGGCGCGGGCTGGGCAGGTAGCGCTCGAGGTAGACGCGGCCGTCGCTGAAGAACTTCTCCCCCTCGCGTGATGCACCTTCGAACGCCTCTTCTAGATCGTCGGCGGTTAGCGCAACGCGGAAGCCTTTGCCGCCGCCGCCGCCGGAGGCTTTGATCGCCACTGGGTAGCCGAGCCCGTCGGCGATGATCTTGCGCGCCGCCTCAACGTCGGCGACGGCCTCCGTTGTGCCGGGCACGATCGGCACCCCAGCGGCCTGCATCAGCTCGCGCGCCGAGGTCTTGCTGCCCATCGATTCAATCGCGCTGGCCGGTGGGCCGATGAAGACGATTCCTTCGTCAGCGAGACGCTGAGCGAAAGGTCCGTTCTCGGCAAGGAATCCGTAGCCCGGGTGTACAGCCTCGGCGCCACTCGCTCTGATCACTTCGATCAACTTGTCAACGTTGAGATAGCTCTCCGCTGGTGGCCCGGGGCCGAGCAGGTATGCCTCGTCGGCCGCCTGAACGTGCAGCGCGTCGCGATCCAGCTCGGAGTAAACGGCGATCGACTTGATGCCCATCTCGCGGCAGCAGCGGATCACGCGGAGGGCGATTTCGCCACGGTTCGCGATCAGAATTGAGCTGAACATTCGGTCGGGAAGGTTACCCGCGAAGCGGATTTGGAGGAGTCTCGCCCATCGCCCTTCAGACCCTGCTTGCTGCCCAGCTGGCAGGCATCTGCGGCTGGCGCTGGACGCCTTCGTTTAGCGCCGCGGTGAGCCACGCAGGCTGGACCGGTTGGAGCGGCGAATCGACCGCTGAGTGGTCGTCGAGAAAGCGGCGTAGCGCGGCGATAATCGCTGCGGCCTCGGCCTCCGATGCGTCGGGGCTGCTGATCTCGATCTTGCTCTGCTGCTCAGACATCAGGTCTGAGCGTAGCGCGGCGCGGCCTAGCCGCTGAGGCCAGGGTGCCCCGGGGCGACCTTCCAGGAGAAGGTTCCGCTGTTGCCGTTCCATGGAGCGCCGGCCGGGTCGTTCAGCGGCATCTTCGCGGTCGACTTCTGCTTGATCGTCTTCATCCGCACGAGGTCGCAGCCGAAGCCAGCGCCATCGGCCTTGACGCGGCCGTAGCCGTGGTGGTCAATGTCGCCGTTGGTAAGCCACGGGTTGGCTCCGAGCAGGATGTCGTAGATCCCCTTGTCGGTGTGCGGGAATGGCGTCTTCGCGTCGCCGATCCCGACCGACGCCTTGAGGCCACCATCGCCGAGGCCCTGCGAGCTGATCGAGCCGCCGACGAACTCGGTGCCGACCGCCGAAGCGTCACCGTCGTTGATCCGAAGATCCCCGGCGGCGAAGGTGTGGATGTCGCCGACGATCGAGATCACGTTCGCGATCGCGTTGTCGCGGATGTAGGTGAGAACTTCGGCCCGCTGGGCTTGGTAACCGGTCCAGTCGTCGAGGTTGAAGTCGGTCCCGGCGCCGAACTTGGTGTTCATCATCATCGCCTCGTTGGCGATCACCTTCCATGTGGCGGTCGAGCTCTTCAGTCGCTGCTTGAGGAAGGTCAGCTGCGCAGCTCCAAGGTACTGGCGCGGGGCGTTGATCGCGGCAACGTTGTCAGGGTTCGTCACATCAACCATGCCCGTGTCGTCGAGCGGCTGGTCATCTCGGTACTGGCGCTCGTCGAGCATGATGATCTCAACGTGCTTGCCGAACCGCAGCGAGCGGTAGATCCGCTGCCCGGGGCTGCCCTTGATCGGGCTGATCGGCATGCTCTCGAAGAACGCTTGGTAGCCAGCCTTCTGCCGTGCGAGCGTGTATTTCTTGTCCGGCGAGAGGCCGCCGGTCGCTCCGGCGCCGCCAGCGTAGTTGTTGACGACCTCGTGGTCATCCCAAGTTGAGATCATCGCGAAGTTGGAGTGCATCGCGCGCAGGTTGGCGTCGGTGCGGTAGAGCTTGTACTTGTTGCGGTACTGCTTGAGCGTCACCGCTTCGCCGCCCGGATCGGTACGGACGCCGTCCCCTCCAGCACTGTGGTAGGCCTCGGCATAGATGTAGTCGCCGAGGTTGACGACGAAGTCGAGGTCGTCCTTGGCCATCACTGCGTGCGCGTTGTAGTAGCCGAAGGTGAAGTCCTGGCAGGAGAAGAAGGCGAAGCGGACCTTCTGGTTGGAGTCGGCTGGTAGGGCGGTACGGAAGCGGCCGACCGGGCTGTTCTTGCTCTTCGTTGCGAAACGGTAGTAGTACTGCGTATAAGGCTTAAGGCCTTTGATCTGCGCCTTGACTGAGAAGTCGGAGGCCGCTACGGCCGAGATCTTCTTCTTCGCGATGACCTTGCGGAAGCCTTTGTCGGTTGCGACTTCGAGCGCGACCGGAATCCGCCCGGCAACGTCGTGCAGCCGTGTCCAGAGAGTCATCCCGCTGGTCGTTGGGTCGCCAGCGATGACGCCTTCAGCGAAGGTTCCGCCTGCGGCGGAGGAAAAGGCGCGCGGACCTACGCCGCT
This sequence comes from Bifidobacterium breve, assembly GCA_945889475.1. Lineage (GTDB taxonomy): Bacteria > Actinomycetota > Thermoleophilia > Solirubrobacterales > Solirubrobacteraceae > F1-60-MAGs163. The sequence continues at coordinate 21,180 of CAMDBT010000017.1, forward strand.
TGCTAGCGCCTCTGGCGCGATGATGATCGCGGCGCCGGTTACGCCAGCGCCGCGAAGGAAGGAACGGCGGGTTGCCTCGGACATTCGTGACCTCTCTTAGTTGACCTTCGGCGAGTATCCACTATTTGCCCCACTCCGTGCGCCGGTTGGCACAGAATCTTTACAGCGGGATGTTGCCGTGCTTGCGTTTCGGCTGGTCAACGCGCTTAGTTAGCAGTGTTTGCAGCGCATTGATCACCGTTGGTCGCGTCTCGTGCGGGATGATCACATCATCGATGTAGCCGCGCTCGGCCGCCGAGTAAGGGTTCGCGAAGCGTTCCTTGTAATCGGCCATAAGCTCCTCGCGGCGTCCTTCGGCCGTCGCTTCGTCGGTCAGTTCGCGGCGGTAGATGATGTTGACTGCGCCCTCGGCGCCCATCACCGCTACTTCGGCCTGCGGCCAAGCGAAGTTGAAGTCCGCGAGCAGATGCTTGGAGGCCATCACGTCGTAGGCGCCGCCGTAGGCCTTGCGCGTAATCACAGTGATCTTCGGCACCGTCGCCTCGGTGTAGGCGTAAAGCAGCTTCGCTCCATGGCGGATGATGCCGCCCCATTCCTGCGAGGTTCCTGGGAGGAAGCCAGGTACATCACAGAAGGTCAGGATCGGGATGTTGAATGCGTCGCAGGTGCGGACGAAGCGTGCGGCCTTCGATGAGGCGTCGATGTCAAGCACGCCGGCCAGCTGCGCCGGCTGGTTGCCGACGACGCCCACCGAGTAGCCGTCGAGGCGCGCGTAGCCGCAGATGATGTTCTTCGCCCAGTGCTCGTGCAGTTCGAAGAACTCGCCGTCATCTACGACCGTCTTCACTACCTCGCGCATGTCGTAGGGCTTGTTGGGGTTCTCTGGCACCATCGTGTCGAGCGATTCGTCGCTCCGCTGCGGGTCGTCAGTCGGCGCTACCCGCGGCGCCATCTCAAGGTTGTTCTGGGGCAGGAACGAGAGCAGGTAGCGCGTGTCGTCAAGCAACGCGTCCTCGTCCTCGGCAGCGAGGTGCGCAACCCCGGACTTGCTGTTGTGCGTCATCGCGCCGCCGAGCTCTTCGAAGCCAACCTCTTCGCCGGTGACCGTCTTGATCACGTCGGGGCCGGTGATGAACATGTGCGAGCTCTCCTTGACCATCATGATGAAGTCGGTGATCGCGGGGGAGTAGACGGCGCCGCCGGCGCAGGGGCCCATGATCAGGCTGATCTGCGGGATCACGCCGGAGCACATTACGTTGCGAACGAAGACGTCGCCGTACGCGCCTAGCGAAACGACGCCTTCCTGAATCCTCGCGCCGCCGGAGTCGTTGATCCCGATCACCGGGCAGCCGATCTTCGCTGCCAAGTCCATCACCTTGCACATCTTCTCGGCCATCACTTCGCCGAGCGAGCCGCCGAAGACCGTGAAGTCTTGGCTGAAGACGCAGACGCGACGCCCGTCGATCGTGCCGTGGCCGGTGACCACGGCGTCGCCCCATGGGCGGTTCTTCTGCATCTCGAAGTCGAAGGTGCGGTGGCGCATGAAGGTGTCGAGCTCGTGGAACGAGCCTGGGTCGAGAAGCTTCTCGACCCGTTCGCGTGCCGTGTATTTGCCGCGCTCGTGCTGCTTGGCCTCAGCCTCGGGCGAGGAGTGCATCGCCAGCTCGCGCATCTCGCTGAGCCGCGCCAGTTTTGCGGTGAGGTCCTCAGGCTCCGGTGCGCTCGCCATTAGGTGGCGGAGTCTAGATGCTGAGCAGGGCGGCAAGGCCTGCGGCCACCGCGCAGCTCAGGAGCGCGAGAACGGGCGGTGGTGCGCGGCGCCGAGGTCGTCGAGCAGGTCGCTGAGAATCTGATCGATCGAATCGGCGCTCAATGGAGCCGGCTCAGGCGCTTCGGTGCTGATTTCGGGTTCAACTTCGGGAACTACGATCGGATCGGGCATCGGTTCAGGTTCGCCAGCCGGCTCCGCCGTCGGTCCAGTATCTGGGTCCGGTGCTGGCTCGTCGCTTGTGGCTCTCGGCCGCGGCGGGTCGGGGACCGCTGGGCCTAAGTTGAGTAGCCGCGCGAAGAAGCCGCGCTTCGCTGCGGGCTTCGGCGTCGGTTCGGGCGCGGGTTCGCGCGCGGGTTCGGGCTTCGATTCGGGCGTCGGCTCGGCCGTCGGCTCCTCGGCCGCTTCGTTGATCGTCGGCGGGGCGATTGGCTTCGCTGCGCCGATCGCCTCTGCCGCTGGCGCCGCTGCCGCCGTGGCCGGCCGATCTTCAAGCTCGACCTTCACCGTCACCTTCGTTCCCCATCCCGCCGATTCGATCGCGACCGTGCCGCTTGCTGCAATGCCCTCCCAGGCGACGGTGCTTTCGGGTTCGGTGCCGGTTATGCGGATTTCGCCAAAGGCGTGGAGGCGGCGGCCAAGCGACTCCTGATCGCTGACCTCGGCCCAGAGCTCCGGCGAAGACTTAACAAGCCTGCGCTCTGCACTATGCGCTGACATCGTCTTGCTCTTTTCCCGTCCGCGGCGTTCATTCCTGCCGAAAATGAGCCCTGCAAGCTTGCGCCCGACTCGCCTTTGGCTAGCTCGGCTGGACGATCATCAATAACAGTGCGATCAAGACCAAGACGTTCGAGAGCAGGCTTACGGCGTTGAGCTTGCGGTAGCCCTTCTCGTATTCGGCCGAGAAGGTCATCGGCCCGCCGCCGCTGCGCTTCGCTAGCTCGTCTGTCGCGATCGCACTCAGCTTCTTCTCGGTCGGCATCGCCAGTCCGTGGCTGAGGCCGACCAGCAGGATCAAAATAATCAGCGAGCCCGAAACCCAATGTTCGCTCCAAAGGCCGGCGTCGCTGGCGAGGTAGGCCCCGGCGAGGAAGACGATTACGTAGGCGACGGTGATCAGCGTGCGACCGGCGTGGGTCATCGCGTTGAGCAGCCCGGGCAGCGCCTCGGGGTTGGCGTTCGTCACGCGGGCCAAAATGATCGGGTAGATGAAGGGCGCGCCGAAGGCGATCACAACGGCGGCAACGTGGATCCAAAGGACGAAGTCATAAAGGCGCAAAGCAAGCATCGTCTTGATCCTAAGGCTTGCGGCTAGGAGCCTGGCTTGTAGCCGCCGAAGACGTCCTTCATTGCGCCGCAGACCTCACCCATTGAGCAGCGGTCCTTGAGCGCAATCCGGATCGAGGGGATCAGGTTGTCTTCGCCGCGGGCGACCTCGCGCAGCTCTTCCAGCCGGGTGGCGACAAGCGCCTGGTCGCGGTCGGCTTTGAAGGCGGCGAGGCGAGCGAGCTGCTCTTGCTCCGATTCGGGGTCGACGCGCAGCAGGCCGGGCACCTCGATCTGTTCCTCGATGAAGTCGTTTACGCCGACGACGATGTCCTGCTTCGTGCGGTAGCGCTCCTCGTAGCCCCACGCCGACTCATCTATCGCGGCGGTCATGAACTCGATTGCCTGAACTGCGCCACCTAGCTGGTCGACCTTGGCGATCAGCTCGGCCGAGCGGCTCTCGATCTCGGCGGTCAGAGATTCGACGTAGTAGGAGCCAGCGAACGGATCAACTGTGTCCGCCGCTCCCGATTCGGCGGCGATGATCTGCTGCGTTCGCAGCGCAGTCTTGGCGGCCTGCTCGCTAGGTAGCGCCAGCGCCTCGTCAAATCCGTTGGTGTGCAGCGACTGCGTGCCGCCGCAGACGGCAGCAAAGCCTTGCAGCGCGACGCGAACAATGTTGTTCTCCGGCTGCTGCGCTGTCAGCGTGACGCCGCCGGTCTGGGTATGGAAGCGCAGCATCATCGCCTTCGGGTCGGTCGCGCCGAAACGCTGCTTCATGATCTGCGCCCACATCGTGCGTGCGGCGCGGAACTTCGCGACCTCCTGGAAGACGTTGTTGTGGCCGTTGAAGAAGAAGGCAAGCCGCGGTGCAAACTGGTTTACGTCGAGGCCGCGGTCGATCGCCGCCTGTACGTAGGCGATTCCGGTCGAGAGCGTGAAGGCGACCTCTTGAACTGCCGAGCAGCCTTTCTCGCGGAAGTGGTAGCCGGAGATCGAGATCGTGTTCCACTTCGGAATCTTCTCGGCGCAGTAGGAGAAGACGTCGGTCGTGAGCCGCATCGAGGCTTCCGGCGGGTAGATGTAGTTGCCGCGCGCGATGTACTCCTTGAGGATGTCGTTCTGAACCGTGCCACGCAGCTGCTCGCTTGGTACTCCCTGCTCCTCGGCGACAAGGTCGTAGAGCATCAGCAGCACCGAGGCCGGCGCGTTGATCGTCATCGATGTCGAAACCTGATCGAGCGGTATTTCGTTGAATGCGGTGCGCATGTCGTCGATCGTGTCGATTGCCACGCCGGTGCGGCCGACCTCGCCTTCGCAGAGTGCGTTGTCGGAGTCGAGTCCGAGCTGTGTCGGCAGGTCGAAGGCCATCGAGAGGCCGGTGCCGCCACGCGCGAGCAGGTAGCGGTAGCGCTCGTTCGATTCCTTCGCGCTGGCGTAGCCGGCGTACTGGCGCATCGTCCACTGCTGAGAGCGGTACATCTGCTGGTGCACGCCACGCGTGTACGGGAAGGCGCCGGGCTGGCCGAGATCTAGATCGGCCGGAACGTCGGCCTCGCCGTAAAGGGGCTCGATCTCAATCCCGGAATCGGTGAACCGGCGCGGGTCATCGGGGCCAACGATCGGCGCGATTGTGAGCCGCTCGTCCTGATCAGAGGAAGCCATCTGGGAACCGTACCGCCGGATCGAAAAAGAGGTTGTGCCGTACGCTGCGCTCTGTGGAGGTATCGGTCCGCCTATTTGCAGGCTTGCGCGAGCGCGCTGGCAGCGATTCGCTGCAGCTGGAGCTCGCCGATGGCGCCAGCGTCGCCGACGCCTTGGCCGCGCTGAGCGGGCAGCTCGATGCCAGCGGCTGCCTGTTGGCCGTCAACCGCGAGTACGCCGATGATGATCTGGTGCTCGCCGCCGGTGATGAGCTGGCCTTGATCCCGCCGGTCTCCGGCGGCGGCGCGCTGGCCCACGTAGCGCTCAGCGATTCTCCGCTCTCGATCGATTCGATCCTTGATCGCGTCCGCGACCCGCGTGCAGGAGCGGTCGTCAGTTTCTCCGGCGTAACGCGTGAAGTTGAAGCGCTCGACTATGAGGTTTACGCCGAGATGGCGTTGGAGCAGATGGCTCTAATTGTTGACCGGGCGATCGAGCGCCACGGGCTTTGCGCCGCAGCCGCCGAGCACCGCGTCGGCACCGTGCCTCTTGGCGAAGCGAGCGTGATCGTCGCCGCTAGCGCACCGCACCGGGGCGAAGCGTTCGCCGGTGCGCGCGAGATCATCGACGAGCTGAAGGCTTGCGCGCCGATCTGGAAGGTCGAAATGCGGCGCGGCGAGCGGCGGCGCGTCGACGGCACGGAGCCGAAGCGCAGCGGCGAATAGACGACGGTTAGGCTTGGTCGATCGCTGACTCTGCGCCGCGGCGCCACCGCCTGAAGATCGTCCTTGTCGCTATCGCGACCGCTCTGCTCGTGATCGTCGCTGCGGCACTGATTGCTTTGACGGCGGTCGAGGATGACAACACCGTTGACATCTCACCCGGCTCAGCGTTCTACGTTGCGCCCGACCCGCTCCCGAGCGGGCCGCCCGGCAAGCTGCTGCGCTCCGAGCCGGTCGCAGTGGCGAAGGTGATCGGCGCGCCGGCCGGAACCAGCGCGCGGCGCGTGCTCTACCTCTCGAGCTCGCCGCGTGATGGAAAAGCGGTTGCAGTCAGCGGACTGGTCTACACACCGCCGGGCGCGGCGACGGCGGCGGGGCGCCCGGTCGTGGCTTGGGCGCACGGCACGCAGGGCGTGGCCTCCGACTGCGCACCGTCGCTGAACGCGAACCCGCCGGCGATCACGGTTCCCGGCCTCGGCGCTTTTCTTCGTCGTGGCTGGGTGATCGCAGCGAGCGACTACCCGGGGATGGGAACGGCCGGTCCGAACGCCTACATGGACGGGGCCGTCGAAGGGCGCGCGGTGCTCGATTCGGTCCGCGCCGCGCAGCAACTTCCGGGCGCCGGCGCCGGCGCCAAGTTGCTGATCTGGGGTCACTCGCAGGGCGGTCAGGCGGCGCTCTTCGCGGGCGCGATGGCGGCTGACTACGCGCCGGAGCTGAAGCTGCTCGGCGTTGCCGCAGCGGCTCCGGCGGTCGAGCTAGCGCGGCTACTGGCGCTGGACGGCAACGACCTCAGCGGCCTTGCACTTGGCTCCTACATGCTCTGGTCTTGGCCCCTGACCCAGCCTGGCCTCTCGCTCGACGGGGTCACCAAACCCGGCGCCGAGAAACTGATCGATGCAGTCGCCTCGCATTGTCTCTTCGGCACCAAGTCGCTGATCGAAGAGCTCGTTCTGTCGGAGGTCGAGAAGGTCACTCGGGCGATCTCGGTTCCAAAGCTGCTCGCCGACCCGGATTGGGCGCGCGTGCTGAAAGCGAATACGCCGGTGGCCTCAACTAGCGGGCCACCGCTACTGATCGCGCAGGGCACGGCAGACACGATTATTCGGCCGCAGACGACCTACGACTACATCCTGCGGCTCTGCGCCGCCGGGAGGGCCGTCAAGGAGCTGCGGATGGAGGGCGTGGACCACCCCAACGCAGGTGTCGCGGCGGCGCCGACGGTCGTCGACTGGGCGATGGCGCGACTGGCTGGCGCCACCGTGCCGAGCGACTGCGTTACGACCCAGGTCGCAGGCGGCTAGGCGCCAGCGGAGCCGCCAGCCTGCGCTGGCTCGGTTGGATCTGCGCTGCCACCGGCCGACGCGGCGACCTCACGCGCGAGGTGCTCCTCGATCTGCATCGGGCTGTCGATCAGCCGCTGCACGACGGTCAACAGGTCGGACATTGATGAGACCTCTTCAACCTGCTCCTTGATGAACCACTGGATGAACTGCTCGCCCGCGAAGTCGCTCTCGTCGCGCGCCAGTGCGGCGATCGCGTTGATCTGGTCGGTGACTGTCTTCTCCTGCTGGAGTGCGAGGCTGACCGGCGCGACGATGTCGTCGAAGTTGGTTTTCGGCGCTGCGACCGCCGGAATGATCGGGCCAGCATCTTGATCGAGCAGGTACTGAACCATCATCATCGCGTGGCCACGCTCTTCTAGTGCCTGCTTGTAGAAGTACTGCGCCAGGTGCGGCAGCGTCTGTCCGTCGTAGAAGACGGCGATTGCCACATACTGTTGGTGGGCGGCGAACTCGTGGCCGATCTGCTCGTTGACGGCACCAGAAAAGGAGGTGGAGGTCATAGAGAGAGACTAGAGCTTCTTCGGCGCACGAAACGGCCCGCCGCAGAGATCTGCAACTCCGTACCCTTGGCGAATGGCCACATCCCTAGTTACCGGCGGCGCAGGCTTCCTTGGTTCGCACCTTTGCGACGAGCTCCTGCGCCGCGGCGAGCGTGTGATCTGCGTTGACAACCTTGAGACCGGGTCGCTGCACAACATCGAGCACATCGAGGCAGATGAGTTCACGTTCATCAACTGTGACATTACTGAGCCGTACTTCATCGAGGAGCCGATCGATTCGGTCTACCACCTCGCTTCGCCGGCCTCGCCGATCGACTATCTGCGCCTGCCGCTGCAGACTCTGAAGGTTGGCTCGCACGGCACGCATCACACCTTGGGCCTGGCGAAGGAACACAGAGCCCGCTTTCTGCTCGCCTCGACGAGCGAGGTGTACGGCGACCCGCAGGTTCACCCGCAGAGAGAGGACTACTGGGGCCACGTCAATCCGATCGGCCCGCGTGGCGTCTACGACGAAGCGAAGCGCTACGCCGAGGCGCTGACGATGGCCTACCACCGTCAGCAGGGAGTAGACACCGGAATCGTGCGGATCTTCAACACCTACGGCCCGCGGATGCGGGCCCACGACGGCCGCGCGATTCCGACCTTCCTACGCCAAGCCTTGGCCGATCGCCAGATCACGGTCTACGGCGACGGTTCACAGACCCGATCGTTCTGCTTTGTTAGCGATCTGATCCGTGGTCTGATCGCGCTTAGCGAATCTGGCGAGCATCAGCCGGTCAACGTCGGCAACCCGGACGAGTTCACGCTGCTTGAGCTGGCGCAGATCGTGACCGAGGTTTCAGGCTCGCGTTCGGAGATTATCTATGAGGCTTTGCCCACCGATGATCCAAAGCAGCGCAAGCCCGACATCACGCGCGCGCGGGAACTCTTACAGTGGGAGCCGAAGGTTGGACTGCGGGAGGGTCTCGCGCAGACGATCGAAGAGTCAGGCGCTGAAGCGCTGCTGGGCATTCCAAGCTGAGCTGTGAGCGTGACGTTCGCGGCGTCTCGGTGTTGTAAGCGGTAGAAGAGCGATGACAGAGAAACCCCGCCGACCAAAGAGTGTGCCACGCGATCCGTTCGCGCCAGCGGCGGAGTTGGAGGTTGTTGCCGACGGCCATGATTCGCGCCGCCGCCGCGCGCCGCTCTCGTTTCTGCTGACGATGGATACGCTGCGCAGCGTCGCGCGAGTGGTCTCGTTGGTTGTTGTTGATACCGCCGGGATCTACTTGGCGATCCTCGTCGCGCTCGAGAGCAAGTCGCTGCTCTTCGACGGTGTTGGCTTCAGCGCCAACGCGGAGCAGGCCTACAACTACGGTGTTTTTGCCGTGCTGCTGACGCTGCTGTTGTTTGCCCGCGCTGGCCTTTACGGCGACCGCGGCTCGCGGCCGGGGCTTGGCGCGGTCGTATCGGCGCTCTTCTCGGTCGCGCTGGTTGCTCTGATCTATTCGCTGATCGTCGGCCGCGATTTCTCGAGCTACTACATCTTCTGGGGCACGCTGATCTTCGCCGTCGTGATCGTTGGTTCGCTGCGCGCGCTTTATGACCGCGCCAGCGGGCGGGTCTTACGCGCCGCCGGTTACCGTCGCAGCGCGCTGCTGGTAGGTGTCGGCTCGCACGCTGATGCGGTTGGCGCAGCGCTCGCCGGAGGACGCACCAACCCGGTCGAGGTCGTCGACATCGTCGGGCCAGCCGAACTTGACGAGGCCTTCGATCAGCGCTACTTCGACGAGCTCGTGATCGCCGACCCCGGTCTCAGCGAGCAGCGCGTGCTTGAGATCGTCGACCGCTGTCATCAGCGTGGCGTGCGCGTTCGCGTGGCACCGTCGACGAGCGAGCTGCTGGCACGCCGAGCGGAGTTCGTGCCGGGCGCCGCCGTGCCGCTGTTCGAGCTGCGCGCACCGGTCTTCGACGGCGCCGATTATGCGCTCAAGCGCTTCTTTGACCTCACTGGCGCCGCACTTAGCCTGCTGATCTTGAGCCCGCTGCTGCTGCTGATCGCATTGTCCGTCAAGCTCAGCTCGAACGGGCCGGTGCTGTTCCGCTCGCGGCGGCCGGGGATCGCCGGCGTGCCGTTCGCTTGTCTGAAGTTCCGCACGATGTATGAAGGAGCGGAGCTGCGCCAGCATGAGCTTGAAGATGAGAACGAGGCTGACGGGCCGCTGTTCAAGATTCGCCGCGACCCGCGGATCACCCCGACCGGTCGTTTGCTGCGCCGTTTCTCGCTCGATGAGTTGCCGCAGCTTTGGAACGTGTTGCGCGGCGAGATGTCGATCGTTGGGCCGAGGCCGTTGCCGCAGCGCGATTACGCGCGGCTCGAGGAGTGGCACCACCGCCGCTACCTCGTGCTGCCGGGAATGACCGGACTGTGGCAGGTTTCGGGCCGCTCGGAACTTGATTTCGATGACCTCGTAAACCTCGATTTCCTTTACATTGAGCGCTGGTCGCTGGCGCTCGATCTCAGCATCATCGTGCAGACAATCCCGGCCGTCTTGCGCCGCCGCGGCGCCTTCTAGGTGGCCGATTGGCACGAACAGGTTTGGGCCGCGGTACCGGCGGATGCGGTGCCGGAGCGTTTTGACGAGCGCCGCAGGCTGCTATTGGCCGACGTAGTTGAAGGCCAGCGTGTGCTTGACCTCGGCTGCGGCGATGGGCGCTTCAGCGCCGCGCTGGTCGGCGCTGGGGCAAGTGTCGTTGGCGTTGACGCCGCCGCCGAAGCCTTGCGACGTGCGCAAGAGATCGCGCCGCAGGCAGAGTTCGTCAAGAGCGAGGAGGGCGCGCCGCTGCCGTTTGCCGACGACGGGTTCGATTTTGTCTGGTGCGGCGAGACACTCGAGCACGTCGTTGACGTAGCGCAGCTGCTGGGCGAGGTGCGCCGGGTGTCGCGCCCCGGGGCGATGCTGCTGGCGACGACGCCAAATAATCCGCGGCTCGCGGTCGCCTTCGAGGCGCTTGCTGGCCGACTCTTTGAGCGGCGGCTCGACCCGCGCTGCGACCACCTTCGCTTTTTCACGGCGCATAGCTTGCACGATCTGCTGATCGCTGCCGGCTTTAGTCAGGTGAGCGTGATCGCCGTTGATGGCCCGCCGCTGCTGCGCCGCTCACTGGTCGTCAGGGCGCGATGAGAATCAGTTCTTCTTTTTCTTCTTGCGCTTCTTCTCTTCGGCGCGCTTGACGGCGCGGTAGGCGAGCAGGTATGTCGCCCTCGCCTGAAGCGCGAGCGGGTTGAGGTAGAGCGCCGCCTTGATGTCGCGCATCGCGCCGACTGGGTCGTCCTGCTCGTTGAGGCGGAACTGGGCGAGCGCGATCCAGCCGGCGACGACTCCCGGGCGGCGCTGAACGGCGCTCTCGTAGGTCGCCTCGGCTGCCGGCAGGTCGCCGGCAACGGTCTGTGCGCTGGCCAGTGTGTAAAGCGGCAGGTTTGAGAAAGGATCGGTTTGCTCCGCCTCGCGCGCCAGCGCTTGGGCCTGCGCGTTCTTGCCGGCCGTCAGCGCCGCTAGCGCCGCGTCGGTTTGGTTGAGCGACTGGAGTGGCCGCGTGACGCTCCAAGCGCCGACAAGCGCGGTTACGATTAGCAGCAGCGCGCCTCCCACACGCCATGGTTTCCGCAGGCCGCTGCGCAGCCGGCCGCGCATGCCGACGGCTGGTGCGGTTCGCTCGCCGAGCGGCCCGCGCGCTGCCAGCCAGCCGGCCGCGAAGAGCGCCGGCACGACACTGCCGGGGATCAGCCAAGTCCAGTCGACTATTGAGCTGACGCCGAAGACGACGACGACCGCCGCTAAGGCGATCATGCCTGCGCGCTCGTCGCTCCACTGGCGTCGCAGCGGCCCGCGCCAGGGGCCGGTCGCGCGCCAAGCCGCGGCCAGCCACGCGGCAAGCAGAGCCAGCGTCACGGCCAGCCCAACGGCGCCGAGGTCAGCGGCGGTTTGGACTATGAAGCCGTGAGCATGCAGCACGTCAAGGTCGTCTTTGCGCACGATCAGCCGCGCCGCGGTGTAGCCACCAGCGCCGACGCCAAGCACCGGTTTCGATTTGAAGATCGTGATCGCGTCGCGCCAGTAGCGGGCCCGCGCGTTGCCGATCGCCGTAAGTCGCGCCGGGTCGTTATGGGGTTGCGTGGCGTTTGCGTCAGTCAGGGTCCTCCAGCCGCTCGAGACGCTGCCTCCGAACCCTTTCTCCGAGGTCGCAAGGATCGCTGCTAACGCGATCGGTGCCAGCGCGAGGCAGATCAGTAGTAGCGCTCCCCAGGTACGCGTCGTCCGCGTCGGCCACCGGCGCCGCTCGCGCAGCCAGGTGGCGACGAGGCCGATTATCAGCAGGATTACGGCCATCGCCAGTAGCCCTACTCCCAGCTCGGTGCCAGCGTTGCTGCGCAGCGGCAGCTCTACCCGGTCAGCGCTCAGCCCGCTCTGACCGAAGGCCCAAACGCCGAGCAGCGCGCCGAAGCCGATTCCGGCAATCAGAACCGTCGCCGAGCGCAGTCGCAGCGGAACGAGGATCAGCCAGAAGGCGAGGCCCAGCGCCGCGGCCAGTAGCGAGCCGCGAGAGTAGGCGAGCATCAACGCGACGACGAGGACGCCAACCGCTGGGTAGGCCAGCACGGCGGTCGCCGCGTGGCCTTCGCGGCGCGCGCCGAGCCAGACGGCGGCCGGCAGGCCGAGCGCGGCGGTCAGACCGACAGCGTTCCAGTAACCGAATGGTTCGCGCAGGCGCCCGTAGGTTTCGCCCTCGGCCAGTGCTGCGGGGAAGACCTTCGTCAGCAGCGCGTAGAGGCTGATTGCGAAGCTCGCTATCAGCAGCCCGCCGAGCAGCGAGCGCCACTGGTCGGGGGCGAGGCGCACCAGCGCTGCGCCGATCAGGAATGCCGCCAGCAGCGCGAATGTACGGTTCGTCTCCAGCCAAGCAACGGCTGGATCGATCGCCCAGATCATCGAGGCGCCGGTGATGAACACCAGCAGCGTGAGGAGCGCAGCTGACGCCAATCCCCAAGGCTTGCGCGTTGCTGGGCTGGCTAGCAGCGCGAGCGTCCCGAGGATTCCGGCCAGAGCAATCAGAAAGACCTCGGCGCGGGTCAGTGTCGCCAGCTGCAAGCCGCCGCTGGCATCGAAACTGAGCGCGCAGAAAAGCGCCGCGAAAGCCAGCGTCAGCAGCACTCGTGCAAGCGGCGCGCGGCGGCTCGGTAGGCCGCCTAGCGGTCTAGTCGCCAGCGGCTCAGCGGCTGCGGTAGTAATCGCGGACACGGGGGATTAGGACGGCGCCGAGCGCAGCCAGCGAGCCCGCGCCGAGCAGCACGAGCATTATCTTGAGTGAGAGGGGCAGTTGGTTCGCCGCCGCCGTCGCTGTCGCCGCTGTGCCGAAAGCGCCCGGGTCGACGATCACGTCGCCGACCTTCGCAACCGTCGCTTTTGAAGATTCGGTGACGGCGGTGGCAATCACCCGCTCCTCCTTCGGCGTGGCAGTAGCGACCTTGCTGTCGGCCTGCGCCTCGGAGGTCGTGTCGGACCCACTCGCAGCCGCCAGCTGCGCCGCCTCCAAGATTGAGCGGCAGTTCGAGTACTGGTCGGCGTCGGCGGGTATGTTCGCCAGCGCCTGCTTGTATTCAGCCTGCGTGAAGCTGCCGGTTACCTGCCCTTTTCGGCCGCAAGCCTGCTGCAGAAGATCCTCCCAGCTCGCGAGCGC
>CAMDBT010000018.1 GCA_945889475.1 Bifidobacterium breve
GCGTCGACGTGCAGCGGAGTCGCCGCTCGCTCGGCCTGAGGACCGATCCACAGCCCGACGTTCCAAGCGACGACCCTCGCGCCGAAGGGCTCCCGCGCGACGGGATCCGCCGCTTCGAACAGCTCTTGCGCCAAGAGCTCGAGCGCCAGCAGATCGAACGGACCTCGTCGCTTCCGGCTGCGCGGCCGCTGCACGAGCTCGACCGCGCGCTGCCAAGCGGCCCGCTCCAGGACCTTGCCGGCGTCCACCGAGTCGTCACTCAACTGAAGCGCAGGCTGAAGACCCAAGGCCAAGAACATCGCGGCCACCGCCGCCACGCCCAGGTAGACATCCGCCGCACGATGCGCGCCTCGCTACAGACCGGCGGCGTGCCGATCACGTTGCGTTATCGCCCGGTGCGGCCGCGCCGGCCGGAGCTGTTCGTGATCTGCGACGTCTCAACCAGCGTCACCAGCGCCTCAGTCTTCTTCCTGTCGGTGATGCACGCGCTGCACGATTCGTTCCGCAAGATGCGCTCCTTCGTCTTCATCGAGCGAATCAGCGAAGTAACCGAAGTCTTCGAGCGCGAGCGTGACTTCAAGGCTGTCAGCGAAGCGATCGGCCGTGACGCCGGCGTCGCCGACATCTCCGGCTACACCGACTACGGCCGCGTCTGGGGCGAGCTACTGGAGCAGATCCAGGACGAGCTGCACCCGCGCGCGACCGTGATCGTGCTCGGCGACGCACGCACCAATGGCCGCGCCCCTGGCGCCCAGCTCTTCGCCCAAATCGCGGCTCGAGCCGGGCGCACCTACTGGCTCAACCCGGAGCCGCGGCTGTACTGGAACTACGGTGACTCGGTGATCGACACCTACGCCCAGTACTGCGAGGCCTACGAGTGCTGGACGACGGCCCAGCTCGAGCACTTCGTGAAGGTTTTGACGGCTCCCGAAGCTACGCGGCCTTAGCGGCCGACCGATTCGCTGCTCGCTCGAACTGAAGCGCACCACCGGCGGTCAGTTCACACGCCAGCTCACGTTCGTCGCGGGCTAGGTCTTGGCTCATCTCCCAGTGCTCGTTTGAGCCTTGGCGCGGGAAGAGGTGAAGCGAGCGGTTGACGTAGCCGGCACCGAAGTCGAGCATCGGCCGCGTCTGCTGCGACGGGTCGGGGTTGACAGCCGTGCACTTGTCGAAGCCGCAGCGGTCGATGTAGCTCAGCAGGCGGCAGACGTAGTCGATCACGAGCCCGACCTTCAGCGTCAGCGAAACGTTGTAGTTGCCGATCGCGAAGGCGAAGTTTGGTACGCCGCTGAGCATCGCCCCCTTGTATACGAGCGCCTCGGGAAGCTCAACCGGCGCGCCGTCGACGGTCAGCTCAACGCCACCGAAGGCGAGCAGCTCAAGCCCGGTCGCGGTAACGATGATGTCGGCCTCCAGCCGCTCACCGCTGACCAGCTCAATCCCATCCTCGCTGAAGCTGGCGATCTGATCGGTTACGACCGAGCAGTCGCCGCGCGAGATGCTCTTGAAGAGATCCCCATTCGGGACCGCGCAGAGCCGCTGATCCCAAGGGCCGTAATCGGGCGCGAAGTGACGGTCGACCTCGAAGTCATCTGGCAGCTGCTGGCTCACCGACCAGCGCAGGAAGCGCTTCACCAACTGCGGCCGCGACTGAGCGAGATTGAAGACGAAACGCTGACGCCAGATGTTTTTACGCCGCGTTACGGCCGACGCCCGATCGGCCGGCAGCAGCCGGTTGAGCAGGTTGGCCACGGAGTCCTTGCGCGGCACACTAATTACGTAGCTTGGCGACCGTTGCAGCATCGTCACATGAGCTGCCTGGGCGGCCATCGCCGGAACTATCGTGACGGCGGTGGCGCCGCTGCCGATGACGACGATGCGCTTGCCAGCGTAGTCGAGCCCTTGAGGCCAATCCTGCGGATGGATGATCGGCCCGGCGAACCGCTCCTGGCCCTCGAAGCGCGGCTGGTAGCCACGGTCGTAGCGGAAGTAGCCGCTGGCGCAGAAGAGCCAGCCGCAGGTGATCGTGATCGCCTCGCCGCCGCTCGCCGTCGCCTCAACGCTCCACAGCCCTTCGTCGCTGCTCCAGCTCGCGGCGGCGACGCGCCAGCCGTAATGAATCTTGCGATCGACGCCGTATTCGGCCGCCGTCTCGCGGATGTAATCGAGCACCTCGGGGCCGTCGACAATCGCGTTCTCGCCGATCCAAGGCCGGAACCGGTAGCCGAGCGTGTGGAGGTCGGAATCGGAGCGAACTCCTGGGTAGCGGAAGAGATCCCAAGTGCCACCGCTGGCGTCGCGCGCTTCGAGGATCGCGTAGCTCTTCTGCGGCAGATCCTGCTGCAAGCGACAGGCAGCGCCGATTCCCGAGATTCCGGCGCCGATGATCAAGACATCTACGTGGCTGGACTGCTCCATCAGGGGAGGATACGGGAGCGCCCAAACGACAACGGGCCGCCCGAAGGCGACCCGTTGCAAAGACTCCATCTGCGGCCGCTAGGGCCGCGGGGCCTTTAGATCGTGCGCACGTCCTTAGCGCTCGGACCCTTCGGGCCCTCTTCTGATTCGAACTCCACCTTTGCGCCTTCAGCAAGGGACTTGTAGCCCTCACCGAGGATCGCTGAATGGTGTACGAACAGGTCCTTACCGGCTTCATCAGGCGTAATAAACCCGAAGCCCTTTTCATCACTAAACCACTTGACTGTTCCAGTCGCCATCGAAATAACCTCCGCGGCGTTATGTGCTGCGTACTCGCGGAGATGCTGTGAGGCAATCGTGCGGGCGCTGGCACTGCTTTCATCGCGCTTATGCGCGACATTGACAAGCCGAACGGTAGCAGGCGGGCGTTATTGCGCAAGGGGCCATCGTTCAGCGGCGTTATCGTCAGGATAATTCGATGATCAGACCGCTCTCAATCGCCGCAACCGTCGCCGCCATCGCGCTGACCGCCTGCGGGGCCAAGAAAGACGTCGTCACGACCCCTACGCAACATCCGGTTCGAGTCGTTCTCGACCGTCCGGCTAACGCCGACCATGTTGGCTTCTACATGGCTCAAGCGACCGGCGAATTCGCCAAGGTTGGACTCGACGTAAAGCTGATCGCCCCGACCGACCCGTCGCAGCCGCTGGAGCTGCTGGCGAGCGGCGACGCTGACTTGGCGATCTCGTATCAGCCGGAGCTTCTGATCGCTCGCGATCAGGGGGCCGCGATCATCGCGGTTGGTGCGATTGCACAGCGGCCGCTGACCTCGCTGATGAGCGTCAACGACAAGGCGGTTGATCCGCGCAAGCTTGAGGGCGCAACGGTCGGCACCTCCGGCCTCCCCTACCAAGACGGGTTCCTCGACCAGATTCTCTCGGCCGCAGGGGTAGATACGAGCTCAATCAAGAGGCTCGACGTCGGCTTTGAGTTAGAGCGGGCGATGCTCTCAGGGCGCGTTGACGCAACGCTCGGAGCCTTCTGGAACATCGAGGGCACGGCGCTGCGGGCGAACAAGAAGCGGCCGCGGATCATGCCGGTCGATCGGGCCGGCATTCCTCCTTACGATGAGCTGGTGCTGGCAGCGCGCAACGACACCGTCTCGCGCAACGGCGCGATGATCCGCCGCTTGATCGGCGCGCTGGGGCGCGCGACGAAAGCCGCTAGTGCAGAACCGGCGGCGGCCGCCGCAGCGCTCCGTGAAGCGGCGCCGACCCTAGACAAGCGTGATGCGACGGCAACCGTCGCCGCCACGCTGGGGGTGCTCTTTCCGTCCGCGCGCAAGCCGTTTGGCTGGCAGGATCCAAGCCAGTGGCAGATCTTCGCCGACTGGATGAAGCGCAACGAGCTACTGGCGACTGCGGTCGACAGCGCGCAGGCCTTCACGAACGAGTTTCTGCCTGGCGAAGGGCTCGGTTCAACGACCAACCCTTAGCGGCGCAGGTTGAAGATTCAGCGCTGCAGCATGTGAACGTCGACCAGGAACGATCGCGATGCGGCGATCGTGCTCTGGCCCGCGCGCTTGCGGCGGCGAGCAGCCTTGCCTTTGCGGCGGCGCGAAACGACGGCGCAGACGACAGCGCCGGCGACGAACGATCCACCGACAACGGCGGCCTGAGTGGCAACCAGCTCAGCTGGCGAGCGACGGGCCTGCAGCGTGCGCGCGCCATTGACGACGACGGCATCGACCTCTTCGTCGAGCTCACTGCGTTCACTGCTGGCTGGCCCGGTGTCAAGCATCGTCAGCGGCAAGGGTAGCTTCGTTCGCGCCTGCGTGCGAGGGAGCTACGCGCCAAGGGAACGCTTCAGCGTCGGGCAGCGACGGCTCGGCGCCCTCGACGAGCAGTCGCTCATAGAAACGGTAGCGCCGCACGACGGTGCCGCCCATCCCTTCCATGCCACGGTTCATCGCCTTGTTGGTCTCCAGAATCCAGCCCGTTTCGCCGCCGGTCTGAGGAGTGCTCTCGGCCGATTCGTAGTGCATCTCATAGAGCCGTGCGGCAACGCCAGCGTGCTGGTAGTCGCGCTTGACGCCGAGCGCAAAGACGCGCACGCGATCGATCTTCCGGCGCGCGCGCAGAATCGCCAGCCAGCCCAGCGGCAGCAGCCTGCCGTTGCCGGCGGCCTTGATCGCCTGGTTGAAGTCGGGCAGCGTCAGTGCCGCGCCGACGACCTCGCCGGTGTCGGCCTTTTCAGCGATCATCGCCCAGTTCTCGTCGAGCACAAACCTCAGATTCTCAGCGTAGGCCCGAGCCTCTTTCTCGCTCAGCGGCACGAAGCCCCAGTTGCGCTCCCAAGCCTCGTTGTAAACCTCAAGAAAGCGCCCGACCTCAGCCTGCAGCTCTCTCTTGCGCATCGGGCGACAGATGATTCCGTGTTCGCTCTCGACCTTGCCAGCCATCTCCCAGATCGCTGGATGAACGTCGGCCTTGCCACTGATGTGCAGATCCCACATCAGCGTGTCCATCGCCTTGCGCAGCCCGCAGGCCTCCTCCAGCAGCTTGCGGTAGTAGGGGAAGTGCCATTCGGTGAGGATGATTGGCGTTAGCTCGTAACCCTCGATCAGCAGGCCGCACTCGTCGTTGGTCGAGAAGCTCATCGGGCCGACGATCCGATCGCGTCCGCGCTCGCGATTCCATTCAGCGGCAGCGTCGATCAGCGCCGTCGCCGCCTCCACGTCATCCTCGCATTCGAAGAAGCCGAAGAGACCCCAGCGGTTGCCCTGAAACTGGTTGAGGTTGTCGTCAACGTGGGCCGAGATGCGGCCAACCACACGTCCCTCTCGGTAGGCGAGGAAGAACTGAACCTCGGCGTGCTCGAAGAATGGGTTGTGCTTGGGATCGATGTGCCTGGCGCGCTCGAACCGCAGCGGCGCAACCCAAGTAGGCTGATCGGCGTAAAGCCGGTAGGGAAAGTCAAGAAACTGCTTCCGCTGGGCCTTTGTTTCCACCGGCTTTATCTCTACGCTCATTGCCAGCAGCCTATATGTCCAGAACCCGAGTCGATCTTTTCGCCAAGGTACGCGGCCATGAACGCGAGGCGCAGCTGCGCGCCGCTCGCGAGGCCGATCTGCTGCCCTACTTCCGCCTGCTCAACGGACCGGCGCGGCCGGTCGTCACGATGGAGGGCGCCGAGCGGATCATGCTCGGCTCAAATAACTACCTCGGACTGACCGGCGACGAGCGCGTGATCAACGGCGCCCGCGAAGCGCTCGACCTGTACGGAACCGGGCTGACCGGCTCGCGGCTGTTGAACGGAACGATTCCGCTGCACATCGAGTTAGAGCGCGAGATCGCCGAGTGGATCGGGACCGAGGATGCGCTCGTCTTCACAACCGGCCACCAAGCCAACCTCGGAACGATCGGGACGATCCTGGGGCCTGGCGACACGGTGATCGCCGACTCCGGCGACCACGCGTCGATCCTCGACGGCTGCATCCAGTCGAAGGCCAAGCTAAGGCCGTTTCGCCATAACCGGCTCGACAAACTTGAGCGCGCGCTGGAGCGCGCTGCTGGCGATGGCGGCGGCGTCCTCGTCGTCGTCGACGGCGTCTTCTCGATGGAAGGCGACGTCGCGCCGGTCGACAAGATCGCCGCGCTCTGCGCCGCCCACGGAGCGCGCCTACTGGTTGATGATGCGCACGGCTCGGGCGTGCTCGGCGCGCGCGGCTCGGGCACGCCGGAGCTACTTGGTGTCGAGGATCAGGTAGACCTGAGGACCGGGACGTTTTCCAAGTCGCTGGCCTCGTGCGGCGGCTTTGTCGCTGGAAACGCCGAGGTTATTGACTATCTGCGCGTCTCCGCGCGGGCCTACCTGTTCACAGCCTCGGCAGTCCCTGCGGCGGTCGGCGCGGCGCTGGCGGCGCTGCGAATCATCCGCTCCGAAGACGGGCCGCCGCTCTTCTCAGCGGTGCTGGAGAACGCCCGCTACCTGCGCGACGGGTTGGAGGCGCTCGGCTTCGCCGTCGTCGCGCCGCAACAGCTCGGCTCGCCGACCGCGCAGCTCGACGCGCCGGGCGTCGCAGGCGGCAACATTGTCACGCCGATTGTGCCGGTGGTCGTCGGCGACGACTGGAAGGCGGTGCTGCTCTGGCGCGCGCTCTACGACGCCGGCGTCTTCGTCAATACCGCCCTCCACCCGGCCGTGCCGCCGAGCGGCGCGCTGCTGCGTACGAGCGTGATGGCAACCCACGACCGCGCCACGCTGGATCGCGCCCTAGCTGCCTTCGAGTCGGTCAAGGTGAGTTTCGAAGCAGAGCACGGTGCGCTACCTGGGCCGGGCGACCACTAGCGAGCGCGAGTCTGGCGACGCTACCGGCGTACTAATTCTGCGCTCTGAGCGCGCAAATTGTTTACAGCATGTTGACGACCGGGCCCTCGATTTCGTAGCTTTAGGGAGTCGGCTGCTTGGTGGCCGCGAACGGGAGCGAGAGGCACTAGCTGAAGCCCGAAGGGTACCCGGCGAAGTCGTCATCAAGCACCCACCACAGCTTGATCGAAGCGGCGGCTAAGCCGCGACGAGACCGTCCTGACCTGAAACATTTGGCGCCCGACCGGTGCGTTAAGGAGTCCCTATGACACAGACTGCGAGCACGGCCACAGCACCACAGCACCTCCGCGCACTGGAGCGCGCGAACACAGTGCGTCTGGCCCGGGCCGAGCTCAAACGTCGCGTAGCATCCGGTGACACGCTCGCCGCCGAGGTCGTAATCGACTCGCCTTGGGAGGCTCAGTCAATGACGATCTTCGACCTGATTACAAGCCAGCGACGCTGGGGCCGCGCCCGCTGCCGACGGCTACTGCAGGGCATCCCGATCTCTGAACAGAAAACAATCGGCTCGATGACAGCGCGTCAGCGCCAAGCGCTCGCCGCTGCGCTGCCGAGTAGGTAAGCCAGCCTCAGTCGCTGACAGCGACGATCTCGATGATCTGACCGTCAGGATCGCGCAGATATACGGAGCGCAGCTTGTCGCGGTCGAAGGTTTCGGTGGTCGGAATCTCGCGCTGGCGAAGGTAGTCGCGCCAAGCTTCAACCTCGGCGGCCGAGCCAACCGCAAGCGCTAGGTGGTGGACGCCGCCAACCCCCTGCGTCGCTGCTTCGATCTGGGGGTACTCAAGGAAGGTGAGGCGCAGAGCAGGCGCTGCGCCGCTCGCCTGCGGATCGCTTGAAAACCAGAAGTGGCGTGTCGCCGGGTCGTCCGCGTTGACACCGGTATCGACGAGCGCAAGACCCAGTAGGTCGCGGTAAAAGACGGTCGTGCGCTCTAGGTCGCTGCAGATCAGAGTTGCGTGGTGGAGACCAATGATCCGCATCGGCTGCGCCCCGCCGACAGCGGCGGGCACCTCGGGCGCCGGAAACTGCGGATCACTCATGCTCGCCATGACATCCCTCCTGATCGACTACGGAAGAGAGTACGCAGAAGCCACCAAAGAACGCCAAAGAGGACGGCACCAGCGCCAAGCACGAGCACTTTGGGCAGGCCGCTCAGCAGCACCAGTGGGAGCGCAAGGATGACCGCCGCGCAGGCCGCGATCAGAACCGAGTGTGAGCGGTAGCCGGCAAGATGCTCACGCAGGCACAGCTCCATTGTGGCGGCCATGATCAGGGCTAGACCGAAGCCGATCAGCAGCCCGCGCGGCGATCCGCCGAGCAGTGCCGCGGCGATCACGACGATGCCGACAAAGATGCAGATCTCGGTCAGCGGGACCGGCGACCAGGGCGGCTTTGGCGCCTCATCGAGCCGCGCGCGGCGGCGAACAGCAGCGTCGCGGTTGGCGCGCGCTGGAGCCGACGCAGCCCCGTCGCCGCTTGCGGCCGGTGCCTCGGAGAGTCCGCGCTTGCGGCTTCGCCGTCCCATTTTCAGGTGGCTAACGGGCAGCCAGAGGAGAGCTTGACGCGCCACCAACCCATCAGCCGCCCGATCGGTCCGAGCCGGGGCGCCACGCTCCAGACGCCGCAGCCGCCAACGCCAAGCTCGCGCTGCGAGATCCGCAGGCGGCGATGTTCGGCTGGATCGAGCAGCATCGCTGCCAGCAGCTCGCGGCTCGCGCTTCGCTCGAGCTCACGCGTTAGGAGTGCTTGACGAGCCTCGCGCAGCGAGCCGATCAAGTCGTCACGGAGTAGCTCAAGCTCGCCGAGGCTCTGAATCCGCGGGCCGCCGGCGCGGAGCTTCGGCAGTTCGAGCCGGTCGGGGAAGGCTTCGCAGAAGGTGGCGCTGAGAAGGCGATCTAGCTGCGCGATCTGCGCGTGGAGCGTGCTCCGTGCAGCGCGCTCGTCAAGCTTCGAATCGCATTCTGGCAGCAGATCGCTGCCGGCCCGGTGGTCGAGTAGTAGCACTGCCATCGGCAAAGTCTAACCGGCAGCGGAGCGGTCAGCTACCGCTAATCGCGGCGGCAGCGATCGTCAGCGCCTCGTCACTGGCGATCGCGCTGACGCCAGCTACGACAACGGCCACGAGCAGAAGCCTCTCGCTCCGCCGGCCCGCAGCCAGCGGCGGTTCGGGCCGCTGGAAAAGCTGGCAGAGCGGCTGCTCCGTGTCGGCTAGCAGCAGCGACCCTGGGCTGACGGCACGCCCCGACAGACGCTCGCCGCGCTCGGCGCTACGGATTGCGATCGGCGGCGAGACCAGACCAGCATCGAAGGCGATGACCGGTACTGAAGTCTCTAGCAGCGCTAACAGGAGCCCGTCGCTGATGCGATCCTGCGGCTGGTTGCCGCCGCTCAGCAGGCGCCCGAGCACGGCCTGCTCGATTGGCGTCGGCTGCTGATCAGGATCAACCCCAATTAGTCGGAAAAAGCTGCGGTAGGCGGCGGGCACCTGCTGCTGGCGCAGCTCAACTGCCTGGCGGCCTTTCAAGCGACTCGCCAGTTGTGCGAGCCGCTCGCCAACACCCTGGTCGCTGCGATGCTCGGTGCACTCACAGCTGAGCCAATCGGCGCGCAGCCCGGGGAATTCGATTCCAATCTCGTCGCCCAATTCAGCCCGTCCTTTCGAGCGCACGGAGCTGACGGTTTAGCTCCGCTCCGCTCACGCCACCGACGGTAACGCCAGCGACCACTCCTCCGGCCTTGAGATAGACGATCTGCGGGCAAACCGCTACGCCGTAAAGGTTGGCGAGCGCGCCGTCGCGATCCTCAGCCACGGGGATCTTCCAGCCGTGACTAGCGACCAGCGCGCGCGCCTCGCTTCGCTCGCCGGCGATGACGACTGCGGCAACAGGCAGCGCCGGAAACGGTTCCGCTGCCTGCACCACCTGATCGAGCGTGTCGGCGCAGCGGCCTTCGCTGGAGTCGATGAATACCAGCACTGCTCCGTGGCCGCGGACCAACTCGCAGGAATTGAGCACCCCCGCACCGTGCAGCTGGCAGGCAGCTTTTACCCCGCCGCTGGCCGCTCCACGCTGGGTCACGTTGACATCACCCTGCAGCGACGAAGTCACCAGTGGTGCTGCAAACTCGGCCATCGCTGCGCCGACTAGCGGACCGGTCGACGAGCCGCGCTCGCCGGTCGCCGTGTTGTAAGTGACATAGGCGACTAGGAGCACCAGCGCCGCGATCAGCAAGATCCCCGGCAGGCGTGTCTTGGCCTGCGCTGGCTGGCTCGGCCCGGTCGGCGGCCGACTACTCACGGCCGCGGATTGCGGGCCGGCAGTTGGCGGTTGATCGAAGCGAAGCGGCGACGCAGCGCACCGGGCTCGGCCAGCATCAGCACGGCAGGCAGGACAACCAAGACGCCAACCAGCGCCACGCCGAGGTCGATCACGGTGACGAGGCCAAAGTCGCGCAGCATGCGGATTTCAGAAACCACAAGCACAGCGAAGCCAGCGATCGCGGTCGTCCCCGAGGCGACGACTGCGGCGCCGGTTGACGCGTAGGTCGCGCGCAGCGCTACGGCTGGGGCTAGTCCGTCGCTGCGCTCGCGCGCGTAGCGCTCGCTCAGCAGCACGCTGAACTCGGTCGCGATTGCGACGACCAGCGTGGAGAGCACAACCGAGAGCGGATTGAGCGGAATTCGAGTCGCAAAGAGAATCAGCGCCGACCAGCCGGTCGCTAGCGCTATCGGCAGCAGCGGGACCAGCGCACGGCGCCAGCTACGGAGAGCGAGAAGCAGCACCAATCCGACGGCAACGAGGCTGATCAGCAGCGCTACGCCGCGGCGTAGCGGCGAAGCGAGCCGATCGTTGGCGGCTGCCGTCAGCACCGGCAGTCCAGCGAGCCGCGCACGCACGCCCGGCGGCGGGTCAAGTTCGCTCTCCATCACACGCAGCACCGAGAACTGGCGATCAAGGCTCATCAAGCGGAGGCCGAAGGCCAGCGTCGCGGTCTTGCGATCAGGGGCGATCACGTTCTGCGTCAGGTACGGGGGAATCGCTCTTAGCAGCGCGTCGACCCGCTGCTGCGAGGAGACTGAATCAGGCGTCGTGAAGAGATCGGGCAGCGAGAACGCGGGGCAGAGATCAGAGCCACGACAGCCGCGCTCGGCGTTGTAGTCGAGCCGCCTGAGCACCCGCGACTGGTAATCGGTCATCCAGGCGACAACGGCCGGATCCGAAGCGTTTTCAGCCTCCACGACAACGTTGACCTCACCGCCAACTCCGCTGAGCTTCTGCAGCTGCTGGAGGTCGCGCAGCGCCGGCAGCGACGAGGGGACGAGCTTCTGGACGTCGGACTCGACCTTGGCTTGCGTGTCAACCGCCCAACCGACCAGCGCCAGCGCAGCGGCGATGGCCAGAACCCGGCCGGGTTTCTCGGTCGCAAGCCGCAGCGCGCCAGAAGTCCAAGCGCGCATCCGAGCGGCGACAAAGCGCCATCCGCCGGTCGCGGTGATGATCGCGCCGGCATCGTTCCAAGCCGCCCCGGCCGCGGCGATTGCGCGCGGCGGCGAGCTGCGCCGCTCAAGCAGCGCCCCGGCTGCAACGCCCAACGTCAGCGCGCAAACAAGCGCCAGCACGATGCCGACCACCAGCAGCAGGCCGAAGCCGCGGATCATCGGCACCGGCGAGAGCACGAGTACGAGGAAGCCAGCGGCGGTGGCGGCGGCGGCAGCGAGGATTGTCGGTGCGCCGCGCGCCGCGACAAGGCCGATCGCCGAGGCCAACGGCGGCCCTTGCTCATCGAGCCTTGACTGCAGCTGGATCGCGTAATCGACAGCTAGGCCGATCAGAATTGGGACGGTCGCGATCGAAGCCATCGTCAGGCCGATCCCGCTGATCGCCATCACGCCGAAAGTCAGCGCAACTGCGGCCAGCGCTACTGCCAGTGGCAGCAGCCTCAGCCGTGAGCGGAAGACAATGCCCAACGTAAGCGCCATCACGATTACGGCCGCGATCAAAAGAATCAAGATCGACCTCGAAATCGAATCGCTCAGCTCGCCGATCAGCACCGGCGCGCCGGTCACCTGGTAGCTGCCGTCGGAGAGAGCCCACTGCTCCATCTCGGTCGCGGCGCGAATGTCGGCAATCGCAGCTTTGCGCTGACCTTCGCTCAAGTCGCTGCGCAAGCGAACTTGAATCAGCGCGCCCTGCGAACTGGGGAAGATCGTTGCGAAGCGCGCCTTTGGCTCTCCAGTCGCGCGGGTCGGGTCGAAGATCAAGCGGGCGAGGAACTGGGGGTCGTCGAGTGCCGGCAACTTCGTCAGCCCGTAGCGCAGCGCCAGCCCGGCAAGCTGCTGGAAATAGGCCGCGTCAACCTTCTGACGCGCTTTCGCGCGGGCAGCCCCGGCCGCTGTGGAATCGCCGCTCTTCGCTAGCTCGGCGCGATAGGCCTTGCGGCCAGCGGCTGCGCTGGCTTGCTTCTGCGCGGCGGCGAAGCTGTGGAGCTGCTCGTTGATTTGGCCGACCGCCTCGTTGATGAAGGTCCCGGGGCCGAAGACGACCTTCGCCGGTTTCGTCGCCGCCAGCCGCCCGCAGGGCCCTCTCTTTCCTCCGGGCGGGTCGTCGGAACCAGCCGGATTTCCGGCGAGGCAGCCTTCGAGCCCGAAGACGCGACCTAGATCCTCGCCAAGCGCGATTCGCGCCGCAGGCTCGCGCACAACTACGTAGACGGCGTCGTCGCCAAATCGCTCATGGAGCCGATCTGTCGCTGCGTATCCGGGCGTTGAGCGGCCAACGAGCGTCTCGGTCTCGGCGCTCGGTTCGAGCCTCAGCGCAAACAGCGCGCCGACAACCGCCAGCGCCAAGACGGCCAGTGAAACCGCGACCGGCCGCCGCGCCGCGAAGCCCATTACTGCCGCTAACAGGCGAGTGACCATCAAGCCAAATTAGCGCCGAGCGCCAATCGCCGCGCCGACCCGATCAGGGGACGAGCTTCGGTGTTACGGGGCCAGCAATGACCTGCGGGAAGTAGAAGCCGCTGCCGAAAACCGGGCCCTGTAGCGGACAGGCTGGCGCTACAACGTTGGCAGGGTCGCCAATACCGTCAGGGTTATTGACGTTGAAGGCGTAGCCCTTCACGCGCGCGGCGTATTCGGGACCGAGCGCCGCCTCTGCGCTCGCCGAGAGACCGGCGGTGATGCCGCTACTGCAAGACGTCGTCTGGAAGACCGGCATGTTGGCGGTCGCGAGTTTGTCGAACGAGCGCGGCAGCGGATAGGGGTTTGACCTGCTCGACTTGACGCGCTCTGGGTATGAAGCCAGCGAACGCGGGCTGAGCGTGTTTGTGACGCGCAGATACCGGACCGCCTTGCCATTGAGGTCGGTGCGCGCATTGGTTGCGGCGGCCGCGTTGGCGACGAACGCTGTCAGCTCACTCGGGTATTGACCGACGTACTGGAAGAGCGGGTTGAGGTTCGCTGTAAGTGGATCAAGCGCCTGCAGCAGCGGCGGCGTTTCGGCGAGGAAGACGTTGGTTGCGGGGAGTCCCTTCTTCGCAGCGGTGATCGCCGGGCCAAGGCCGATCATAAGATCGTTCAGCGGAGGAGCGGCGGCTTCGAGCGCGGCGGCGGTCGGCGCGAGCTGCTTGGCGACCGGCTGGAGCTGCGTGATCAGCGGGTTCGTCGTGTCAGCGAAGACGACCAGCCGGTCGAGCGTCTGACGCGATTCGCGCTGGAACGTAGGCAAGGCGACGAAGGTATCTGCCAGCTGCTGGTTGGCCGCCGCAGTAGTCGAGAAGACGCGGTTGGAGTTTGTGATCAGGCTGGCCAGCTGGTTGCCGCGCGCGCTCAAGGCGGCAAAGACGACGCCCGTATCGCGGATCAAACCGCTGAGCGCGAGCTCGTTGCGGTTGAGCACCTTGGCGAGGCGTGTCGCCTGCTCTTCGAGCGGGGCAAATTGCGCGAAAGCATCATTGAGATCGCGGCCGTAACCGGTGCCAGCGATCGCCGCCTGCTGCTGCCAAGTGCCAAACGCCTCGCGCGTCTTCGGGTCGAAGGCACGGAAGATTTCGTCAAGTTCGACCGACGGCTTGATGTTGCCCAGTGGCAGCGTCCCATTGTCGGCTACAAATGGTCCGTCAGGGTTACCCGGCGTCAGTTCGAGATAAGTCTCGCCGAGCAGCGACTTGGCGCGTAGCATCG
Organism: Bifidobacterium breve; assembly: GCA_945889475.1. Taxonomy (GTDB): domain Bacteria; phylum Actinomycetota; class Thermoleophilia; order Solirubrobacterales; family Solirubrobacteraceae; genus F1-60-MAGs163. Next base: position 13,991 of record CAMDBT010000018.1, read on the forward strand.
CGCGCGAGTCCTTTGCCACCGGGGAATACTCGGGCAGCATCTCAACGGTCACGTTCGAGTTACCTCTGACCGGGTCGGTGACAATCGCCGTTACCGTTCCCACGCGCACGCCTGAGATGCGGACATCGGCCTGCTGTGCGAGCTGACCGGCCTCCCTAAACGGCACCGTGATCTGGTAACCATCGGGCCTCAGCGGCGTCGGGCCACCAAAGGCGACCCAGAGGAACACCAGCAGTCCAAAGCAGGAGAGCGCAAACAACACCATCGTCATAATTCGAGCGAAACTTGGCGCCTGTTTATTCATCGCGGCTCACCGCCCTGAACGCCTGGCGCCTCAGTCGGCGCCCGCTGCGCTTGAGCCGGCTGCTCCGCTTCGATCGCCGAACCGCTCGCCGCGCCAGAGCTGTTTGCTCGCTGCTGCGCGAGCGAGCGGCGCGCAATCTGCCTGCCGCGAGCTACCTGCGCTGCTGAAGCCGACGACGAGCAGACCTCAGCGACCGTCGGCGCGTTCAGTAGCGTAATCAGGGTCCCAAGCTCCGGGTTGCCCTTGCCGAGGTCCTCGTAGATTGTTAGCGCGTCGCAGGAGCTAAAGAGCGTGCCGCGGCGAATCGGGCCACCGGCGTCCTGCGCGCTCAACATGTTGGCCGCAAGGTGGTTGCCCCACGCCGCCCAGAAGAGATAACCCTCCTGTGCTCCTGGTGGGTTGTAGGCCAGCTCGTTGGTCAGCGTGTTGAGCACCGAAAAGCTCGTGTCCAACTGTGGTGCCGTCGCGGCGAGGTCGGCAGCGGCCGGCCTCAAAGCTGCGACCGTCGGCCCAGCCTCGGCCGTGAACGGGCGCAGCTGATCCTCAAGCACCGGCGTCGTCTCCGTCGCAAAGCTCTGCAACGACTTCAGCGAGGCCGCGGTGCCGACAGCCGTTGGCTGCAGCTTCGAGAGCGCCGGGCCCATCTGATTGGTCAGCGCATTACTGTCAATCACGGCGTGGTTGACGGCGTCAAGCGCTCCAGGCAACAACGAGAGCGTGGCGCGTAGGCTGTACTGCTGATCGGCGAAGACCTTGAAAACGTCGTTCGACGAACGCACCCAGCGGGCCAGCTCGGTATCGCGTGCCCCGAGCTCTTCTGTCAAGAGGCGGAAGTTGTGAATGCCCTGCTTGATGTAGGCCTGACGGCGCCCCATCTCCTTCCCGATCCGTGCCAGATAGACGGTGATCGGGTCGAAGCGCTTGAGCGTCGCTGAAAGCTCGTTCGAGTTGCCACTGAGGCCCTCGCCGCCGCCGTTGACGAGTAGTTGCAGGTAAGCGCGGGTATCGGCGTCGAGGCCGGCAAGGATCTGATCGGCGTTGACGTTCGGCAGCGTCCTCGAGACCGGCAAGGTTCCGCCGCGAGCAAGTTCTCCCGAGCTCGGTGCGCCCGGGTTCATCTCGATCACCATGTCGCTGAGCCCGGTCTTCGGACGCAGCAGAGCGGTCGCATCGTTATAGATGTGGGCGTACTTCTCGCGGATCTTCATCTCGACGATTGCGGTGCCGTCCTTCAGCGTCACGCCACCGATCTCGCCAATGGTGACACCGGCAACAATCACCGTCTGCCCCTGCCCCGGCATGACCGCCTGCGCGGTCGAGAACTGCGCGTAGTAGTCAACAAAATCGCTGCCGACAATCGGAACCCAAGCCGGCAGGTAGAAGCGCTGGTTGGAGAGGATGTAGCCACCAATCAACACCGCCAGCAGCGCAACCACGCCGAGTGCGATGAAGTCACGAATGTGTTTGGTGATCGCGCTTTTCATCAGATCAGTCCGCCGGCCCGGTCGCTGTGCCTGCAATATTTGGCAGCGTCTGCTTAGAGCAGAGAACATTCGGCTTGAGCGGGATTTTCTGGCCGCTCGTCCAGGCCGGCTTGGTCCCCTGAGGAGCGCCGATGCTGTTGCCGTAGAGGGGTTCTCCGGCGTTCAGGTTGCCGCCGGTAATCGTCACCGGGTTTGGACCGCCGCCGGCCTGTAGCTCGACCATCTGGCCGTTGCCGTCGAACGCTTGCGACTCTCCGTTGAAGCCAACAAGGGCATCCCAGAACTCCTGCGAGTTCGGCTTGCCGGTCGTGAACGCTCCGTCGGGAACGACCGTGTCGCCGGTCGGGATCAAGACCTTGCTGACGCACTGTGAGAAGTTCAGCGTCTGCGTCAAAGTCGGGATCGTTGCTGCGCTCAGCGCGGCGAGACTCTCGGTCGAGGGCTGCAGGTTGGCAGCAACGCCGCCCATCTCAGGCTTCGACACGAACGGCGTCGCCTGCGCAATCCACGGCGTCACAGCGTCAATCGTTGGCTGCGTCTGCTCGACCCCAGGGACAAAGTCAACCGAGAACTGCGCGAGGCTCGGCAGCGCCTCGTTGAGCGAGCCAAGGCTCGCGTAGGCGTGCTTGACGGTCGGGCCGAGCAGCCTGACCGATTCGCGAACCGCTTCCTGCTCCGAAGCGATCGCGCCCATCGTCGTATTGAAGTTGACGACAAGCTCCCCGAGCTGAGCCTCGCTGCCGACGAGCTTGGTCGAGGTTGCCGCCAGCCCACGGATCAGGCCGGGCAGGTCATCGGGCACCACTCCCTGAAGCGCCTGGTTGACGAGCGCGCTGTTCTTCAGCGCTGGTTCGGAGTACTTGAGCGAATTGTTTAGTGCCTCGGCGGCCGTCTTGCCTTTCGTCATCGGGGGCTGCTGCGCGTTCTCGGCTGCCGTTGGCTCAGCGGTCAATGCGGACCCCAGTTCGATCAGCAGCACCTGGAGGTTCTTGCGGGTGCTCTGCTGGAGCGACGTCAGGACCTGGTCGAGCTGAACCGGTATCGCTGTCTGGCCGGCAGGGATCGTGTCACCCTCAGAGATCGTCGGCGCCTGCGGCGTGCCTGGCTTCAGGTCGACGAAGAAGTTGCCCTCAAGGAAGATCCGCGGCCGAATTTTCAGCTCCGCGTCCTTATGGATCGGAAGCCCTTGATCCTCCATCTCCATCGTGACGATCGCGTTGTTGGTTCCCTCTTGACCCTCAACCTTGACGACCTTGCCGACGTTGACTCCAGCGATCCTGACCGGCGAACTGAGCCTGATCGAGTTGGAAGAGCTAAAGACGGCTTGGAACTGGAACGGCTGACTGAACGGGTTGTTCTTCGTGAAACCGAAGTAACAGATCAGCCCGATCACGACGATTCCGATCAGTGCGACCACGATCGGGTTGGTACCGGTCCGATCCTTACGCAGCACGGTCGGACGATCGCCCCTGGCTTTGCGACTGAGCCAAGCCATTACTCGCCGCCGCCAGTCGAAGTGAAAGCCCCTGCAGAACCCTGATTACCGGGCGGATTGCCGATTACGACCTCTTCGACTTTGTAATCCTCGCGGCCCGCTTCACACTCCCCTGCTGGCTGCCCTGGAGCGGCCGTGTGTGGGTACGGGTTGCTGTGGAGGTAGTTGGTGATGTCAGAGCCGAACGGGCCACCGTCTGCCGGCGCGCTGGATGGAAGACCTTCGTTATTTGGCGAGATCGGCGCCGATGTCGAGGGGTTCGCCGGGTCGAACAGCCCACCGGGAGTTGCCATCACCATCGCCCGCTGCGCTTGCCCTGTGCTGCCGCCTTCGCTACCGATCTCAGCGACGTTGCGAAGCAGGATCGCCAGGTAATTGCAGGTCGTCTGTGCCGGCGTAACGAACGCCAGCGTCGGCCTCAGGATCGTCACTAGCTCGGTTAGGTCAACAACGCCGAGCGTCGTGCTGGGGTTGGTCGAGAAGGCGGCGACGGCCGTGAAGGTTGTTGAGAGCTGAGCATTGAAGGCCGGTGAGCGCTTGAAGACCGGCGTGCCGACCGTGACGATGCTGGCCAAGTACGGCGCCGCGCCGGTGAACGACTTGATCCCCGGCTGAAGGGCGCGCCAGAGCGTCGCGCTGTTGACAAGGAATGGGCGCAGCCGAGGCAGATTGACGGTCGCGTTCTGAAGCGTCTCGGGGCCCTCTGTTATCGACTCTTGGATGTAGGGTCGAGCGACCGACGCGAGCGCCTCGAAGGTTGTGTCGAGGTTGACGAACATCTGGGCTTGAGTTTCAGCGACCGGTGCGACAACGCTGGCGTTCTGAGAGAGGCCGTTGATGAAGCCAGCCAGATCGGTTTTCGGGCTCGAAAGGTTGCGCATCAGAGGAGTGATCTCCTCGGCGAATGGCTTCAGATCTTGAATCGCCAAGTTGAGGTCGACTCCGCGGCCGGAGATTGCGTTGCCGAACCAGCCCAAGTTGGCCTGCGCGGCAAGGCGCGTCGGCTGATCGAACATGTCGAAGAACTCGTCGATCTCGACCGGCTCCGGCCGTGCCTGAGTGATTGCCAACGTGCCCCCGTTGGGCAGACCCTGCGTCGACGGGCCGCGCGTCAACTGGACGTACTTGAGCCCCAGCGCCGAGCGTGGGCGGATCATCACCGTTGTGTCATCGGGGACCGGCTCGACGACGCTCTTGAGCTTCAGCGTCAGTACTGCGACGACGGCGCCGTCAGGTTCGGTCTTCGGCTCGATCTTGGTGATCACGCCAACCCGCGTGCCGCCGACGCGGACCTCATTGCCTTTGACCAGCCCGGCGGCGTTTGGCACTTCGACCTTGATGTCGTAGGAGGGAACGAAGGGCAGGCCGTTGTTGGCGTTGTAAGCGAGGAAGACGAGCACAACAACGACCAGCGTCGTCACCGCGCCGATCAGCACCGGGTTGGCAGCGATTGAGGTTTTTCTGCGGCTGGAGCTCATTTTCCAAGCAGGTAGTCGAGTAGGGCACGGGCGGACTGCGGGTCGGCGGGCTGCTGCGTTGGCTTGCGCGGCTCAGCTGCGCCACTGGACGGACTTGTCGGCGCTGGAAGCGCGGGCGCCGGCGCTACCCGGGCGCTAGGACGCGAGGCCTTACTGGCCGCTTGCTGCGTCGCCGCTGCCGCACTACCGCTTCCTGATCCGCTGACGAAATTGGAGTTGCAGTTGATGTCGTTTCTGATTCTGAATGACTGGCAACTGGTTGTCGTAAGCCGGGCCCTCATGTAGTGGCCGTATTGGTCGAAGCCGTTGACCGAGCCGGTCGTGTTGTAGATCACCGTCATCAGCTGGTCGATGCCACCGGTCTTCTTAAGCGAATTCAGTAGCGCAGCAAGGTTTGTGATCGCCGGTTTCGCATTTTCTCCGAGCGGGCCGAGCTTCTCGACTAGCGGCAACGAACTGACGAGCGCAGGGCCGGCGACGTCGGAGGTGTCGCCGAGCGATTCCAGAGCTGGGATTCCAGCCGCGTTGAAGGCCGGGGAGCCGAGTGTGAAGGTGTTGATTGAGTCGGCAGCACGGTTGAGGTCGGTGAACGGCGGCGTTGCGTTGCGCGCGAAGCTCGCCAGATCGTTCATCGTCGGTCTGAGCTGCTCTAGGAAGCCCGGGAACTTCTGCAGGTTCTCGCTGAACGAGGCGCTCTCTTCAGCGGTCGCCTCGGCGGTGTAGCCGGATGCGTTGATGAAACCGGCAACGTGAGCGCGCTCACGCGCCAAAGGAGCCAGCGCCTTGCTGCCGTTTTCAGCCAGAGCGCCGAGCTGTTTGTTCTGACGGGCGAGAATCTCGAGCACGTCGCCAAGCTCTTTCAGCGCCGGGTCGGTGACCTTCAATGCTGCGTTGAGCTCCTGCCCATTGCCCGCCAGCGCGGTCCCAAACTCGTTCAGAATTATCGTGAAGCGCTGGCGATACGGCAAGCGCATCACGTTGTTGATCAGATCGGCGTCGACCGAGGTGGCGGTGCGGTTCGATGGCAAGAGATACTCGCCTTTGCCGACTCCGGAGGCGATCGGCGTCAGCAGCGGCGCCTGAGCCATCCCCGCCGGCAGCGGCTCCTCTGGGCGGCAGTCGACGTAGCGCTCGCCAATCAGCGACTGTGGGCGGATCCGACAGAAGGCGTTCTCGCGAAAGTCGTGGTAGTTCGGGTTCTCGATGTTTAGTACGACGGCCGCCTTGTGGTCGTCGGTCAGGGCGAGCGACTCGATCGAGCCGACGCGCACGCCAGCAATCTTGACGTCCATCCCGGGGATCACGAAGGCCGCGTTGTTGAAGATCGCTCGCACGCGATAAGCGCCATCGTCGCCCGAGCCGGTCGCGGCGACGATCAGCACAAGGCCAGCGCAGCAGGCGGCGAAGATCGCTATCAGCCGCTTCACAGTTACCAGCTCCCCGGTGGCACGATCGCCGGGTTGCAGCCAATCAAACTGGTCGTCGATGGGTAGAGCGGCGCCTGCCATGGAGCGCTGCCGTCCGGCGGTGCCTGCGTTGCTGCTCCGGGGCAGCGCGGCACAATCGCCGGGCCGTTCTGCTCCCAAGCATCGCGCGCCTCGCCGAGATAATCGAGCGATGACCCGTTGTAGTTGAAGGCGCCGAAGGCCGGCGTCGCGCGGGCGTAGTGGCCGTTGGCGTCGTAGTTCGAAGTGCTCTGGCCAAAGTCGCGCAGCAGCCCGACCAGCTCCGGCGAGTATGGCCGCGCGTAGGAGAGCGTTGGCAGCGAATCGTTGATCGCCGTGATTGAAGCGGGGAACGATTTCTGCGCGCCGCTGCTGAGCGCGGGCGCATTCTGCATCATCGACGTGAAGTCGTTGTCGGTGCCAGGCTTGCTGACCGTCAGGGCGAGGTTGGTGAGCGTCGGTTTTGCCTCGACAAACAGCGGCTCAAGGTCGGCTAGGAACGGCGCAAGGTTCTTCGTCGCTGGCTTTGAGGCAGCAACCAGCTTGTCGACCGAGTTCAGCGTCGTTCGCAGGTTGACGAAGGTTGTGCTGCCGCGGCGCAGCGTCTGCGGCAGGTACTCAAGCGCCTCTGCCAGCGACTCGTTCTCATCGCCGATCGCGCCAAGGCTGATGTTGGCGTTGGTCACGAGGTTCGTCAGCGTCGGCCCTTTCGCGGCCAGCGTGCCAACGACCGACGACGTGCTCTGGAGCATCTGCTCAAGCGCCGGCTGGTCGCTGTTGAGCTTCTCAATCAGGCCGATCGTCGCGTTCAGCGACGGCGAGAGATACGGCAGGCCCTTGCGCGCCTGCACGCCGCGGCCGCGGTACCAAGTGCCGAAGCCTTGGATTACCTCGGCTAGACCCTTCGTCGTATCGGGGTCGAGCGTGTTGAAGAGCTGGTCAAGGTCGACGATCGTCGTCGTCTGATCGACCGGGATCGTCTCGCCCTCCGCTATCAGCGGCGCGCTCTGCGGCCCCGGCGTCAGCGCTATGTAGCGGTTGGCGACACCGGAGAGCGAGGTCGCTCGCATGATCGCCGTCGTCCCCTCATGTAGCGGTGCGTACGGCTCCTCAACCTCGATTGTGACGTTCGCTTGGTTGTTCGACGTCAGTTCGATGTTGCTGACCTTGCCGACACGCCTGCCGCCGACCTGCACGTCGTTGTCGCTGACAAGCTGCCCGGCGGTCTCGAAGGTCAACACATAGGTTGGCTTCGAACCACCGCCGAAGAGAACTATCCCCACCAGTACGACGGCGACCGCCGCCACAAGCAGGGTCACTATGCGAGCCGGCTTCATGCCCGTCCGCCTGCCGTCATCCATGTCGGCCAGCCGTAAATCGCGCTACTCCATCCCCAGCGGACCCTGAGCGGAGCCGGAAAGGAACTGTCGCACGAACTCATTGTCGGAGTTGAACAGCTCCTCGGCCGGGCCGGCCTCAACGATCCGCCCGCGCCAAAGCACGGCGATGTACTCGGCGACGCGGCGGGCGCTCATGATGTCGTGCGTAATCACCGTGTAGGCGCCGCCGTTCTCTTTGTGGATCTCCTGGATCAGCTCGCAGAGCAGCGCCGTGCGGACCGGGTCGAGACCCGAGTCGGGCTCATCGAAGAGCACGATGTCTGGGTCCAGCACGAGCGCGCGAGCGAATCCGGCGCGCTTGCGCATCCCGCCGGAAAGCTCGTTCGGCATCTTTTCGCCGGCATCGCTCAGGCCAACCTCGGCTAGCCGGGAGTTGACGACCTCCATTATCTCGTCCTCACTCTTATCTGTGTGCTGGCGCAGCGGGAAGGCAACGTTGTCGAGCAGATTCATCGAGCCGAAGAGCGCACCGTCCTGGAACAGCACGCCGAACTTCTTGCGCATCTCGAACAGCTCCTCATCACGCAGGTTCGGGATCGAATGGCCATGGACGAGGACATCGCCGTCGTCCGGGTAGAGCAGCCCCACCATGTGCTTGATGCAGACCGACTTGCCGGTGCCCGACGGCCCGAGGATCATCGAGATCTTGCCTTCAGGTAGGCCAAGGTTGAGCCCGACGAGGATCTTGTTGCGACCGAAGGCCTTGTGCACATCAATGAATTCAATCGCGTCCGGCACGCCGGTGGGCCGGTTCAAGCCGCTATGCCAGCGGTACTCCTCGTCGCCGCCCGGCGCGGCCTCCCGCACAACCTTGACGCGCTCGGTCGGCTCGATTGGCTGCTGATCCTTTTCTTGCTCTGACATTGCTCAACCTCCGATTGGTGCCCGCGGATTTGCGCCCCAGAAGACCTGCGTGCCGAGCATCCCGATCAGATGGACGAGCACGATGTTGAGGACCATCGATTTGGCGGTTGCCGTCCCCACACCGACCGGCCCGCCGCTCGCCGTGTAGCCGTAATAACAGCCAACGAGCACGATCACGGTCGCCATCGCCATCGCCTTCAGCGCGCTGAATAAGAGGTCAGGAGGGTTTTGGAACTGCCAGAAAATCAGCGAATAGCCGCCTTGGGAAACCTCACCGATCTGAATTACGACGGCAAGGTAGCTGGCGGCGAATCCTGCTCCGACCGCCGAGATGTAAAGGAACGGCAGCACCATCCAAGCCGCCAGTAGCCGCGTCGCGCAGAGGAAGGTCATCGAATCGATGCCCATCACTTCGAGCGCGTCGATCTCTTCGGTGATCCGCATCGAGCCGATCTCGGCGACGATTCCGGTGCCAACCTTGGCCGCCATCATGTAGCCGAAGGCGTAAGGGACCAGCTCGCGCAGGTCGCACCAAGCGGCAAAGACGCCGGCGTAGGCCGGCGCACCGACCGAGCGGTTGAAGTAAGCGCCCTCGATTCCGCACTGCAGACCGATGATGAAGACGAGGCCCCAGATCACCAGCGCTGAGGAGACGATCAGGATCCCCGACTGGCGCAGCGCCTCGCCGAAGAACTTCATCACGCGCAGGCCGACTACTTCGGCGACGACTGTGCTGCAAAACTTCGCGATCTCGCCGAAAGAGACCAGTAGGTCGCGCGGAACGGCTAGCCAACTGTTCGGGTTCAAAGCTCGCTCAGCCCCTTAGCGGATGATGTTCATCTCGGGGTGGGTAGCGAGCAGCGTCTGCGTAAAGACGTAGTTGAACGCGAAGATTCCGAGGAACGAGATTACGACCGCCTGGTTGACTGCGCGCCCGACCCCGGCCGCACCGCCGGACGCGGTCATCCCCTTGTAGCAGCAGACGATCGCGATGATCGCCCCGTAACAGGTGCACTTTAGGATTGAACCCCAGAGGTCGGTGACCGAGGCGTTGGTGAAGAATGTTGCCCAGAATGGCCCCAGTGGAGCGTGGTAGACGAGCGTCGCGATAATTCCACCGAAGATGCCGAACAGCAGCGCGTAAATATCGAACAGTCCGGTTACCAGCATCAGTGCTAGGAAACGCGGCACGACGAGGTTCTTTACCGGGTCCACGCCGAGTACCTGAAGCGCGTCGAGCTCCTCACGGATCTTGCGCGCGCCGAGGTCGGCGGTGATCGCCGTACCGGCAACGCCGGCCAGCACAATCGCCGTTACAAGCGGAGCGAATTCACGAATCGAGGCCAACACAAAGAAGCCACCGAGACGGTCCAGAGCACCGAAAAGAACGAGGAAGTTAGCGGCCTGGAGCCCTGGCGCGCCGTAGCCAAAGGCGACCGTCGAAATCAGCAGCGGAAACCAGCAGAGCCGCAGCGCGAAGAGAAATTGAAGGACGAATTCGCCGCCATACGGGAAGGGTGGGCGGACCGCCGAGATGATCGTCTTGCCGGTCAGAATCATCATGTCGCCGACCTGCTCAAAGAAGTCGCGTGCGGGTGCGAACGTTCGGTCGGCGGCGCTTCGAGCCATCTATCCCCCTCTCCCAGTTGAGCTTCGGAAAACCGCTTGACGGACGCGGTTTTTGCATCTTACGATAGCTAGCGGGGTAGCGGCGACCGCCCCTGTCGGATTCGCCGATCGGGCACCCCGAAGCTACTCCTCAAGTAGGTCTCGCTGTGCTAGCGTCGCCACTCGTGAACAGCTCAGTTTCGCAGAAAAGCACGCCCGGCTTCCTCGTAGCAGCGGTCCTGCTGGCGGCCGCGATCAGCGGCTGCGGCGGCTCCGGCGAGATGCAGGACGCCAGCGAGCCAAGCGGCAGCTACGAGGTAGCGATCTCGAAGGTCACATTCCCCCGCAAACAGGGCCTCGGCGAGACGTCAAAGCTCGTTATTACAGTGCAAAACACCGGCACGCATGAAGTCCCGGACATCACGATGACCGTCAACGGGCTCGATTACCGCACCACTGAGCCGGGTGTCGCAGACCCGGTTCGTCCAGTCTGGGTGGTCAATGCCGGCCCAATAAATGGCGCAACCGCCTACGTCAATACTTGGGCGCTCGGGCCGCTCGCAGCGGGCGATGAGCGCAGCTTCATCTGGTCGCTCAGCGCAACCCAGCCCGGCACGCGGACGCTCGAATATCGCGCCGGCGCGGGACTCAACGGCAAAGCGCGGGCGGTGACGGCAGGTGGCGGCGTTCCGGCCGGAACGCTGACAGTGAACGTCACTCGGCGCCCGCAGGATTCGATCGTAGACCCCGCCACCGGGCAGGTCATACAGAAGGGCGAGTAGGCGGCCGGCTACTTCGGCTCGTCGGCAGCTTCGGGGTGGGCCTGCAGAACCTCTTCACCGGACTCGCCGGTGCGGACCCGGTAGGCCTCATCAACCGGCATGATGAAGACCTTGCCGTCACCGACGGCGCCGGTACGACCGTGCTTGAGAATCGACTCGACGACAGCCTCGACGTCGGCGTCGGAGACGACACAGTTGATCTGCACCTTGGGCCGGAGGTAGTTGGTCAGTTCTGCACCTCGGTAGGTCTCGACGATCCCCTTCTGACGGCCCGATCCCTTGACCTCGAGAACCGTCATCGAAGGGAAGCCCAGCGCTAATAGCTCGAGTCGGATTGGCTCGAATGCCTCGTGGCGGATGATCGCTTCAATCTTCTTCATTTCGCAAGCTCCTTTTAGCTGCCTATCAGGATACGCCCGGAGAACGCAGCCGGGGCGCCGCACCGTAACCGACCAGCTCCGGTGCCGGAATGAACTGTTCCGGGTAGCCGTACATGCCGTGCTCGGAGATATCGAGCCCCGCATCTTCTTCGGCCTCGGTTACGCGCAGGCCGTAACTCTTCTTGATCACCCAAAAGGTGGCGTAACTGGTGAGGAAGACGAAGGCGAAAACGACCACCACGCCGATCGCCTGGTCACCGAGTTGGCCAAGTGAGCCTGTGTAGACCAGCCCGCCTTCACCGACCGCGTTGTATTCGGCCAGGATCGGCAGCGTGAAGAGGCCGCAGGAGAGCGTCCCCCAAACGCCACAGAGGCCGTGAGCGGTCAGCGCGCCGACCGGGTCGTCGAGCCGCTTGTCGATCGCGTACACCCCAAGCGGCACTATGCAGCCAGCGATCAAGCCGATTACGACGCCAGCCCACGGAGCCACGTAGCCTGAAGGCGCGGTGATCGCGACTAGCGCGCCGATCATCCCGTTGCCAGCCATGCCGATGTCGATCGTGCGCGTCTTCAGCCAACTAATCAGCAGCGCGCCGATCGTGCCAGCCCCCGCCGCGAGCAGCGTAACGAGCGCCACCTCTGTGAAGCGACCGTCCATCGCGCCGAGCGTTGAACCGGGGTTGAAACCGAACCAGCCGAGCAGCAGGATAATCACGCCAAGGCCGAAGAGCGGCATGTTATGCCCGGGGATTGCCCGCGGGCGCCCCTCAGCGTCGTACTTGCCCTTGCGCGCCCCGAGCAGCAGCAGCACGGCCAGTCCGGCGGTCGCGCCGACGAGGTGGACGGCGGTCGAACCGGCGAAGTCCTGCATCCCAAGGTTGGCCTGCAGCCAGCCGCCACCGAAGACCCAGCCTGAGGCGATCGGATAGATCAGCCCGGCGAAGATGACGGCGAAGATCACGTAGACGCCAAACTTGATCCGCTCCAGAGTCGTTCCCCAAACGATCGCCAGCGAGACGGCGCAGAACGTGAACTGGAAGAACCACTTCGATTCGATCGTCGCGTCGGAGAAACCCATCACCGGAAATGCGGTCGATGGATCACCGTAGTCGCGCAGGAAGAACCCTTCGCTGCCGATGATCTTGCCGCTTGCACCGCCGAAGGCGAGCGCAAAGCCAACCGCCCAGTAGACGATTGCCGCGATCGACAAGTTGGTCAGGATCTTGGCGACGATCGTGCCGGCGTTCTTGCCGCGCGAGAAACCGATCTCCAGTAGCGCGAAGCCGGCCTGCATGAAAAGCACAAGGCAGGCTGCGATGAAGACCCAAAGCGAGTTGATCCCGACCGTGTCAGGGACCCCAACTGCGTCAAAGACGTCTGCCGACGCGACGGTCGGTGCGGCAAGCAGCATCACGGCGCTGGTGGTTGCGGTGGTGGCCAGTGCAGAGCGCTTCATGGGACCTCCAGATCGAATTGACCGGAAGTGTTGCGCTGAATCGGTCAGGCGCCATTGGCCGCAGGTAGAAAGATCGGCCCCAGCAGCTCGCCAATCTGGAGAATCGCGCCGCTCACACCTCGCTCCCTGTTGGGAGTACCGCGCAGCACGCGGTTTAGACATCGGGATAACGTGGTTGGGCGAGATCACTTCTAGTCTCGTCACATGAGACTCGCGCGAAGAGCGTGAAAACCGACAAATCTGGAGATCACGATGGCTTCGAAAACCCGTCAGCAGAACGTAACCGCAGCCCAGTGGGCGGCAGGTGGAGGTGGCAGCGGCCAGTCCGACATCACCGAATCGGCGGCCGCGATCTACGGCGAGAATGTCTTCAACACCGCGGCTCAGCAAGCGCGCCTGCCGAAGGCCGTCTTCAGCAAGCTGCAGAAGACGCTGGCCGACGGCGCGCCGCTCGACCCGGCCCTCGCTGACGCGATCGCCGAGGCGATGCGGATCTGGGCGATGGAGCACGGCGCGACCCACTTCACGCACTGGTTCCAGCCGCTGACGAACATGACAGCCGAGAAGCACGACTCGTTCTTCGAGCCGGTCGGCGACGGCACTGCGATCGCCAACTTCTCAGGTAAGGAGCTGATCCAAGGAGAGCCGGACGCCTCCTCATTCCCGACCGGAGGCATCCGCGCGACCTTCGAGGCCCGCGGCTATACCGCTTGGGACCCGACCTCGCCGGCTTTCATCCTCGAGAACCCGAACGGTTCGGTGCTCTGCATCCCGACCGCATTTGTCTCCTGGACCGGAGAGGCGCTAGATCACAAGACACCGCTGCTGCGCTCGATGGATTCGCTCTCAAGCGTCGCGCTGCGGGCCTTGGCGCTGTTTGGCGAGAAGGCCGCCACGCGGGTCTTCACGACAGTTGGCCCGGAACAGGAGTACTTCCTGATCGATGAGCAGTACTTCTACGAGCGTCCCGACCTCTACACAACCGGCCGCACGCTCTTCGGCGCCAAGCCGCCGAAGGGCCATGAGCTCGACGAGCATTACTTCGGCACCATCCCTGAACGCGTCCTAGCCTGCATGCTCGAAACCGAGCGTGAGCTGCAGCGCCTCGGCGTGCCGGTCAAGACGCGCCACAACGAGGTCGCCCCTTCGCAGTACGAGTTAGCGCCGATCTTCGAAAACTCGAATGTCGGCTCCGACCACCAACAGCTGACGATGCAGGTGCTCGAGAACGTCGCTCGTCGCTATGGCCTTGTCTGCCTGATGCACGAGAAGCCGTTTGCTGGCGTCAACGGTTCGGGCAAGCACAACAACTGGTCGATGGGTACCGATAGCGGCCAGAACCTGCTTGAGCCAGGTGACACACCGGCCGAGAACATCCAGTTCCTATTCTTCTGCGTCGCCGTTATCGCCGCCGTCGACCGCCACCAGGAGTTGCTGCGAGCGAGCGTCGCGAACGTTGGTCAAGACCACCGCCTCGGCGCTAACGAGGCGCCGCCGGCGATTATCTCGATCTTCCTCGGCCGCGAGCTTGAGCGAGCGTTCAACGCCGTCGCTTCGGGCAAGGCGGCCGACAGCGCGGCCGGTAACTTCCTCGGCCTTGGCACGCCGGTGCTGCCGCCGCTGCCGCTCCATGGCGGCGACCGCAACCGCACCTCGCCATTCGCCTTCACAGGCAACAAGTTCGAATTCCGCGCGCTCGGCTCAAGCATGTCGCTGGGCTTCGTCAACACGGCGCTGAACACGATCGTCGCCGAGTCGATCGACATCATGGTCGACGAGGTTGAGGCCGCAAAGAAAAAGGGCAAGAAGCGCCCCGACGCGATCCTCGAGACAATCAAAAAGAACTGGAAAGCGCACAACCGGATCGTCTTTGACGGCGACGGATACGCCGACGCATGGCAGCAGGAGGCCGCCAAGCGTGGCCTCGCCAACCTGCGCACGACGCCCGACGCGCTGCCGTGGCTGGTCGCGAAGTCGACGATTCAGGTGTTCGAGCAGTACGACGTGCTCAACGAGCGCGAGCTCGAAGCCCGCTTCGAGGTCGCGGTCGAGCAGTACTCGACGAAACTCAACATCGAAGCCGAGACCGCTGCCTCGATCGCACGGACGATGATCATGCCTGCCGCCGTGCGCTACTTGGCGGAGTGCAAGCAGGCGGGGATGACGTCGCTCGCGAGCCAACTGAAGTCGGCGGCCGACGAGCTGCTCAAGCGACTCGCCGTGCTCGAGAAGGCCAACGCCAACCATCCGGCGCTGGAAGGCCTCAAGGAGGCCGAATTCATGCGCGACAAGGTGATCCCGGCGATGGACAAGACACGCGAGACCGCAGACCAGTTGGAGCGGCTCGTGGCCGACGATCTGTGGCCGCTTCCGAAGTACTCGGAGATGCTCTTCATCAAGTAGTTGGGGCTTTGAGAAGCAGCCGTGCGACCTTGACACGGTTATGTCAAGGTTGCTCCTTTTGCTGCTAATCTTGGGGCCGATGCGCGACTATCTGGCGGCAATCAACCAGCGCGTCGTCGTCTTCGACGGAGCCATGGGCGCGACGCTTGAGCAGTTTGACCTCTCGGCCGAGGATTATGGCGGCCTTGCTGGCAAGTGCCACGAGGCGCTGATCCTCAACCGCCCAGATGTAATCGAAGGTGTCCACACGTCAATGGTCGATGCTGGCGCCGAGGTCGTCCAGACCGACAGCTTCCAAGCCAGCCGCCTGAAGCTCGACGAGTGGGGACTTGGCGAGCACACAATCGAAATCAACCGCCGCGCCGCCGAGATCGCCCGCGCCGCTGTCGGTGAAGATCGCTTCGTCGCCGGCTCAATCGGCCCGACCGGGCAGCTCCCCTCGTCCGACGACCCGACGCTGGGCGCTATCTCCTTCCGACAGCTAGTGGCGATCTTCGAGGAGCAGTCGCGGGGACTGCTCGAAGGCGGCGTCGACCTGCTGGTGATCGAAACTGCGCAGGACATACTCGAAGTGAAGGCAGCGATCTTCGGCGCCCGCGAGGCGTTCGTGACGGCCGGGCGCTCGGTACCAATCCAGAGCTCGGTCTCGCTGCTGCCGAACGGCGGCAAGATGCTGCTCGGCACCGACATCGACGCAGTGCTGACGACGCTCGAAGCGCTGAAGGTAGACGCGATTGGACTCAACTGCTCAACCGGACCAGAGGACATGCGCGACGCGATCCGCTTCCTCGGCGAATTCTCGCCGGTGCCGATTCAGTGCATCCCCAATGCCGGACTGCCACTGCAGGGACCGGATGGCGAAACGATCTTCCCTGAAACGCCCGAGGCGCTGGCCGAGATTCTCGGCGAGTTTGTTGAGCGTTACGGGGTCGGAATCGTCGGTGGCTGCTGCGGCACAACACCGGCGCACATCGCTGCGATCGTCGAGCGCTGCGGCGGCAGGCCTGTATCGCCGCGCCCCGCCCCGCGCGCGCCGCGGCTGAGCTCAATGATGGCCGCGACGGCGCTAGTGCAGGACCCAACTCCGACGATCGTCGGCGAGCGCGTCAACTCGCAAGGCTCGCGAAAGGCGAAAGAGCTGCTGCTGGCCGACGATTACCAGGGCCTCGTGCAGATCGCTGAAGACCAAGTCGAGGGCGGCGCTCATGTGCTCGATCTTTGCGTCGCATTGACCGAGCGCGAGGATGAGGACGAGCAGATGCGTCAGGTCGCAAAGCGCGTATCGCTGACGCAGCCAACGCCGCTGCAGATCGACTCGACCGAACCGTCGGTAATCGCGGCCGCCCTCGACCAGATCCCCGGCCGCGCGATCGTGAACTCGATCAACCTTGAAGCCGGCCGCGACAAGCTCGACAGCGTCGTACCGACCGCCGTTCAGCACGGCGCTGCAGTTATTGCGCTGACGATCGACGAGGTCGGGATGGCGAAGACAGCCGAACGCAAGGTTGAGATCGCGTTGCGGCTGAAGCAGCTCTGCTGCGACGAGCACGGGCTCGACCCAGAGCTGCTGATCTTCGACGCGCTGACCTTCACGCTGACGACAGGCGACGAGGAGTGGAGGCCTTCGGCGGTCGAAACAATTGCAGGGATTCGGCGGATCAAGGCTGAGATCCCCGGCGTCAAGACCTCGCTCGGCGTATCGAACGTCTCGTTCGGCGTCTCGCCCAGCGCCCGCGCAGTACTCAACTCGGTCTTCCTCCATCACTGCGTCGATGCCGGTCTTGATCTGGCGATGGTCAACCCCAACCACATCACCCCCTATGGCGAGATTTCCGATCAGGAGCGCGTGCTGGCCGACGACCTCGTCTTCAACCGTCGCGAGGATGCACTCGAGCTGTTCATCAACCACTTTGAGTCGCGCAGCGATGAGGACGAGGAGACCGAGAAGGCCGATCCAACCGAGGGGATGGAGCCGGAAGAGGCGCTCCACTTCCACATTCTGCGCCGACGCAGGGAAGGCGTTGAGGATTGGATCGACCGTTCGGTCGAAAAAATCGGCGCCGTGCCAACGCTCAACGAGGTGCTGCTGCCGGCGATGAAGGAGGTCGGCGACAAATTCGGCGCCGGTGAGCTGATCCTCCCGTTCGTCCTGCAGTCGGCCGAAGTGATGAAGCGGGCCGTCGCGCGGCTTGAAAACTTCCTTGATCGGATCGAGGGCTACTCGAAGGGCACCGTGGTGCTGGCGACCGTCTTCGGCGACGTTCACGACATCGGCAAGTCGCTCGTCAACACGATCCTGACAAACAACGGCTACACCGTTATCGACCTTGGCAAGCAGGTGCCGATCCAAACGATCCTCGAAGCGGCGAAGGAGCACAAGGCGACCGCGATCGGCCTCAGTGCGCTGCTGGTTTCGACCTCCAAGCAGATGCCGCTCTGCATCGGCGAGCTGCAAAGCCAAGGGCTTGACTACCCGGTCTTGATCGGCGGCGCGGCGATCAACAAGGATTTCGGCCTACGCGCGCTCTACCCCGGCGGCCGTGAGTCGGACGAGATTTACGAGCCCGGCGTCTTCTTCTGCAAGGACGCCTTCGAAGGACTGGCAAAGATGGATGCGCTGGTCGAGCCCGAGCAACGCGCAGCGCTAGTCGCCGAGCTGCGCGCCGACGCGCTGGCGCTGCGCCAGAAAGGCCCGGAGCCTGAAGCACTGCCAACCGATGACGACAGCGTCCGTTCGGCTGCCAGCACCGACGTTCCGGTGCCGACGCCGCCCTGGTGGGGAGTGCAAGAGCTGCCGATCGAGATGGATGCGCTCTACCACCACCTCGACACGCACGTCCTGTTCAAGCTCCATTGGGGTGGCCGCGGTGTCAAGGGCGATGCCTGGACAGAGCTACTCGCGAACGACTTCAGACCGCGGCTGGAGCGGATGTGGGCAGAGCAGGACTACCTGCGCCCGCGCGCACTGCTCGGCTACTTCCCCTGCTACTCGGAGGGCAACGAGATCGTCGTCCTCGACCCGGGCGACCGGGAGACCGTTCTAACTCGTTTTCTCTGCCCGCGCCAACCCGGCCACGACCGCATCTGCGTAGCCGACTTCTACCGTCCAAAGGCCTCCGGCGAGCTTGACGTAGTCGCGCTGCAGGCCGTAACCGCTGGCGCCGAAGTGACCGACCTGATGGCGCAACTAGAGGACCAGGGCGAGTACTCCGAGCAG
>CAMDBT010000019.1 GCA_945889475.1 Bifidobacterium breve
CCAGCACACCCGACCGGCCCAGCACACCCGACCGGCCCAGCACACCCGACCGGCCCAGCACACCCGACCGGCCCAGCACACCCGACCGGCCCAGCACACCCGACCGGCCCAGCACACCCGACCGACCGAGCACACCCGACCGACCGAGCACACCGAACAAGCCAGATAAGCCCAGCAAGCCAGACCGCGGCGGCAGGCGTGAGCAGCCGCCGAGCGAGCCGACCGGCGGCAGGTCGGATCAGAAGCCCAAGAAGTCCAGCGACGGCTGAGCCGCGGAGCGGCCGCCCCGGCCTGCGCTTGCGCTAAGGGTTGATTGCAACCATCCGCTCGATCGGCGTTCTCGCTCGTTCAGCAATTGACGGCTCAACTTTTACCTCGCCGCTACCGTCGCGCAGCGTGTCGCGCAGTTTCTCAAGCGTGATCATCTTCATGTAACGGCAGACCGCCTCCGCGTTGGCTGGAATGAAGTTGATGTCGGGCGCAGCCTGGCGCAGTGGGTAGAGCATTCCGACCTCGGTCGCGACGATCACGTCGCGCTTGGAGCCGTCAGCCTCAGCCTGCTCGGCGTAGCCCATCATCGCTCCGGTTGAGAGCATCTGCACGCCCTCGGCGTCAACGTCTCCGGCCGCTACGTACTCCATCACTGAAGTGACGCAGCCGCATTCCGGGTGGATCAGGAAGTCGGCGCCCGGGTGCTCGCCGCGCACGCGCGTAATGTCGTCGGGGCGAATTCCGGCGTGGACATGACACTCACCGTCCCAGATGTGCATTCGCTCGTGGCCGGTGATCTTCTGCACGTAGGCGCCAAGGAACATGTCCGGGCCGAAACAGATCTCGACGTCGGCGCCGTGCTCGGCGATGATGTGGCGCACGACGGCAACGGCGTTCGAGGAGGTGCAGCAGTAGTCGGTCAAGGCCTTGATCGCGGCGGTCGTATTGACGTACATCACAGTTATTGCGCCCGGGAAACGCTCTTGCCACTGCTCGAGCTGAGCCGCGGTGATCGAATCGGCAAGTGAGCAGCCGGCGTCAAGGTCGGGCAGCAGGACGGTCTTCTCCGGCGCCAGAATCGACGCCGTCTCGGCCATGAAGTGGACGCCGCAGAACGCGATCACTGGGTTGTTGACCTTCGCCGCTTGCTGCGAGAGGCCGAGCGAATCGCCGACGTAATCGGCTACATCTTGAATCTCGGGCAGCTGGTAGTTGTGAGCGAGGATTACTGCGTTACGGGCCGCTGCCAGGCGGCGAACCTCCTCCTGCAGCTCAGCGATCGCGGCGGGGCCTAGAGCTGGCTCCGGCGCCATCGGCAGCGGTAGCGAACTCATCGCTCCAGCTCGACGGTTAGCGAGAGATCCAAAGCAGTTGCTGAATGCGTGATCGCGCCCACGGAGACAAATTGTACGCCGCTGGCGGCAACCTCGGCCACGGTCGCCAATGTGACGCCGCCGCTGGCCTCCAGTTCGGCGCGACCAGCGACGTGCGCAACCACTTCGCTCAGCTCGATCGGCGTCATGTTGTCGAGCAGCAGCCGCCCGGCGCCGGCCGCGATCGCCTCGTCAACTTGATCAACGGTGCGACATTCAACCTCCAGCGGCAGCTCTGGATCGGCCGCCCGCGCAGCGGCAACGGCGGCGGCGATCCCTCCCGCGATCTCGATGTGGTTCTCCTTGATCAAGTAGGCGTCCCAAAGGCCGATTCGATGGTTGCCGGCGCCACCAGCTACGACTGCAGCCTTCTCCAGCAGCCGCATGCCAGGCGTCGTCTTGCGCGTGTCAAGGATCTGCGCTCCGGTTCCTTCGATCGCCTTGACGTAGCGAGCGGCGGCGGTCGCGACACCACTGAGGTGGGCGAGTAGGTTGAGCGCGCTTCGCTCAGCGCTGATGATCGCGTGCGCGTCGCCTCGGACACCCAAAACCGGCCCGCGCTCGCGCCAACTTCCTTCCTCAACGAGCTGCTCGAACTGGAGCGCAGAATCGAGCGTGCTGAAGAGTGACTGAGCGGCCTCGATCCCAAAGATCACTCCCGGCGCCTTCTGCGTAATCAGCGCCGCTGCGGTGCTGCCTTGCGGAATCGTCGCCAGCGCCGTGCGGTCGCCGTCACCGATGTCTTCGGCCAGCGCAACGGTTACGAGGTGATCGAGCTCGCGCCGGGTCGCCTGGTCCATAAGAGCAGCCTAGGGACTCAGGCCGGGCGCTCCTCGAGTAGTACAGCGATCGTCGTCAGCGTCGGGTCGCTGGCGCCGTGAAGGCGCGAGCCTGCGGCAGCGGTCCGACGCAGGTGCTCGATCACTTCGGCGCTCACGCGCTCGCCCGGTAGCAGCGCCGGAATGCCGGGCGGATAGCCGGCAATCGACTCACAAGAGATGCGCCCAACGGCATGATCGAGCAGCACGATCTCGGCCTCCCCTAGGAAGGCCTCGCGCGGCGTTACTACGCAGCCGCCAGAGGCCTTGAGCCGCGGTACCGGTTCGACAGCGGCGGTGCCTCGGTCGAGCGCAGCGGCGCTCGCTGCGACCGCTGCGATCAGGCGCTCAAACTGCTCGTCGGTTTCGGCCAGACTGACGACGAAGACGACGGTCGCCTGCGCCGCCATCTCCGGGTGGACGCCGTGGCGGTGCTGGAGCTCTGCGAGGAACTCAAGCCCCGTGCAGCCGACGGCGCGGACGTCGAGCACGATTCGGATCGGATCAAAACCAGCGATCCCAGGCTGGCCGACGACGCTCTCGTCAACTAGCTCAATCTTCTCAATTGCGGCAAGCCGCTGGCGGACTTCGACTAGCTTCTCGAGCGTCTCGCCGAGCAGCTCCTCGCCGCGCGTAACGAGCTGCCGACGGGCGGCGTCGAGCGAGGCGATCAGCAGCGTGCTTTGGCTCGTAGAGCGCAGAATCCGAATCGCCCGGCCGAGCGCGGCTTCGTCGATCCTCTCGCCGCTACCGAGATGGAGGATTGCGCTCTGCGTCATCGAGCCGCCGAGCTTGTGTGTGCTTGTTAGGACGGCGTCTGCGCCGAAGGCGAGTGCGCTCGGCGGAAGATCGGGATGGAAGCCGAGGTGCGCGCCCCACGACTGATCTACGACCAGCGCCACATCGGCGGCGTGAGCCACCTCGACGCAGCCTGCGACGTCAGCGGTCAGGCCGTAATAGGTAGGAGAGACGATGAACGCGGTGCGGGCCTCGGGGTGCTCGGCGAGCAGCGCTGCGAGCTTCGCTGGCTCAACGCCGAGCGCCATCCCCAGCTCGCTGTCATATTCCGGTTCGATGAAGATTGGATTTCCGCCACTGAGGACGAGACCGTCGACGATTGAGGCGTGGGAGTTGCGTTGAGCGACGATCTGGCGCCCGAGCGGCGCGAGCGCGAGGCAGAGAGCGTGGTTGCCCTGCGAGGCGCCGTTGGTCAAGAACCAACTCCGTTCGGCGCCGTAGGCTTTGGCTGCCAGCTCTTCGGCCTGCGTGTATGGCGTCGGCTCGGGACTATCGTCGATCCCTCTGAGTCCCTGTGCGAGGTCGTGGGCGAGAGCGGCTTCGCCTAGCGCCGCTACCAGCGCAGCGTCGGCGCCGCTCCCGCCCTTGTGGCCAGGGACATGGAAGCGGGCCGGATCGTTCGCGACGTAGGCGACAACTGCGTCTAGATACGGCGCGCGCGACGAAACGTCATCTGAGGCACTCACTTCGCACCGCTCGATCGCAGCAGTTCAGCGCGGACGAATTCATCAAGATCGCCGTCAAGTACGCGCTGGACATCACCGATCTCAACCTCGGTGCGGTGGTCTTTGACCATCGTGTAGGGGTGCAGCACGTAGGAGCGAATCTGCGAACCAAAATTGACGTCCTGGCTGTCGCCCTTCTCGGCTGCGATCTGCTCGCTGCGACGCCGTTCCTCGGCCTCCAGCAGCTTGGCGCGCAGCATCTTCATCGCCGTCTCCTTGTTCGACGACTGCGAGCGCTCGTTCTGGCACTGGACGACAATTCGGCTTGGTCGGTGCGTGATTCGCACGGCGGAGTCGGTCTTATTGACGTGCTGACCGCCGGCGCCAGAGGCCCGGTAGGTGTCTATCTGAAGATCATCATCTTCGATCGTGACGCCCTCGATCTGATCGACGACCGGTGCGACCTCGACGCCCGCGAACGATGTTTGGCGGCGGCTTGCGGAGTCAAATGGCGAGAGGCGAACCAAGCGAT
This sequence comes from Bifidobacterium breve, assembly GCA_945889475.1. GTDB lineage: Bacteria > Actinomycetota > Thermoleophilia > Solirubrobacterales > Solirubrobacteraceae > F1-60-MAGs163. The sequence goes on from CAMDBT010000019.1 coordinate 4,178, forward strand.
GGACGCCGCGCTCGGCGCAAAAAAGGCCGTACGCATTTTCACCTGAGGCCTTGAACGTTGCCGACTTGATGCCCGCTTCGTCGCCGGCGCTGGCTTCGAGTAGCTCCACTTCAAAGCCGCGGCTCTCGGCCCAGCGGATCATCATTCGCAAGACCATCTCGGCCCAATCCTGAGCGTCGGTGCCGCCAGCGCCAGCGTTCACAGTTACCAGTGCGTCGCCGGCGTCGTAGTCGCCAGCGAAGAGGCGCTCTTCTTCGAACGCAGCGAGCCGCCGCTCGACATCAATCAGCTGGCCTTCGAACTCAGCGGCCAGCGACGGATCTTCGTCAACTAGCTCCAACATCGTCGCTAGGTCGTCAGCATCGTTTGACAACTCCTGCCAGCGCTCTAGGCGGCGCGAAAGACGTGCGTGCTCAGCGCTAACGCGGGCCGCTTGCTCCTGGTTGTCCCAGAACCCTTCGGCGCCCATCCGGGCTTCGAGCTCGCCGGCCTGCGCGGCTAACCCCTCGGGGTCGAGGAAGTTCGACAGCTCGGCTAGCTGCTCTGCTACGGCGCGTAGGCGCTGCGGCGCCGACTCAAGATTTGGCCCAGTAGCCACAACCGGCGACGCTAGCAGCGAACTCGCTTGCCCGCAGGGCGCTGCTCAGGCGCCGTGACACTTCTTGTACTTCTGCCCCGACCCGCACCAGCAGGGGTCGTTGCGGCCGGTCTGCTCGTCGGCGCCGAGAACGCGCTGCTCGACCGGTTCTACTTCGAGCGCCTGTTCTTCGCCAGCGTAGGCCACTTCAGCTCCGCCGCCGATGGCCGCCGCCTCCAGCGCACCGGCGCCGCCACCGGACGAGTAGTTGATCGCCTGCGCCGCGATCGGCGCGGTTGGAGCGGGAGCGAACGGCAGCTGCGCTTGCGAATCATCAACCTCAACCTCAACCTCGACGTGGTAGATCATCCGCGCGAAATCGGCCCAGATTGAGTTCATTAGGTCGCCGAAGAGCGTGAAGGCCTCGTTCTTGTAAGCGACCAGCGGATCGATCTGAGCGAAGCCGCGCAGGTGGATGCCCTCGCGCAGGTAGTCCATGTCGTAGAGGTGCTCTTTCCAGCGTTGATCGATCGTCTGCAGCAGCAGATAACGCTCAAGCGCGCGCATCAGCTCGTCGCCGAGCTCCCCTTCGCGACCCTCGTATAGCGCCATCGCTTCGTCGACGACGCGCTCGCTAAGGGTTTCGCGATCGAGTGTGCTCGCCAGCACGCCGGCCGCAGTCAAATCCTCGTCTATCGCGCCGACCGGCATGATGTCGCTGAGCGCCACGAAGAGCCCGGGCAGATCCCAATCCTCGAGATAGTCGCTCGGTGTGTATTCGTCAACTAGGCGGCGCACAACGTCAGCGATCTCGCTACGGGCCTGGTCGCCGAGGTCGACTCCTTCGAGTACCTCGTCGCGGTAGGCGTAGACGACGCGGCGCTGCTCGTTCATCACGTCGTCGTACTCGAGCACGCGCTTGCGGATCAGAAAGTTTTGCTCCTCGACCTTGCGCTGCGCCTTCTCGATCTGCTTCGAGAGCATTCCTGCTTCGATCGGCTCTTCGTTGCCCTCGTCGTCGGTGCCACCAAGGCGGTCGAGAATCTTGTAAATCCGGTCGCCAGCGAAGAGGCGGACAAGATCATCCTCAGCGCTGAGGAAGAATCGCGACTCGCCGGGGTCTCCCTGACGGCCGGCGCGGCCGCGGAGCTGGTTGTCGATCCGGCGGGACTCGTGGCGCTCGGTGCCGACGATGAAGAGGCCGCCAGCTTCAAGCACCGCTTCGCGCCCCTCGGCAACGATTGCTTCCTGCTGGACGATCAGCGCCGGCATCTGCTCTGCGAACTCCGGTTCGTGCGGCTTCACGCCGCTGGCGATTAGCTCTTCGCGGGCAAGGTGCTCGGGACTGCCGCCGAGCTTGATGTCAACGCCGCGACCGGCCATGTTGGTGGCGATTGTGACGGCGCCGGGGCGGCCGGCCTCGGCGATGATCTCGCCCTCGCGCTCGGCATACTCGGGCTTGGCGTTGAGGACCGTGTGCGGAATTCCGCGCTGCGCCAGCATTGAGCCGAGCAGCTCCGAGATCTCAACCGAGATCGTGCCGACGAGGACCGGCTGGCCGATCGCGTGGCGGGCCTCGATCTCACGCGCAACCGCGCTCCACTTACCGTCCTTGGTCTTGTAGATCTGATCGTTCTGATCCTCACGGATGAGGCTTTCGTTGGTCGGCACCTGAACGACGCCGAGCTTGTAGATCTTCATGAACTCGGTTGCCTCGGTCAGCGCCGTGCCGGTCATCCCTGAAAGCTTGTCGTAGAGGCGGAAGAAGTTCTGCAGCGTGATCGTGGCCAGCGTCTGGTTCTCCTCCTGAACGCGCACGCCTTCCTTCGCCTCGACCGCCTGGTGAAGCCCTTCCGACCAACGGCGTCCCTCGAGAATGCGGCCGGTGAACTCGTCGATAATCCGCACTTCGTCGTCAATCACTGCGTAGTCAACGTCGCGCTTGTAAAGGCTCTGGGCTTTGAGCGCCTGGATCAGGTGGTTGACCAGCGGGCCGTTCTCGGCGCGGTAGAGGTGGTCGATGTTCATGAACTTCTCGGCCTTGCCGACGCCACGCTCGGTGATCGCGACGGTCGTGTGCTTCTCATCGAACTCGTAGTCGAAATCGGCAATGAAATCCTTCTTCGCGCGGGGATCCATTCCCTCAGGGGTCTTGCCGGCGACCATCTGCGGCGCCAGCTTGGCGAACTTCAAGTAGGAGTCGGCGGCAGCCTCGGGCGCGCCGGAGATGATCAGCGGCGTTCGCGCCTCATCGATCAGAATGTTGTCGACCTCATCGACGATCGCGAAGTTGTGCATCGCGACCGGCCGGCCGTCGTCACCGATTCGGCCGCCATGCTGAACCTTCTCCTCGAGCGTCTGGGCCATGTTGTCGCGCAGATAATCAAAGCCGAACTCGGAGTTCGTTCCGTAGGTGATGTCGGCGGCGTAGGCGGCGACCTTGTCGGCGGGATCCTGCATGTTCTGCAGCACTCCCCAGCTGAAGCCAAGCCCGTCATAGATTGGACTCATCCACTCGGCGTCGCGGCGGGCTAGGTAATCGTTGACGGTAACGAGATGGACGCCCCTGTTGGCGAGCGCGTTGAGGCAGACCGCGAGCGTTGCCGTCAGCGTCTTCCCTTCACCGGTCTTCATCTCGGCGATGTTGCCGCCGTGGAGCACCATGCCGCCGATCAACTGAACATCGAAGTGGCGCATGTTGAGGAAGCGGCGGCCAGCCTCGCGGACGATCGCAAAGCATTCTGGCAGCACGCTTTCGAGCGCCTCGCCCTGCTCACGGACGCGCACTCGAAGCCCGTCCATCCGCCCGCGCAGCTCCTCGTCGCTGAGCGCGACCAGCTCGTCCTCGAAGGACGCGATCTCAGAGACGCGCTTCTCGTACTGGCGGAACTGTTTTCCTTCGCCGACGTTCAGCGCTTTTTCGAGCAAGCCCATTGCCCGAAGTGTAGCCGCGCCGATCGCCCAGCGAGCCCGTCTAAACGGCTCCCTGCGGGTTACTGCGACGGATTGTCTCAGCGCCAGCGCGGCTGCTGGCACGGGCCCTGTCGCCGCGACGGTTCAGTTGGCGCACGACTTCGTCAGCGATTCGGCCGATGGCCGCCGCCATATCGCGTTCGTGCGCCTTGGCGTTGATCGTTCCGCCCTTGATGTGGAGGTTCGCTTCGGCCTTCTGGCCATCGGCGATCTTGGGGTTGTGCTCCTCGGCGAGGATGATGTCGCAGCGGACGTCCTCGGGCACGCGGCGCCTAATCTTCGCAAAGCGCTTCGCCACCAGCAGGCGCAGCTCTCCATTGATCTCGATGTTGGTCCCGGTCAGGTCGATGCGCATAGGGAGTCCTCTGTCGTGATGGAGTTGTTCCAAATGTACCACCGAATGACGCTAATGAACAGAGCAGTATGTGATCGCGCTGACGCTCTCTGTTTTGCCCGCGAGCAACGCTTTTGCGCAGAGCTCGAGCGTCGCGCCGGTCGTGCATACGTCGTCGATCAGAACTACGCGCACCGCTGCCTCGCGCGTCGCGCTGACCTTCAGTCCGCGGCCACTGAGGCGCTCGCTCCGGCCCAGGCCACGCTGCCCGCTTGCGACCGCCGCTTGCCGCTTCAGCGGCCGTTGCAGCGGCAGCACGACCAGCCGCGAGAGTTCAGAGGCCAGCAGGTCGGCCTGATCGAAGCCACGCTGACGGCGGCGCATCCGACTCGCCGGGACGGGGACGAGTGCTCCGTCGGGCGGAAAGGCGCGCGGCGGCAGCGCGCCTACTATCTGTTCCGCCATCAGCGCCGCTAGCGCGATCGCAGAGCGGAACTTGAGCGCATGGACCAAGGCCCGAGCCGGCCCTTGATACTCGAGCGGCGACCAGTGCTGCTGAAGTAGCGTGCCGCGGCGGCGCGGCGCCAGCGGCTCAATCCAAGGCAGCGCCCGCCGACAGCCAGCGCAGAGGTGATCGCGGGCCGGGCCGCGGCAGGCCCAGCAGAGCGGCGGCACGAGGAGATCTAGGGCCGCACGAAGCATCGCGACGATTCTGACCGGCAAGTCGCGTCGTAGCCAGTAGCGGTCTGCGACGATCAAGCCCGATGCCGGTGCCAACTCTGACCCTGCCGGTCGCAGCCGCGGCCAATACTTCGTGGACGATCGATCCTGGGCCGATCCTGATGATCCTGATCATCGGCGGGCTCTACCTGCCGCGTTGGTGGCGGATCCGACGCGAAGACGGGGTTGCGGCTGCGCCGACATGGCGGCTGCTGAGCATGCTGATCGGCCTCGCCTTGCTGACTCTCGCGCTGCTCTCACCGATTGACGCGCTCGCCCAGCAGTCGTTCAGCTTCCACATGGCACAGCACATGCTGCTGCTCGATCTGGTGCCGATTTTCTGCATCCTCAGCCTAAACAAGATTCTGCTGCGGCCGGCGACGAGGCGCCTGCAAGCGCTGGAGCGCGCGCTCGGGCCGCTGATGCACCCAGCGGTCGCGGTCGTGCTCTACATCGTCGCGATGTGGGCTTGGCACGTGCCGGCGGCCTACGATTCGGCGCTCGACAACGTCACAGTCCATGTGCTTGAGCACCTTTGCTTCCTCAGTATCGGCTTTCTCTACTGGTGGCAGCTGCTCTCGCCGATCCGTTCACGCTTTCGAGGCGGCGCGATGGGGCCACTGCTGTACATGGCCTCGACCAAGGTTGGCGTCGGGCTGCTGGGGATCCTGCTGACCTTCGCGCCGAACCCGCTCTACCCCTACTACGAGCAGCGCGAGGGGATCTTCGGTCTCAGCGCCGGCGTCGATCAGCAGATCGGCGGCGAACTGATGGCGCTGGAGCAGACGATCGTGATGGGTGTTGCGCTGGCCTACCTAGTACTACGCGCGATCGACCAGAGCGAGCGCGCACAGGAGCGCCGCGAAGCGCTCGAAGATCGCGCCGAACAGCGGCGCAGCTAGCCGCTCAGCACTGTCCCGTCCTCGATCCGCAGCCGCTCGCCCGCCCCGGCCTCAACCGTGACAGCGCCGCTGACCTTGACGCCAGCACCGAAGCTGACGTCGCCTTTGACGGTCAAGCATTCGGCAGCCACCAGCGACGGCGCGCCCTGGGCGAAGCGAGCTTCGAAGCCGTCGATCATGCGGAAGTAGTCGCCGTCAAGCTCGGCCAGCGGCGCGCGGCCGCCACAGGCTGGCGCCAAGGCAAGATGGCCGTCGTCCGTTAGCTCGTAGGCATCGGAGCGCAGCAGCAGCAGGTCGTCGGTCGTTTTGACCGGCACGAAGCGCGCGCGCCCGACGCGGATAGCCCGGGCGCCGGGGATCGCGGCGATCGCGGCGCCGATTGCGGACTCCAGCTGAACAACGGCGGTCGAGGTCGGATCGGACGGATCGAGCGTCTTGCGGTTGACGATCATCGGCAGGTCGATCACGCCGTCGCCGGCGAGCGCGGCGCTCAAGGCCTGGAGGTCAAACCAGATGCTGTTGGTGTTGAAGAAGCGGTGGCGTTCGGTATCGGCGAAAGCGTCGAGGTCGTCTTCGGGGGTCTGCGCGATCTCGCGCAGTAGCAGCGTCCCGTCGGCGCGGCGCGCGAGGTGCCCGCCCTTGCGGTCGGCGGCGGTACGGTCGGCGACCTCGATCACGAACGGCGCCCGCTCAGCCGCAATCCAGCAGAGGATCGCCGGGTCGAGCACGGCGCCGAGGTTGTCGGCGTTGGCGACGAAGGCGTAGCGGTAGCCGGCGGCGAGCATCGCATCGAGCATTCCCGAGCCGACCAGCGACGGGTAGATGTCGCCATGGCCGGGCGGGCTCCACTCCAACTCTGGATCGGCCGGCCATGCGGCCGGGATAAGGCTGCCGTCATCGACCAGCTTCGGCACGCGGCCCTGGAGGAAGTCGGGCGCTAGCTCCGCTGAGAGCTGCGGATAGGCCTCCAGCGCCCGTAGCGAAGGTTCGCGCGTGCGGAAGCTGTTGAGTAGTACCAGTGGAAGCCGCGCGCCCTTGTGCTCGGCGCGAAGTGCTCCGATCTGGCGCGCCGTAATGTCAAGGAAGCTGAGCCCATCCTTGACCTCCAGCAGCGACTTCGGCCCGGCCAGCCCCATGCTCGTGCCAAGCCCGCCGTTGAGTTTGATCACGACCGTCTGGCCGATCAGCGCAGCGATCGCATCGCGATCGACTTCAAGCTGCTCGGCGTCGGGAAGTTCAGTGACCGGCTCAAGCTCCGACTCCGGCAGCATCCCCAAGTCACCTGCGTCTAGCCGCGCCAGCTGCGCGGCAAAACTTGCAACCGTCGCCGCAGCGGCGCCGTCGGCCTCAAGCTTGGCGATTGCCGCCGCTGTCGCTTCCTCGCTCATCGCCGCCATCGTCGCACAGAGCGGACCGCTTATCCGTCGTGCGGCGCCGGCGAGAAGACCTTCAGGTAGGCAAGCTGCTGATCGCTCAGTGAGTCGATCTCGACGCCGAGTGCAGCAAGCTTGAGCCGCGCAACCTCGCGGTCAACCTCCTCGGGCACCGGATGAACGGCCGCGCTGAGCGGCTGATCGGCCTTGACGAGCCGCTCGACGACCAGCGCCTGCGAGGCAAACGAGAGGTCCATCACGGCCGACGGGTGCCCATCGGCGGCGGCGAGATTGACGACGCGGCCGCGGGCCAGCAGGTTGATCCTGCGGCCGTTGATCTCGAACTCTTCGACCAGCGGGCGGACATCGCGGCGTGAGCCAGCGACGCGCTCCAAAGCGGGCAGGTCAATCTCAACATCGAAGTGGCCGGCGTTAGCGAGGATTGCGCCGTCACGCATCGCGCCGAAGTGCTCTTCGCTCAATACCTCACGGCCGCCGGTGACGGTGATGAATACGTCGCCTCTGGCGGCCGCCTGGAGCGCTGGCATCACCTCGAACCCCTCCATCCGCGCCTCCAGCGCGCGCAGCGGATCTACCTCGCAGACGATCACGGTCGCGCCGAGTCCCGCTGCTCGCAGCGCGATTCCTTTGCCGGTCCAGCCGTAGCCGATCACGACGACGACGGCCCCCGCGAGCAGCACGTTGGTGGCTCGCAGAATCCCGTCGATCGTTGACTGACCGGTGCCGTAACGATCGTTGAAGGCACGCTCAGTTCGTGATTCGTTGACGGCAATGACCGGGCAGGCGAGAACACCGGCGCGCTCCAGCGCGCGCAGTTGCACCAGCCCGGTCGTCGTCTCCTCGGTCGCACCGATCATCTGCGCCGCGGGCGGATCATCGCCGCTGTGCAGCGCTTCGATCAGCTCAGCGCCGTCGTCAATTGCAATCCAAGGGCCGCCGGCGACGAGCGCCCCAAGATGCTCGCGGTACTGGGCAAGCGTCTCGCCATGGATTGCGTGGACCTCAATGCCGTCGATCTCGACCAATGCTGCGGCAACATCGTCCTGAGTTGAAAGCGGGTTGGCGGCGCAGAGCGCAACCTCGGCGCCGGCGCCGGCGAGCGCGCGCAGAAGGTTCGCCGTCTCCGCCGTGACGTGCAGGCAGATCGCAATCTTCACGCCTTCCAGCGGCCGCTCGCCAGCGAAGCGCTCGGCGACGCGGCTGAGCACCGGCATCTGCCCGGCCGCCCACTCGATCCTCGCCAGCCCGGAGGCCGCGAGGGTCAAGTCTGCAACGTCGGATTTGGGCAGGACGGACTCCTTAGTAGCGGTAGCTATCAGGCTTATAGGGACCCTCGACCGGCACGCCGATGTAGGCCGCCTGATCCTCGCGTAGCTCGGTCAGGTTGATGTTCAGCGCGTCGAGGTGAAGCCTCGCGACCTTCTCATCAAGGTGCTTGGGCAGCACGTAGACCTGCTTCTCGTACTGCTCGTTCTTCGTGAACAGCTCGATCTGGGCGATCGTCTGGTTCGTGAACGACGCCGACATCACAAACGACGGGTGGCCGGTCGCGTTGCCGAGGTTCAGCAGGCGCCCTTCCGAGAGCATGATGATCGAATGGCCGTCGGGGAAGATCCACTCGTCAACCTGCGGCTTGATGTTGTTGCGTTCAATGCCGCTCAGCGCCGTTAGCCCGGCGATGTCAATCTCGTTGTCGAAGTGGCCGATGTTGCCGACGATCGCCTGATGCTTCATCCGCGCCATCTGTTCGACCGTGATGATGTCGCGGTTGCCGGTCGTCGTGATGAAGAGGTCGCCGCTTTCGAGATTGTTCTCGAGCGTGTCGACCTGATAGCCCTGCATTGAGGCTTGGAGCGCGCAGATCGGATCAATCTCAGTGACGATCACGCGCGCGCCCTGCGCGCGCAACGATTCGGCCGAGCCCTTGCCTACGTCGCCGAAACCGCAGACGACGGCCGTCTTGCCGGCCAGCATCACGTCGGTGGCGCGGAAGATTCCGTCGACGAGCGAGTGGCGACAGCCGTAGAGGTTGTCGAACTTCGACTTAGTGACCGAGTCGTTGACGTTGATCGCAGGAAAGAGCAGATCGCCGTTTTCAGCCATCTGCGAGAGGCGCAGAACGCCGGTTGTCGTCTCCTCGGTGACACCCTTGATGCCAGCGGCGATCTTCGTGTAGCGCTCTGCATCTTCGGTCAGCGAGCGCTGCAGAAGGCCGAGGAAGACCTGGAACTCTTCCGATTCGGCGTCGGCCGGACTCGGAACCGCGCCAGCGGCCTCGTACTCGCGGCCTTTGTGAACCAGCATCGTCGCGTCGCCGCCATCATCGAGGATCATGTTCGGGCCGCCGTCAGGCCAGTTCACGGCCTGCTCAGTGCACCACCAGTACTGATCAAGTGTCTCACCCTTCCAGGCGAAGACGGGAACGCCGCTCGGCTTGTCGACGGTTCCGTCGGGGCCGACGACAACCGCTGCGGCGGCATGGTCCTGAGTCGAAAAGATGTTGCATGAGCACCAGCGAAGCTCGGCGCCGAGCGCGACCAGCGTCTCAATCAGCACGGCGGTCTGGATCGTCATGTGCAGCGAACCGGTGATCCGAGCACCCTTCAGCGGCTGAGCCGCGGCGAACTCGGCGCGCGTCTTCATCAGGCCAGGCATCTCGTTCTCGGCAAGGCGAATCTCTTTGCGGCCAAACTCGGCCAAGTCGAGGTCGGCAACCTTGTAGTCGTTGTCGGTTAATACGGCGGTCACGGTCATCAGGCAGCGGTCTCCATCGTTTCGTTGGTTGTCAAAGCGTCGATAATGCGGGCGTGCTTCTCCTGCTCCCAGCGCAGCCAGCGATCAGCAGATACGGCTTCGGGCCGCTGGGGCTCAGCTTCAAGCCAGCTGCCGACCGCCCCGCTGAGTGCTTCGTCGCGGCGCAACCTCAGCGCGAAGGCAACATCGCCAAGGCCGATCTCGTGCTCCGCCAGTAGCTCACGCAGGGTGCGAAGCCGTTGCAGCTCGCCGGCGCCGTAGTGGCGGTAGCCGGACTCGGTGCGGGCCGGCTCAATCAGGCCGATGCGCTCGATGTAGCGCAGCATCCGCGGCGTCCAGCCGGTCGTCTGCGCCGCCTCGTGGATTGTGAGCGCTTCCATTCAGCGACAACCTTATCAAAGCTGTGTCAAGGTTGGGCCGGGATTGGCTTACAACCGCTACTCCTGCTCGGCTAGCCCCTTCTTCAACGCTGTGATTACGGCGATATCGGCCGGGTCCTGCCGGTTACAGATCGCCAGGTAGGTCGAGCAGAGGTCACCGAGCAGAACCAGTGAGAAGGCACGCTCAACGGCCGTCTGGCCGAGCGAACTGACGACGTGAACCTCGCCTCCGTCGGCCTCGATCAACGAGCGCGTCAGCTCAATCCGGCGCGAAATTCGCGGCGGGTCATCGCTATCGGCGAAGAAGACGGCGCTGAAACGGCCAAAATCCGCCGCCGAGCCCCAACCGACGATCTCGTTGTGGTCAAGCTCCGGCAGCACCGATGCGAAGGCGAGCTGATTGGCGTTTTCGTTGACCTGCGTCTTCCAGCGGCTGGCGACAGCCTCGGTCAAGCCGTAGCCGGCGATCACCGGAATCGTTCCGTGGATCGAGCGTGCGAGGCTTTTGGCGAGCGAGTCCTCGGCCGAATCGGGCCCCCACTCGACCGCCAGCTGCTCGAGGTGGTCGGCGGCGACGTCAACCTCGGTCGTCAGCCGCGGGCCCGCGCCGCAGGAGGCTGCGACCTCAAGCGCGGCGACGGTCATGTAGGCGACGGCGGCGCGCGGCTGTAGCCCGCCGGCAATCGGGATCACCGGCACGCCCTCGGCCCGCGCAGCCTGTGCCAGCGTTCCCCCGGTCGTCACGACGACTCGGTTGGTGCCGATGATGCCGGCCGCTTCAAAGCAGGCCAGCGTCTCCTCGGTCTCCCCCGAATAACTGGCACAGAGGACGGTTGTCGCCGAGGTCGTCCACCCCGGCAGCGAGTAGCCGGCTGCGCTGAGAATTGGCCTTGAGGCCTGGTCGCCGAGAATCCCCCGCGCCAAGCGGCCGCCGATGCCCGAGCCGCCCATTCCAGCGACAAGTAGACCGCCGGGCGAATCGACCTGCGGCAGCTCGGCCGACTCAACCTTGAAGACCGCGTCGCGTAGCTGCTCCGGCAGCGAGAGCACGTCGGCTATCTGGGCCGTCGGGTCGACCTCCGCGACGGCGGCGCGGTCGAGCGGCTGAGTGAATGGATCATCTGCTGGCATCGCGGTTCCTTGCCGCAAGTTTGCCGCAGCGGGCGAGGCGGTGCCGTGCGGGTACTACTCGTCGTCCTCGCCGAATAGCTTGGCGCCGTCGCCAACGCGCGCTCCAGCCTCGACTCGTACGCGCGGCCCGACGACCGAATGGTCGATGATTTCCGCCTCCGCGCCGATCTCGGCTCCTGGCGAGAGGATCGAGTCGCGAATCTGCGCTCCGGCGCCAACGCGGCAGCCGTCGAGCACAGCTGAAGCCTCAATCTTTGCGCCGCCAGCAACCTCGACTCCGTCGCCCAGCGCCACGCCAGGGCCGACGGTCGCACCAGCTGCGATCGTGCAGCCAGAGCCGATGATCGAAGGCCCAATCACTTCGCCGTCAACTGTGCAGCCGTCACCGAACGCCAGTCCGCGCGCGTCAAGCCGCTCGCCGGCTGCGCTCTCGACGGCGCGGGCGAGGATGTCTGCGGTCGCCTGGAGGTAGCGCTCGGGCGTGCCGATGTCGAGCCAGTAGGCGTCGCGTCCAGCCACCGCGTAAAGGCCTTTGCCAACCAACTCGGGCCAGATCTCGCGCTCGATTGAAACCGCTCGATCAGGCTCGATCAGATCGAGCACACTGCGCTCGAGGACGTAGGCACCGGCGCTGATCAGGTCGGTGTCGATCTCGCTCGCTTCGGGCTTCTCAAGAAAGCCGAGCACCTCGCCATCGTCACCGATCCGCACTAGGCCGAAGCTCGACGGGTCATCGACCGGCACCAGCGAGAGCGTCGCCTGCGCGCCGAGCTCTCGGTGTCGCGTGATCTGCGCGGCCAGGTCGAGGTCGGTGAGGATGTCGCCGTTGCACATCACGAAGCGCTCGCCAAGCCCCCCAGGGAGCTGCTGATCGGCGAAGCGCAGCGCGCCGCCGGTGCCGAGCGGTTCGTCTTCAGCGACGTAGCTGATCTGTAGGCCAAAGCGACCGCCGTCGCCCAGCGCTTCGCGCAGCGCGTCCGGCTTGAAGCCGCAGGCCATCACCACTTCAGCGATCCCGTTGGCGGCGAGCCACTCCAACATGAAGGCCATCATCGGCCGGTCAACCAGCTTCACCGCCGGCTTCGGCAGCTCGGAGGTCAGCGGCCTAAGCCGTGTCCCCGCGCCGCCGACGAGGATTACAGCGCGCATTACCTAGGCTCGGCCGACGCCCTCATAGCGAAGCCCGGCTGCGGCCGCCGCTGTCGGATCAAACAGGTTGCGGCCATCAACGAGCACGTCGCCGGCCATCGCCGCCGCGATCTCAGCCAGATCAAGGCTGGCAAACTCTTCCCATTCGGTTACAAGCACGGTCGCGTCAGCGCCGCTGACTGCGCCGAGCGCATCGGCGGCGAAATTGACGCCCGGCATCATCTCGGCCGCGGCCTCCGCGGCAATCGGGTCATAGGCGGTGACGATCGAGCCGGCAGCTTGAAGCCGCGCAGCGAGCACTAACGACGAGGCTTCGCGCATGTCGTCGGTGTTCGGCTTGAATGCGACGCCGAGCAGCGCGACGCGCTTGCCGACGAGCGAACCGAGATGTTTTTCGAGCTTGCCGATCACGCGGCGCTTCTGAAGCTCGTTGACCTCGATCACCGCTCCCAAAAGCTGGAAGTGGTAGCCGCTGTTGCCCGCCAGCTGCTTGAGCGCGCTGACATCCTTCGGGAAGCAGCTGCCACCGAAGCCGATCCCCGGCTGCAGGAACTTCGGCCCGATCCGCTGGTCGAGCCCCATTCCGCGCGCAACCTCGATCACGTCGGCGCCGGTCTCCTCGCAGACGTTCGCGATCTCGTTGATGAAGGAGATCTTCGTCGCAAGGAAGGCGTTGGCGGCAAGCTTGACCATCTCGGCACTGGCAACGTCGGTGCGGACAAGCTCACTGCGACCTTGGCCGCCGTACTCGGCGCTCAGCAGCGGCCGGTAGAGGTCGGCAACGGCGTCGCCAGCCCAACCGCCATCGTCACCGATCACGACGCGGTCGGGGTCGAGAAAATCGGCCAGCGCCGTTCCCTCTTTGAGGAACTCCGGGCAGGAGACGTAGCTGAAGCCCTCTTTCCCTTGCTCGGCGAAGATCCGCTCGATCGCCTCGCCTGTGCCAACCGGCACGGTTGACTTCATCACCAGCGCATGCTGGTCGGATGCAGGCATCGCGCCAACAACGGCATGAACGGCGCTGAGGTCGGCGTCGCCGGAATAGGTTGGTGGCGTGCCGACCGCAACGAACAGCAGCCGCGTCTGTTCAAGCGCTTGGGCGAGATCGGTTGAGAAGTGGAGCCGCTCACGGTTGCGCTCAATCGCTTCGGCAAGGCCGGGCTCGTGGATCGGCACCTCGCCGCGGTTGAGACCAGCGATCTTCTCCTGATCAATGTCAACGCACCAAGCTTCGCTACCAAGCTCGGCGAAGCCGACCGCGGTGCAGAGACCGACATAGCCGGTCCCGATAACTCCAATTGCTTCGCGATCTGCGTTGCTCATCAGCGAGCCGCGAAGCCTAGCGACGAGTGATCGGCAACCACGGTGGCTAGCTTCCAAGCGGCGTCAGCGAGCGGGCGATCGCCAACATCTGTGGGTTGGTTAGCGTCTGCGAAAGCGTGTTTGAGACCCAGTAGACACCGGTCGCAGTGCGCAGCGCGACCAGCCGCAGCCGCGTCCCGTCATAGAAGAGTTCGAAGTTGCGTCCGCGCATCTTCATCGTCTCGCTCGGCGTGTCAAGGATCGGCGGCGCCTTCCAAGTCGTTCCCTGCACGCCGTAGTACTGGCCAGCTTCACCGGTTGAGAGCACAATCCGGTAGGCCGAATAGCTCGTCTTGGCACGGTCTTTGATCTTGTAGGCGCGGGTCGCCGGGTAATCAGATTCGCCGGAGCTGTAACCGCCGCTGGCCAGTCGGTTGGCCGGGAAATAGACCGGCATCGGCGTCTTTGCAGCCGCGGTGATCGCTTGCGCCTCGCCTTCGCCCTTGGCCGCCATCACACCTGCTGGCAACGCCCCCGAGCCCTTCTTCTTCTGCTTCTTGCGGGCCTTTCGCCCCTTCTTGCTCGTGTCGCCGGTCTGGCTTGCGCCGCCGCTCGCCTGCGTGCTCTGGAACTCCTCGACGACGGTCTGCAGCGCGCTCGGTGAAATCCCTAGGTCGGTGCCGCCGCCGACCTCGGTGGCGGGGAAATGAACCTCGCGGATCGGGTTCTTCGAGGAGAGGAAGCCGAGCTTCAGCAGCCGAAGAATCGCGTCGTTGGAACGGACGTCGGTGCGCGTGTAGCGAGCGAAGATCCGCACCAGCTGCTGACGGTCACCGAGCAGCGAAGAGAGCGAGAATTGGCTCTTGGCCTGGCGCAGGAAGTCCTGCTGGCGGGCTGAGCGGACGAAGTCGGAATCGGCGTGACGGAAGCGGACGAGGTCAAGTGACTGCTGACCGCAAAGCTTCTGATAGCCCGGCTTGATGTTGATCTCTGCGTACTGCGCGCTTGGCGCGAGCCCTTCGTTGGAGTGGTAGTAGCGATGATCAACGTCAACGTAGACGCAACCGAGCCGGTTGACGGCGCGCTGAAAGCCGCCGAAGTTCACTTCGATGATGTGGTTGATCTCGATCCCGAGCAGGTCGCGGACGGTCTCCAGAGTTAACTTCGGACCACCGATCGAGAAGGCTGAGTTGATCTTTTCGCTCCCGTAACCGGGAATCTCGACCCTAAGATCGCGCGGAATAGACATCACCGCGGTCGCTTCCTTGTTTGGGTCGAGCCGCACCAGCATCAGCGTGTCGGAGCGCGCCCCGCGCTTCATCTTGCGCTCGGTGAAGCGGCGGTCGGAGCCGATCATCAGGATCGTCTGCGGCCCGCCGCCGTCAACATTGTCGAGTACGTTCTTGACGCCCGGAATCGACTGCCCCTCCTTGCGCACAATGTTGACCAGCTGGTCGACCTCCAGCAGCGCCGCCGAGGCGACCGTCGTCGCCGTCAGCAAGACAATCAGCAGGCCGGCGAGGGCGCCCTTCTTGAGCACGCCACGGCCGGGCCGGGGCGGCTTGTTGGGATCGGTAGTCACAGGCGAAGCTCCTCAAGGAGCCTACCGAGAACCCCCGCCGGAGCCCCCGCTTGGCAGGTTAGCTCGGCGGCCCTAGCCTTCGACCGCGCGCAGCGTGGCGGGTGCGCCAAGATCACCAAGGTAGCTCGGTAGGTCACGGATAAAGACCGCCAGCGCCTCGCGCAGACAGTTCAGCGAGGAGATCGAAACCCACTCATCTGGGCCGTGGTGGCCGCCACCGACGGGCCCAAACTCGACCGCCGGGATTCCGGCCTCAAGGAACGAGATCGCGTCCGAGGCGCCGTCACGGCCAATCGATAGAGCTTCGCCGCCACGGAGCGAGCTAACGGCGGCGCGCAGGGCCAGCACGTACGGATCCTGGCGCGAGACGATCGCCGGCACGCGGTGGAATTTCCGCACGATCGTCAGATCGTCGAGCCGTTCGATCTGCTCGATTATCTGATCGGGGTCCTGGCCTGGCAGGTAGCGGATGTCAACGTCAATCAGGCAGCGGTCGGGAACCTTGTTGAAGGCGTCGCCTCCAGTTACTCGTGCCAGATTGATTGAGGGGCGGTCAAACATGTCGGATGATTGGCGGCTGAACGGGAGCGTTTCAATCCGGCGGTAGAGATCGTTGGCTTTCAGGATCGCGTTGTCTCCAAGCCACGGCGTTGAGCCGTGTGCGGCCCTGCCGACGACCTCCAGCCTGAGCGCCAGCACGCCCTTGGCCTGAACGCCGATGTGCAGATCGGTCGGCTCGCCGGTGATCGCGAAGTCGGCGTCGATCCCCTCACCCACCAGCACAGCGGTTGAGCGGTTCTCAACGTTCTCCGACTCCTCGTCGGGAACGCAGAGCAACCTGACGCGAACCTTGTCCTGAAAGCTGGCGTCGTGGACGGCGCAGATCAGCGCCGCCAGAGCGCCCTTCATGTCGTAGGCGCCGCGGCCAATCAGCCTGTCGCCGTCGATCCGCGGCGTGAACTGCTGATCGAACGCTGGGACAACGTCGAGGTGGCCGTGGAGCACGACGAGAGGGCCTTCGAGCGGCCCGGCGTCGGCGATGATCACTGGGAGCCCTTCGTGATCACGGCTGCTGACGCGCACCTCGCGCGCCTGCAGCCAGCCGTTGACGAACTCGGCGGCGGCGCGCAGGCCGTCGTCCTGCGAGCTGTCGTAGGCGATCAGACGTTCGGCAAGAGCAAGCTCATCCATCGCCACGAAGGATAGAGTTCCGCCGGTGAGTCCACGGATAGTCCTCTTCGGTGCCAGCGGCTACAGCGGCGACTTGACGGCCCGTGAGATGGTTGCGCGCGGGCTCGCCCCGGTCCTCGCAGGCCGCCGGCGCGAGCCGCTGGAGCGACTGGCAGCGGAGCTCGGCGGACTCGAGCTACAGCTCGCCGACGTTGAAAACCCGGCCAGTGTCCGTGCGCTGGTTGAGAAAGGCGACGTGCTGGTCAGCACGGTCGGCCCGTTCATACGCTTTGGCCAGCCGGCGCTCGACGCGGCGCTCAGCGCTGGCGCCCACTACCTCGACTCGACCGGCGAGGGGCCGTTCATCCGCCGCGTCTTTGAACAGGGAGGGCCGCGTGCCCAGCGCGACGGGACGGTGCTGCTGACAGCGATGGGTTATGACTTCGTGCCCGGCAACCTCGCCGGCGCGCTGGCGCTCGGCGAAGCCGGTGGCGCGGCCCGCCGGGTTGAGATCGGCTACTGCTGGCAGCGCGCCGGCGGCAGCTCGAAGTCCGCGATCAGCGGCGGCACTCGTGCCAGCGTCGCTGGCGTTGCATTTGAACCTTCGTTCGCGTGGCGCGGCGGCCGGCTCGTTACTGAGCGCGGCGCGAAAGAGATGCGCAGCTTCGACACCGGCGCTGGCCACAGCGCCGACGGACTCTCGGTCGGCGGCAGCGAACACTTCGCGCTTCCCCAGATCGAGCCGCAGCTCGAGGATGTCGGCGTCTACCTCGCCCTATTTGGGTCGATGACAAGGCCGCTGCAGCTCTTCTCGGGCGCGGGCGCCGCCGCCGTCAAGGTACCCGGCGTGCGCAGCGCACTAGGCTCGCTCAGCTCGAGGTTTGTAACCGGCTCCAGCGGCGGCCCGGATGCCGAGGCGCGCGGTGGCTCTCGCTCAATCATCTGCGCCGTCAGCTACGACG
Source organism: Bifidobacterium breve (assembly GCA_945889475.1). Taxonomy (GTDB): domain Bacteria; phylum Actinomycetota; class Thermoleophilia; order Solirubrobacterales; family Solirubrobacteraceae; genus F1-60-MAGs163. The sequence continues at coordinate 21,508 of CAMDBT010000019.1, forward strand.
CTGCCGGCAAGCAGCTCAGCTCGGTCCGCCTCGCCGGCCCGGACGGCTACGACCTGACGGCAGGATTCCTCGCCTGGGGCGCCGAGCAAGTGGCGGCCGGCAAGGTCACTGCTAGCGGTGCGCTCGGCCCAGTGCAGGCCTTTGGCCTCGACGCGCTGACGGCGGCGGCCGCCAGCTACGGCCTCAAAGCAGCGTAAAACGCCTGCTTAGGCTTCAAGCATGCCGAGGAAGATCTGCGCTCGGCGCTGGTCGCGCAGCGCCTTCTTCTGCGCTTCACTGTGAGGCTCGCTCGCGGCGATCGCTGCCTCCGCCGCATCGATCTGCGTTTGCAGATCCTCGCGGACAAGCTCGTCCGGCTTGATCGCCTCCTCAACCAGCACCAGCGCGTGATTGTCGGCGACCTGGATGTAACCCTCGCCCTGGGCGAAGCTGACGATCTCGCTCTCTGAGATGTATAGCTTCAATTCAGCCGGGGCAAGCATCCCAAGCAGCGGCGCATGGTGGGCCAGGATGCCGATCGAGCCGACCTCGGTGCGGGTTGAAACCATCTCAACCTCGCCGCTGAAGATCGGCCCCTCGGGCGTCAACACCTCGACTTGAAACGGGGTTCGCGCCATGCTCGCCGCTAGCGATCCTTAGCTGCCGCTTCGACGACCTGCTCGATCGTGCCCTTCAGCAAGAAGGCCGACTCTGGGACATCATCGTGGACGCCTTCGATCAGCTCACGGAACGAGCGCACGGTCTCAGCGACCGGCACGTACTCGCCAGACGTGCCGGTGAACTGCTCGGCTACGTTGAACGGCTGCGAGAGGAAGCGCTCAACCTTACGCGCGCGCTGAACGGTGATCTTGTCCTCTTCTGAGAGCTCATCGATACCGAGGATCGCGATGATGTCCTGAAGCTCCTTGTAGCGCTGCAGAATCTCCTTGACGCGGGTCGCGACGTCGTAGTGCTCCTGCCCCAGAACGTCGGCTTTGAGAATCGTCGAGGTTGAGTCGAGCGGATCGACAGCCGGGTAGATGCCTTTCTCCGAGATCGAACGTGAGAGCACGGTCGTCGCGTTGAGGTGGGCGAAGACTGAGGCCGGCGCAGGGTCGGTGAGGTCGTCGGCAGGGACGTAAATCGCCTGCACCGAGGTGACCGACCCTTGACGGGTTGAGGTGATCCGCTCCTGCAGCTGACCCATCTCCGATTCCAGCGTCGGTTGGTAGCCAACCTGCGAGGGCATCCGACCCATCAGCGCCGAAACCTCGGAGCCGGCCTGGACGAAACGGAAGATGTTGTCGATGAAGAGCAGCACGTCTTGGCCTTGATCGCGGAAGTACTCGGCCATCGTCAACCCTGAAAGCGCTACGCGCATGCGGGCTCCCGGAGGCTCGTTCATCTGACCGAAGACGAGCATCGTCTTATCGATCACGCCCGACTCCTTCATCTCCAACCAGAGGTCGTTTCCTTCACGCGAGCGCTCACCTACGCCGCAGAATGCGGAGAGGCCGCCATGCTCCTTGGCGAGGTTGTGGATCAGTTCCTGAATCAGAACGGTCTTGCCGACGCCAGCGCCGCCGAAGAGGCCGACCTTGCCGCCCTTCGAGTACGGCGCAAGCAAGTCAATCACCTTGATGCCGGTCTCGAACATCTCGGTCGTCGGGGTCAGATCCTCAACGTCCGGGGCCGGCTGGTGAATCGGGCGACGCTCTTCGACCGTGATCTGGGGGCCGCCGTCGATCGTCTCGCCTAGCAGGTTGAAGATGCGGCCGAGCGTCTGCTCGCCAACCGGGACCGTGATCGGCCCGTGCGTGTCGGTTACGGCAACGCCGCGCGCAAGCCCGTCGGTCGTATCCATCGCGACTGCGCGAACACGATCGTCGCCGAGCTGCTGCTGCACTTCGCAGACCAGCGTTTCACCGCCGAGCTCAACTGTGATCGCGTGGTTGATCTCAGGCAGCGAGTCGGGGAAGGAAGCCTCAATAACGACTCCCTTGACCTCTTCGATGCGTCCTGTGCTGCTGCTTTCAGATTCCATTTGTTCCTCTGATTTGATTGTGATCAGGTCAGCGACTCGGCGCCGGCCACGACTTCCATGATTTCCTGCGTTATCTCTGCTTGACGGGCGCGGTTCATCTCCAGCGTAAGATCATCTATTACCTCGCCAGCATTCTCCGAAGCGCTGGCCATCGCCGTCATCCGCGCGCCATGCTCGGAGGCCGTTGATTCGAGCAGCGCCCGAAAGAGAGAGATTTCAACGTAGTCGGGGATCAGGCGCTGGAGAATCTCGGCTGGATCGGGTTCGTAGTCGACCAGCGCGTGGTGAACCTCACTGCCGTCGCTCTCAGCCTCGGCAATCGCGATCTCCTGATCGACCGTCGCCTGCTGCAGCGGCAGCAGCACCTCGCGGCGAACCTCCTGTGTTAGCGGCGAGACGTAGCCGTTGTAGAACACCTCTACGCGATCGACCTGATCGTCGACGTAGGCCGCCATCAGCTCGCCGGCGATGTGGCGCGCGTCGGCGTATCCAGGGCGGTCGGTGAAGCCGACGTAACGGCCGGCAGGGTCGAGCTTGCGGAAGACCAACGATGAAACTCCGCGGCGACCGACGGCGTAGTAACTGACGGCGATCCCCTGCTCCTGATATTCGTGGGCGGCAGCGAGTCCGGCGCGGATGATCTGCGAGTTAAAAGCTCCGGCCAAGCCACGGTCACCGGTCACCAGCAGGATCGCAACCGTCTTTACCTGCTGATGCTCCTGAAGAATTGGGTTGCCTGCAACCTCGCCACCGGCTGCGGCAGCAGCTTGGCGGGTCATCCGGCGGATCGCTCCGGCGTAGGGGCGCAGCGCAGAGATGCGCTGCTCGGCGCGGCGCAACCTTGCGGCCGCGACCATCTGCATCGCGCTCGTGATCTTGCGGATGTTCTTAACGGATTCAATCCGCTGTTTTACGTCCCGCTGGGACATCTGCTCTGCTTGCGGCGCGCTTTAGATCGCGGTCGCCGCTGCCTCCGATTCGGCCTTCTCGATCGCGCGCAGACCCTCTTCCCCACGCGTCGTGTCGCCAACACCGGTCTCGACGATCGGCTGGCCCTCTTCGTCGAGGTCGTAGCCGAAGTCGTCAGCGAAGCCGGTGACAATCTTCGTCAAAGCGGCCTGAGTCTCGTCGGACCAGTCGCCAGCGCCGATCTTGTCGAGCGTCGCCGTGTCCTCAGCGCGGACCCGCTGCGTCAGCCCTTCAAGGAACTCAGGAATCCGCTCAACCGTGATCCGGTCGAGCGCGCCGGATGTGGCGGCGAAGATCTGCGCCACTTGAATCTCAATTGCCAGTGGATCGCGCTCAGATTGGTTGAGCGTTGCGACTAGTCGCTCGCCACGGGCCAGCGTGCGCTGCGTGTCGGAGTCGAGGTCGGAACCAAACTGTGCGAAGGCCTCAAGGTCGCGAAATTGCGAAAGCTCGATCTTCAGTCGGCCAGCGATCTTCTTCATCGGCGCCAGCTGCGCGTTACCGCCAACTCGCGAGACCGAAATGCCGACGTTGATCGCCGGGCGAACGCCGGAGTTGAAAAGCTTCGGCTCAAGGAAGATCTGCCCGTCGGTGATCGAAATCACGTTCGTTGGGATGTAGGCCGAAACGTCGCCAGCCTGCGTCTCGATGATCGGCAGCGCCGTCAGCGACCCGCCGCCGAGCTCATCGTTGAGCTTGACCGAGCGCTCCAGCAGGCGGCTGTGGAGGTAGAAGACATCGCCTGGGTATGCCTCGCGGCCCGGTGGGCGGCGCAGCAGCAGCGACATCTGCCGGTAGGCAAATGCGTGCTTGGTGAGGTCGTCGTAAACGGCTACAACGTGGCCGCCCTGGTAGAGGAAGTACTCACCCATCGCGCAGCCGGCGTAAGGCGCTAGATACTTCATCGGCGCCGACTCATCGGCCGCAGCGGCGACGATGATCGTACGCTCCAGCGCGCCAGCCTCGGCGAGCGTCTCAGCGAGCTGAACGACGGTCGCCATCCGCTGCCCGATAGCGACGTAAACAAAGACTAGATCGCTGTCCTTGTTGTTGATGATCGTGTCGATCGCAATCGAGGTCTTGCCTGTCTGGCGGTCGCCGATGATCAGCTCGCGCTGGCCACGACCGATCGGAATCATCGAGTCGATCGCCTTCAGTCCGGTCTGCATTGGCTCAGTCACCGGCTGGCGCTGAACGACGCCCGGCGCTTTGAACTCTGCGAGGCGAGTCTCGGTCGTGTTCAGCGTGCCCTTGCCGTCGAGCGGCCGGCCAAGCGGATCGACGATCCGCCCGAGCAGCGCGTCGCCAACAGGTACCTCCAGTAGGCGGCCGGTCCGCTTGACGATGTCGCCTTCGACGATCGCGGTCCAGTTGCCGAACAGGACGGCGCCGACGTTGTCGGATTCAAGGTTTAGTGCGAGGCCGGTAACGCCGTGGGGCAGCTCGAGCATCTCCAGCGACTGGCAGTTCTCGAGCCCGTGAATGCGGGCGATTCCGTCACCGATCGACAGCACCGTGCCGACCTCGGTCAGCTCGGCTCCGCCGGCCTCGAGGCCTTCGATGCGGGACTTAAGGATGCTTGTGATCTCGTCGGGTTTGATCTGCATGGTTCTCTTTCGTTCTCCTTCGGATTCGCTGCGCGCCTTACGCGCGTGCGACCTCTGTTCGAAGCTGGTCGAGTCGACTGCGGATTGATGCATCAAGAATTGAGTCGCCAGCGCGGACGATGAAGCCGCCGATAATTGCTGGGTCCACCTGTTCTTCAAGTTCGATCTTGCGGCCGGTCTGGCGGCCGATCTGATCACCGATCCGGCCGACTACGGCCGGATCGAGTGTTACAGCGCTGGTGACGGTCACGGCGAGCAGATCTTCGGCCTCATCGCAGAGCCGGTCGAACTCCTCGCGGACGCGGAAGATCACCGGTAGGCGCTGGTTTTCGGTCAGCAGCATCAGGAAGTTCTCGACCGCCGGATCGGCGCCGTCGATCGCCGCGCTCAGGCCGGCCTTCTTCTCCTCGGTCGAGAAGTAGGGCGAGAAACAGAACAGCTTCAGCTCTTCGTTCTCGCTCAGCGCGTCGGCCAGCTGGCCGAGCTGCTCGCGCACCAGCTCGACGTGGTTCGCCTCGTTGGCGACCTCGAAGAGAGCGCGCGAGTAGACCTGGGCGATCGCTTCCATCGGAACTAATTCCGTCGCTCGCCGCTGATCGCCGAGAAGTCAAGCTCGCCGAGCGCCTCGTCAACGAGCCGCTGCTGATCGGCATCGGTCAGCACACGACCGGTCACTTTCTCCGTAGCGAGCACCGTCAAGACCGCGACCTCGGAGCGGATCTCTTCGATCGCGCGGCGCGTTTCGGCTTCGATGTCGCGGCGAGTCTGTTCGAGCATCTCGGCCCGCTTAGCGCGCGCCTGCTCGCTCGAATCGTGCTCGTGGGTCTCGGCGGCCTTGCGTGCCCGGGCGACGATGTCGTCGGCTTGAACGCGCGCATCCTTTAGCCGCTCGCGGTACTCGGCTAGCAGCGCGTCCGATTCCTCGCGCGCCTTCTTGGCGTCCTTGATCGAGTCATCGATCAGCTTGACGCGCTTGTCGAGCGCGTCGCGGATCGCCGGAAAGGCGAACTTGTTGAGCACAATCAAAGTCACGCCGAAAGCCAGCAACGTCCAGATCATCAGCCCCAGATTGGGGCTGACGAGGAAGCTGCTGCCGCTCTCAGACGAGGCCAGTGGCGTTAGTACAGCGTGCATCGCCTTATCCGAGGAAGAAGGCGATCAGGCCGAAGATGAAGGCGTAGAAGACGATCGCCTCAGTCAGCGCGAAACCGAGCCACTGAATCGAGGTGATCTCATCCTTCATCTCGGGCTGACGGGTGACCGACTCGATCACCTTGCCGAAGATGAATCCAACGCCGATGCCGGGGCCGATCGTGCCGAGACCGGCACCGATGCCAAGGGCGATCGCTTTCATGCCCAGGCGGCCATAGTTCTGCGCCACTTCCGTCGTGACGCCCGATTGGGCAAATTCGCTAATCAGATGGAGGTCCACTGTTTTGATGCTCCTTAGTGTTCTTCGGCGACGGCGCCGCCGAGGTAAATCGCTGCCAGGATGGTGAAGATAAAAGCTTGAAGTGTTGCTACAAGACCGACCTCGAAGATGAAGAAGGCCACGGCCAGAGTACCGGTCACGAGGCCAAGAATCAGTGACCCTATGAGCGCCAAGTTGAGCAGCACTACGAGACCGCCGCCCATGAAGAGGATCAGCAGGTGACCGGCGAGGATGTTGGCAAAGAGACGGACTGAGAGCGAGACGATCCGCACGAACTGCGAGATCACCTCAATAAAGAAGATCGGAACGGCCGCGGGTCCGCTGACCCCGGCAGGAATCCAGCCTTTGAGGTACTTGATCGGACCCTTCGCACGGACCCCTTCAAAGTGGTAGCTGATCACGACGACGAGGGTTAGAACCAGCGGCACCGAGATGTTGGCGGTGGCAGCGTAGAGCGCCAGCGAAGGAACTTCGACGCCGAAGATCGTGACCGGCTCGAGCGTATTCGTCGGCAGCGGGATGTAGCCGATCATGTTCGAGTACCAGATGAAGAGGAAGATCGTGGCTAGGAATGGGAACCAGCGGATGATCATCGCGCCGCTGAGGTTGCCCTTCGTGATGCTCTCTATCAGGCCGTAATACATCTCGACTGCGGCCTGAAGGCGCCCCGGCGTCAGCTTCATCCGGTGGCCGACGTAGATCAGCGTGACGCAGGCGAGCAGAGCCGCAATCACGACGTACACCACTGCCTTGTTGATCGACATGTCGATCCCGAAGATCTCGATCGGGATCCATGGAACGAGTTCAAACTCCTCTTGCGGTTGGTACTCCTCGTTGACGTTGAGCGCGAAGGCCCCGGTCGGCGAAGCAAGGACCGCCAGCGAGGTTGCGGCGGCGACGAAGAGGCGCGTTTTGATCATGCCGCCGAACCCGACTTCGGTCGATCGAACGGGCGCGTTGCGATCGAGAGCGTGAAGTAGAAGGTGAAGACGACGATGAAGAGCACGCCGGCGGCCAGCCCAGCGTCGTTCTCGATCATGCCGACGCCGAAGATCGAGAGCGCGACGAGCCAGCCGCGGCCGATCATTGAAGCGGTGACGATGCCGGCGACGCGAGCGGGGCTTTCCGACTCGGTCGCCTTCTTGTTCGTCCAAGCCTGGACGGCGCGCTGGGCGCACCACGCGAAGGCACCGCCGAGGTAGCCAAGCATCGGCCAGCCCGCGAGCAGGAAAACAGGCAGCGCAGCAGCTAGCACGATCAGGTCGGCGTAACGCAGGAAAGGCATCGCTTTAGAGGTCACGGAAGCGCGAGCGAACCAATGCGATGCCGATGATCGGTCCGACGACTAGGCCAGCAAGGCCGACCGCGATCGGCAGTCCGACGAGTGAGCCGAGCAGATAACCGGCCAGCGCGCAGAGGCAGACGACGACGAGCAACATGATGCCCGCGTTGGCGGCCCGCATCGTCGGTTTTGATCGTTGCTCGCTGATGGCTGTGGCTGAGTGGCTTGTGGTGGCTGGGAACATTTTGGTGAGGGTTTGCCGGGAGCCGAAGCCCTCCGGAAGCCCGGCGAGCGTAGCGCATCGCGGCGGATTGCTGCCCGTCCGTGAGAGTTCGTAACGGCTGCCACAATCGGCGCCGCGTGACGCTCAGGCGGCCAGTGCGGCCGGCGGCTGACGAGCGGCGGCGGCGAGTTCGATCTGGAGCAGATCGCCGATCTGCTGGTAGACCTCTCGGTTGACCGCCATGCCGCAGTGGGAGCTATTGACCTTGATCTGAATCGCCTCTGGATCAAGACATGCGCGCCAGTGGAGTACGCCGTCGCTGCTCGAGTAGATCGAGGCAAATAGGGTGCTTGCGGGCATCTCCTCGTCAAGGTCGCTCCAAAACTGGCTGCAGCAGCCTGTTGGCTCAAGGCCGAAGGTGTAGGCCTGCCAGCTGCGCTCGCAGCCCTCGCCAATGACGTGATGCGCTCCCAGCCGATGCGCTCGCTGGAGTGCGCGGATCTGGATCCGCAGCAGCACGTGGATGTCCTCCATCCGAGCGACCAGCGGTGAGCCGAGCGCGATCACGCGGTTGACCCGATCCGGCTGACGGACGGCCAGTACGCGCGCGCAGCTGCCGCCGCGGCTCTGGCCGACCAGCGCGACCGGCTGCCGATATCGCTCACTCAGCGCGACGACGCGCTGCTCAAGCTCGCCCACGGTCTGCTCCGAGCAGCCGACGTGGGCGCTGATTCCCGAACCATGCGTTCGGTAGCCGATCCGCCGTAGCCACTGCGCCATCAACGTTAGGGAGCGGTCGCCAGCGAGAAAGCCGGGGATCAACATCACCGGCTGGCCGTCGCCGTGAGCCACGCCGTGGCCGCGCCAGAGCGAGCTGCTAAGCAGCGCGAACGCTTCCGCGGCGCCGCGACCCTCGCGCCACACCTGCGGACCATGGTCTCTGGGCATCGGCGAAAACGGTACGGGTCGGCGAGGACGACGCTCTGAGCGCAGGCCTGAGCCTTGCAATGCGATCAATGCGCAGAGCCGCTGGTAGCCTCGAAGCAATGGCCACACCATCGAGAGCGAGCAATGCGCCGACGACGAAGCGTGTGGCGATCGAAGCAGCGCTTCTCGAAGCGACCGAACGGCTGCTGGCCGAAGGTGCGTCGTTCGCCGACCTCGGCGTCGAGCGGATCGCGGTCGAGGCTGGGATCACGCGGACAGCGTTCTACTTCTACTTCGCCGACAAGCGCGAGCTACTGATCGCGATGACGGCCGATGTCAACGAGTTGCTGCTGGAGGAAGCAAACCTTTGGTGGTCGGGCGAAGGCGAGCCGGCCGCGCGGCTCGAGCGCGCGCTGACCAACGTGGCTCGGCTCTTCGGCGAACACGCCGTGCTGCTGAAAGCGCTCGGCGAGGTGGCGGCCTATGACGAGCTGATTGCCGATCACTGGCAGCGCCTGATCGGCCAGTTCGTTGAGGCCACCGAGCAGCAGATCCGCGATGACCAGGCGGCCGGCCTAGCAACCTGCAGCAACCCCTCGGCAACCGCCTTAGCGCTGACCTGGATGACGGAAGCGACGCTCAGCCAGCAAACTCTGCAGCTGGGCCTTCCAGCCGACCAGCAGCTGATCGACGCGCTGGTCGAGATCTGGGTCCGTTCGATCTATCGATCGGGCTGACCCGAGCCAAACTCGTCTAGATTGACGGCGTCAAACTGGCCGGTCTCAAGTTTGGTGACAACATCACGCGCAAGCTCGTCTTCTGAGAGCTGTGGGTCTGCGCGACGTAGCCGCCGCTCACGGAGCCTGCGGAACTTGAGGATTTCGAGCACGTAGACGAGATAGACGCTGGCGACCAACACCAGTAGAGCGGCCGCGGCCAACACCAGCGCCCAGCCAAGGTTCAGCTCCCCGGCCGAATCGGAGTAGGGAACGAAGCGCAGCGCAACGGCGAAGCCAGCGACCAGCATCGTCCAGGCGTAGAGGTAAAGCACCGTCTTGCGCTGGCTGAACCCGATCCGGTTCATCCGGTGATGGAAGTGGCTTTGATCGGCAACGTAGACCGGCCGCCCATACTTGAGCCGCTTCAGCACGACAAAGGTTGTGTCGAGGAACGGCACCGCCAGCACCAGCAGCGGGAAGACCAGCGC
>CAMDBT010000020.1 GCA_945889475.1 Bifidobacterium breve
GCGTAGCGTTCGCGCATCGCTTCGACGTGACTTTCATCGCTCCAAGCTGCGATCGACGCGCGCTGGACGAATTCCTGCGGCGTGACTCCCAGCGACGGACGCAGCTCTTTCATCGCCGCAATCAGCAGCGGGTCGCCGCAGACCGAGCCGGAGCGGTAGCCAGCCATTGCCGAGCGCTTCGAAAGCGAGTTGAAGGCCAGGATGTGAGTCGGGTCATCGAGCTCAAGTACAGAAGCGGGCTTCGCGTCGCCGAGATAGATCTCGCTGTAAGCCTCGTCCGAGGCAAGCACGACCCCGTGGCGGCGGCATCGCTCTGCGAGCTCGTCGTAGAAAGCGAGCGGCGCCTCGGCCCCGGTTGGATTGTTCGGCGAGTTGATCCAGATCACAGCCAGCCTTCGCCAAGCGCTGTCAGGGATTGCGTCAATACTCGGTAGCCAATCGGACTGCGGGTCGAGCGCCAGCTCCAGCAGCTCGCCGCCAGCGAGCTGTGTGCTGCGAGCAGCAACTGGGTAGCCGGGTGTAGTCACTGCGACGAGGTTGCGTTCTGCGCCTGCCCACAGCAGCAGGCCGGCAAGATGGTAGATCGCCTCCTTGCTACCGAGCGTGGGCAGTACCTCTATCGATGGGTCCAGCCGCACTCCGTAACGGCGCGCCACCCACGCTGCGATCGCTTCGCGAAGCTCAGGCAATCCGGCGGCGAGCGGATAGCGCGAATAATCTTCGTCGAGCACGGCGCTGTTGAGCGCCTCACGGATCAAGATCGGCGTCGGTTCCCGCGGCACGCCGATGCCGAAATCGACCACCGGGAGGCCTTTCGCTTCGCGCGCAGCCCGCGCCTGCGCGAGCTCGTTGAAGGGATAGGCGCCGAGCGCCTCAATCAGTGGATGGACCTCCATCAGGCTCCCTCGCTGGCCAGCCGCTCAAGCGCACGGTAGGAGTAGGCAAGAGCTTCCAGGGCGACGCTCTCGTCGACCGCGTGCGCGGCGGAAGGCGCCCCCGGTCCGAAGTTCACAGCCGCGATTGAGGCTGCTTCAAATTCGGCTACAGGGGTCCAGGCCTGCTTCGGTTCGACCGGTTCGCCGACAATCTCAATCAGACGAGCGGCGAGCGCGGTGTCGATTTGCACCGTCCCCGATGGTGAGCTGCCTTCGATCTCAATCGTGCCAAACGGTTCGCAGATCGAGCGCAGCCTCGCCTCCGCGTCGGCCAATGAGATCCCGGGCGGGAAGCGGTAGTTGAGATATGCGCTTGCCTCGCCGGGAATCACGTTGCGGGCGACGCCAGCTGAAACGCTGGTGACGGAGATCACCTCGTGGAAGATCAATCCGTCGCATTCATGTTCGACCGGCTCGATCGCCGCGATCGCAGCGATTCCCTCGGCGAGTCGATCGATCGCATTGTCGGCAAGCCACGGTCTGGCCGAATGGCCGCTACGGCCGCTGAAACGCCACGTCGCGCCGCAGTTGCCGAGGCAGCCAGCTTGAATCACGTTCGCTGTCGGCTCCATCATCACCGCAAACTCTGCTGTCTGGAGGCCGGCGTCAGAAGCGAGTAGCGGCGTCAGCGAGCTTTCAGTCGCTGGAAGCTCTTCGCGACTGAAGAAGAGGAAACCGAAGTCGAGGCTGTAGCCAGCGCCACTGCTAACTCCCGCCAGAGCCAACTCGATCATCACCGCCAGTGAGCCCTTCATATCTGCCGCGCCGAGGCCTCGGACTTCGTTTGCGTCGATCGCGCCAGGGATGTTCCCTTGCGCCGGAACCGTGTCGAGGTGGCCGCCAAGAAGCACCAGAGGGCGTTGACCACGCCGCCGGGCGCCGGCGATTAGGCAAGAGTCGCCGAGGTCGGCCACCTCCACGCCGCCGGCGCGCAGCACGGCGGCGACGTAATCGGCAAGCGCTTTCTCTTCTCGTGAAGGAGAGGCAATGTTGATCAGTTCAAGTGTCCGCGCGCCAATTCGGGCGGCTAGTGAGTCGCTCACCGCTTCGACGCTAGCGCGCCCGCCCAGCGAATGGCGGTCTCGTTGCCCCAGCGGTCTACCGCGCTCACCAGCCCGCCGCGCGCTCTACACTGACTCTTCCGTGCAGGAGCGCAATCGCCACGGTCGTAGCTTGACCCCACACGCCGCCGCCGATGATCGCGCGGGGCGGGCGAAACAGCGCGCTTTCTGCATCGCTGCCTCACCCGATAAGGCAGACCTCGAAGAGCTCCGTGAACTGCTCCAGACCGTTGGCGTAGCTGTAGTCGGCGAAGTGACACAGCGACGCGAAAGCGTCCACCCCAACACTTATCTCGGTTCCGGGAAGCTCGAAGAAGTGGTCCTCGCGGCGAAGGCCGCCGACGCCAACGTGATCGTCTGCGACGACGAGCTAACGCCAAGACAGGAGCGCAACCTTGAGGCCGAGCTGGGAATTCCGGTCGTCGACCGCCCTGCGGTGATCCTTGACATCTTCGCCGGGCATGCTCACACGGCCGACGGGAAGCTGCAGGTTGAGCTCGCCCAGCTGGAGTACAACCTCGCGCGAATGCGCGGGCTCTGGACGCATCTCGAGCGGTTAGGCGGCGGGATCGGCACGCGCGGCCCCGGGGAGAGCCAGATTGAAACCGACCGCCGGCTTGCGCGCGATCGGATCGCGGCGTTGCGACGGCGGCTGCGGGGGGTGGCCGATGCGCGTCAGACGATGCGCGCCGAGCGCGAACGGACGAAACTGCCGATGTTCGCGCTAGCCGGCTACACCAACGCCGGCAAATCGACGCTGATGGCGGCCCTAACGGGAGCCGAGGTGGAGATCCGCGATCGGCTCTTCCATACGCTCGATCCGACGACCCGCGTGATGGAACTAGGCGGCCGCACCGTACTGGCGACCGATACGGTCGGATTCATCCGCAAGTTGCCGCATCAACTTGTGAAGGCATTCGCGACGACGCTCGAGGAGACTCGTAGAGCCGACCTGATCGTCCACGTCGTCGATGCTTCGGCGCCCGAGGAGTTGATGGCCCAGATGCTCTCGACGGTCGAGATGACGCTCGACGAGATCGGCGCAGGGGCACAGCCGCGGCTGTTGGTCTGCAACAAGATCGACCAGGCGGATGATCAGCGCATCGCGCAGTTGAGAATCCTTCACCCGGGCGCGGTTCTGATCTCAGCGCTAGAGCGGATCGGGATTGACGAGCTGCGTTCGCGGATCGAGGTTGTCTTTCTCAGCGAGATGCTGGCAGTTGATCTGTTGCTCCCGTTCTCGGCAGGGGCCGAGCTGGCTGAACTGCACACTCTTGCCTCCCAAATCGAACGCGACGACACACCGGACGGCGTGCGCGTACAGGCGATGCTGACCGTCGACGCCGCCGAGCGGTTCGAGCGTTTCGCAGTCGGGCGCCTCAACGGTGCCGGATGAGCGAGCTGCGCTGTCACAAGCTCGACGAGCGAGCCGTGCTGCCGTCGCGCGCACACGTCGGCGACGCGGGCCTCGATCTCTGTTGTTTGGACGCCGTCGAGCTGTCGCCCGGCGAACGTGCCCGCATCCCGACTGGGATCGCGATCGAGCTACCGGCCGGCCACGCCGGTCTGATTGTTCCTCGCTCTGGCCTCGCTGCCAAACACGGCATTGCGATCGTGAATGCGCCAGGGCTGATCGACGAGGGCTACCGCGGCGAGCTTCAGGTGTTGCTGCTGAATACCGATTCGGCGAGCGCGGTCAGGCTCGAGGCGGGGGAGAGGATCGCCCAGCTCGTAGTGGTCGGTGTTGCTGCGCTAACTCCAGTTGAGGTCGATGCGGTGGGCGAAAGCTCACGCGGCGATGGCGGCTTCGGCTCTAGCGGCCGCTGAGACCGGCCGCGCGGCAGGCTGCACGGTGGCCGCCGAGCTCAAGCTGATCGTCTAGCTCCGCGAGCACTAGATCATCTTCCAGCGCGGTCGCGATCAGCCAGTCGGCAAACCATGAGTTCGCAGGCAGTAGAGGCCCGTGCAGATAGGTGCCGATGACGTTGCCGCGGCGGCATCCCTCGTCCCCGCTGACGCCATCGTTGCCGTGCCCGCTGAGCACGCGGCCTAACGGGGTCGCGCCCGCTAGCAGCCGAGTGCGACCACCGTGGTTCTCAAAGCCAGCGAGCACGGCGCTGGGATCTGCGCCCGGCAGATGGCATTCGATTGCGACGTTACCGATCAGTCGCGGCCCGTCGCTGCGGACCGTCTCGACGTCGAGCAGACCGACGCCGTCAATTCTCTGATCGCCGAGCTCGTACCAACGGCCGAGCAGTTGATAACCGCCGCAGACGCCGAATACCACGGCACCGATGGCGGCGGCGGAGATCAGACCTTCGCGCTTGGTTTCAACCAGATCGGCGGCGCAGCGCCGTTGATCGTCGTCCTGCCCGCCGCCGAGGTAGATCAGGTTGAAGCGCTCAGGGTCGAGCTTCTCCCCGAGCCCAACCGCGGTCACCTCGGCGGCGATCGAGCGCCACCGGCAACGGCGCTCAAGCACGGCAAGATTGCCCCGATCGGCGTAGATGTTCATCTGCTCCGGGTAGAGCGCGGCGATTCGCAATCCACGCTCAGCCATGGAGGCAGACCACCGCCGATCCGATGTACTCGTCGGTTGCGGGGATCTGCCGCCGTGGCGCGATCGCCAGGCCTGCTGCGGCTGCTTCAGCCTCAAGCTGCTCTGCCGTGACCTCATCGACCCAGTCGGTTGCGCTTCGCACCTCGACCGAGCCGTCCGGCGCTTTGATCTCTCGTCGCCGTTCAATACCGATCTGATTACCGCGCTGCTTCGCTGCGATCGCGCGGGTTGAGTAACCGACCACGCCGATCGTGCAGCGCTCGGCGCGCGGAGCGTCGGCTCCGTTCGCGCCGGCCCCATCATCGTGCAGGTCAGCTATCGCCAATGCGATGCATCCGGCCGGCGCGATCTGCTTCGCTGCGGCGGCGAAAAAGCGTCCACGGCCGGCGCGGCCACCGAACAGCTGAACCGTCAACATCGGCACGATTATCAGCCCGAACTGGCGATTTAGGTCGAACTCGCGCGCGTCGGCGCAGACTGTCTCAATCTCACTTCCCGCCGCGCGGGCCGCTATCTCGGTCAGCAATGAATCATCAAGATCCAGCGCCGTTACGTCGTGCCCAAGCGCGGCGAGCATCAGCGAGACGCGCCCAGTGCCAGCTCCAACGTCGAGAACAGGTCCAACGTAATCGGCGGCGAGCGTTCGCCAGCACTCTAGGTCGGCTTGATAGGAGCCGCACTCAAGGTCGTGCCAAATCGCTGCCTCGGAGATCACGCGAACGACTCCACGGCGACTCCGCGCGCGACGAGCAGTTCACGAACCTCAAGCATCGCGGTGTATGTGGGCAGGATCACAAGCCGTCCGCCGTTCGCTGCTAGCGCCGCGGCGAGCGCCTCGTCGAGCTGCGGGTATAGCTCGAGCCGCTCTACCTCGACGCCACCGTATTTCAGCCGCAGCGCCAATTCAACAGCGCGACTGCCAGAGCAGATAATCGGGCGCTTTGTCGCTGCGAGCGCCTCAAAGTCGGCGTCCCAAACCCAACTAATGTCTCGACCGTCAGCGATCTGGTCGTTGAGCACAATCAGCAGATCGTGGCTCTCCTCGTCGCTGGCCAGCGTCCGCAGCACCTCGTTCGTGCCGGCCGGGTTCTTGATCAACATGATTGAGCACTCGCGTCCGGCAACCTGAATCGTTTCGGCGCGGCCGAACGCGGGCCGGGCGGCGGCGATCCCTGCGATTATCTTGTCGCTGCTGACGCCAAGACTGCTGGCCAACGCTGCCGCGGCAACCGCGTTGTAGACGTTGTAGAGCCCTGGGATTGCTAACTCGGTGGCGAAGCTCTCCTGGCCGATCGTCAGCGTGAAGGATGAGCCGCTCAGCCCACGCAGTCTGATCTCACTGGCGGTGATCTGCGCCGTCGGCCTCGCTACGTGGCCGTTGGGGCAGGCGTAGTGGCCGAGGTGGCCAATGAAGTAACGGCTGTAGCTGAACTGCGCGGAGCAGACCGGGCAGCAAGCTTGCTCGGCGGCATGCTGCGCGACCGTGCTGCCAACAGTCTCGTCCTCGATCCCAAAGTAGAGTGGCTGATCGGCATCGGCGCCGAGCCCCGCGATCAGCGGATCGTCGGCGTTGAGCACCATTCGCGCGCCGGCTCCCGAACGGACGACCTCACGCCAGCGGTCGACAATAAGATCGAGCTCGCCGTAGCGGTCGAGCTGGTCGCGGAAGAGATTGGCCAGCAGCAACGCCCGCGGGTGGAGCTGCTCGACAAGGCTAGGCAGCCAAAACTCGTCGACTTCGAACAGCCCAAAGTCGCCACGCTGGCCGTTGAGCGTTGCAGCGATCCCGCCGGCCATGTTCGCGCCGGCGCGATTGTGGACCAGCGTTACTCCGTCGGCGCGCATAATCTCGGCAACGATCGTGCTGGTTGTCGTTTTGCCGTTAGTCGCGGAGATTACGGCGCAGCCTCGCGCCAGCGCTGCGCTGCGCTGCGCGATTGCATCGGGCGCCAGCGCCAGCAAGACCTTCCCCGGCGCGCTTGTGCCACCGCTGCCACCGATTCTGAGCACAGCCGCCGCAGCCCGCGCGACGATGCTGGCCACTCCTAAGCGGAGCTTGCTCACGCCGGCAGCAACACCTTGACCGCGGCGGGGACGATTCGGATCTCGGCCGGGAGCGCGCTCACTGGGTCGCCGTCGCCGTAGATGGTGAACGGTCGGTCAGCGCTGACGGTTAGCTCGCGCGCGTGGCTGACATCAAGAGTCTTGCCGTCGATGTGGCTTCCCTTGAAAACCTTCGGGAACATCCAGACGAAGTGCAGGCGACTGCTTTTCAGGGTGCAAATTAGGTCCAACTGGTGGTCCTCGAGCGACGCCTTCGGCGCGATCAGCATCCCTCCGCCGTAGCGACTCGTGTTGGCGCAGACAACCGACCAACCGACGAAGCTTCTGTCGACCCCGTCGGCGACCACGTTGAAGCGCGCAGGCTTCCAACGAACCAGCGCCGAGATCGCCCCCCAGATGTAGACGCCGCTGCCGAGCCAGCGCGGCGCCGCATTGGCCGACTCGTTGGCGAGCGAGTCGAAGCCCAAGCTAGCGATGCCAAGGAAGCGGACGCCATTCACCTCACCTAGGTCGATTGCGGTCGGGACGCCGCCAGCGAGGACCTCGCAAGCTGCGACTGGATCGTTACCGATTCCGACATGGCCGCAGAAGTCATTCCCGGTGCCTCCGGGAAGCACCCCGAAGACGCTCTCAGGCCTGTAGGAGGCAGCGCGGGCAACCACTCCAGCTACGCCGTCGCCGGAGAACGCGACGGGAGTCTCACCTCGTTCCAGTGCCTCGTTGGTCAACCTTTCGGCGTCTTCTAGGCTCGTCGTGAACTCAGTGCGGTGCTCGATCCCGAGCGAGTCGAGCTTCCGTCGCACCGACGGCAGCAGCTTTAGCACGCGTCCGCCTCCGGCCGCGGGGTTGGCAATCAGCAGGATTGAAGTCACTGGCGCCTATCTTGACGGCTGCGGGGGGCGAATTGGCGCGCCGCGCTCAGTCGCTGCATCAAAACAGCCCGCTGGCCGTTCGATCGGGCCCGTTCGGATCAACCTCGATGATGCACTGCGGCCCTTGGTTGCGCGTGTTGTTGACCCCCCGACCGACCGCCCGACCGATCAGGCGATCATTCACGCTACTAGCCAACAGCGACGTCGCCTGCTGCGCGCCAATCGTCGGATCGAGCCAATCCGGTTCGTCTTCGCGGCGCAAGATCAGTGGCATCCGCCCGTGGACAGGCTCGACGACCGTGTTCGCAGCGGTGGTCAAGATTGTGCAGCTTTCGACCGCTTCGACGTCGGGCTGCGGCTGCCACGACGTCCAAAGAGCTGCGAAGGCGAACAGTTCGCCGTCCGGCAGGTGAAACCACCACGGCTGCTTCGGCCCCTGCTGCTGCGGTTGCCACTCGAAGAAGCCGTCGGCGGGAAGGAGGCAGCGGTGCTGCTTGAGAAGGCCGCTGTAGGCGCGGCTCTCGGCGACCGTCTCGATCCTGGCGTTGATCATCTTGTACTGGCGCTCGGTCGACTGCGCCCAGGCCGGGATCAAGCCCCAGTGGAACATCTCACAGCTCGGCAACGCACCCGGCCGCTGGACAACGGTTGCGACCGGGCGCCCTGGCGGCAAGTTGTAGCCTGCCGCCGATTCCGGCGGCGCGGGCACCAAGAAGCGATCAGCGAAGAGCGCCAGATTGCCGGGCGCGAGCGTGTAACGGCCACACACAGGACCGGCCTGCGGCTAGCCGCGGCTCGCTGCGGCTGCTGCCCGCGCCTTGCCTTGGCGTCGGCGTCCAAAGAGAACGAGGATGCCGAGCGCGATCGCCACAACCAGCGCGCCGCCGACGATCGCAGGCGCAGTTGAGATGCCACCAAACGGAATCGCGACCAGAGTCACGAGGCCAAAGCCGATTGCGAGCAGGCCAACAACCAGCAGGATTCCAGCCACGACTCCGCGGATCTTCAGCAAGGCGCCGGAGCCGGGGGGAGGGGAGAGGACACCGGTCAAGCGAAGAAGCAGTAGCTGCCGGTTCGATGGCGCTTGCTGCCCGAGGCGCTCGACCGCGGCCTTGAGGTCGTCTGGGCGCCGCTCTGCGAGCGCCAGCGAAGCGTCGGCCATGCGGCGTACCTGCATCCGCTCCTGCGGGCGTGCGGCCGCGATTGCACGGCGAAAGAACTCGCGCGCGGCGGCCGCGTCATAGCGCTCCGCAGCCCGCGCGCCGAGGATCGAGAGCGCCGCCGACTTGTACTTCGTCTCGCGTTCGAGTTCATCGTCGCTGCGTTGCTCGAGCGCCTGCATCTCGTTGACAGCTGACTTCTGGCTGAGCTTTACCTGTCGCGCTTTCTGTGCCATAGGCGCAGAGTATCTGCCATCAGGGAGCGATGCTGCGCCGTCGGCCGACGGTGCGGCCGCGAAATCTGCTGTCGTGGCTGGGTGGTGACCCCCAACGATCCGATAATGACTCAGCTCAACTTGCCTGGAACGCCGGCGCACTGGGCGGCGATTGGCTTCTCGGTCGCCGATCATGACTTTTCGCTCGGGCAGGCTTCATGCCACGTCGGAGCGGCTGCGCCGAGCTGGGCCTTCGCTGGCGGCGACAGCGGCGTTACTGAGCTATCTGGGATCGAGACGGCGCACACGCAATCGCCAATCCCGCGGCCTCTGGCACCGTCGCATCCGAATCAAGCATTCAAGATCGACCACGTCGTCGTCGCCAGCGCTTCGCCGTCGGAGAGCAAACGGGAGCTTGAGGAATTCGGCTTCGTCGCGAGCGGTGAGCGTCCGGCCGCCGAGGGCCAGTCACAATGGAGCCAATCCTTCTTCTGGAGCGGTGAGCTACTGATCGAGCTGGTTGGGCCGATCGACGAAAGCGCCGACAGCGCACCGCAGGCCGAGATCTGGGGCGTCACCTTCGTCGTCAACGACTTTGGACCGCTCCGCGCCGTTGCCGGCGGCCTTGTCGGCGCAGCGCGCCCAGCAGCCCAGCCGGGGCGCCAAATCGCGACCGTTGGCAGCTCAGCCGCGCTCGGCGTCGCGGTCGCATTTATGACCCCTCACGTCAAGCGTCAGCAATCCTAAAAACAGCAACTTTGCAGGCATTTCGTCCGTTTGCAGGGAATTCTGCAGCGGCCAAAATCAGCGATTGCTATCTTGGTGCCCAGCCGAGTTGCCGTACCTCAGGGGCGGCGAGCGGGGGAACCATTGTGATCACCGTGATCACGGGGGCGAATAGCCGCAGTTTGCGGCTTAGCGCCAGGCCAAGCGCCTGCCGCGAGCCCGTCAGCTCACCTCGCAGGCGGAAAGAAGATCAAGTCAGATGCCAGCCTTACAACGATGCGTCCGCGCGCGGACATTCCTGCTCACGCTTGTTTTCGTGGCCCTGCTTGCCATGCCGGCGAGCGCAGCGACGTTGCCAACGCTCAAGCGCGGATCTAGTGGTGACCACGTCAAACGGCTTCAGTCCGCGCTCCACATCGGCGTTGACGGGGTCTTTGGCAAAGGAACCAAAGCGGTTGTCAAGCGCTTCCAGCGCCGCCACCATCTGACCGCCGACGGGATCGTCGGACCGGCGACCTGGCGCAAGCTCGGCGTGCGCGCGCCAGAGCGTCAGCGGAGCGGGTCTGGCTCCGGCAAGTCGTCTGCGATCAAGGCCCTCCAGCGGCGCCTCGGGATCGACGTCGACGGCGTCTTCGGACCCGGCACGAACTCCGCAGTGCGTAGTTTTCAGAACCGTAACGGCCTAACCGCCGACGGTGTCGTCGGCCCGGCCACATGGCGCGCACTTGGCTTTAGTGGTGATCGGCCGGTGCTCAAACGCGGTGGCAGCCGCGGCGGTGGCGGTGGCGTCCCAGGACGAATCGCCCGCGCAATCAGCGCCGCAAACCGGATCGCCCACAAGCCATACCTCTACGGAGGCGGCCACGGCTCGTTCAACTCAAGTGGCTATGACTGTTCCGGCTCCATTTCCTACGTGCTTCACGGGGCCGGCCTGCTGAACGCGGCGATGCCCTCGGGCGGCTTCATGAATTGGGGCGCTCCCGGGCCTGGGCGCTGGATCACGATCTACGCGCACGGCGGGCACGCCTACATGACGATCAGGACGCCGTCCGGCCTGCGCCGCTACGACACATCGGGGATGGACGACGGCACGCGCTGGGACAGCCGGATGCGCTCCAGCAGCGGCTACGCCGTGCGTCACCCAGTCGGCTTTTAGTCGCCGCTCGCGGGCTATGCTGTCGGCGTGACCGATCCGCCCGCTGTTCTGTGGCAACCATCGGCCGATCAGATCGCGTCAACCAACCTCGCTAGCTACATCGAATGGCTGGGCCGCGAGCGAGGCCTTGAGTTCGATCCGGCCGACTACTCGGCGTTGCAGCGCTGGTCGGCGAGCGAGATCGAGCAGTTCTGGCGCTCGATTTGGGATTACTTCGAGGTCGAGGCCGACGGCGATCCCGCTGTCGTGCTTGCTGACCGTGCGATGCCTGGCACGGCCTGGTTCCCGAACACGTCGCTGAACTTCGCCGAACACATCTTGAGAGGGAAAGACGACGACGCTCTGGCGCTGATCGAACAGAGCGAGCTGCGGCAGCTGCGCGAGATCAGCTGGGCAGAGCTGCGCGAGCAGACCGCTGCGATCGCAGCCGGAATGGCTCGGCTCGGCGTCGGCCCTGGCGATCGCGTCGCCGCCTACCTTCCCAACTGCAGCGAAGCGATCGCAGCCTTCCTTGCCGCCGCCAGTATCGGTGCGATCTGGTCGAGCTGCTCGCCGGACTTCGGCGGCGACAGTGTTGTCGACCGTTTCTCCCAGATCGAACCGAAGCTTCTTCTGACCGTCGATGGCTACTCCTACAACGGCCGCAGGTTCGACCGCATGGGGGAGGTTGCGAAGATTGAAGCGGCACTCCCGAGCGTCGAACAGACGGTCGTCCTCAGCTACCTCGCCAACGATCCGGCGATCGGTTCGCTACGAGCCGGTATTGCCTGGGGCGAGCTGTTCACAGCGGTCAGCGAGCCACTCAGTTTCGCCCGCGTCCGATTCGATCATCCGCTTTGGATTCTCTACTCGTCTGGCACTACGGGAATGCCGAAGCCAATCGTCCATGGCCACGGCGGGATCCTGCTTGAGCATCTGAAAAAGATGTGGCTTCATCTCGATGCCCGCAGCGGCGACCGCGTCTTCTGGTTCACGACGACCGGTTGGATGATGTGGAATTTCCTTGTCGGCGTGCTGCTAACCGACGCCGCAATCGTGCTTTATGACGGGAGTCCAGCGTGGCCGCAGGCGGATACTCTCTGGCAGCTTGCAGAGGACGCAGACGTGACCTGCTTTGGCGCCGGCGCAGCGTTCCTAGTCGGCTGCATGCGCGAAGAGGTCAGGCCGCGCACGGCGCAGCGGCCGCTGGCACAACTCCGCAGTATCGGTTCAACCGGCTCGCCGCTGCCGCCGGAGGCTTTTCGGTGGGTCAGCGAGCAGTTCGGCGATCAGCTGTGGCTGTTCTCGACCAGCGGTGGCACCGACGTATGCACCGCCTTCGTCGGCGGCTGTCCTCTACTTCCGGTCTACGAGGGAGAGCTTCAGTCGGCTTCGCTCGGCGTCAGCCTGAAGGCTTTCGACGAAGACGGCAACGCGCTGATCGGTGAGGTAGGGGAGCTCGTGATCACCGAGCCGCTGCCATCGATGCCGATCGCATTTTGGGGCGACGACGACGGTAGCCGTCTTAGCGAAAGCTACTTTGAGATCTACCCAGGCCTCTGGCGTCACGGCGACTGGATCGAACTGACAGAACGTGGAACAGCGATCATCTACGGGCGCTCCGATTCGACGATCAATCGGGGCGGGGTAAGAATTGGCACCGCCGAGATCTACCGCTCGGTGCTCCGCGAAGGAGGTGTCGCCGATGCACTCGTCGTTGACCTACCGACCGATGAATTTGGCGCTGAGAGCACAATTCTGCTGTTCGTGGTGCTCGGCGATGATGCCGAACTGAGCGATCAGATGATCGAGCGGATCCGCGCCGACCTGCGCGCTAGCTGTTCTCCGCGCCACCTCCCTGACGAGGTGGTTGAAGCTCCGGCCGTGCCGCGGACGATCTCCGGCAAGCTGCTCGAAGTGCCGGTCAAGAGAATCCTCGGCGGCGCCGATCCCGCGAAGGTCGCCAGCCGCGGATCGTTGGCAGATCCCGCTGCGCTCGATTGGTTCATCGAGTTCGCCGCTAAGCGCGCGGCCGCCTAGCTGTCGTCAACCTGTTCGCGCAGGCCAGCGCTCTCGCCGCGTTCGTCGGCGGTCTCAATCACGCCGAGTAGCTCACCGACACGGCAGACCAGCAGCCGCTCCTCCTCAACCTCGACCCAAACGCCCGCTGACGCCGGGAATACGACGTGGTCGCCTGGTGCAACCGGCATCTGAACCCCGGCCGACTGCCACCAGTCGACACCAAGGCCAATCGAAAGGACGATCCCGTGCTGCGGCGGCGGCTCGTTCTCGCCTGGGGCGACCAACAGCCCTGAGCGGCGGAATCGTTCCGGTTCCAGCTCCTTGATGACGACGCGATCGAAGAGTGGCCTGAGCTGCTGGCGCATCGTCACATTGTAGGTCAGCCGGTCGGTCCTCTCGCCAATCTGCACATTTTGACGCCAATCTGGAGATCGATTGCCCCAGATCAAGCTCAGGGCGGCTCTGGGTTGACGACGAGGAGGTCGCCGTCCTGCTCGCCGGCTAGGGCGCATGGCACTGAACTGCGACCGCGACCCGCCAGCTTGGTGTACGGTTGCCAGCAATGTTGTCTCGAAGGGGATTGGCATTAGCGCTCTGCTGCGCGAGCCTCGCGCCGCTGCTTGGCGGCGCTCCAGCAAGCGCCAGCGACGCGCCTCGATCGCTGCGCGTAATGACCTTCAACGTCTGGTACGGGGGCGATCAGATCGCCTATGGGCAGGTTGCTGAGGCGATCAAGGCAGCCGAGGCCGACATCGTTGGGATCCAAGAGCCGGACGGCAACTTGCGCCGGATCGCCGACGCCGTTGGATTCCCGTACGTTGATCAGCGCCGCTACATCATTTCGCGCTACCCACTCTTCGACTCCGGGATTGGCGTCAAGCAGCGCTACGGGCGCGTGCCGTATTCGATCAACGGCCAAGACCCTGAGCACGTCAACGCCTGGGCGCTGATCGGGGCAGGGGAGGTGGTCGCGGTCGCCAACACTCACTTGTCTAGCGACCCGTACGGCCCCGAGGCGGTCCGTGACGGACAGAGCGCTGACAAGGTGCTGGCGCTCGAGAATGAGATTCGCGTGCCCGAGGTGCGACCGCTGACGACTGCGCTGGCAAAAATCGCCGCGCGCGACATTCCGGTCTTCTTAACCGGGGACTTCAATTCGCCGTCCTATCTCGATTGGACGGCGGCCGCGGTCGGTACGCAACCGGAGATCAAGTATCCGCTTCGCTGGCCCGTTTCGGCGCGCGTCGCTGATGCAGGTTTGCGCGACTCATTTCGAGCGATCTACAGCGACCCCGTGGCCGTTCCCGGCTTGACTTGGACCGCAGGACGCCCGTATCCATATATCCCGCCGAACGAGTTCAGCGACCGCATTGACTACGTCTACGCCGGTGGTGCGGCGACTGCGATCTCAAGTGAGATCGTTGGTGAACAGGGGAACCCGGCGGTCGCGATTGGGCTCAACCCCTATCCCAGCGACCACCGCGCGGTCGTCTCCGAGTTCACCGTTAGCCCGGCGCCAGCGCCGGCGCTAATCACCACCGATCGCCCGTCGGTCGTTGCCGGTAGGCCGGTCGTCGTTCGCTTCGTCGTCCCCAGCCACGGTAAGTGGGCCGTCGCTCTGGTGCCGCGGGGAGCGAACGTGAATCGGGCGATTACCTCTTACGGCACGAGCGCTGGGCCGCAGGATCAAGCTGATCGCACATCGATCAAGCTCAGTACTCGAGCAATGGATCCAGCCGAATACGATGCGATCCTCGTCAGCGCTAAAGGCAGGACACTCGCTCGTCATCGTTTCACCGTTGTCGCCGCTGGCGCGCGGCCGGCGGTTAGCATCGCCAAACGAGTCGTACGGCCAGGCGAATCAATCCGAGTTAGCTGGCGCGGCGCTCCGGGTTGGCGCAACGATTGGATCGGCGTCAGCAAGGCCGGCGACCCGGACACTGTCAATTACATTGGTTACGTCTACACCGGCGCTCGGATCAGCGGATCGGAGACGATCACCGCCGATGACCTCGGCAAGCTGAAGAAGGGTCGCTACGTCGTCAGGCTGCATCGTGACGACCATTACGACGTCCTCGCGCAGAGCAGCTTCACGGTCCGTTAGAGGCAGCTGGTCGGTTCAGCAGGCGGGCAAACGGATCGTCTGCCGATCTAGCTCTACATAATCCACATTATCGAGCATTCAAGCTCGAAATTTGCCCATTTGTAGGGCTCAGCCCCTGCCTGCGGGCTGTTTGGCAGCAAATTCGGCGCTTATGCGAGCGGCCCGCTGGCGAACAGCGAGCTGCGTTCAACTTCACGTCCGCCGACCGGCAGGCTGTAGAGATCGCCGTCGCTGGCGATCCAGAGCGGTCCGGTGAAACGTTCTTTCGCATCTCCGAGGTACGGGCCTTCGAGCGCTTTGATCGGCAGCGGCGGAATCACGTGGGTCATTGCCAGGGCGCCGACGCCAGCATCGCGCGCAGCGTCGGCAGCCTGCGCCGGGGTTGCGTGGTAGTCAACAACGTCAACGAGGATCTGGGCGCGGTTTGTGAAACCTGCCTCGCGACTGGCGTTCTCAACCAGCTTCAGCAGGTCGGCGGAGAGTGCGTCGTGGACTAGAAGGTCGGCGCCCTGAGAGGCCTCAACAAGGCTCTTCGTGTAGACCGTGTCGCCGCTGACAACGATGCTGCGGCCCTTATAGTCGAAGCGGTAGCCGACCGCAGGGGTCGCCGGCGAGTGGTCTACCTCGAAGGCCGTGATCACCAGTCCCCCATCCTCCAGGATCAGCTTCGAAGTTTGCCCCGCGTCGAACTCAAACGGCTCGGCGACCATCCCTGCAGTTGCTGACGGGGCGATGCTTTCGCCGTGGTGAGCGGTGCGGTAGGAGTTGTCGAGCGCGTAGGCCTCGTTGTAGCCGCCGACGACGCGGTCAACGCCAACCGGGCCGATAACGCGCAGCTTGGTCTTCGCGGCGTTCGCCACCCAACGCTGGAGCGTGACGCTGCCGAGCCCGCCGATGTGGTCGGAATGAAAATGCGTCAGCAGCACGGCCTGGATTTGGTCTGGTCGCAGCTGCATCCGGTTGAACGTCTCCGACGCCTGCTCGCCAGCGTCGACCATGTAGATCTTCTCGTTGACGATCACGGCGGTGCACGGGTTCCCGCGCTCTTGATCGGGGATTGGCGAACCGGAACCGCAGATCGCGATATGAAGGCCGTCGGCAAGATGGGCGGCCGGGTCGGCAGAGATTCGCTTCGGAAGAGCTTTTTTGGTAACCGCTACTGCGATTGTGCCGCGGCGAAACCATGCAGCAATTGCGCCCGGGATCAGTAGTGCGAGGAACTTCTTCATTGTTACTCCAGTAGGTCGTTTCGTCGTTCGCGGCTGCGAATCGAGGAACGAATCTATCCAACTTGCCGCGCCGCGCACCGCGTGGCTGCCATCGTTGGTTGTTGAGCGGCGTCGTTGACAATCCGCATTTTGCGCGAATAGGCTCGTGCGATGCGCGGCCGCGGGTTCGCCTCACTAATCGGCGGCGTGCTGGCGAGCGCCGTTACTGCCTCACCGGCGTTTGCTGGCAGCTACGACGTAAGCGCCTGTATGGCCGACGAGCGCGGCGCCAACCTCAGCTGGGCCTCGTCTTCGTCGAGTGTCGATCTCCCGTCGTATAGCGGTGGCTGCAGCGGCGCAACAGCGGATGGATTGGTTGCTCGCGCAGCGGCCAGACCGACCGGCGGATCGGTGCCTGCCTTTGGCGCAGCCTCATGGCAGTTTGACGCCCCTGCTGGGACGACGATCGGCCATGCCGACCTATCCCTGCGCCTATACCGTTACGGCGGCGGGCAGACGGACCGTTGGGGCGTCGGTATCGGTGACGAAACCGGTGCATATCTGCTGGGCGGGATTGGTCAGAGTGCGCTCGCCAGCGGCTCACGTGGGAGCTACTTCGCGCTCACGGTGGCAAATAGAACGAGCCTGCGCCTGGGGGTTGTCTGTGCGAACGGTGGCGGCTGCTCGGTTCAGGCGACCGACGTCGCTGGCGCCGGCTACTCGAGAGCCCGCACCGATCTCTATGGCGCGCGGGTGCGGATCAACGACCCGACAACGGTGGTGCTCTCGGCCAAAGCTGGCGCTCTATGGACTTCGTCAGCCTGGCTATCAGGGCGGCAACCGCTTTCCTTCACCGCGACCGACAACGTCGGCGTTGCCTCACTTGGGGCTAGCGTTGGCGCAGAGCGCCGTGTTGTTGATTCGAGCTGTGATTATGCCCGCGCCGCGCCTTGTCCCGACTCACGCAACTTCGCCGCTAGCTTCGACACCGCCGAGCTTGCGGACGGTGCGCACACCGTGACGATTAGCGCCGAAGACAGCGGCGGCAACGAGAGCAGCGATGGGCGCCAAGTTCTCGTTGACAACACTCCCCCAGGGGCGCCGGGTCCGCCCCAGCTCAGCGGTGCTCCGCCGCCCACTTGGCGGACGGTCAACGACTTCACGCTTAGCTATACGAACCCGTCGAAGGCAGGCGGAGCCCCACTGAACTCGCGTGACGTTCAGATCTGTGCCGCCACGGCAGACGGCGCAATTGATCCGGGCGACTGTTCCGTTGAGGGCCGTTCCGGGGCCCCCGGGATCGATGCGATTACTGTTCCGCGTGTTGGGCGGTTCAAGATGCGCGTGCGCGTCAACGACGAGCTGTTCAAGGGCCAGTGGAGCGTCTGGTCGCCGCTGCTGCTATTCGACGACAGCGCTGCGGGAACGCCAATCGTTCGGTTCCCAGCTGGCTGGGTCAATCGTGAGCGGATCGCGACACCACTAACAATTGAGCCACCAAGTCAGATCGCGCGGCCACCGTCCGGCTACGCCGCCTATCGCATAACCGTCGATGGCGGACCGCCGATAACGGTTGCCGCCAGCGGCAGCGGTCAGGCCGGTTCGTTCGCGATTGCGACGTTGACCGACGGGCGCCGCGATTTGAACATCGTCGCGGTGACCGGAGCAGGGCTCGTGACCCCTGCGCTGCTTGCCGCGCGCGGCGCGGTCGAGAAAGACGTGGTGCCACCAATACTGGTCGTCAGTGGAGCGCCCGCGCACGGTGCCTTCGTCACCACAGAGGTGACCTTCGCGATGCATGCCACAGACGTGACATCGGGGATGGCTGCGGCCGTCCCGCCAGCACCGGTAGCGGCTGGCGGCTACGTCGCCACGCTGGTTGACCGCGCCGGAGCCAAGTTCGCGGGCGGCGCGCAAGCCCAGATCAGCCCCGGAGAAGGGGAGCATCTCGTTCAAAGCTACGCCGTCGACGTCGCCGGTAATCCGAGTGCAGTGCAGTCGTTCGCCTACACGCAAGACACCGAGCCGCCGAGCGGCGGGCTTCGGCCGATTAGAGCCGATCACCCGGCGCTGCTCGACTTCTTCATCGACGAGCGCTGCGTTGGGCGCGCCTCGATCGAGATCTCGACGGCCCCCGGCGCTTGGTCGCCGCTAAGAACGAGCGAAAGCTTCCAGCGTGCTAGCGCGCTGGTTCCCGCCGAGGTCTGGGAGCCACGGACGCCCTATACGGTGCGTGCGGTTGTGAGCGATTGTGCGGGCAACAGCGCGATACTGACCGACTGGTACGGCGGTTCGCGCTCAGGGACGCCGATCGGCACAATCACTCCCCCACCGCGCGCTGTCGTTGTAGCCAAGGCGCAGGTCGCGCCGCTACCGCATTCCGGCGGCGCGTCGGCTGCCGCCACGCGGCGGGTGACGGTGTTCGTCCGCGACAGATCCGGAGACGCGCTCGCCGATCTGCCGGTGCGATTCGAGACCGAGCCGTGGATGACGCCGTCCCGCTGGGAGCCCGTAGGCAGCTCCCGCACCGATGCGAAGGGGCGCGCGACGGCCTCCGCGACTGCGCACCACTCGCTGCGCATTCGGGCTGTGATTCCTGGCAGCGAGCTTCGCGATCAAGCGGTTTCGAACGTTGTCTACGCGACGCGCCTAGCCGCGACCACGATCACTGTTAGCCGTCGCACAGTTCGCGCCGGCCACGGCACCACAGTAAGAGGCCGGATGCGAGGCGGTCTGATCCCCCGCGGCGGTTTCGAGATCGTCCTCTACGGACGCGGCCCGCGTTCGCGCGGCTGGGTTCCGATCCGCACCGATGTGGACGTCAGCGGTGGCGGTTACTGGTCGTCGGCGTACCGCTTCCTGCATTCCTCTCACGGCAGCTTCCAGTTCCGCGTGCGCCCGCCCAATCGTCCTGATTATCCGTTCCGTTCAGCGTTTAGCCCGTCGGTTAGAGTGCGCGTCCGCTAAAAAGGGGCGCTTTTCGCCGCATTCGGCACGGAATCGCGAGCGGTGGTAGCTTTCACGCCAAGCTAACCAATAGTTTTTTTGAGGGGATTTGTATGAGCGCCATCACGACCCGCAGTTCATTCGCCGTCGCCGGCCTTATTGCCGCCGCGCTAGCCATCTCGGCCTGCGGCAGCGACGACTCGAGCAGCACCACGAGTACGGCCGCAGAAGGCGGTATTACGGCGACGAAGGACGCAACTATCGCCGCGACCGTGCCAACCAAGTACAGCACCGCAGGCACGCTTTCAGTCGCCGCCGACGCCAGCTACGCGCCGATGGAATACGTCGAAGACGGAACGACGGACATCGTTGGCGCCGACGTTGACCTAGCGAACGCACTAGGCCAAGTGATGGGTCTCAAGAGCGACGTTCAGAACGCCACCTTTGACGCGATCATCCCAGGCCTTGCGTCAGGCAAGTACGACATCGGGATGTCATCGTTCACAGACACAAAAGAGCGCGAGGCGACGGTTGACTTCGTGACCTATTTCGAAGCCGGGACTTCGTTCTTCGGCAAGAAAGACGGCCCAGCCCCGAACGCACTAGCCGACCTCTGCGGTCTAACGGTTGCAGTTGAAAAGGGCACGATTCAGGCCGACGACGCAAACGCCGAAGCTAAGAAGTGCGCTGCCGACAAGAAGCTCACCGTGCTTGTCTTCCCGGACCAGAACGGCGCCAACAGCGCGATCGTGAGCGGACGCGCGCAAATCAGCATGGCCGACTCTCCGGTCGCCGCCTACCAGGTGACGAAGAGCGAAGGTCAGCTGGAGCTCGTCGGTACGCCTTACGGCACGGCACCGTATGGGATCGCGATTCCGAAGAACAGCGGACTCGCCGAGCCGATCTTGGCGGCGATGAAGAGCCTGATCGCTGGCGGCCAGTACGCCGCGATTCTGAAGAAGTGGGGCCTTGAAGAGGGCGCCATCACCGATCCAGTGATCAACGGGGCGATTGACTAAGCAGAGGCAAAGTGGCTGAAGCGGACCAACCGCCGAAGGCGGCCGCGTCTGTAGCGCCAGAGGAGATCAAAGCCGTCCCGGTCAGAAGGCCGGGACGGTTGATCGCCGGCGTGCTGATTGTCATCGTCGCAGCGGCGCTGATCCGCTCCGTAGCGACAAATCCGCGGTTTGGTTGGGGGACGGTCGGCGAATACCTCTTCTCGCCGGTTGTGCTTGATGGGCTGGTCAAGACGATTGAGCTGACGGTCATCTCGATGGTCGTCGGAATTCTGATCGGCGTCGTGCTCGCAGTGATGCGGCTTTCGCCGAATCCGATCGTCGTGGCGGCAAGCGGCTTTTACATCTGGCTCTTTCGCGGCACGCCGGTGCTGGTTCAGCTGCTGTTCTGGAACTTCATCGCTGCGCTCTACCCCGTTGTTGCTCTGGGCATTCCGTTCGGCCCGGCGCTAATTGAGTTCAACGCAAACAACCTGATCACGCCGTTCGTGGCCGCACTGCTTGGTCTCGGCCTCAACGAAGGCGCATACATGTCGGAAATCGTGCGCGCCGGCCTGCTCTCCGTCGACGAAGGTCAGGAGGAGGCTGCCAAGGCGCTCGGAATGCGGCGGATGCAAACGATGCGGCGGATCATTCTGCCGCAAGCGATGCGCGTGATCATCCCTCCCACCGGCAATGAAACGATCGGCATGCTGAAGACCACCTCGCTGGTCAGCGTGCTGGCCTACACAGAGCTCCTCTACGCCGTCCAGTTGATCTACGCCGCCAATTACAAACAGATCCCGCTGCTGATTGTTGCCAGTATTTGGTACCTCGTCCTGACAACTATCCTTTCGATCGCCCAGTACTTCATCGAGCGCCACTACGGTCGCGGCACGGCGCGCGCAGTGCCACCGACGCTGCTGATGCGGATCTGGCAGAGCTTCAGCACCTGGCGCCACACCACACCCCCGGCGATCGAACAGAGGCACGGGCTGTGAGCAACCTGATGGTCAAAGCCGAGGCGGTCCACAAGCGCTTCGGTCGCAACGAGGTTTTGAACGGAATCACGCTTGAAGTTGCCGCCGGCGAGGTGATGTGCCTGCTGGGACCATCGGGATCCGGTAAATCGACCTTCCTGCGCTGCATCAACCATCTCGAGAAGATCAACTCAGGACGGATCTGGATCGACGGCAATCTCGTCGGCTACCGCCAGCGCGGCGATCGCCTGCACGAGCTGCGCGAACGGGATGTCGCCGGCGAGCGGGAGCAGATCGGAATGGTTTTCCAGCGCTTCAATCTGTTTGGGCACATGACAGCTGAGCAGAACATCATCGAGGCACCGATCCGCGTCGCCGGCACCAAGCGTGACGTCGCCAGGACCGAGGCCAAGGCACTGATGGACCGCGTCGGACTCGGCGACCGCCTTGACGCCTACCCGGCTCAGCTATCGGGAGGCCAACAGCAACGCGTGGCGATCGCCCGTGCACTTGCGATGAAGCCGAAATTGATGCTCTTCGACGAGCCAACCTCGGCGCTCGACCCGGAGCTTGTGGGCGAAGTGCTCGACGTGATGCGGTCCTTGGCCGCGGACGGGATGACGATGGTTGTCGTGACACACGAAACCGGTTTCGCCAAGGAGGTCGCAGACACCGTCGTTTTCATCGACGACGGCGTCGTGGTTGAATCCGGCGATCCGACTGCCGTCTTTGAGAATCCACGCCACAAGCGCACGCAGGCCTTCCTCTCGAAGGTGCTCTAGGCGGCCGGCGCTCCGAGCTCCAGCTCAAGCTGGGCTGCTTGTCGCGCGGACTTGAAGCCTGCAACGCCGACGCCGACCAGACGCACCGGCCGCTGCGGCCCGTACTCGCGCAGTAGGCCGATTGCGACCTCTGCGATCAGCTCAAAGTCGCTGGTGGAACGCTCCAGCGTCCTCGCGCGCGTGACCGTAGTCCAGTCGTCGAGGCGAACCTTGATTCGGATCGTTCTACCGCTACGGCCGCTGCGTTGGAGCGCGTCAGCCAGCTCCGCGGCAAGCCTCGTGAGCTCGACCTCTAGCTGCTCGCCCGAGCTGATGTCTTGATCGAAAGTTGTCTCGCGCGATTCGCTAACGGCCTCGCGGTCGGTCATCACCTCAGCAGAGGCGTCGAACGAGGCTAGGGCGATCAGCGCCGGGCCGCGGCCCGGTCCGAAGCGCGCGACCAGCGGCGCCGCGTCGGCCGCGCTCAGCTGAGCGAGCGACGAGATCCCCATCTCCCCCAGTTGCTCGCTGGTACGCGGTCCGATGCCGGGGACGATTGACACCGCGCAGTCTGCGAACCGTCGCCGCGCCTGCGCTGCTGTCAACACAACGAAGCCGTTTGGTTTCTCCGCGTCGGAGGCGACCTTCGCGACTAAGCGGTTTGGACCGATCCCGACTGAGGCACGCATTGAAGTCTGTGCGTAGATGTCGGCGACCAACCTGCGCATCGCGGCCTTCGGCGAATGGAACCCTTCGAGGTCCAGAAAGGCCTCATCGATTCCTAGCTGTTCGACGCGCTCTATGTGGTTGCCGATAACGCCCATTACGGCCCGTGATGTTTCGCGATAGGCCGCCGAGTCGGGCGGGATCACGATTGCCTGCGGGCAGCGTCGCCGCGCCTGCGATGCGGGCATTCCGGACCCGACCCCAAAGAGACGAGCCTCGTATGAGGCAGTTGTCACGACAGCTCTCGGCCCGCTGCCGGCGACGATCATCGGTAGCCCCTTGAGCTCCGGCCTACGCAATAGCTCCACGGAGGCAAAGAACGCGTCGAGATCGAGATGTGCGACGGGCCCGGGCACGCCGTTGAGGCTACGCAGCTGTGCCGACGGCTTGGCCCGCAGCAAACCGTGATTGAACCGCCCGCTCAGCGACAATCCGGTGCTAAGGGTTCAGCGCTGATCGTCGCTACTTGTTGCTGTGTGCCGATAAGCGAGGCCAATAGACTGACCTGATGAGCAACCCAGACCGCCTCCGGGGTCTTCTCAGCTTCCTTCGCGCTCGGCTCGACAGCCTCCTGAGTTACCGCCGCCGCTTCGCTCTCGTACCGCTAGGCCGGGTCTAGTTATCGTGCGGATCGCCCTGGCACAGATCAATCCGGTCGTTGGCGACATTGCCGGCAACGAGCTGCTGATCAGCGGTGCGATTGCCGACGCGCGCGCAGCAGGCGCCGCTCTGGTCTGTGTGCCGGAGCTAGCGCTGACCGGCTATCCGCCTGAAGATCTGCTGCTCAAAGAGCACGTGCTGCTCGACGCTGCTGCGGCGCTGGAGCGACTTGCGCGGCAGACCGAAGGGATCGTCGCGGTTGTTGGCTATCCGCAGAGCGACGACGGCGTCTACAACGCTGCTGCCGTGCTCGCCGACGGACGGGTCGCGGGAAACTACCGCAAGAACCGTCTACCGAACTACGGCGTCTTCGATGAACACCGCTACTTCAAGGCCGGGACGGGTGGCGCAGTGATCGAGCTGAACGGCGCACTAATCGGAATCAGTATCTGCGAAGACATCTGGGCCCCAGGGCCGCCCGAGAGTGACGAGGCCGCGGCTGGCGCCGGTTTGATTGTCAATCTTTCAGCTTCCCCCTACCAGGCTGGCAAAGGAGCGGCACGCGAGCAGATGCTGGCTGACCGCGCGCGCGAAAACGGCGCCGCGGTGGCGTTCTGCGCCCAAGTCGGCGGCCAAGACGAGCTGGTCTTCGACGGACACTCGTTGGTGATCGGTGCGACCGGCGAGATTCTCGCCCGCGCGCCGCAGTTCGAGCAGTCGCTATTGACCTGTGAAGTGCCGCTTGCGCAGGCCGAGTTCGGCGCCGAGTCGTCGGTCGAGCTAATCGGTCGCTTCAGCACGGACCCCGCAGATGACGACAGCGATCGTCAACCGTCGGTCGCTACCGTGATCAGCGACGATCAGGCTGTCTACGCCGCGCTGGTGCTCGGCACGCGCGACTACGCCAACAAGAACGGCTTCCAGCGCGTCGTGCTTGGCCTCTCCGGCGGTGTCGACTCGGCGCTGGTCGCCTGCATCGCCTGCGACGCGCTTGGCCCCAGCCGGGTCACCTGTGTGACGATGCCGTCGCCGTACAGCTCGGAGGGCACCTACGGCGACGCTCTAACGCTCGCACGGACCCTCGAGGTCGAACTGCTGGAGTTGCCGATTGGCTCGTTGATGGACGGCTACGAAGCGCTGCTGGCCGAGCCATTTGAGGGCCGCGAGCCCGACCTCACGGAAGAGAACCTCCAAGCCAGAATTCGTGGCAACCTGCTGATGGCGCTCTCCAACAAGTTCGGCTGGCTCGTGTTGACCACCGGCAACAAGTCGGAGATGGCGGTCGGCTACTCAACGCTCTACGGCGACAGCGCCGGCGGCTTCGCGGTGATCAAAGATGTGCCCAAGACGCTCGTCTATCGGCTCTGCGAATTGCGCAACGCTCGTAGCGACAGCCCGATCCCAGAATCGATTCTGAAGCGGGCGCCGTCGGCCGAGCTGCGTCCCGATCAAGCCGACCAGGATTCGCTCCCCCCATACGAAGTGCTAGATCCGCTGCTTGAGGCGTATGTCGAACGCGACCTCGGTGCCGACGAACTGATCGCCGCAGGGTTTGAGCCCGGCACTGTGGAGCGGGTGATCGCGCTCGTCGATCGCGCTGAGTACAAGCGCCGTCAGCAGCCGCCTGGGATCAAGGTCACCGGCAAGGCGTTCGGCCGAGATCGGCGGATGCCGATCACCAACCGTTACCAAGGCTGACGCCTAGCGCGGCTCCAATGGCCGCACTGCGATTGTGACTCGCGAAAGCGCGCAGAGTCGCTCCTCGTCGTCGCTGATCTCGACCTCCCAGACCCAAGTTGTCCGCCCCTTGTGGCGGCGCCGCGCGACGGCGTGAACGGTGCCGCGATCGATCGGCCGCAGGAAGCTGGTCTGGTTCGAGAGGCCCTGCGCAGAGTTTCCCTCCGGGGCCACGGCAGCGTAGGTCGCGGCCGAGCTCAGCGACTCGGCGATCGACGCGAAAAGGCCGCCGTGAACAAGCCCCATCGGCTGCATGTGGTGCTGCTCAACAGCGACCTTTCCGCGCGCCAGCTCAGGCGTCAGCTCAATCACCTCCAAGCCGAAAAGGGCATCGAACGTGCGGCCGAGCGGGACGACCGGCTCAACGTCCGAGCCGAGGATGAATTCGGTCATTGGGCGCACGATACAGCGACGCTGCTCTACGCTAGGTGCCGATGCCATCCGTTGACGATCTGCCACCCGACCAAAGCGCCGTGCTGAGCCTGCTGCTCGCGCAGCGAAGGAGTTACGCCGAGATCGCCAAGGCGCTCGACCTAAGCGAAGCAGCGGTCAGCGATCGGGCGTACTCCGCCTTGAGCGCCTTGGCTGACCCAGAGAAAGCGCCGCCCGGCAGACGCCGCGGCGAGATCGCCGACTATCTGCTCGGACAGCAGAACGAGGACGACGCTGCGAAGACGAAGCGCTCTCTGATGCGCTCCGCCGCCGACCGCGCATGGGCGCGTGCGGCAGCCGCTCCGCTGGCGCAGCTCGCCAGCGCTCCACTACCGGTAATCCCTGGCCCCGAAGCCGCGAGCGGCGCAGCCGGCGGAGCGACAACGGCCGCTCCGCAGGCCGGTGCGAGCGGCTCGCGCGGAGGCATCGTCCTGATCATCGGGGCGCTCGTCGTCGTCGCGCTGGGCGCGGGATTCGGCCTCGGCCGCGTCACCGGCGGCAGCGACGCCGCTCCGACAGAATCTACAAACTCGGCGGTTACCAACGGATCAGAGACGAAGGCAGTCGCGGTCGCGCAAGCGGCGCTGCGCCCCCCGGCCGGGGCCCCCGCGCCGAAGGCGCTCGGCTTCGCGGGCATTTCGGCGCAGGCCGAGCAGCGCGTCCTAAGCGTCGTCGCGAAGTCGCTGCCCAAAGCGCCTAGCGGTTCTCAATACGGCGTCTGGCTGACGACGAGCGGCAAGCCAGCCGTCTGGCTTGGGTATTTGCAGGCGGTCGGCAGCAGCGGCGTCGGCCTCCAAGGAACGCTCAACGGCGACCCCAAGGCCTACAGCGGTGTCCTGCTGACGCTCGAGAAGGCCACACCGACGCCGACCAACCCCTCAACGACCTATCTCGTCGGTGCGCTGAGCTTCACCGGCTCCTGAGCGGCGCTAGAGCAGCTTGCCGGGGTTCATCAGGCCGCGTGGGTCGAGCGACGCCTTGACCGCCCGCAGAGCGTCCACGCCGGCCGCGCCGTCCTCAGCCTTGAGGTAACGGCGATGGTCTACGCCGATCGCGTGGTGGTGCGTGATCGTGCCACCGTGGGCGATGATCGCGTCGCAGGCGCTGCGCTTCGCCGCCTTCCACTGTGCGAGCGGGTCGGCGCGATCCTGCGGCGCAATGAAGGTGAAGTAGAGCGAGGCGCCAGTTAGGTAGAGATGCGAGATGTGGCAGCCGACGAACGGCGCGTGCGCGGCCAACGCGTCGCCGACGCCGCGGTAGAGGCGCGTCAAGTTGCTCCAGCTCGTCGACGTCTCAAGCGTCTCCACCATCACGCCGCGCTCCAATAGGTGGTCGCGCAGATACGGCGTGCTGAAGCGGCTTTTAGCCCACGCCCGGCCAGCTCCGGCGCCAAGGCCGATCGCGCCCGCGTCCTTGAGCACCGAAAGCGCAGCACGTCGTCGCTGATCGATGCTGCCGCTCGCTCCCTCCCAGCCGAGAATTAGCAGCGCCCCGGGCGCGCCGCCGCGGCCGCGTAGGTAGCCGTTTAGCAGTTTGCCCTTGACGCCGTCGACGCCAGCGAACGCGAGTCCAATTTCGGTTTCGTGCTCGTCTGACGCGCGCGTTACTTCAGGCGATAGCCCTTGCTGCTCAAGCGTCCGCAACGCTTCAGCGGCGGCTTCGAATGAGGG
This sequence comes from Bifidobacterium breve, assembly GCA_945889475.1. Taxonomy (GTDB): domain Bacteria; phylum Actinomycetota; class Thermoleophilia; order Solirubrobacterales; family Solirubrobacteraceae; genus F1-60-MAGs163. The sequence goes on from CAMDBT010000020.1 coordinate 26,910, forward strand.
CATCATCAGCGCCTCGTAACGGGTCACTTCCGGCGCCGGACTGATCTCCAGCGAAGCCTCCGTAATGACCCCAAGCGCGCCTTCGGATCCGGCCACCAGCGCGCGCAGATCAGGGCCAGCAGCGCTCGCAGGGCGAGCAGCCAACTTGAGCTCGCCGGCAGGAGAGCTGAGCCTCGCTCCGACGAGCTTTTCGTCGATTCGCCCGTACCCGGTTGAGGCTTGGCCGGCCGAGCGGGTCGCGACCCAGCCACCGACGGTTGAGTATTCGAAGCTCTGCGGGAAGTGGCCCAGCGTGTAGCCGCGGGCGCGCAACAGATGCTCGAGCTCCGGGCCGCGCAGGCCAGCTCCGAAGGTTCCGATCCGCGAGCTTTGATCAAGATCGATCAGTTTCCTCAATCGGCAGAGGTCGAGCGCGATCACCGAATCAAACCCTCCGCGCAGCGGTGCCACACCGCCAACAACGCTGGTGCCTCCTCCGAATGGCACGACGGCGATCCCCTGTCCGCCACAAATCTTCAGCACCGCTCGAACGTCGGACTCGTCGGCCGGGTAGACGACGGCGTCCGGGGCCGGCAGCCGCTTGCCGCTGCGCACCGCGAGAAGGTCGGGATAGCCTTTGCCAGCGGCATGGATTAGCCTTGCGCCGCGGTCGGTGCGCAGATTGGCCGCCCCAACGCAGGCACTCAGCTTCGCCGTGGCTCGTTTCGAAAGTTGGCTCGCGCTGAGCCGCAGGTCATCAAGCTCTGGCGGCGCGACGCGCGCTGCCAATGGAGCGCCGAAGCGCTGTTCGAGCCAGCTGATCACGTGGCCGGAGAGCTCACCAGCGTCGGCCTCGACGCCCCAGCCCGAGAAGCGCATCTCAGTCGAAGGTGCCATGAATCTCCCCTAGTCGGTTCAATGCCTGATTGAGCTGAGCTTTGGCCGCGCGTCTCATCATCGGCCCGCCAAGGCGGCCGAGACCGCGCGGTTTGCGCTGCAAGGTGATCGAAAGATTGGTTCCGCTGCCGCCTGGCCGCAGCTCGACCGTGGTCTGCGATTCGCGCAGGACGGCCGCGAACGGGGTTTCGTCGAGCTCTTGGACAAAGCGCCAGCGGTGCGGCGGGTGGCTCTCAGCGATCACGAAATCGGCCCGTAGATCGCGCCCTTTGTCGGTCGTCAAGACCTCGGTGAAGGCCCCGTCGCCATCGAGCTCAACGCGGACTACCTTCGGCCACCATCGAACCAGTTGGCGTGGGTCGGTGACCTGCTTCCAGACGCGCTCCGGCGATGCAGCTAGCGCGATTTGGCCGCTTACGCTGGCCATCTGACGTGGCCGTTCGCTGGCATTGACGCGAGCGGCCGAAATGTCTCAGGACAGCATCGCACGGAGCTCGCCGATCAGCAGCAAGTGCTTTAGGTGGGTCGTAACGGAGGCAAGGTCTTCCAGCGCCTCGGTCGCTTCCTGGCGACGTTCAGCGCTGCGCGAGCGCAGCGCCGGAGAGAGCAGCTGCTGCAGCAGCGCCGACTCGCGGTCGGCTGAAGTTTTGAAGACGCGAAGGTTGCGGGCGCCGACACCGTAACGGGCCAGTTCGACAGCCGCGCGGACAATCTCGCACTGGTTGTCGTCGTAGCCCGAGGGCCCGCCGTCAGCGCTGGCGGCGATGATGCCGAACGACTCGAGCTCGCGGACCAGTGCGAGCTCTGCCCCAGTCGCCTCGAGTAGCTCGTCGAGCGTACGAACCGGCCCGGCTGCCGTGGTCACGACCGACGGCATCCGCCGCGTCTTCGCGCGCCCGCCCTCCCCTGCGACCCAAGCCTCAGTGACGCCATCTGCGCGCCCGATCGCGAGCTCTTGGCGGATAACGCGCAGCGGCAGGAACTCGTCGCGTTGGAGCCGCAGGATCGTGCGCAGCCGAGCCACGTCGTCGACCGAGTAGAGGCGGTATCCGCCCGGTGTTCGGCGAGGATCAACAAGGCGCTGGTTTTCGAGGTAACGAATCTTTGAGATCGAGATCTCCGGGAACTCGCGCGAGAGCGATTTGCAGACGGCTCCGATCGTCATCGGTTTGTTGCGCCGAGGCTCAGGACGCGCTGGCGAGCTGGCGAGCTTCTGTTGTGCGTTGCGGGCCGAAGGCATCTAGGAGCGCGAAAGAAAGGTCAATTTGTATTTGCCGATCTGAAGCTCGTCGGCGTCTTCGAGCAGCTGCGTGTCGATCCGACGACGGTTGACGTAGGTGCCGTTGAGCGAGCCGAGGTCGTCCAGGAACCATTGATCGTTACGTCGTACCAGCAGTGCGTGGTCGCGCGAGACCGTCACGTCGTCGAGGAAGATGTCGCTATCTTGGCCGCGACCGACGGTCAGCCGCTCCGAATCGAGCGCAAAGCTCTCGCCCGCCCGCCCGCCGCCGCCGCGGACTACCAGCAGCGCGCCTTCCTCGGCCAGTAGATCATCGAGGTCGACCGGGATCAGTTCGCCGCTTGCCTGATCAATCCGGTAGCTGGCGGTCGACTCACGGTCCTCTTCGCCCGGCTCGCCCAAGAAGGCGCCGCACTTCTGGCAGTATTTGGCGCCTTCTCCGTTGGCGAAGGCGCACTCAGGACAATGCAGCATCGGCGCGAGCATACCAGCGCTAGCCCTACGGTCAACCTTAGGTTGAGGGCGTGCGTTCAGCGAGCTGAAGGCGTGCCGAACGGAAGTACTCGACCGTCGCAATGATCAGCAATACGACTCCGACTGCGAGCATTATCGTCGCCGCGAGCGGCGCACCGCAGATGCCAAGGAAAAGGCCACCCATCGCTGGCCATACTCCCCACCTGCCCCACCAGTTGATCTCGA
>CAMDBT010000021.1 GCA_945889475.1 Bifidobacterium breve
GATGTAGCCGCCAGTAATCAACTGCGGCCAGTAATGAAAGACAACAACCGTCACCACCGCAATCGCCCGCAAAGCCTGAATCTCCGGCCGCAACACGCGCTCGCCCCCCACTTCGCTAGCGCCCCGCGGGCTAATCAAATCATCGGTCACAGGCTGAGCTATCCAACCCCGCGATCAGCGCTTCAGGCGGGGCCAAGGGCAGCAAGTATAACGGGGCTCTCGCGGCCCCCGCGGTGCGAGGGCTGGCCCTGGAGCGCCGCTCCACTGTGCGCGCCAGGAGCCCTAGCGACCAATGTTGACGAGCGGCGCGAAGCCAGCGAAGAAGGCCGTCACGTCGTTGGTAAGCGGCCTTGACTTGACGCTGCAGTCGACCATTCCAAAGGGATTGAAGTCGTAGAAGGTCGACGAGGACTTCTTGACCTTGACCGAACCGCGCACCTTGCCAGCGCTGCACGATGGCGTGTTGAGGTTCCAGACCGATCCCTTCTTCAGCGACGAGCGGTTTGTTCGCAGCCATGCGATCGTCTGCTTCACACCTGCCGCATAGCCCATCGGCGAGCCGACCCCCTGGCTGGTGGCAAGCGCAGCGAGCCCTCGAGCGGCGCCAGCGCGCGCCGCGCCGATCGTCCCTGAGATCGGCACGAACGGCCCAATGTTGGCGCCGAAATTGATCCCGGAGATGATCAGCGCCGGCTTCTTCTTGCCGGTCAGCAGGTGCTCGAGCGCGTAGTTAACGCTGTCGGCCGGATAGCCATCGACAGCGACTGCGGGGAAGCCCGCGAGCGTCGTGCTCTTGGTGGCGGTCAGCACGCCGGGGGTGGTCTTGCCACCGCTGCCGGTCCGGTCGACCGCTGGCGCGACCACCGTCAGCGTGACCTTCGGCTCCTTGCGCAGCGCGCTGACAAGCGCGCTCATCCCGGCACCTTTTACGCCGTCATCGTTGGAGACAAGAATCTTGATTGGCGCTGGCGCCTTGGCTCCGCTGGCGACGGCCGGCATGCTGGCCAGCGCGAGGGCGAAAACGACGACGAGCAGGGTTCTGGTGGCGATCATTGGCTGATCATAATCGGCTCACCCGCTAGGGAGTCGCGGTTGCCCAACGCTTGCCGTGGGGTTATCTAGGGCGGACCGCAGGCTCCGCCCTACTACTCTCAATGTTCGGCCTTTCGATTCGGGACGCCCCGAAAGCAAGGCCAATTAACCATGGCTGAACGAGACGACATCCGTAACGTCGCGATTATCGCGCACGTCGACCACGGCAAGACGACCCTCGTTGACGCAATGCTGCAGCAGTCCGGCGCCTTCCGCAAAGGCGCCGCGGTTACCGATCGAGTGATGGATTCGATGGATCTTGAGCGCGAGAAGGGGATCACGATCCTGGCCAAGAACGCCTCAATCCCCTATCAGGGCGTGAAGCTGAACATCATCGACACGCCCGGCCACGCGGACTTCGGCGGCGAGGTCGAACGCGGCCTGTTCATGGTCGACGGCGTGCTACTGCTGGTCGATGCCAGCGAAGGGCCGCTGCCACAGACGCGCTTCGTGCTTCGCAAAGCGCTCGAAGCGAAGCTCCCGGTGATCCTCGTCGTCAACAAGATCGACCGCCCCGACGCCCGCGTCGCCGAAGTCGTCCACGAAGTCGAAGAGCTATTCCTCGACCTCGATGCCGACGAAGAACAGATCGCTTTTCCGATCGTCTACACCAACGCCAAGGCCGGCACCGCTTCGCTGGACGCGCAGACGCAGGGCGACGACCTAAAAGCGCTGCTCGACTTACTCGTCGAAACGATCCCTCCCCCGACCTTCGACCCTGAGACTCCGCTGCGGATGCAGGTCACCAACCTCGGCGCCTCCGACTACCTAGGCCGCTTGGCGATCTGCCGCGTCCATGACGGCACCGTCAGGCGCGGGCAGCAGGTTGCTTGGTGCAAACGCGACGGCACAATCGAGAAGGTCAAAGTGACCGATCTGTTCATCACCGAAGCGCTGGATCGCGTTGAGGCCGACGAGGCGGGTCCTGGCGAGATTGTCGCCGTGGCGGGGATTGCCGAGGTAACGATCGGCGAGACAATCGCCGATCCGGACGATCCCCGCCCGCTTGAACTAATCGCAGTCGATGAGCCAAGCCTCAGCGTGACGATCGGCATCAACACCTCGCCGCTGGCCGGCAAAGACGGCTCGAAGCTGACCGCTCGCCAAATCCTCGGCCGCCTCGACGCCGAGATGGTCGGCAACGTCGCGCTGCGCGTGCTGCCAACCGACCGCCCCGACTCGTGGGAGGTTCAAGGTCGCGGCGAACTAGCGCTCGCGATCCTCGTCGAGCAGCTGCGGCGCGAAGGCTTCGAGATGACGGTCGGCCAGCCGCAGGTGGTCACGCGCGAAATTGACGGCGTTCTCAGCGAGCCGGTAGAGGAACTGACGATCGACGTTCCCGAAGAGCACGTTGGTGCCGTCACGCAGCTTTTGGCGCTGCGCAAGGGCCGGCTTGAGGAGATGGGCAACCACGGCAGTGGCTGGGTGCGGATGGAGTATCTCGTTCCGGCCCGCGGCCTGATCGGCTTCCGCACCGAGTTCCTGACCGAAACGCGCGGAACCGGCATCGCCCACCACGTATTCGACCGCTGGGAGCCATGGTTTGGCGAGCTGAAGACGCGCCAGACCGGTGCGCTGGTAGCCGACCGCACCGGCCCGGTAACTGCGCACGCCTGCTTTGCGATGCAGGACCGCGGCACGCTCTTCGTCGAGCCCGGCGAAGAGGTTTACGAAGGGATGATCGTCGGCGAAAACAGCCGCTCCGGCGACCTCGACGTAAACGCCGTGCGCGAGAAGAAGCTCAGCAACGTTCGCTCCTCAACCGCCGACGAGCTGGTTCGCGTGATCCCAAAGAAGCTTCTTTCGCTCGAGCAGGCCTTCGAGTTTGTCCGCGCCGACGAGGCGGTCGAAGTGACCCCTTCGCACGTACGCATGCGCAAGGTCACGCTCGATCAGGTTGGGCGCGAAAAAGAGGCTCGCCGCTCAGCCAAGGGCGCAGCGCCACTTGGCGCCGAGGCCTGAGCGAACCATTACGGCAGCGTCCCGGCTACGCGCCTGGTCGCGTAGCTCCGGACCCGGGGCTCCGCAGCAAGCTTCGGCGCTGGGTCTGCGAAGAAGTGGGACAGGCCAGACGGCGCTACGAATCCTGCCGCGGTAACGCTCAGCCCCGGCGCCAGCAGCTTCGAGCAGACGTTCTTCGGTAGGCGCTTCACTTTCGCCGGCCCCTTGTGCGTCAGCGCGTCTTCGGTGGCGGCGAAGGTCACTGAGTCGAGCGCCGATCCGATGTGGCTGACGTGGCGGCCTGGGCAGATGTCCTGAATCAGGATGTTGGTCGCCCCTTTCAGCGACGAGGTCGGATTCTTGCCGGTCTGCGGCTGGACTGTCTCATCGGTCGCGGTGCGGACCGTCGTCCACGATGTCGGGCCGGGCGACTCGTCGGGCTGCCGATTGATCGCCTGCAGCAGCTTCGAACCTGCGGCCTGCTGCCAAGTTGCTGCCTGACAAGGCTTGATCGCGCTGCAGCCGCTGATCAAGTTGGTGCCGTGATGGGTTCCGGCGACAGAGATCACGTCGCTCACCTTGGCGCGCAGGCTCGGCCAGTAGGTCAGCGCCCAGCGCGGCAGCAGGCCACCTTGGCTGACGCCGAAGACGGCGATCGGCTTGCCGTAGCTGGCCGCCACGCGACGGATGCCGGAGACGAGGTACTCGGCGGAAACCTGAATGTCGCCGGTCGTACGGAACGGGAAGTTGACGTAACAGATTGGCCGCCCGGTCGTCTTCAAGGCGGCCGAACCGATCGCGTAAGCCTCCTCGCCGGTGTAGCCGGTGCCGGTGACGAGCATCATGGGCTGCACGCCGCCGCGCTTGATCTTGTTGGGGCAGACAAGCGATTCGGCCAGGCGCGCCTTCGGGGCGGTCAGCGCCGGCTCCTTTTGGGAGCTCTTGGCGACCGCCGGCGAAGCCGGCAGTGCGATTGCAATTAGCGAGAGGAGCGCGGCGGCCACTAGGCCGCGGCGGATTGGAGAAGTCATCGGCGCAGCCTAGCTGCTGCGAGCGCAGAGCAGCGCCGGTCGCGACTTCCGTACGCTTCCATCGATGAGCGAGATCTTCCGCACCCCGGACGAGCGCTTCGAGAACCTCGCCGGCTACGACTACGAACCCAACTACGTCGAGGTCAACGGCATTCGGCTCCACCACCTCGATCAGGGCGAGGGGCAGCCGGTGCTCTGCTTCCACGGCGAGCCGAGCTGGAGCTACCTCTACCGCAAGATGCTCGACCTACTAGTCGAGGGCGGCAAGCGCGTTGTCTGCCCCGACCTCGTCGGCTTCGGCCGCTCCGACAAGCCAACCGATCAGCAGTGGTACACCTACGAGCGCCACTGCGACAGCGTCACGGCGCATCTCGATCAGATTGAAGCGCTGGAGGACGTAACGGTCGTCGTCCAAGACTGGGGCGGGGCAATCGGACTGCGCTGGGCGGTTGAGCACGCCGACCAAGTTGGTCGCCTACTGATCATGAACACCGGCCTCTTCACCGGCCGTGTCAGCAGAGGCTTCATGGCGTGGCGCGAGTTCGCCGAAAAAACGACCGACCTGCCGATCGGGCTGATCATCGAGAACTCAACGACCAGCGAACTCAGCCCCGAAGTGATTGCCGCCTACGAGGCCCCGTTCCCGAACGCTGAAAGCAAGGCCGGCGCGCATCAGTTCCCGCTGCTTGTCCCAATCAACAGTGACGAAGATGGTGTCGCCGAGATGATCGCCGTCGATGCTGCTCTCGCCGACTGGAACAAGCCAGCTCTCGTCGCTTTCTCCGATCACGATCCTGTCTTCCCTTTCCCGAAGTCTGGGAATCACTTCACCGAGCTGATCCCGACCGCCGGCGAGCAGGTCCGGATCGAAAACGCCGGCCACTTCCTCCAGGAAGATAAGCCGGAGCAGATTGTCGCCGCGATGCAGGCCGCGCTCTTTAACTAAAGGCGATCACGCTGCGGATCCCGTCTTGGGCTTCCATCAGCTCAAAGCCGCGGTTCACCTCATCGAGGCTAAGGCTGTGCGAGATGAACGGATCAACATCAATCTCACCTGCGAGGTAGCGGTCGATCAGCGCCGGTACTTGGTCGCGGCCCTTGACACCGCCGAACGATGAGCCGCAGACGCGGCGGCCGGTGATCAGCCAGCGCGGAATGATGTCGAGCGTTTCGCCTTTGCCAGCGACGCCAGCGACGGTACAGAGCCCCCAGCCCATTCGAGCCGCCTCGGCCGCCTGCTCCATCACGGAGACAAGCCCGGTCGCCTCAAAGGTGTAGTCGGCACCGAAGCCTCCGGTCTCCTCCAGCACTCGCGCAACGGTGTTCGGGCCTGCCGTCCAAGTGTCGGTCGCGCCCTGGCCGCGGGCCAGCTCGAGGCGCTCTTCGGATAGGTCGACGCAGATGATCCGCTCGGCTCCCTGAAGCCGTGCGCCAGCGACGGCGCCAAGCCCGACCATGCCGGCGCCGAAGACGACGCAGGTCGTGCCGGGCTCCACCTTCGCCGTGTAGATCGCCGCGCCGAGGCCGGTCGAAAGGCCGCAGGCGAAGAGGCAAGCGTGGCTCAGCGGCGCCTCCTTAGAGATGTTGGCGAGCGCGATCTCAGGCATCACCGTGTACTCAGCGAAGGTCGAGGTGCCCATGAAGTGGCGCAGCGGCTCGCCGCCAATCGAAAGCCGCGTAGTCCCGTCCGGGAGGTAGCCCTGGCCCTGCTGCTCGCGGATCGCAAGGCAAAGGTTTGTCCGCGGATCGAGGCAGTGGATGCACTCCCGGCACTGCGGCGAGAAGAGCGTGACGACGTGGTCGCCAACCGCGACCGATCTCACCTCCGGACCGATCGCCTCAACGACGCCGGCGCCCTCATGGCCGAGCACCGTCGGCGCGTAGCCGGAAGGGTCAACGCCGGAGGCCGTGTAGAGGTCGGTGTGACAGACGCCGCAGGCAACCAGCCGCACCAGTACTTCACCGGCCTTCGGCTCGGCGAGATCAACCTCCCTCACCACGAGTGGCTCGCCAAACTCTTCGAGAACGGCTGCACGAATCTTCATCCGCGCATCCTATGCGCCGCGCTAGATCGTGTTTGACGAAAGCAGCAGCGCGGCGATCGAGATCGGCATGCCGAAGTCCCAGATCAAGATCAGCGTGTTGTTCGGCGCGTAGTTCTTCTCGCGGACGATCTCGACTAGATGGTTGATGCCGGCGAGGAAGAGGAAGGTGATGATCGGCAATGAGATCGCAATCCACGCCTCTTTGCCGTGCTGGCTTGCGTAAAGGCTGCCGAGGCCAAGGCCAAGCGACACGAAACCGATCTCATATTGGAAACCGTTCGTGACCCAGCCAATCGACTCGGCCGTCTTCTTCGCGAAGAAGGTGTGCATCACCGCCGAGCTGAGGCCCACCCAGCCGGTCATGTAGAGCATCCAGCGCAGGTAGGTGATGTCGGTCAGTTCACCTGGAACGTCGCCCGGCGGCTTTGAACCGGCGAGCGCGAAGATCCACGCGAGGACGAACAGGCCGGGCAAGATCAGGCTCGATACTTTTCCCATGCCAGAGGGATTCGCGCTCGGCGCTCGATCTCCTGCCCTTAGCGATCCGCCCGAAAAACCTCCCAGCGCCCGTAACTACCCAGTTTTATCGACTTTACGCCGGGTTCAAACGCAGGCCGAGGGCCAGCAAGCCGTGTCGGCGCGACGAATACGATTGCTGGCGGCTGCCAGTTCGGTCGAGTATCGCTCGAACCCCAGCTTCCCTGTACCTCGCTCAACGGCAGCTTCAGTTTCCAAGCCAACCCGGTCTGCTCATACGGGTTGATCGCCGGTTTTCCGGCCGCGACGACCGCGGACCGCCCACCGGCGGCGGTGACCGCCCCGCTGAGCTGGTCGGACTGCTCGGCGTCGAGCAGCGCAACGCTAAGCAGTCGCGCATCGGTGCGCAGCACAAAGAGGCCTAGTCCGAGGAAGATCAGCGCCAAAATGCCAGCGGCTGCGTATCTGGCCCGTCGCGCCGAGACCGCTGCGATCAGCCAGCCAGCGCCGACGCCAGCGAGCACGCAGCTCAGCGCGGCCGGGCCAGCGAGGTAGCGACGAGCGCCGGTGAAGCCGAGCTGCGCCATCACTGCGACGAGAGCGACCCAGCCAATCACGAGCAGAGCGAGCCACAGAACCTCGCGGCTGCGACGGCGCCAAGCGAGCATCAGTGCGACCAATGCGAGCAATAGAACCGGCGCGATAACCGAATCACCGAGTCGACTGAGGACCTCCAGCGCCGGTATCGCTTCGCGCGCGGCACTCGTCGGCGTCTTTCCCTGCGCCGTCGCTGCGCCCTGCGCGAAACCGCCGGAGCCGGCCCAATCTAAGACCATCCAGACCAGCGGCGGCGCGATCACCAGCGCGCCAATCAGCCCGCGGCGGCGGCCGAGCTGGTGCGCGCACCAGAGCCCGTAAATCAGCGCGATCAGCCACAGTTCGGGGCGAATCAACCCTGCCAGCGCGAGCAGGGCAAGAGCCGCGAGCGGCCGACTGCCAAGGTGGAGTAGCAGCGCGCCGAGCGCGAAAGCGACGAGCAGCGGCTCCGACGAGCCAAAGAGCGCGGTCCTTGGCAGGTCGGTGCTGACTATCAGCCCGAAGGCGGCGAACGCAAACGCCGCCGCCGCCGCGGGTTGACCGGCTAGCTGCGCGGCGCAGCGGCCGCAGAGCCAGAGCGCGTAGAGCGCGGCGGCGCGGATCAGCGCCAGCCAAAGAAACGGGGCGAGCCCGTCGATCCAAGCGAACGGCGCGCTGACAAGGACCGGCAACGGTTTCCACGACGGTCCGCCGGTTGTGTCGAGTTTGAATTCGGTCAGCTCGCGCGCCCAAACCATCCAGGCCCAGGCGTCGTACCCCAGCGCCGGGGCGATCAAGACGGTCGCCGCCCCGACGAGCAGGCAGCAGGGAATCACAATCCGCTCGTCGAGCCTAGTCACGGCGCCGAGACTATCGGCGCGACGGTTGGGGGGAAGCTGACCCCTCGGCTGATCGCTCGCTAGCCTCCCGCCCAAGCGCGGCAACAAAATTGCCGCCCGACGGAGGGAACCAAAGTGGACAATTTCGAGGGCCGGACAGTTTTCATGTCAGGTGGAAGCCGCGGAATTGGGCTTGCGATCGCAGTTCGCCTCGCCCAAGAGGGCGCCAACGTCGCGATCATGGCGAAGACCGACGAGCCGAACCCGAAGCTGCCGGGAACGATCCACACCGCCGCCGCCGAGATCGACGCCGCCGGTGGCAGAGCGCTGCCAATTCTCGGCGACATCCGCTACGAAGATCAGGTCGCGGCGGCTGTAGCGAAAACAGTCGAGACCTTCGGCGGGATCGACATCTGCGTCAACAACGCCTCGGCGATCGACCTGCGCCCGATCGCCGAGCTGCCAGCGAACCGCTACGACCTGATGGCCGACATCAACGTCCGCGGCACGCTCGTCGTTTCACAGGCCTGCCTGCCGCACCTACGCCAGTCCGACCACGCCCACGTGCTGACGCTCAGCCCGCCGCTTTCAACCGACCCGAAGTGGCTTCGAGGCCACGGCCCGTACACGGTCGCGAAGTTTGGAATGTCGATCCTGACGCTCGGGCTGGCGGCCGATGAGCTGGAGAACGGCGTAGCCGCCAACTGCCTCTGGCCGCGCACGCTAATCGCCACCGCCGCAGTTCAGAGCCTGCTCGGCGGCGACGAGGCGATCGCCCGGGCGCGCGATCCGCAGATCGTTGCCGACGCAGCGCGTGAGATTCTGATCCGCGACCCGGCCGACTGCACCGGCAACGCCTTCATCGATGATCAGGCGCTGGCACAGGCTGGGATCACCGACCTCAGCAGCTACGGCGCGGATGATTCGAAACTGGCGCTCGACATCTTCGTTGACAGCTGGCCGCAGAGCTGACCTCAGCAGGGGCTCCGTTACGGCGCAGCGGCACTCCAGCCGGTTTCAATCAGAAAAGCGGCGCCAGCGCTCGGCCAAGCGCTGGCGGTTTCCTAGCCAAAGCGGCGCCGCGTGGCTGCGCGCGCAGGTACGATGCGCCAGTGCGCCGCTCAACGATCTCCACCCTAATAACAGCGGCTGCCGCCTTCGCCGCGTTCCCAGCGGCCGCCTCAGCCGCACCGGGCCCGAGCGACCCAGGCATCTGGCGGCTGAAGGCCGCGACCACGATCAGCTTCACCTACTGGCAGGGGATCACTAGCGTCACCGGGTACGCCGACCCGCCACTGCTCTTTACCGGCGTCGCCCAAGGCGCTTACCGCACCAGCTCGAAGCTCAAGCAGCTAGCGGGCAACGACGGTGAGATACCGGCACCGGTGAAGGCCGCCGAGGGCTACAACCACATTGGCGACGGTTCTTTCGATCAATCTGAAGGCGGCCGCTTCCTACTGCCGCTGGAGTGCTACTACCCCGGCAACGGCGGCAACACCTGCAAGACGGGTTCGATCGGCGTGGCCGACCCGAAAAGCCTTGCCTGGCGCTACTACGTGAAGCTCGACCCGACCGTGATCGCGAAAGCGATGTGGGTCGAAGTCTCGCCCGACGGCAAGTTCGCCTGGACCTCGTCCGGCGCTGATCTGCTGGCCTTCCGCAGCGCGGACATCAGCGCCAAGAACGCCAGCCCGAGCGGCGCCGTGATCAAGCCTGCCCGGACGCTGAAAGGAGCACTGAGCGGGCTTGGCGGCGTTACCGGCTCCGTCTTCTGGCGCGGCAAGCTGCTGGTCGCCGGTCAGCAGGGAAGCCAGTTCCAGATCCACTCGATCAACACCGTCAGCGGCGCCGCAACACTTGAAGCGCAGCAGACGCTCTCCGGCGAGAGCGAAGGACTCGACATCGTTCCCGTCGCCGGCGGTCTGCTGCAGTGGCAGATCATGCCGGTAACCGACACGCCGCCGGCAAGCTACTTCCAGCCGACGCTGATGAGTTTCCTGCCCGTCAAGCCGCCAGCGTTGAAGCTGAGCGCGCGCACCGATGGCCGCAAAGCAATGGTCGTCACTGTCACCACTGGCGCTGGCCAGCCGATCCCCCACGCCGCCGTCAAGCTCGGGGCAGCGCGCGGCTGGAGTGGCCGCGACGGCAAGGTCCGCCTGAAGACTGCGATGCCGAAGAAGCGTTCGAAACTGACCGCCACGTTGCCCGGCACCCGCAGCGCCTCAATCAACCTGCCGCGCTAGTACTCGCGCAGGGCGCTAGCTACGGGCGCCCCGGTGCGCAGCGGCCGTAGGCAAGGAAGAACTCACTGCCGGCTAGGTACTTGAAGCCGGGCGGTGGAATTTGAACCGCAGCCCAACCGTTGTCGACCGCGTACTCGTTGATGTTCATGTCGGGGCGAACCTCGTAGCCGGGGTTGATCACGATCGCGACCCCTTCCTTCTGGACCGGAATCGTCTTGTCGGAGCGAGGAATAATCTCAGGAACCGGCGGTTTGGAGCCGGGGAAAGGATCGCCGGTATCAAGCCCGAAGTCCCACTTCGCTTCGCCCAGTAGTTTCTGCGTCGGAACGCTCACCGGGCCGCAGCGCCTCGCCCGCAGCACCGCCGGAGCGGTCATCACAGCGACAAAGTTGTCGTGTAGCGCTCGGCGCCTGTGGACCTCCTCGTCGACGCGCTTGAGGTTCAAGTGCGTCGCTGTCCAGCCAATCCCCGCGACCACCAATAAGGCTGCGCCGGCGGCCCACCAGCGACGCAGCTTGGTGCCGCGTTCGAGCGTTGTCCAACCGGCGATCGCGAAGGCCGCGAAGACAATCAACCCGAGCGCCGCCAGCAGCACGTAGCGCCAAACGTTTGCCAGCCCACCGCTGGCGATCACTAGGTATGAAAACCAGGTTGTCGCGACCAGGATCGCGGGCAGTATTAGCTGCTTGCGGCGCTGCTGAATTGCCGCAATCACGCCGAGCGCGGCGATCACCGAAACCGGCAGCTTCAGCATCGCGTTAGTCCAGTAGAGCGTGTAATAGGGGAGCGTGTCCAACGGTCTACTGCGACCCAGCGCTTCTGCAGCGCTACTGGTCATCGTCATCGAGAAGAGCGGGTTACCGGTGACGATGAAGTCGACCATCAGCCAGATCAGCGGCGCAATCGCGGCGTAACAGAGGGCGCGGATCCGCCCCCACCAGCCGAGCGGGTAACCGATCCAAAGCGCGTAGAGCCCGGCCAGCAGCCACGCTTCGGGGCGCAGCAGGCCAGCCATCGTGAGCAGCACCCAGACTGGCCAGCCGCGACGCGTGGTGCGCGCCTCGAGCACCGCTGCCCAACAGACCATCGCAGCGTAGGGCGGATCGAGAAAGCCAACCCCGGCCATGTAGGCAACCTGCAGCCGCGTCGCGAGCAGTCCGAACGCCACCAGGCCGCCAAGCACGCCGGCAGCCATTGCGCCCAGCCGGTAAACGGCAATCAACAGTGCGATGTAACCGATCAGCGACCAGGCGACCATCAACGACGCGCCGTAGTCACCGGCGGGCTGGACAAGAAGTCCGATTGCCAGCAGCAACGGGTGCTCGGTCGGCACACGGTAGGCCTCAAAGTTCGGCAGCCTCCCTTGCCAGATATCACGCGACCAATTCAGCGCCCAGAGCGTGTCAAAGGTCGCTCGCGGGTCATAGATCAGGTAGCCGACGAGAACCGCCGCCGTGAGCGCAACCAGCAGCGCGATCATCACGCCCCGCTCTAGCCGGTCGTCGCCGCCGTCGCGATTGCGTTCGGTCGTCGACACGACGGTTGAGGGTAGCGACCAGCGCGGTTTACCCGCGCCAGCGCACCCTGCGCCGGAGCGGTTGGGCCTCAGCCTTCGCTGCGCGACTTCGGCGCGGTACCGAAGACGCTGTCCCAGTACGGAGCGCTAACGCCATAGCCGCGCTCCTGATCTTGGAAGTGGTGGCGCATGTGCAGCTCGCGCAGCTTGCGGCCAACCGCCGACGTCGGGCGACGATGGTGGAGGTAGTAATGCGTCATGTCGTAGGTCAGGTAGCCGATGAAGAAGCCAGCGCTGAGCATGCAGGCCTGCGAGAACGGCAGCAGCAGTTGGAAGGCGGCAATGAAGATCAGGCCCAGCGGGATTGACGCCGACGGCGGCATCACGAGCCGCATCGGATCGTTCGGGTGATCGTGATGGACCCCGTGGATCATCCAGTGAAGCCGCGCGCCGACGGGATGGTCGGGCTCGAAGTGAAAAACGACGCGGTGCAGCCAATACTCGGTAAGAGTCCAAACGAGGTAGCCGCCGACCGCCCACAGAATCCCTTGCCAGAAGACGATCTCGCGCAGGCCAAGAATCGTGAACGCAATGATCACGGGGACAAAGATCACCGGCACGACGGCCACGTGGACGCGCGTCAAGCGATCGAGCCAAGGGGCGTCGAACATCGGCGGCGAAGCCTTCAGCAGCTCTTGCCGTGGCAACTCGGCCGAGTCATTGCGGATCACCGTTTGGGCGTCGGTCATCGGCTCTTTTGTAGCACAGTTGGCGGCCCGCATGAAGGCCCGCACTAAACCTTCCTAGCTCGTGTTCAGTTCGATCCAGCCAGCGCCAGCAGGGCCGCACCGAGCGCGCCGCCATCGTCGCCCAGCTCGGTTGCCAGCAGCGCTGGCGGCGCCTCGCGGCGGAAGAGATGCTTGGCAGTCTCGGCCTCGAACTCGGCCTTGCGATCGCTGAAGAACCGTTCGCCCATGCCACCGCCGATTACAACCGCCGGCACGTCGAGCAGGTTGACGGTCGAACCGATCCCGGCTGCGATCGCTGCGATAGCCCGATCGACGGCCTTGGCGGCAAGCTTGTCGTCGTTGCGGATCCCCTTCGCCCAGATGCCGCTGGTAAACGATTCGCGCTCACGGTGCTTCATGATCTTGACGAGGTCGGTCTTCTGACCCTTCTTGCGCTGCTTGCGAACCCAAGCCTCCATGTCACGGCGCCCGGCGTATGCCTCAACGCAGCCGCGGTTTCCGCAGCCACACTTGGCGCCGCCGAGCTCAATCACCATGTGACCAAATTCGCCGGCGTAGCCGCGGCCATCCCACTGGCGCCGGTCGAGGATCAAACCGCCACCAACGCCGGTCCCCCACCAGACACCGAGGAGCGCGTCATACGGGCGGCCTGCACCGAGCTTGTATTCAGCGTTGACGGCCACGCTGACGTCGTTGCCGAGCCGCACCGGGAGCTTGCCGAAGCGCTCCGAAAGAACGCCGCCAAGCGGAAATGGCTCGATCCAATCGGGCAAGTTGCTGGCGTTCGCGACGGTACCGGAGGCTTGATCAACCGAGCCCGGTGAACCGACGCCGATCCCCTTTAGATGCTTTGCGTCAGCGCCAGCCTGACCGAGCGCGTCGTCGATGTTGTCGGCGATCTGGTCGGCGACGGCCTGCGGGCCACCTTCGTGCGGGGTTTCGGCTCGCGAGCGGGCGAGAACCTTGTTGTTGCCGTCGACGACGACGACGAGGATCTTCGTACCGCCGAGGTCAACGCCAGCGCGAAGCTCGCCGAGCGCACCAACCGGAGCTGGCGTCACCGTTGCGGCAGGAGCCGGAGCGCCTGCAGCAGTGGCGGTTGCTTCCTTATCACGGGAACGTCGACGCAGTGGCATTTATCAGGCCTTTCCGTATACAGGGACATGGGCACCGCTTGTGGCGGCAAAATCTGTACTGCAGAGGTCGAAGATTGTCGCACCGATCTGTTCCGCTGTCACCCAGTCGGCTCGATCGGCATCAGGCATTGCAGCGCGGTTGCCTGGCGTGTCGATCGTTGAGGGAAGCACGGCGTTGGTGCGAACGCCGTCGCGGTGGTACTCAACATGGAGCGCATCGACGAGCCCAAGCACGGCGCGCTTGGCAGTTGCGTAGGCGGCGCCGCCGGAGAATGGCTGCAGCGCGGTACGCGAGGAGACGCAGATGATCGCGCCCTCGCCAGCCGCGAGCATTGCCGGGATTGCGGCCGCCGTGACGAGCCACGCCGGCGTCAGGTTGATCCGCAACTGGCCCTCGAGCTCAGAGACGTCGGTTTCATGTAGCCGACCGCCGGCTGCGAATCCACCGACCAGATTGACTACAGCGCGCAGGTCGGCGCCCGCCTCTCTGGCTAGTCCGGCGACGGCCTGCTGGTCAAAGAGGTCGGCCTCTACCAGCACGAGATTGTCGCTTGGCTGCACCCGATCAAGCTCAGCTTCGTTGATCCATGGGACAATCACGCGCCAACCGCCGGCGATGAAACGTGCGACGACCGCGGCTCCGAGGCCACCAGTTCCGCCGGTGATTATCGCTGTCTGCTGCATCTGTCAGTTATCTCTCGCTGGTAGCGACCATAAACCTATGCGAATTGCCCGCCTCCCGTCCGAAACGCTCCCTACCGTTGCCGACGTGCTGCTCAGCGAATACAGCGACGGCGACGATCTCGACCAGGTGCTACTGGTCCGCAGCGCAGAGCTACGCGAGAAGAAAACAGGCGAGTCTTTCCTGAAGCTCTCGCTGGGAGACCGCAGCGGCTCGCTGACCGGGATGGTTTGGGACAACTACGATCAGGCGCTCGAGCTCTGCAAACCGGGCTCGCCGGTCCGTGTCCGCGCGCGCTTCGAAATCAACCCAAAGTACGGCCCGCAGCTGAAGCTTTACGACCTGCTCGAGGCTGAAGTTGGCAGCTACGACGAAGCGGAGCTAGTCGACGGTCCGCCGCGCGACGCGGCGACGATGGAAGCCGACCTGCGCGAGCTCGTGGCGACGGTTCAAGACCCTTTTCTGCAGCAACTTCTGCAACGGATCATCGGCCCGCAAGCGCCAACTTGGGAGCGCTTCCGCGACGCGCCAGCCGCGAAGTACTTCCACCAGGCCTACCGCCACGGCCTGCTTGAGCATTCGCTGACGGTGGCGCAGGCGGTCAGCGCCAGCAGCGCAATCTTTGCCTCCGTCAACCGCGACGTTGCGCTTACCGGGGCACTGCTCCACGACGTCGGCAAGCTACAGGCGTACGGCGAAGTAGACGGCATCGTCGACCTAACCGACGCCGGCCGCCTGCAGGGAGAGATTCCGCTCGGCTACGCGCTAGTTCGAGATCAGATCGACCAGATTGCCGGCTTCCCGCCCCAGCTCGCCTCGGCGATAACGCACATCGTCCTCAGCCACCACGGCTCGCTCGAGCACGGCAGCCCGATCGTTCCAGCTACGCGAGAAGCAACGCTCGTCCACATGATCGATAACCTCGGCGGGCGGCTCGGAAGCTTCGACCGGATTGAGAAGGAGCTGGCGCCGGGAGCCGAATGGTCGAGCTTCGACCGCGCGATCGGTGGCGGCGCCTATTTCGGCCTGCGCGGCTCCGACGAGCCACAGCGCGCCGCTGCCTGACTCGGCGGAGCCTAGGTTGTCAACGAAAATGGGCGCAAACTGCGGCCAAAGTTCGGTTCTCGCACGCGGCCACAGCGGCCGGTCAATAGGGTGACGCGCTGATGGCAAAGGACACTGAAAAGCTGATCCGCCAGCTCTCGCTGATCTCGTACCTGATGGCCGAGCGCCGCCCGGTAACCGCACTTGAGATCCGCCGCGACGTCGAGGGCTACAGCGGGATGAACGAAGACGCCTTCGCTCGACGCTTCTACGCCGACCGCGCAGAACTCGACTCGCTCGGTATTCAGCTGACAGTCGACCGCCCTGCCGACGGAGCGGCCGAGCAGGAGAACTACTCGTTGCGACCAGAGAACTTCCACCTTCCGGCAATCGCCTTCACTGACGATGAGCTGGCGGCGCTGCAGCTCGCGCTCAGCCTGCTCGACGGCGAGTTCGCCTACGCCGAACCGTTGCGGCTTGCGCTGCAACAGATCAGCTGGGGTCGGCCGAGCCCGCTTGAGGCTCCTGACCAGCGTTCACTAGCGCTCGGCATCACCGCCTCCGCCGGTGGCCACGAGCTCTCCGGCCGGCTGGCGAAGATTGAGACGGCAATCTTCCGCCACAAGACGATCACCTTCGAGTACTTCACGATCGCCCGTGACGAAGTTGGCTCGCGCAAGGTCGACCCCTACCACCTGCTGTTCCGAGGCAGCCAGTTCTACCTGCTCGGCTACTGCCACGACCGCGACGCGATTCGCGTCTTCCGCCTGACGCGAATCCAAGGCAAGGTCGCCTACGCGACGAAGGCCGAGCACGACTTCAAACGGCCCGATGACTTCGATCCGCGCGCTTACGCCAAGCGCGCCGACTGGCAGTTCGGCGAAGAGCGGGGCGTCGCCGAGATTCTCGTCTCCGAGCGGCTGGCTTGGCAGGTTGAGCGCCACTTCGGGCGCTTCGGCGAGATCCGCAAGGCCGACAGCGAGAACGAAATGCTTTTCAGCACCCCATACGCCTCATCGCGGATGGTGATCTCGTTCGTGCTCGGGCTCGGCGAGCACGCCCGCGTCGCCGGGCCGCCCGAGCTGGTTGCCGAAACCGAAGAGCGAATTGCCCTTATTCAAGAGCGCCACGACGGGGAGCTGGAGATCGCAGAAGTTCTGCCGCGCACAGCAGCCGACGACGCGAACCGCGAAACCGCCGAGGAGATCGACACCCGCCCCGACGTTGCGATCCGCCCCGAGCGCTTCGCACGGCTTGTGACGCTGGCATCGATCCTGATCAGCGCAGGCCGCGCCGGCTCGACGCTTCAAGCGACCGAGGTCTGCGAACAGGTCCAGATCACGCGCGAGGAGCTGGCCGAGGACATCGCCGTACTCAACGTCGTCAACTTCGGCGGCGGCTCGTACGTGCTCTACGCCGAGCTGGCCGAGGATGGAAGCATCGAGGTCGACCCTGAGCCGTACGCTGACAACTTCGATCGCCCGGCGCGGCTGTTGCCGGTCGAGGCGAAGGCGCTGATCGCAGCGATAGACCTGATCGGCGACCACATGCCGGAGGGCACGCTAAGCAGCGCCCGCGAGAAGATCGTCGCTGCGCTCGGCGCCGACCCACTCGAGCAGGGCCTTCAGGTCGCCGATGGCGGCGCAGACGATTCGCAAGTCGCACGCGTGGTCTCAAAGGCGATCTCCGCTGGCAAGATGCTCAAGCTCGACTACTACAAGCCGAACGAGGACGAGTTCACCGAGCGCGTCGTCGAGCCCTACGCGCTAGTCAATGGACGCGAGGGTTGGTACGTCGCATCGTTCGACCCGGAGCGCGACGATGTGCGCCATTTCCGCCTCGACCGCGTTCGCCACGCGTCGGTCAGCCGTAAGCAGTTCAAACGTCGCCCGGAGGTAAATCCGTCTGCCGACGTTGAGGGCTGGCCGAAGACCGGCGAGCTGCCAGCATCGAACACGGCGTTGATCTGGATCTCGCCCGAGCGCGCCCGCTGGGCGCGCGAAGAGAGCACAGTCGTCGAAGAGCTCGCCGACGGCGCGGTCCTGATCGAAACGACCTACGCGGGCCGCGACTGGCTGGTTCGCGAGGTGCTCAAAGAGGCCAGCGACGCGGTAGTAATAAAGCCGGTCGCGGCGCGCAAAGCGGTCCTCAGCGCAGTCCGCAAGCTGCGCACCGCCGCGCGAGCCTAAGCTCTTATAGATGGCAAGCCGCCGCGACCAGATTGCGATGAGCGACGAAGAGATCATCGCCTTCCTCGGCGAAGAGAAGACGTTGATCTGCGCAACCAACGGGCTCGGCGGCTGGCCACACCTAATGCCGCTCTGGTTCGTCGTGCGCGATACCGGCCCCGAGCACGGGCCCGAACTGTGGGCTTGGACATTCGCCAAGTCACAGAAGACAAGGAACCTTGAACGCGACTCACGCGCCTCGATCCAAGTTGAGGCCGGCGAGGAGTACCAGCTCCTGCGCGGCGTGATGTTTGAGACCGAGGTGGTGATCCACCGCGAGTTTGATGACGTGCTGGCGCTCGGGATGGAGATCTTCGAGCGCTACGCGCCGGGCCATGAAGAGGGCCTCAGCGATGAGGTCGAAGCGATGATTCGCGCGCAGGCCGCCAAGCGCGTCGCGTTCCAGTTCGTCGAGCAACGCAGGGTCAGCTGGGACCACCGCAAGCTCGGCGGCGTCTATTAGGCCACCACGCGGGTAGCCTGCCGGTAATGGAACAGCTCAAGGGCCTGATTCTTTCCGGCGGCAAAGGCACCCGCCTGCAGCCGATCACCTTCACCAGTGCCAAACAGCTGGTGCCGGTCGCCAACCGCCCGGTGCTGTTCTACGGAATAGACGCTATGGCCAGCGCCGGCATCGAGGAGATCGGCATCATCATCGCGCCGGAGACCGGCGATGAGATCCGCGCGATGGTCGGCACTGGAGAGCAGTTCGGCGTCAAGATCACCTTCATTTTGCAGGACGAGCCCGCCGGTCTCGCCCACGCAGTGCTGACGGCGGAAGAGTTCCTCGGCGACGACCCCTTCGTGATGTACCTCGGCGACAACCTGCTGCAGGGCGGGATCAGCGATCTCGTTGAGGCCTTCCGCTCCAGCAGCCCCGACGCTCTGATTCTGCTGACGCCGGTCGCCGACCCCGAGAACTACGGTGTCGCCGAGCTCGACGGTGACCGCGTGATCAGCCTCGAGGAGAAGCCGCCGCAGCCGAAGACCGACCTTGCACTCGTTGGCGTCTACATGTTCACTGCGGGAATCCACAGCGCAGCAAGGGCAATCCAACCGTCGGCTCGCGGCGAGCTTGAGATCACCGACGCGATTCAGTACCTAGTTGACGCCGGCAAGCGAGTTGAGCCGCACGTTGTTCAAGGCTGGTGGAAGGACACCGGCCAGCTCGAAGACATGCTCGAAGCGAACCGGCTCGTGCTCGACACGGCCGAGCGTCGAATCGACGGCGAGCTGATCGACTCAAGCTGCGAAGGGCGCGTGATCGTCGAAGCCGGAGCGGTGCTTGAACGCTCAACCGTCAGAGGCCCGGCTGTGATCGGCGCCGGCGCGCGACTGATCGACGCCTATGTCGGCCCCTACTCGGCGATCGGCGAACGCTGCGTCGTCGAGCGGGCCGAGGTTGAGAACTCGATCCTGCTCGAAGGCAGCTCGCTGACCGACCTGAACGCTCGCGTCGAGTCCTCGCTGCTGGGCCGCGACGTGACGATCGCCCGCTCCGAGGGGCAGCCATCGGCCTATCGCTTCCTCGTCGGAGACCGATCCGAGATCGGCGTTCTCTGAAGGTGGCGAAGCTGCTCATCAGCGGCTCCCAAGGGATGCTCGGGCAAGCGGTCACCGCGGCCGCCGGGCAGACCGACAATCAGACGCTCGCTTTGGATCACGGCGAGCTCGACATAACCGACGCCGCCGCAGTAACCGCAGCGATCGAGCAATTCGAACCTGACGCGCTGATCAATTGCGCCGCTTGGACCGACGTTGACGGAGCCGAAGCGGCGGAGGAGGCAGCGACCGCAGTCAACGGCGGCGGCGCGGCGAACCTCGCCAGCGCCTGCGCCGCCAACGCGGTGCGGCTGGTCCACGTTTCAACCGACTACGTCTTCGACGGGACCGCTACCGAGCCGTATCTCGAATCCGACCCAGTAGGCCCGAAGTCGGCCTACGGCCGCAGCAAGCTCGCCGGAGAGCGGGCGATCGAAGCGGCCAGCGGCGACTACGCGATCGTTCGCAGCGCCTGGCTGTTTGGCGCCGGTGGCTCCAACTTCGTTGACACGATTCTTAGGCTCGCTGGCGAACGTGATCAGATCGAGGTTGTCACCGACCAAGTCGGCTGCCCGACGTGGACCGGCCACCTTGGAGCGGCGCTAGTCGCCTGCGCTGCGGCCTCTGAAGTCGGCGTTTTTCACGCCGTCGGCGGCGGGCGCTGCAGCTGGTTCGAACTGGCTAGCGAAACGATCTCGCTCGCTGGCCTTGGCTGCAGGGTCGAGCCGACAACGACCGAATCCTTCCCGCGCCCAGCCTCGCGGCCCGCTTTCAGCGTTCTCGGTAGCGAGCGTGGCGGCGATGCGATTTCCCTGCCAGACTGGCACGAAGGGCTCGCAGGTCATCTGGCCGAAGCGGGCATTTTCAATTCGGCCGCCAGCGCGGCGCAAGGTGCTAAATGAAACTCTTGGTCTGCGGCGGCGCAGGATTCATCGGCTCCAACTTCGTTCGCGCGCGCGTAAACGAACAGGGCGACGAAGTAACGGTGCTCGACAAGCTGACTTACGCCGGCCGCAAAGAGAATCTTGAAGGCGTAGAGCACCGCTTCGTTCACGGCGCGATCGAAGACGCGGCCGCCGTTGCCGACGCGATCGTCGGAGCCGACGCGATCGTCAACTTCGCGGCCGAAACGCACGTCGACCGCTCGATCTCGCAGCCCGACGCCTTCGTCCGCACGCACGCGCTGGGAACCTTCGTCCTGCTCGAAGCCGCGCGCCAGCATTCGCTTCGCTTCCTACAGGTCTCAACCGATGAGGTTTACGGGTCGATCGAGGCCGGTTCGTTCACCGAGCAGAGCCCGCTCGAACCTTCGTCGCCGTATAGCGCGACGAAGACCGGCGCCGACCTTCTGGTCCAGTCCTATAGCCGAACCTTCGATCTTGAAACGGTTATCTGCCGCGGCTCGAACAACTACGGCCCCTATCAGTACCCGGAGAAGCTGATCCCGCTGATGATCCTCAACGCGATCCACGGTGACCCGCTGCCGGTATACGGCGACGGGCAGCAGGTCCGAAACTGGCTCCACGTCAGCGACTTCTGCGCCGGCATCGGCCATGTGCTCGCCCACGGCGCCAGCGGCGAGGTTTATAACGTCGGCGGCCCCGACGAGTGCGCCAACCTTGAGGTCGTCGAGCGGATCATCGCTCTGACCGGCGCCGACGAATCGCTGCTGACCTACGTCGATGACCGCCCCGGCCATGACCGCCGCTACTCGCTCGGCTCAGAGAAGGTCAAGGCACTCGGCTGGGAGGCAAAAGTTCATTTCGAGCAAGGGCTTGCCGCAACGGTGGCCTGGTACCAAGAGAACGCTCGGTGGTGGGAGCCGATCCGCTCCGGCGAGTACCGCGAGTATTACCAGCGCCAGTACGGAAGCTCGCTGAGCTAACGCTCGCTCGTGCTCACTGGTGACGCGAGCGGTTCGCTGGCGCCGCGGCCGAGGAATTCCGTGAAAGCCGCCCGGAGGGCGCTTTCATGCCTCGGCGCGGTGACCAGCGAACCACTGACCACTGGCGTTGCGGTTGCGCGTCTGGAGCTGGACGTAATCTCGGTTGCGTGTTCGCGGTGGTGTTCGACGTAGTGGCAGGTGACGGCGGGTGACGTGGCTCTCTTCGCTGCCGGGCTGGGTGATTGTGGTTGGCTCGCTGCTCTTCTTCGGCGCGGTCGCGTTGGTCGTCAAACCGCTCGCTCAGCGCGCGCTCGGCAACGACGACCCCGGCAACCACCACGACGTGGCCGGTGGCCTGATGCCTGGGATTTGCGCGATCTTCGGGATCATCGCTTCGCTGACGATGATCCAGCAGCTAGGGGACTGGAACCACGCCCAGGCAACCGTCAACGCCGAGGCGACTGCCGCGGCTCGACTCGCAGCGAGCGTCAACGGCGCGCCGGCAAGCGTCGTCGAAGAGCCGCTGGTGGCCTTCCTAACCGCTGAGCGCAAATATGACTGGGAAACAGGCCTCAACAAACCGCCCCCGCCAGTGGTCAGAGCAACTCTCCACCGGCTAGAGACCAACAGCCGACGACTCGCGCTCGCGCCACAGACGACGCCCCAAGCTGGCAGCGAGATTCTCGGCGCGCTCGATGCAGTGACGATCGCCCGCCGTGACCGCCTCGACAGTCAGAGCAGCCACCTACCGGTGCTGTTCGTCGTAGCCCTGTTTCTCGCCGGCCTTGCGGTGGTTGTCAACGGCGCAGCGATGACCGTCCAGCGGCCAAAGACAGGGCGACTTATGGTGCTGCTGACAGCCGTGGTGGCCGTCGATGTGGCACTGGTGATCATTCTCTGGACGCCATTCAGCGGCCCGCTGCCGATCAGCGACCAACCAACACTGCAGGTGATCTCCGAGCTGCGCAGCGGCATGTTCCGGTAGCCCGCACAGCGCTGCGGCCCAAGCCCCCTTGCAGGGGCCCGGGCCGCGGGCGTTGCGATTCTTGAGCCTTTACAGAACTACTTGGCGGGGCAACCGAGCTTCTCGAATGCCTTCTTGTTCGCGTAGTACTTGGAGTCCGGCAGGTAGGGACCGAGGACCTTCTTCTCGTCGCCTGGGCTCTTCGTCCCCTGAATCGCGTGCTTGAACGACGCCGCCGGCAGCATGTTGCGGATCTGCATCCAACCGAAGTCGGTATCGGTTCCACCATCCCCGCGCGGCGACCATTCGATCCATGCCACGCCGCACTTGGCGGTTGCGTTCTTCGGCTTATCGACAGCGCGGCTGGTGATAACCAAGTACCTGCGGTCACCGCGCAGCGGAATCTCCTCGTCGTAGACGCAGTCCATCACTCGAGTCGTCTTCGGCGATTCGTTCATGCAGAATGATTGGTACCTAAGCTCCGACGCTTGCCACTTGCCCGTCGGGTTCGTGAACGTTTTCGCCGTCGTAGCGATCTTCCCGCGCATTGCGTAGATCTTGCCGAACTTGCGGTTGAGCGCGTTCCTGACGTACTGGTTGTGGAGGTTCGGGAAGAACCCTGCCTGACCGGCCTTGACCGCGCCTTGCAAGGGATCTGCCTCAGGGTGGTAGAGGTTCAGCAGGTACTGGCGCGTGTACTGAACCCGCCAGTTGGGCTTACCGCCGGCCAGCGCTGGGAAGTAAGCAGGCTTGCCTGGCTGATACCGCAGCCCGTCGTAGACCTCAGCTGAGAGCAGCAAAGCCGACGGATCCACAGTCTGCGCCGTTTCGGAACCTAGAGCCGCACAGGCGGCGGCGCCCTTGAGCACGGTCCCGTCGGCGAGCGTCAGCTCCGGCCGCGGCAGTGAAACCCCGCCACGGATGTCGCGTCCCTTGTTCGGGATGTAGACGCGCCAAACGATCCCGCGGATCGTGTCGCCAGCGGCAGGTTCGGTGTAGATCGTATTTCGCTTCGGAGCGTTCGCGCGGGTGTTGGGGTCCGGCGCGCCTGGCGGGCGGTCGGGATCGACGATCACCGTGAAGTTGCGCTTTGCGACGTCGCGGCGAATTCCGACCCTGAATGGATTGGAGGAGCCGGGATCCGGATTGATCTGAACGTCCGCAACCGCGTCTTGGATCGCGCCAAGGCGGTCATAGGCGTTGATCGAGGCATAGCGCGCCTTGGGGAATTGGCCCTTCAGGCGCAATGTGGCGCCGGGAATCGGCGTGTAGATAGCGCCCCAGTAGTGAGCGCCAGCGTCCGGATAGGCGATGTTGTAGCTCTCAACGCCGATCGCGCCAACGTGCCAGAAGCAGTCGGAGTAGGCGCCGCCGTAGAGCAGCTGCTCGTCGTCGGTTACCGGCGCCGCTGCGCCCATCGCGGCAGGGCTGGCGGTCACGGCAACCGCCGCGGCGGCCACAGCGACAAGCAGCAGCCTGCGGGTTGCGCTAGCGCGGCGAACCGCAGTGGAACGAGAACGACTGATCTTCATTGATATCCCTCCTCGGGGAGATTTGATTCCGGTGAACTTGGTCGGAATCCTCTCATAGATCGCCCTCAAGTGCGTCGGTTCCCACCACTCGTATTCGTTGAGCGGGCCTCAGCGCAGCTAGCCGAAGCTGGAGATCTGCCAGCGCTTGTCAACGCGCTCCAAAGTGAAGCTGTACTTCTGCGAAGCCTTCTCGCCGGTCTTGGCGCTGACGGTGGCTGTCGCCTTGTTGGCGTCCTTCGGGTCGATCGTCACGTCGGTGACGGTGAGGTCGGCTTCGTCGGTCGCTTTCATTCCCGCGGTCACGACGCTAGCGCAGCTGGCGCCGGAGTTCTTCTGCGAAATCTGCTCTGCGAGCTGCGCCGTTATCTGCCTGCTACAGATCTTCGCGCCGTCATCGGCGGTGGCGCTGGCTTGGAAGTCTTCAATCGTGTTGGCGACGAGCTTCTCGTTGCCGGAGTACTTATCGGATGAGCTGGTCGTCTTGGTGCCGCCCTGGGCGCAGCCGGAAACGGCAACGAGGGCGATTACGGCGGCAGACAAGCAGAGCGGTCGCATCGCTGGAAGCGTAGCGGGGCGGGGCGCCGCTAGGTCAGCTTCTTGCCGGGGTTCATCAGGTTTTTTGGGTCGAGCGCCTGCTTGATCGCTTCATGCGCGCGGGAAGCAGGACCGCCCCACTGCTTGTGGAGCCAACCGTTCTTGGCAATGCCGATGCCGTGCTCGCCACTGATCGTCCCGCCCAGCTCGATCGCCATCGCCATTAGATCATCGCCAGCAGCCATCACGCGGCGCACGGCCAGCTCGTCATCCGGGTCGAGCATGAAGGTTGAGTGCAGGTTGCCGTCGCCGGCGTGGCCCCAGGAGCATGCTTCGATGCCGTGCTGCCTGCCGATCTCAACCGTCCGCTCGATCGCTTCTGCCAGCCGGTCGAGCGGGACCGCGATGTCATCGGAGAGCTTCGTGCCCAGCTCGGAAGCGACTACCAACCCCATCCCGTCGCGCCAGCGCCAGAGCGACTCCGGATCATCGGGGCAGATTGGCGGCGCAATCGCGCCCTCCTCGAGCGCCTCACGCAGTGCGTCGCGGTCGGCTTGGCCGCTATCGCAATCTGCGATTAGCAGGAACCCCGCGCCGTCGGGCACGCCGCCGGGGAAGCCTCCACCGGCGACCTGCAAGGTTCGCTCGTCGAGATACTCAATTGCCGCCGCTACCGGGCCGGCAGCCATCACAGCCTCGATCGCCTCGGTTCCGCTCTCTGCGTCAGGGTAGAAAGCGGCGACAGGCAGCGACGGCCCGGGGCTTGGGATCAGCCGCAGCCAGACCGATGTAATCACCCCGAGAGTGCCTTCGCTGCCGGTCATCAGCGAGACGAGATCGTAGCCAGCAACATCCTTGCGCGTTGGACCGCCGACGCGGATCAGTTCGCCGGGGGCGATCACCGCCTCAACGCCGGTAACCCAGGCGCCGGTCACGCCGTACTTGAAGCAATGCGGGCCGCCAGCATTGGTCGCCACGTTGCCACCGATCAGCGACTCTTCTGGGGCGCCGGGGTCGGGCGGAAAGTAGAGCCCGTTCTCGCGCGCGAGCCGCTGCACAGTGGCGGTCGTCACTCCGGCCTCCACTTCGATCCGCCAGCGCAGCGGATCGAAGCTGCGGATCGCTGTCAGCCGCTCGAGACTCAGCACGATCCCCTCACCGAGCGGAACCGCACCACCAGCCCAGCCGGTGCCACCGCCGCGCGGCGTGACGGTCACGTCATTCGAGTAGCACCAGGCCACAACCTCTGCGACCTCTTCAGCGCTAGCCGGTCGTACAACGAACTGGGCCGAGCCGCGATCTGCGAAGAGCGTCTCCTCGCCGGTATAGACCAACTCAGAGCCGGGAAGGACGTACGCTTCGCCGACAATCTTTGCGAGCGACTGTTGCACAGCGCAGACGGTAGCGTGCGGACGGCAGGCACAGGCTGGCGCGTGGCGAACTAGAAACCGTGCCCTGCCACGCAACCGTCACGACGCCGCCGTCCACACGATGCCGCAGCTAAGCCGCGGCCGCGCTGGCAGCGCGGGCCGGCCGAAGCGAGTTGGTCACAAAGGCGCCGACGCGCTCGTGACCGGCAACACTGCCGCCAGCTTCGATGCTGCGCTCGCTGCTGGCGTCGACATGATCGAATTCGACGTTCTGGCGGAGCGGCTCGACGGCTCCGGCGAGCTGCGGCTGGCTCACGACTTCAAAGATGCGCGTGAGCGCAAGCCGCTGACGCTCGACGAAGGGCTGGCGCATCTCGCGCAGCCTCAATTCGCCGAGATTCAGCTCGACGTCGACATGAAGCTGCAGGGCTACGAGCAGCGAACCGTTGACGCGCTCCGCCGCCACGGGCTTGCCGAACGTTCGCTGATCTCGACGATGGAAAAGCCGAGTCTGACGCTGCTGCGCAAGATCGCGCCGCAGATCCCGATCGGCTGGTCGTTCCCCCGCGCCCGGCGCGACCTGACCGAGCACCGCTTCTATCGCTGGCCAGCCTACGGGGCGATTCTCTACTACCGCATCCGCCTGCCGTCGATGGCCTCAAAGGCGATCCGTGACGGCCGCGTTGACGCGCTGATGTGCCACTGGGCGTTTGTAACCCCGCGGCTCGCACGCGCAATCCGCGGCGCTGGCGGCGAGCTATACGTTTGGACCGTCGACGACGCGGAGCAAATCGACGACTTCGAGCGGCTCGGCATAGCCGGCGTCATTAGCAACGATCCACACCTTTTCCACTCGCGCAGGTAGCCTCCCTCGCGATGAGTGAACAGACGTACGCGTTGCTTCAGGCGGTGCCCGTCTTTGAGACGCTTGGAGCCGAGGACCTTCACCGCGTCGCCGAGGTAGTCGTGACGCGGCGCTTCCCCGGCGGACAGGTGATCTTCCGCGAGGGAGATCCCAGTAACACCTGTTATGTAGTGCGCAGCGGCCATGCCCGCGCAATCCGAGAGCACCCGGACGGACGGACGATCACGCTGACCCACTTCGGTCCCGGCGACACTTTCGGCGAGCTCGCGATGTTCGATGATGAGCTGCGTTCGGCGACGGTCGAAACGCTCGACGAGGTGAACCTGATCGCGATACCTGGCCGCGACATGCGCAGACTGATGAACGAGCACGGCGCGATCGCCAGCAAGCTGGTGGTTTCGCTTGGGCGACGGATGCGAATCGCCAACGAGCGGCTGACGCGCCAGTCGTTCCAGACCGTGCAGAGCCGAGTTGCGATCGTGCTCGGCGACCTTGTCGCTCAGGCACGCCTTGAGGGTGCTGGCGACGATGGCGCAGTCGAGCTGATCGTCACTCAGGCCGATGTCGCGCAGCTGGCTGGCTGCTCGCGCGAATCGGCCAGCCGCTTCATGACGACACTCGCCAACTCCGGCGCAATCGAGCAGGGCCGCGGGCGAATCAAAGTCCTAGACACAGAGCTCTTGACCGGCTTTATCTACTAGCTTCGCCGCGTCTCACGCTGACCGGCGCCGCGCTGTAGGCTTCAGGCGCAATGCAAGTACTGAATTTCTACTCGACGATCTTCGCCGACCAGCTCCGACGCGGCCGCAAGACGGCGACAATCCGGCTCGGCGACAAGAGCCATAAGTACCGCAAGAATCAGTCGGTGCTTGTAACAATCGGCTATCAGTTCTCGCCACGCGAGAAGATCTTCGAGGCGGTAATCGACCAGATTGATGTAAAGCGTGTGCGCGATCTTTCGCCGCGCGACATCGAGCACGACAATCCTGAACTGCGCCGCCACGAGGACCTAATCCACTTCCTTGAGCAGATCTACGGCCAGCCGGTGACGATTGAGGACATCGTGACCGTCGTTCGCTTCTCGCAGATCATTGAGAATCCGCAGTCCTTCACCGATGCCCGCCTCGGCATCGGTGGCGCTCAGAACTAAGGCGCTATCATCTCCGTCGGTGACTTTGGCACTCGCTACCGGTGAGTGCCAAAAGCACTGGGCTAAGGCCCTAGAACGTTCGTAAATAGCGCAACTACCGGAGGCATGTGAAATGAATTTGAAGCCGCTTGGCGATCGAGTGATCGTCCGCGCCATCGACGAGGAGGAGACGACCGCTAGCGGTCTGCTGCTCCCGGACACGGCAAAAGAGAAGCCCCAGAAGGGCGAGATCGTCGCCGCTGGCGAAGGTCGTTGGGATGAGGACGGCGAGAAGCGCGTCCCGCTCGACGTAAGCAAGGGCGACGTCGTGCTTTACAGCAAGTACGGCGGCACCGACATCAAGGTTGACGGCGAGGATCTCCTCGTTCTGCGCGAGAGCGACATTCTCGCGATCATCGAGTCTTAGGCCTAAAGGAGAACTGAATAGATGGCTAAGGAATTGAAGTTTGACGCGGACGCACGCAAGGCCCTCGAGGCCGGCGTTGACGCCGTAGCTAACGCAGTCAAGGTGACGCTCGGTCCGAAGGGCCGTTACGTCGTGATCGACAAGCGCTTCGGCGCCCCGACGATCACCAATGACGGCGTCACAATCGCTCGTGAAATTGACGTTGAGGACCCGTTTGAGAACCAGGGTGCTCAGCTCGTCAAGGAGGTCGCAACTGCGACCAACGACGTTGCCGGAGACGGCACGACGACAGCGACCGTCCTAGCACAGGCGATTGTTCGCCAAGGCCTCAAGAACGTCACCGCTGGCGCTCAGCCGCTGGCGCTAAAGCGCGGGATTGAAGCTGCCGTGGATCAGATCGTTGAAGGCATTGGCAAGCAGTCGACGGAAGTCACCGGCAAGGAGCAGATCGCTCGCGTGGCGACGATTTCGGCTGGCGACGAGGAGATCGGCGACGTTATCGCTGACGCGATCGAGAAGGTCGGTAAGGACGGCGTCGTAAACGTCGAGGAAGGCCAGACGTTCGGTATGGACCTCGAATTCACAGAGGGCATGCAGTTCGATAAGGGCTACATCTCGCCCTACATGGTCACCGACCAAGACCGCATGGAGGCAGTGCTGGACGACGCCTACGTGCTGATCGCCAATCAGAAGATCGGTTCAGTCCGTGACGTACTGCCGGTGCTCGAGCAGGTAATGCAGTCCGGTAAGGCGCTGCTGATCATTGCCGAGGATGTCGAGGGCGAGGCGCTCGCGACTCTGGTTGTCAACAAGCTGCGCGGCACCTTCACAGGTGTTGCGGTCAAGGCGCCGGGCTTCGGCGACCGCCGCAAGCGGATGCTTGAAGACATCGCAATTCTCACCGGTGGCGAAGTGATCACCGAGGAGATGGGGCTGAAGCTGGAGAACACGCAGATCTCGCAGCTCGGTCACGCACGCCGGATTGTCGTCTCCAAGGACACGACGACGATCGTCGACGGCGCTGGCGACAGCGACGCGATCAAGGGCCGCGTTAACCAGATCAAGGCCGAGGTCGATAACACCGACTCCGATTTCGATCGCGAGAAGCTGCAAGAGCGCCTCGCGAAGCTCTCAGGTGGTGTGGCCGTAGTTAAGGTCGGCGCCGCAACTGAGACCGAAATGAAGGAGAAGAAGCACCGCGTAGAGGACGCCCTCCAGGCAACCCGCGCGGCGCTCGAAGAGGGCATCGTTCCCGGCGGCGGCGTAGCACTGCTGCAGGCCTCAAAGAACGTTGATCCTGCCAAGCGTGACGACGAAGACGAGCGCACCGGAGTGAAGATTGTGCTCCGCGCCGTCGAGGAGCCGCTGCGTCAGATCGCTGAGAACTCGGGCCTCGAAGGCTCCGTTGTTGTCGCCGATGTGGCTAAGGCAAAGGCCGGGTTCGGCCTCAACGCTGCGACCGGCGAGATCGTTGATCTCGTTGCCGCTGGCGTAATCGATCCAGCGATGGTCACGCGCTCGGCGCTGCAGAACGCAGCCTCGATCGCGAAGAACATCCT
>CAMDBT010000022.1 GCA_945889475.1 Bifidobacterium breve
TGCTCGGCGCTTCGCGGGCGGTCGGTGAGACGATGGTTGTTCTAATCGCGGCCGGCCAAGTGCCGACGACCTCGCTTGATCCACGCGGCCCGATGGAGACGATGACGGCCTTCATTGGCGCGACCGGCAAAGGCGACGTGCCGACCGGCTCGACCGGTTACAAGGCGATCTTCGCCGTCGGCTTTGCGCTCTTTCTGATGACGCTGATTCTGAACGCGATCTCAATCCGCTTTGTTCGCCGCTACCGGCAGGTTTACGAATGACGACCAGAGCAGAAAGCTCACGCCCGGTCAGCGAAGTGCTTGGCGTTCCGCCAGCGGCGCACAAAGTGCGCGACAGAAGTTTCGTGCTACTGCTGGGAGCGCTGACGAGCGTTGCTCTGATCGTGCTCGCTGTTCTGCTGATCGACACCGCGATCGACGGCGTCCCGCAGCTAAGCCTCTCCTTTCTGACCAGCTTCCCCTCGGCCTTCCCGGCGAAGGCGGGGATCGAGTCAGCGATCACTGGAACGCTCTGGCTAATGGGCGTTGTGACGTTTGTGATCGTGCCGCTCGGCGTTGCAAGCGCGCTCTACCTCGAGGAGTTCGCCGACAACTCGCGCTGGTGGAACCGGATCATTGAGGTCAACATTCAGAACCTCGCCGCCGTTCCTTCGATTGTCTACGGAATCCTTGGCCTTGCGTACATCGTCCGCGGGCCGCTATCGCTTGGGCGCACCGTGCTTGCCGGCGGCCTAACGCTGGCGCTCGTTGTGCTTCCTGTCGTGATCATCACCGGCCGAGAGGCACTGCGAGCCGTGCCGCCGTCAATCAAAGAGGGAGCACTGGCCCTGGGGGCCACTCGTTGGCAGGCGATCTGGCGGCAGATTCTTCCGGCCTCGATCCCTGGCATCGCGACCGGCGTGATCCTTTCGATCTCGCGCGCGATCGGTGAGACGGCGCCGCTAATCCTCGTCGGCGCCGCGACCTTCGTCGCCTTTAACCCGACCGGCCTCGATTCGCCATTTACTGCCTTGCCGCTGCAGATCTTCTCTTGGATCTCGCAGCCGAACGACCAGTTCCGCATGCTCGCAGCCGCGGCGATCATCGTGCTGCTCGTTCTGCTCGTGCTTCTTAACGCCGTAGCAATCAGGCTGCGCAATCGATACCAGCAGAGGTGGTAGTTATTTCACACGACGATCCACTTCCGCGAAGTATGGTTGGCGATGTGAGCGACCTAGATCCCGCCTCCGATCCACGCGAGGAGCCAGCCTCGCGGGGGGTTCCCGGCCAGGTTCCGGCCGTGCCAGCCGGGCAAGCCCACGCGCCGATACCGGCAGTCGCCCACGATGACGTGATCGACGACGCGATCGAGAATCCTGTCTTTATTGCCGAGAAGCTCTCCGTCAGCTACGGCATTTCGCCAGCCGTGCTTGACGTTTCGCTGCGCGTTCCTGAGAAGCAGATAACCGCATTCATCGGGCCTTCCGGCTGCGGCAAGTCAACGATCATTCGCTGCTTCAACCGGATGAACGACCTGATCCCTGCTGCGCGCGTTGACGGAATCGTGCGCTACCACGGGTTAGATCTTTACGGCGGCGAGATTGACTCGGTGCAGGTTCGCAAGCGGATTGGGATGGTCTTTCAGAAGCCGAATCCATTCCCCAAGTCGATCTACGACAACATCGCCTTCGGCCCGAAGGTCCTCGGGATGAAGGGTTCGATGGATCAGATTGTTGAGCAGGCGCTGCGCCGCGCTTCGCTTTGGGACGACGTCAAGGACCGCCTCAAGGACAACGCTTTCGGGATGTCCGGCGGCCAGCAGCAGCGGCTCTGCATCGCCCGCGCGCTGGCGACCAACCCTGACGTGCTGCTGATGGACGAACCGTGCTCGGCGCTCGACCCAATCTCGACCGGCCGGATTGAAGATCTGATGCACGAACTGAAAGAGACGGTTTCGATCGTGATCGTCACGCACAACATGCAGCAGGCCGCGCGCGTCTCCGACCGCACCGCCTTCTTCATCGTTGACATGGGTTCCTCCGAGGAGGCGCGGATCGGCCGCCTCGTTGAGTACGGCCCAACCGACCGGATCTTTACCAACCCGCACGACATTCGCACCGAGGAGTACGTCTCCGGGAAGTTCGGCTGATCCGGTGGAGCGCGAGAGTGCCCGGCCGCAGTTCCATGATCAGCTAGTTCTGCTCGAAGAGCAGGCGCTCGGGGCGCTCGACATCGTCGTCGAGCAGATCGACCGCGTGATGGAAGCGCTCGAGAACCAGGACGTTGAGCTGGCGACCTTCGTGATCGCCGACGATGATCGGATCGACGGCCGCTACCTCGAGGTTCATCAGGGGATCCTCTCGCTGCTTGCGCTGCAGGCGCCGGTCGCCGGCGACCTGCGGCTGGTTGCCGCGCTGCTGCACCTGATCAAGCACGCTGAGCGGATGGGCGATCAGTGCGTCAACATCGCGAAGTTGATCCCAATCGTTGGCAACGAGCCGCCGGTCGTGCCGGAGCTGCTTGATCGCGTGCTGCGGATGGGCACTGCCGCGCGGGCCGAGGTGCAGGAGTCACGGCTCGCATTCCGCGGCCGCGACGTTGATCTCGCGAACGACCTTTTCCGTCAGGATCGCGAGGTCAACCGGCTCAACAAAGAGGTCTTCCAACTCGCCGTTGAAGTAGGCGATGAGGTAGATCGGCGCGAATGGGCGATGACTTTGACGCTGATGGCGCGCGCAATCGAACGGATTGGCGATAACGCGGTAGGGATCGGGGAGCAGGTTGTCTTCGTTGAAACCGGGCTTTTCAAGGAGTTTGCAGCCGATTAGCTGTGAAGATTTGGTGATCAGCGGCGCTTTTCGCTCGCTTCCGCCGCTGCGAGCCCCTAACCTTTGCTGCAGATGAACGAGCTCCCGACCGCCCGTCCAGAGATCGATACGCAGGGAGCCGCTCCGGCTGCGCTGCGGATCGCTGTGATCGACAACGACTCCGGCTTCCTTCAGGTGCTCGACAAGCGCCTTGACAGGCTTGGCTGGGAGCACCGCACGCTCGCTGGCCCAGCGCCGGTCAACGATGTTGTTGCGATGCGCCTCAGCGCGATCGTGATCGACCTTGCGATTCTCGGCCCCCAGGCTTGGGAGTACCTCGAACGGCTTTGCGAAGCGATGCCTGGCCTCGGCGTGGTCGTCTGCACCGGCCGTTCAAGCGTCGCCCAGCGAGTCCGGGGGCTGCGCTTAGGCGCCGATGACTGGCTGACCAAGCCCTGCCACCCCGAAGAGCTGATTGCCCGCATCGAAGCGGTTGTTCGTCGCCGCCGGCAAGTCGATCAGCGTCGTGGAGCGGGCCCGCTCGAGGCCGGCGAGCTAGTGATCCGCAACGACCATTTTCAAGCTTTCGTTGATGACCGCTCGGTCGCACTGACGCGGCGCGAGTTCGAGCTGATTGAGCTGCTAGCTAACGCCGGTGGCCGTGTGCTCGAGCGCGAGGACATCTACCAGCGCGTCTGGGGCTATGCGATGGTCCGCGGTGACCGCTCGGTCGACGTCTTCGTACGTAAGCTCCGCCACAAGTTGGAGGCTGCTTCGCCCGACTGGAATTACATCCACACGCACTTCGGCGTCGGTTACCGCTTCGCGGCTGAGCTTCGCGAGGGCGCCGATATTGTGCCCGATGCTCCGCCCGCCGACCTCGTGGCCCCAACGGCCGACCAGGCCGCTCCGCTCGCCGACCTCGTGGCCCCAACGGCCGACCAGGCCGCTCCGCTCGGAGCCTGATTCCTCGCTGCTGATTGGCTACGCGCCGCTGCCGCTCGCTGCCACGTAGGATTGGCTGATGCGCAACGGCGTCAACGTTGGAATCATCTTGCTCGGCGCAGCCGCGCTGGCCTTTCTTCCTGCCGGTAGCGAAGTTGGCGCCGTCGCCGGGCGGACGCTGTCGCTCGGGTTCATCCTGATCATCGCGCTCGGCTTCTCGTTTGCCTACCGTCGCTTCGGCTCCGACTTCGAGCGCCTGCCCGGCGGCTTCCGTGCGCTCGGCCTAGCTGCCGTTGGGGTGCTTGTTCTGACCTGCACTGGTTGGTCGCGGCTACTGGCCGGGCCGGGCGGCCTGTTGGCAGCGCTGCTGCTGGTCGGTGCCTGTGGCGCGGCGCTGTTCGTTGTCTGGCAGCGCTACCGCGCGGTCACGTAGCGCCGCGCGCCGTTGCGGCGCCGTAACGCTGCTGTGGTAGCGGCGTGACGCGGGGAGAGCGACGATCGCCCCATGGCTGATCTGCGCGCTACCAGCGGTCAATCAAGCGTCGAATTGGTCGCGCTGCTACCGCTGTTGGCGGCGCTAGTCGTCGGAGCCTGGCAGGCGATCGTGGTTGGGCAGTCGTGGTGGCTCGCAGGTGTGGCGGCGCGCGCGGCGGCGCGAGCGCAACTCGTCGGCAGCGACCCCGGCCGCGCGGCGCGGCGCGCACTGCCGCGCGGCGCACGTGATCGGCTCGTCGTCTCGGTGCGTGGCGGCGGCGGGCTGACGGTGCGGTTGGCCGTTCCGGCCGTCGTCGGAGGGGTGCGGCTTGGTAGCGCGACTGCGCACGTTGGAAGTTCGTCGAGCGGTAACTGATGGCTGCCGCCGAGCTGGTAGTGATCGGCGAGAACGACAGAGTCGAACTGCTTGTCGCTGCGCAGGCGGTAGCGATCGCGGCCGACTGTCCTGAACGAGCCGTGCTCGTGATCACGCTGGCAGGCGCCTCTCCGCCACGGCGGCGGTGGGCAGCCCCGGCCTCGGCTGCTGCCGCGCGCTACTGCGAACGGCTCACCGATGATGGCCTAGTCGCGAGCGCGCGCGGGCGGCTGGTGACGACCACGTGCGATGGCGAAGGCGCCGTAGCGAGCGCTGAGCGGCTTATCGCTGTTTCGCAGTTGCCGGTCGTCGTCGCTGTGCTGCGGCCGCGCGACGCGGACGTTGACGCGCTAATTGTTGGCGCGCGCCGCACGACCGTCGCCCGCTCGAACGACGCAGAGCTCGACCGGCTCGCGGTCGGGCAGCTGACGCAGCTGGGCGCTAACGCGGAGCTGCTCGAGGTGCCGTCGGCCGCGGCGGCAAGGGTCGCTGCAGCGGGTCTCGGCTGGCGCTGGCTGGCGCGCGCGGGCGGGCAGGCGTCGGTTGAGCTGATCGCGGCAATCCCAGTGTTGCTAGCGGTGACGCTCGCCGCGGCGCAGTTGCTCGCTGCTGGCCTCTGCCGCGAGCTGGCCGCAGAGGCCGCTGGCGCCGGCGCGGCAGCGTTGCTCCAGAGCCGCGACCCGCAGGCTGCGGCGCGGCGCGCACTACCCGGCTGGTCGCGTGGTCAGCTCCGTATTACGCGCCGCGGCCGAGAGCTGCGCGTGGCAATCAGCCCGCCGAGCTTGCTCCCCGGGCTTGGGCGACTGCTCAGCGTTGAGGCTCGTGCCAGCGCTGGGCCGCCAGCGTGAAGGCCGCTGAGGAGGACGGGCAGGCGCTGGTTCTAGTCGTCGGCGCGATCGCGGCGCTGCTAGTCGGCGCCAGTGGCCTCGGGATGCTGGCGCGCGGGCTCGGCGCCCACGCCGACCATCAGCGCGCCGCCGACCTAGCGGCACTGGCCGGCGCGCGGGCGCTCGTTGACGCCTTCCCGCGCGCGCTCGCGTCGCCGCAGTCGAGCCGCCACCTCGGAGCCGCCGCCTATCTGGCACTGGCGCGCTCGGTTGCGCAGCGGACCGCGGCGCGCAACGGCGCCAATCAGGTTGCCGTGCGCTTCGCCGCCGGCGCGCTTCCGGATCGCGTCACGGTCACCGTGAGCGATCCAATCCGTCTTCCCGGCGGCGGCCTT
This sequence comes from Bifidobacterium breve, assembly GCA_945889475.1. Taxonomy (GTDB): domain Bacteria; phylum Actinomycetota; class Thermoleophilia; order Solirubrobacterales; family Solirubrobacteraceae; genus F1-60-MAGs163. The sequence goes on from CAMDBT010000022.1 coordinate 5,806, forward strand.
GTCGCCGGTCCGGTTACTGCCGTGGCGCAGTTGGCTCCGTTTGCCGTCCCGATTGGCGACGGCGAATACCCCGGCCCCTACGCCTACCGCCAAGGCAAACCGATGCGCCCCGACACGGCGCTCGCCTTCGACCGGATGGCCGCCGCGGCGCGGCGCAGTGGCGTTGCGCTGATTGTCACCAGCGGCTACCGCTCCAACGCCGAACAGGCGCGGCTCTTCGCAGCGCACCCCGACCCGAAGTGGGTCGCCCCGCCGGGCCGGTCGCTCCACCGGCTCGGCACCGAGCTCGACCTCGGGCCGCCCGCCGCCTACAGCTGGCTGACGGCAAACTCGAAGCGCTTTGGCTTCATCAAACGCTATTCCTGGGAGCCTTGGCACTTCGGACTGATTGCGAACCCCGGCAGCGCTTCGGTCGGCTTCGCGCCTCCCGGCGGCGCTGCCAGTGCCGTTCCAACCTTCGTTCCAGCCGTCTACCGCGAGCCGCTGCGTCGCGCTGCTTCGCGCTGGTCGGTCGGCGCAGCGCTGCTGGCGGCGCAGCTGCAACAGGAGTCGGGCTTCAACCCCCGCTTAGTCTCCAGCGCCGGGGCGCAGGGGATCGCGCAGTTCATGCCGGGGACGGGTCGCAGCTACGGGCTCAGTGATCCATTCGACGCTGCAGCCGCGATCAACGCCCAAGCCCACCTGATGCACGACCTGCTGCGCCGCTTCGCTTCGGTGCCGTTGGCGCTCGCCGCCTACAACGCAGGAGCCGCCCGCGTCGCCGCATGCTGGTGCGTGCCGCCAATCACAGAGACGCAGAGCTATGTCGCACGGATCGTCGCGATCGCGCGCGGCGCCGGCGTAACGGCTGGCAGCGGCGAACCGCCGGTGCGACTAATCCGCTGAGCTTTGCGGCAGAGTGGCGGCAGACCGGGCCACTCTGCTGGCGCACCGGTCAGGCGCATCAGATAATGTGTCGTTATGCGTCCGGTTGCGAAGGCCGCTGCCTTGGCCTTGCTGACTGCCGCGTTGCTGTCCGGCAGCGCGCAGGCTCGCACGGTAAAGGGCTGTGTGCTGAAGCATCACACCTCCTGCCATCACAAGAACCTGGCCGGTAAGAACCTTCGCGGCGCAGTCCTCCACCACAGCGTTTTGCATCACATCAACCTGCGCGGAGCGGATCTGCGGAAGGCGGATCTCAGGCACGCCGACCTACGGAAAGCTGACCTACGGCGAGCTGACCTGCGAGGAGCGAAGCTGCAGGGCGCAAAACTTCATCACTACACGGCGCCGAAGAAGAAGGGTGCGACCAAGTCACAAACACCGTCCTGCGCACCGAACTGCCAAGGCGCGAATCTGGATTACGCGAACATGGCTAACGCCAACCTCAGCGGCGCCAATCTTAGCTACGCGGCGATGAACAGCGCCACGCTGATCAACGCGAACCTGCAGAGCGCGAACCTCTTCAATGCCTACTTGATCGAAGCGAACCTGCAGAACGCGAACCTCTACCTCGCGGACCTGACCGACGCGATCCTGACCAACGCGAACCTCTACCTTGCCGATCTTTACTACGCGAACCTGACCGACACCGTCCTGACCGGCGCGACGATGCCGGACGGCAGCATCTACGACGGCAGTCTCCCCGGACCCTGAAGCTGAAGGCGCTGAGCGGTAGCCGCCGCCCTGCCCTTTGCGGCAGACTACGGAGACGATGGCTCCGTTTCGCTACAACCTGCGCGTCCGTTTCAACGAGTGCGACCCGCAGCGCGTTGCGTTCAACGCCAACTACCTCGCCTACATCGACATCGCTTTCACCGATCTCTACCGCCAGTATTTCGATGCCTCCTATGCCGAGGTGATGGAACGAAGCGGCGTTGACGTGGTCGTCGCCGAAGCGAAGCTGAAGTTCCTCGCTCCGGCGCGCTTCGATGATCAGATCGAAGTTGAGATCACGATTGAGCGGCTCGGCAATACGTCGATGGAGGTTTCATCGCTGATCTCCCGCGAGGGAGCCGCGCTCACAACCGCCGAGCTGCGTTACGTCTTCGTCGATCTTGAGAGCTGGGAGAAGACGCCGATCCCGGATCAGATCCGCGCAACGCTGGCCAACTTCGGCCCGGCATAGCGGGCTGCCGCCGGTGTCTCGCGCGCCGCTGAGGTGGCGCGAAGCCGTGTGAGCGCGTGGTAGGTTCTCGCCGGAGGGTCTAACGGCTGCCTGCTCCGCAGGCGCAAAAAGGGGAGTCTTGAAGAAGCTCGTAGCCACGTTTGCAGTTGTCGCATGTAGCTCGATGGCGCTCAGTGGCGTCGCCGCAGCGAAGTCGAGCTGCGACCCGCTAGACAAGCGCGACTGCCTGCTGCCGTGGCCGAGCAACCACTTCACGGCCAGCGATCCGCGCACCGCCACCGGCCTGCGGCTCGACCTCAGCGGCCCGCTGATGCCAAAGAACACGGCTGGCGTTCCCGCATTCCCATCCGACATCAACCACAGCGACGGTTTCGGCCCCGGCAGCGCGATGCTGACTTACGTTGAAGGCCTCGATCTCAAGAAGACAGGCGCCGTGCCAATCACCAACATCGGAGCCTTTGCGGCCAAGAACGCGCCGATTGTGGTGATCGATGCCAAGAGCGGCAAGCGCCAGATGATCTGGGCTGAACTCGATTCGAACCCCGACAACGAAGCCCGTACCAGCGGGCTGCTGATGATCCACCCGGCGATCAACCTGCCTGAAGGTCGCCGCTACATCGTCGCCCTGCGCCAGCTTAAGAACGCTGCTGGCGAGGTTATCCCGGCCGGCGCCGCGTTTAGGTCGCTGCGCGACGGCAAGCCAAGCGGTGCGCTCGCCGCCAGGGCGAAGAGTTACAAGTCGATCTTCGCCTCGTTGAAAAAGGCTGGCATCGACCGCAAGTCGCTCTACCTCGCTTGGGACTTCACCGTTGCCAGTGAAACGAACCTGACCGAGCGCGCGCTGGCGATCCGCAACGAGGCCTTTGCCGCACTCGGCGACAAAACGATGGCCGACCAGAAGGTTCAGGGCCGCGCGCCGCAATTTACGATTGACTCAACGACCGACTACACGCTGGCCGAGAATCCCAACACGGCGAGGCGCGTCGAGGGAACGCTAACGATCCCGTGCTACCTGAGCACGCCGAACTGCGCGCCCGGCGGAACATTTGCCTACCGCGCGCAGAAGGGCAAGCGCAGGGCTTGGATTCCCAAGCAGAACGGCACGATGACGGCGAAGTTCTACTGCTCGATCCCGCAGGCGGCGGCCGCTACACCCGGCCGCCCGGTTGTCTACGGCCATGGCCTGCTCGGCAATCCGCGTGAAAGCTTCGGCGGCTCAAACCAGATCATCTCGCAGAGCTACAACATCGTTTTCTGCGCCACGCGTGAGATCGGGATGGCCGACGAGGATGTGCTCAACGCGATCACCTTGCTCGGCGACATGTCGAAGTTTGCTTCCTTCCCCGACCGCCTCCAGCAGGGGATGCTGAACGGTTTGATGCTCGGCCGCGCGATGCTCCACAAGCAGGGCTTCGCAGCCAACCCAGCGTTCCAAAATGCGGGCGGGCAGTCGATGATCAACACCGCGAAGCTGTTCTACAACGGCAACAGTCAGGGCGGCATTCAAGGCCCGGCAATCACCGCACTGGCGCCTGACTTCACGCGCGCCGTGTTCGGCGTCCCCGGCATCAACTACAGCCTGCTGCTTCCGCGCAGCGTTGACTTCGACGAGTACGAGCTGATCTTCAAGCCCTCATATCCGAGCCGAATGATGCGTCAGATCATCCTCAACGTCGTCCAGAACCTCTGGGATCGCGGTGAAGGCAACGGCTACGCGCTGCACACGACCGATGATCCGCTGGCGAACACGCCGAAGCACCAGGTGCTGCTCGAGGCTGTAGTTGGCGACCATCAGGTCGCCCAGATAGCGGCGCAGAATCTGGCTCGCACGGTTGGCGCGATCGGGCGCAGGCCGGGTACCGATCGCGGTCGAAGCAACGACAAGGTTGATCTCTACGGGATTCGCAAGTCGGGGGCGGCCAGCGCGTCGTACTACGTTCTCTTCGATAGCGGGCCGATTCGAACTGTGGGCGGCGAAGTTATCGGCACCGATGTGCCGCCGAACGGCGACATCGCACCGCGCCTTGGCCAAGATCCGCATGGCCTCTTTGACATCAAACGCGGCGAACAGGCCTCAGCCTTCTTCAACGGCCGCTTCCTTGATGTCTGCCCGAAGGGTCGCGCCTGCCGGCTCGACGGCTGGGCCTACTAGCGCTTCCGTATTTAGCTAGCGGCGGCGAGCTGGACGGGAATCCCGTTCAGCACCGCTGTGCCTGAGATCTCATCAACGCGCTCGCTGTCGCCGAGCAGATTCACGTTGGCACCGGCGTGCGCGCTGGCGACGTTGATCTCGGTTCCCTCACCGTCGTGGCCCCAGCCGTGCGGCACGGAGACGACACCAGGCATCATCGCCTCGCTGTGAACGGCGGTCAGCTCGATCGAGCCGCGCTGCGAGCTGAGTACGGCGCGCTGCCCGTCAGCGACGCCGCAGCGGGCGGCGTCATCGGGGTTGACGAGCACCGTGCAGCCCTCCGGGCCAGAGACAAGCTTGGGGACGTTGTGCATCCAAGAGTTGTTCGAGCGCAGCTGGCGGCGGCCGATCAGCAGCAGGCCGTTGCCGTTCGCTACCGGGACGGCGAGCTCGGCACGGAGCCTGGCGACGTCGGCAATGATCTCCGGTGGCGCCAACTCGACGAGTCCGCTGGTGGTGCGTAGCGACTCCGGGATCCGCGGTTCGAGCGGGCCAAGGTCCAGGCCGTGCGGGCTGGCCTCAAGCTTGGCGAGCGTGAGCCCGTCAGGGTTGGCGCCGAAGCCGTCGCCGTAAGGGCCGCAGCGCAGCATGATGTCGAGCAGCCGTTCGGGGCCGACGCGCTCGCCGACCTCGGCGACCAGCTCGGCGGGGTCGCGGCCGGCGACGGGGGAGGTTTCGCTGCGCGTTTCGCGGCTAGCGAGTTCGAGCGCGAAGAAGTCGTCGATCGGACCGATATCGGCCTCCGCGCCGGCGCCGCTGGCAATCGCCGTTAGTCGCAGCAGCGTCTCCCACTCATCGAGCATGCCGGCGGGCGGCTCGAAGGTCGCTGGCGAGTAGTTGGCGAAGTTGCGGATCGCGAAGACCGTGAAGACAAGGTCGAAGTGCGAATGCTCGAGCACCGAGGGGGCAGGCAGAATGACGTGCGCGTGGCGCGAGGTTTCGTTGAGGTAGATGTCAATGCTGATCATTAGGTCGAGCGTGTCGAGCGCCTTGGCGAGGCGGTCGCCGTTCGGCGTCGAGAGCACCGGGTTGCCGCCGATCGTGATCAGCGAGCGAATCTGCCCCTCGCCGGGGGTTTCTATCTCCTCGGCAAGGCAATTGACGGGAAGCTCGCCAAGGACCTCGCCGCGGCCGGTGGCGCGCGCCGCCCAGCGGTGGATCTGCATCCCGCGGCCGCTGCCCGATTTGCCCTGCGTGTTCGGCGAGCCGGCCGCTGGCTTTGTGAACATCACGCCGCCGGGGCGGTCGAGGTTGCCTGTAAGCGTGTTGATCACGTCGATCAGCCAGCTTGTGACGGTGCCAAAAGGCTGTGTTGTCGTGCCGATCCGGCCGTAGACGGCGGCGCTCGGCGCGGCAGCCAGCTCGCGCGCGATCCGACGTATCGTTTCGGCCTCGATGCCGCAGCGTTCCGCGACGGCCTCCGGCGTAAACGGCTGCGCCGCCTCTTCGACCTGCTCGAGCCCGCTGACAAGCCCGTCAAGGTGATCGCCGGGAGCCGCCAGCGCTTCACTCAGCAGCACGTTCACGATCGCGAAGCAGAGCAGCGCGTCGCCGCCGGGACGGATGAAGTGGTGCTCGTGGGCGGCTTCGGCGGTGCGTGAGCGGCGCGGGTCGATCACGACCACCTTGCCACCGCGCTCGCCGATCTTCTTCATCCGGCCACGGAAGTCGGGCGCCGTCATCAGCGAACCGTTTGAGACCAGCGGGTCGGCGCCAAGAATCAGCAGGTAGTCGGTGCGGTCGATGTCAGGGATCGTGATGCTCAGCGAAGTGCCGAACATCAGTCCGCAGGCAACCTGCTTTGGTGCTTGGTCGACGCTGCTGGCGGAGAAGATGTTGCGCGTGCCGATCGCCTTCAGCATCGGCCGCCCATAGATCAGGCCGCTGAGCGAATGGGCGACCGGATTGCCAAGGTAGGCGGAGAAAGCTTGGCGGCCGTGCTCGGCGTCAATCGCTTTGAAGCGCTCGTCGATGAAAGCGAACGCCTCGTCCCAGCTGCAGGGCGCAAGCACGCCGTCGTCGCCGCGCATCAGCGGCGTACGAAGGCGGTCCGGATCATCATGCAAGGCGCCAATGCTGGCGCCTTTCGGGCAGATGAACCCGTGGCTGAAAACGTCGTCTTTGTCGCCGCGAACCTTCGTTACTTCGCCGTCCTCGATCTCCAGTTCGAGTCCGCACGTGGCCTCGCAAAGTGGGCAGGTTCTCAACGCCGTTGTCACGATCTCCTCACCCTACACGCGCAGCGCTCTTATCCTCACCTAAGTGGCCGCGAAGAAGCAACAGAGTGAACGCGAAGCGCGCCTGCGCGAGCAGCGGCTTGCACTTCCCGACGGGCCCGGCGTCTATCTCTTCAAGAACGCCGACGACGAGGTGATCTACGTCGGTAAGTCGCTCTCGCTGCGGGCGCGTGTCAGCAGTCACTTCAGCTCACCGGTCAACCGCGGCGGCGTGCGGATGGTCGATTCGGTTGAGGCGATCGACTTCATCCTGCTCAGTTCAGAAGCGGAAGCGCTACTGACAGAGCAGACGCTGATAACGCGCCACGAACCGCGCTTCAACATTCAACTGCGCGACGATAAGAGCTACCCCTTCATCGCCGTTTCAACCGACGAGCAATATCCGAGGATCTACCTGACCCGCGAGCGACGGCGCAGCGGCCGCGTCTACTTCGGCCCCTATTCCAATCCGCGCCGCGCGCGCGGCACCGTCGAGGTGCTTGAGAAGGTCTTTCAGATTCGCTCCTGTCGCGGCCCGGAGCCAGGCCGGCGGACCGGATCGCCGTGCCTCGATTACCACATCGAACGTTGCGAGGCACCGTGCGTCGGCTATGTGACCGAGGAGCACTACCGCAAGAACGTTGATGGTGTGATCGCATTTCTCTCCGGCAACTTCAATCAGATCGAAGATCAAATTGAGGACCGAATGAAGGCTGCCGCCGCCGCGCACGAGTATGAGCGCGCGGCTGCCGAACGCAACCGGCTCAACGCGATCCGTTCGCTGCTCGACAGCCAAGGCGTTGTCAACGAAGCGGCCGGATCATTTGACGCGATCGCTGTCGCCGCTGACGGGACGGAAGCCAACGCGCAGGTCTTTCAGGTCCGTGACGGTGTGCTGGCCGACCGCCAGTCGTTCTATCTCGACAACCCCGGCGAGATGCAGCGCGGGGAGGTGGCAGCCGAGTTCATTGCCCAGTACTACTCCGGCCGCCCCGGCGTGCCAGCGCAGATCATCGTCCAGAAGCAGCTGGTGGAATCGGAATGCGATGCGCTCGCCGCGGGATTGGCGGAGCGGCGCGGGGCGGCGGTTGAGATACGCGCCGCTGAGCGCGGGGCGAAACGGCGGATCCTTGAATTGGCGGAGCGCAACGCGGTGCTGGCGCTCGACCACGAGCGGCTACGCAACGAGCAGACGCGTCGGCGCCGCATCGAGGCGCTCGACCAGCTCCAGCGCGAGCTGAAGCTGGAGTCGTTGCCGATGCGGATCGAATGTTTCGATATCTCGAACCTGATGGGAACCCACACCGTCGCCTCGATGGTGGTCTTCGAGTCGGCAACGGCGAAGAAGCCCGACTATCGACGCTTCACGATCCGCTCGCTGGAGGACGGGCAGCCAGATGACTTTGCCGCTATGCGAGAGGTGCTCGAACGGCGGATCAACGCTTGGGAGAGTCAAGCTGGCCTTGTTCCCCATGACCCGGCGTACAACCAGTCGTTCGCGACCTTGCCGAACCTGATCGTGATCGATGGCGGCAAAGGGCAGCTCTCGGCTGGGCTTGAGGTGCTTGATCGCTTCCGTGAGCGGGGTGTTGCTGTGATCTCGCTGGCGAAGCGGATCGAGGAGGTCTTCGAGCCTGATCAAAACGCGCCACTGCTGCTGGAGCCGGGAAGCGCTGGTCTGCAGCTGCTCCAGCGCGTCCGCGACGAGGCACACCGTTTCGCGATCGCCCACCATCGCGCGCGCCGCGACGGCGCGATGACGGCGTCGGCGTTGGATCGCGTGCCTGGAGTTGGCCCCAAGCGCAAGAAGGCACTGATCAAACAGTTCGGCTCGCCCGAGGCAGTGATGGCGGCCAGTCGCGAGGAGCTCGAAAAGGTCCCGGGTCTGCCGACGAAGGTTGCCAACGACCTGCTCCACCACATGCGCCGTACCCGTAGCTGAGCGCTCGCTTGCGGGCTGCGGCCGCCTCGGCGTAATACTGACTTGGCGATGAACGCTGAACCCCCAGCCGCTGGCGCGCCGGGATTGGAGCCGGTGCCGCTCGAAGACTTCGTAATCATCACCGGTGTCTCAGGCGCCGGCCGTTCGACGGCGATGGAAGCGTTCGAGGACGCTGGCTACTTCTGCGTTGACAACCTGCCGCCGGAGATGATCGCCGGCCTCGTTGATGTGTTCCTGCACGAGGGATCGAAGGTACGGCGGGCGGCGGTCGTTTCCGACGCCCGTGGCGGCGAGTACTTCGACCAGATGTCGCGCGTGCTCGACGAGTTGGCCGCCGCCAACATCAACTACCGCGTGCTCTTCCTCGACGCTTCAGATCAGGAGCTCCTAACGCGCTACCAGGAGACCCGTCGCCGCCATCCGCTCAGCCCCGCCGGCAGCGTGCCGCAAGGTGTCGCGGCCGAGCGCGAGCTCGTCAACCCGATCAAGGCTCGGGCCGATCTAGTTGTTGATTCGACCGGACTGACTGCGGCCGAGCTGCGCGCGAAGTTGATCGAGGACTTGCTGCCGCGCAGTAGCGACGCGAAGCTGGCCGTGACGTTCGAGAGTTTCGGCTTCAAGCACGGCCCGGCGCGCGACGCCGACCTGCTCTTCGACGTGCGCTTTCTGCCGAACCCGCATTACATTCCGGAGCTGAAGCACTTGAGCGGCCTCGACCAAGCGGTGATTGACTACATCGGCCGCGATGGCCGCCTTGAGCAGCTCAATCAGCACCTGCTGGCGCTGCTCGACTACCTGCTGCCGCAGTACGTCGCCGAAGGCAAGTCGCACCTGACGATCGCGATCGGCTGCACCGGTGGCCACCACCGTTCGGTCGCCATCGCCGAAGGGCTAAGCCGCCGCTACGCCGACGGCGATGACCTCAGCGTGGATGTCGTTCACCGCGACATCGAGCTCTGAGTTCCCCCGATCGCAAAGCAGAAGGTTCCGCCGCTCAGCTAGCCTCTCGCAGGTCATCGAGCCAAAGGATTGCCGAAAGTGTCCGTACGTGTTGCCGTAAATGGGTTTGGCCGAATTGGCCGAAATGTTGTTCGCGCAGCGAAGGCCACAGGCGCCGACGTTGAGTTCGTCGCCGTCAATGATCTGACAGATCCAGCGACGCTCGCCCACCTCTTCAAGTACGACTCGATCCTCGGCCCCTACGGCGGAACCGTCGAACACTCCGACAGTTCGATCACGATCGACGGCGATCAGATCCGCGTCTACGCCGAGCGCGACCCAGCCGACCTGCCTTGGGAGGAGATCGGCGTCGACGTAGTCGTCGAATCGACCGGCTTCTTCACCAAGCGCGACGACGCCGCCAAGCACCTTCAGGCTGGCGCCAAGAAGGTCGTGATTTCCGCGCCTGCCAGCGGCGAGGACAAGACGATCGTGCTGGGCGTCAACTTCGACCAGTACGACGCCGCCACGCAGGATGTGCTCTCGAACGCCTCCTGCACGACCAATTGCCTCGCGCCGATCGCCAAGGTCGCCAATGACGCGGTTGGCATCAAGCACGGCCTGATGACGACGATCCACGCCTATACCGGCGATCAGGCGTTGCAGGACGCCCCGCACTCCGACCTGCGCCGTGGCCGAGCGGCAGCCGCCAACCTGGTGCCCACATCAACCGGCGCCGCGAAGGCCGTCGCGTTGGTTCTTCCCGAGCTGAGCGGCAAGCTGCACGGCTACGCGATCCGCGCCCCCGTCATCACCGGCTCGGTCGTTGACCTGACCTTTGAGGCCGAGCGAGCGACCAGCGTTGAGGAGATCAACGCTGCGCTGAAGGCAGCTGCCGAAGGGCCGATGAAGGGGATCCTGCGCTACACCGAAGACCCGATCGTCTCCTCAGACATTGTCGGCGACGCGCACAGCTCGATCGTTGACGGTCTGCTGACGAGCGTTCTCGATCAGACGCTGGTCAAGATTGTGAGCTGGTACGACAACGAGTGGGGCTACTCGAACCGCGTCGTCGATCTAGTTCAGAAGCTGCTGTAACGGCCGGTGCGCACGCTTGACGAGATCGACGTCGCTGAGCGAACGGTCTTCGTGCGTGTTGATTTCAACGTGCCGCTCGACGCCGATCGGCAGGTCACCGATGACGCCCGGATCCGCGCTGCGCTGCCGACGCTGAAGTATCTGCTTGAGCGCGACTGCGCGCTGGTGCTCGCTTCGCACCTCGGCCGGCCCGAGGGCGTCGACCCGAGCTGTTCGATGCAGCCGGCCGCAGACCGTTTGACCGAACTGACCGGGTGGCGCGTGAAGCTTGCCAGGTCGGTCGTCGGTGATGAGGTGCAGGCGATCGCCGAAGGGCTAGCGCCGGGCGAGATCTTGATGCTCGAAAACCTCCGTTTCGAAGCGGGCGAGACGAAAAACGACCCTCTTCTGGCGGCGGCCTACGCGGCGCTAGCCGACGTTTATGTTGACGACGCCTTCGGTGTTTCCCACCGCGCACATGCCTCCAACGTTGGCATCGTTGACCAGATCGAGCTGAGCGCAGCCGGCCTGCTGATGCAGCGTGAGGTAGAGACGATCTCGGCAATTCTCGCCGACCCGCCGCGGCCGTTGGTGGCGATCGTCGGCGGCGCCAAAGTGACCGACAAGATTGGCCTGTTGAACGCCTTCCTCGAGCGCGCTGACAGCATCCTGATCGGTGGCGCAATGTGCTTCCCATTCTTCGCCGCGCAGGGCCATCAGATCGGCAACTCGCTCTGCTCGGATGACGACATCGAGCCGGCACGCCGCCTTCTCGCCGAGGCCGAGCAGCGCGGAGCCGAACTGCTGCTGCCGACCGATCTCGTGATCGCCGCCGAGCTGAGCGCGGAGAGCGAAGTTCGTCAGCTTGACGGGGTCGATGTCCCCGAGGGTTGGATCGGTCTCGACATTGGGCCGAGCAGTGCGGCCACCTATGCCGACCTGATCGCCAGCGCGGGTAGCATCTTCTGGAACGGGCCAATGGGCGCCTTCGAGGTCGAGCCTTTCGCGGGCGGCACCCGCGCCGTCGCTGAGGCCGTCGCGGCCTGCGCCGGAACGAGCGTTGTTGGCGGCGGCGACAGCGCCGCCGCGCTGGCCCAGTTCGGACTTGAAGATCGCGTCACCCACCTATCAACAGGGGGAGGGGCGACGCTCGAATTGATCGAGGGTGCCACGCTCCCCGCCGTGGAGGCATTGTCATGAGAACGCCATTGATCGCCGGTAACTGGAAGATGCACAAGACCGTCGCGCAGTCGGAGCGATTCATCTCCGGACTGCTGCCGCTGCTCTACGCCGCCGACGGCGTTGAGGTGGGAATCTGCGTTCCCTACACAGACCTGCAGGCGATGGTTGATTCAGCGCGCGGCTCACGCGTTGAGGTTTACGCTCAGAACATGCACGAGGCGCCGGAGGGCGCCTTCACGGGCGAGATCAGCGCCGAGATGCTGACTGAAATTGATGTTCACGGTGTTGTTCTCGGCCACTCTGAGCGGCGCGAGTTCTTCAACGAGACCGACACAGCGTTGGCAGAGAAGCTGCTCGCCGCCCGAGCCGCTGGCCTTGCGGCGATCTTATGCGTCGGCGAGACCGAAGACCAGCGCACCGACGGCGCGACTGAGTCTGTCTTGAAGCGCCAGCTCGAACGTGGCCTCGCGCTGCTCGACGCCGAGGCGCTCGCAGAGCTCGTAATCGCCTACGAGCCGGTTTGGGCGATCGGCACCGGCGCCGTTGCCACCGCTGAGCAGGCGCAGGAGGCTTGCGCCTTCATCCGCTCGCGCGTCGCTGTGATCGACGCAGCGGCAGCTGAGTCGGTGCGAATTCTTTACGGGGGCTCGGTCAAAGCCGACAACGCCGCCGAACTACTGGCCCTGCCAGACGTCGACGGCGCGCTCGTCGGCGGAGCCTCGCTGGAGCCCGAATCGTTCGCGGCGATCATTGGGGCGGCAGTCAGTTGAGCGGCGCGGCGCCCGCTGCCTGCCTTGTAATCCTTGATGGCTGGGGCTTGGCGCCGGCCGGGCCGGGAAACGCCGTTGAGCAGGCCAACACGCCGGTCTTCGACGCACTCCTCGAGCGCTACCCGCACACCGAGCTGATCGCCTGCGGTCGCGCCGTCGGACTGCCTGACGGCCAAATGGGCAACAGCGAGGTCGGCCACCTCAACCTCGGCGCAGGGTCGGTGATTCGCCAAGATTTGACGCGGATCGATGACGCGCTCGCCGACGGGAGCTTCGATGAGAACGCGGTGCTCGTGGACGCGATGCGCTCCAGCAACCGCCTGCATCTGATTGGGCTGGTCAGCGACGGCGGCGTTCATTCCAGCATCGAGCACCTTCAGGCGTTGATTCGGATGGCCGCTGATCTGGGCGTGAATGAGGTCTTTGTTCACGCCTTCACCGACGGTCGAGATAGTGATCCGCACGGCGGCGAGGATTATCTAGCGACCGTCAGCGGTTGGTGCGAGGCGGCCGGCAACGCGCGGGTTGCCACTGTGATCGGCCGCTTCTACGCGATGGACCGTGACCGCCGCTGGGAGCGTGCGCAGGCTGCCTATGACCTGCTCGTCCACGGCCGCGGCGAAAACATCGAGAGCAGCGCAGTAGACGCCGCCCGAGCCGCCTACGAGCGCGGCGAGAGCGATGAGTTCATCACCGCGACGGTGGTCGCTGAAGCGGCGCCGATTGGCCCCGGCGACAGCGTGATCGCCTTTAACTTCCGCCCTGACCGGATGCGCGAGATCACGCGAGCGCTCTGCGACCCAGACTGCGCCGAGGTTGAGCGCGGTGGCGCCGAGCCGGTTCAGAACTTCAGCTGCCTGACCGAGTACGAGCAAGACTGGAGTTACGCTGTCGCCTTCGCGTTCGAGCGACCGCCGATCACACTGCCGCAGGTGATCGCAGCCGGCGGCGAGCGTCAGCTGCACGTGGCTGAGACCGAGAAGTATCCACACGTCACCTACTTCTTCGCCGGCGGCGATGAGCACCCGCAGGACGGCGAGCGGCGCGAGCTAGTTCCCTCCAACCGCGATGTGGCGACCTACGACCAGAGCCCGCAGATGAGCGCGCAGGGCGCGGCCGACAGGTTCGTTGAAGCGTGGTGCGAGCAGCGGCCGCAGCTGGGAATCATCAACTTCGCTAACCCTGACATGGTCGGTCACACCGGTGTAATCCCCGCCGCTGTGACAGCGATCGAAACCGTCGACCGCTGTCTTGGTGTGATTGTCGCCGCCGTTCAGGCCGACGGCGGCGAGCTGCTGATCACCGCCGACCACGGCAACGCTGAGCAGATGCTCAACGATGATGGATCGGTCAATACGGCCCACTCACTGAATCCGGTTCCGCTGCTCCTCACCCGCGAGGGCTTGGAGCTGCGCTCCGGCGGAGTTCTCGCCGACGTCGCGCCGACGCTGCTTGAGATGCTCGGGATTGAGCAGCCAGCCGAGATGACCGGCCGCTCGCTGATCGCCTCTTAGTCGCTGGCGCGCGGGTTGGTGAGCTCGGTCAGCTTCGCTTCGATCTGATTACGATCCTGCTCGTACTGCTGCGGCAGCTGCAGCGTGAAGCCAAGCTCGTCGAGCGGTTCATCGACGGTGAAGCCGAGGTCTCGTGTGGCGACCTCGAACAGCACACCGCTCGGCTCGCGGAAGTAGATCGAATGGAAGTACAGACGGTCGATGATCGCGGTCGGCTGGGCGCCGGCCCCGTCGGCTTGGGCGATGCAGCTAATCAGCTCCCCGTCGTCGGCTGCCGACCAAGCTACGTGGTGAACCGTTCCCGCCCCGGGGCGAGCGGCGTCCAGCGGCGGATCGTCATAGCTGAGCGTCGCACTGCGCGCGTCTCCTTTCAGCAGCCAGCTGCGTTCGTCGTCGCCGGGGCCGAAGCCGAGCGCGGTCAGTAGCTCGGCGCTGGCCTGCGGCCGCTGCGCGTAGGCGCGAATTCCAGCGAAGCCGCGCAACGCAAACTCAGGCGGGATCTCCGGCGAGGCGGCGCTCAGCGGTGCGTCGCCGCTGTCGTCAACGACCAGCTGGTAGGCCAGCCCTTCGGGGTCGCAGAAGCTCAGCCCGCCGCCGTCCTGCAAGACCGACATCTCGGCGTCACGCAGCCGCGCCTTCCAGAAGTCCAGCGCCTCGGGCGATCCAACCCGCCAGATGATTGTGTGCACCATTCCTGCTCCCGGCAGGCCGGGTGGGGCGCCGGGGTATTCAAAGAAGGTCAGCGCCGCGCCGGGGCTTGCGAGCTCGTCAGCGAAGTAGAGATGGTAAGCCGACGGCTGGTCAAAGTTGACCGTCTGCTTCACCATCCTCAGCCCCATCACGCCTGCGTAGAAATCAACATTGGCGTGCGCGTCGCCGGTCACGGCAGTGATGTGGTGGATCCCTTCCAGTGCCATCGGTCGAGCCTACCGAGGCAGCCTCAATTCCGGCGTCTGATTGCATTGCCGGGAGCGCTCGTTGCTACCGTTACGGTGTTCTACCGGACGATCCAATCGTGGCCAGCCTAAGCGCACCAGCAACTCTAGATCGCAAACTCTCCGGCCGCGAGGTGCTCGCTTGGCGCGGCATGCTGAGGACGCATGCTGCGGTGACCAAGCAGCTCGACGCGGAGCTGCTCAGCGCACACGCGATCACTTTGAGCTCCTACGAGGTACTGCTTCACCTCGACGGTGCCGATGACGGCCGGATGCGGATGTGTGACCTTGCGGAGCTGGCTGCCCTCAGTCGCAGCGGGCTGACGCGCCTAGTTGACCGGCTAGCGCACGAAGAGCTGCTGGTCCGCGAATCCTGCCCGAGCGATGCGCGCGGATCCTTTGCGCGCCTCACGTCGGCTGGCCGCGAGCGGCTGCTCGAAGCTCGTCCCACCCACATCGAAGGCATCCGCCGCGTTTTTCTCGGCCAGCTGAGCGGCGCCGAGCAGCAAGCGCTGGCCGAATGTTGGGACAAAGTGCTGGCGGCATCTGAAACGGAAACCGACTGCACCTGTTCTAGGCCGGCAGCTTGAGCAGCTTCGGCCTTTTCATCCTCTGTCTGCTGGTGCCGCTGGCCTTCGGCATGTGGGCTCAGCACAAGGTCAAAAGTACCTTCCGCCGCTACAGCGAGGTTGCTGAGGACAGCGGCATGAGCGGCGCTCAGATCGCCGAGCGGATCCTGCTTGCAAACGGACTCTCGGATGTTCCAGTTCGCTCGGTCCCCGGCTGGTTCACCGATCACTACGACCCACGCACGCGCAGCGTCCACCTTTCCGAACCGGTCTTCGGCGGCACCTCGATCAGCTCAACGGCGGTCGCCGCGCACGAAGTCGGCCACGCGATTCAGCACGCCAAGGCTTACAAGCCGATGGCGATCCGCTCAGCCCTCTGGCCGGTCACCTCTTTCGCTTCCAGCACCTGGATGATTCTGCTGTTCGGCGGCGCGATCCTCGGCTTCCTGGGCCTCGTCTACATCGCCGTCGCGCTCTACGCGGCAGTCGTCGTCTTCCAGTTCGTGACGCTGCCGGTTGAGTTCGACGCTTCGCGCCGCGCGGCCGTGCAGCTGAAAGAACTTGGGATCGCCGACGCCAACGAAAGCGAGGGCGTAAGCCGGGTGCTGCGCGCAGCCGCGATGACCTACGTTGCTGGCGCGTTGGCCGCCCTGTCGCAGCTGATCTACTTCGCGACCGTCTTCCTCGGCAACCGTCAATAGCGCCAGCGGCGTAGGATCGCTGCTCGTAGATGGCCGCGGCGCTTGAGATCCTCGCTTCCGACCCCGGCTCGCTGGCGCGCGCCGGCAGGCTGCGCAGCGCCCATGGCGATGTGCGCACCCCCGCCTTCGTGCCGCTGGCAACGAAGGCCAGCGTGCGAGGCCTGCTGCCGGCGGAGGTTTCGGAGCTCGGTTACGACATTGTCCTCGGCAACACCTTCCACCTTCATCTGAACCCCGGCGACGAGCGGATCAAGGCGCTCGGCGGCCTCCACGAGTTCATGCGCTGGGACGGGCCGATCATCACCGACTCTGGCGGCTTTCAGGTTTTCTCGATGGGGCACGGCACCGTTGCCGATGAGATCAAGGGCCGCGCACCGAGCGGGCCTGATCGCGCCGGCAAGGTGCTTGGGATTGAGGAGAATGGCGTTCGCTATCGCTCCTACATGGACGGCGCGGTTCGCTTCATGGCCCCTGAGGATTCGATGCAGATCCAAGCCAACCTCGGCTCCGACATCGCGCTCGTCTTCGACGAGTGCACGCCGTTCAACGTTGACCGCGACTACACCGCCCGTTCGACCGAGCGCACGCACCGCTGGCTCGACCGTTGCCTCACCTGGCATGCGCAGAACGGTTCGGCCGATCAGCTCGTTTACGGAATTGTTCAAGGCGGCGTCTACGAGGACCTGCGGCGCGACTCGACCGAGCAGGTTGCGGCTCGCGCCTGCGACGGGATCGCGATCGGTGGCTCGCTCGGCGAACACAAAGAGCAGATGTACGAGGTCGTTGGCTGGGCGACCGACACGCTGGCCAAAGCTGGCGATCTTCGTCCTAGGCACCTGCTCGGGATCGGCGAAGTCGATGATCTGATCAAGGGAGTTGAGATCGGCATCGACAGCTTCGATTGCGTGATGCCAACGCGGCTTGGTCGCCACGGCGTGGCGCTGGTGCCAGACCCGCAGAACCGTTGGCGCGTTGATCTGACCACGGCGCAGTGGTCTGACAGCGACGAGCCGTTAATGGAAGATTGTCCGTGCCCGGCCTGCGCTGTCGGTTACAGCCGTGGCTATCTGCGCTACATGACGAAGGCCCGCGAGCTAACGGCAATGCGGCTGCTGACGGTTCACAACCTAGCCTTCGTGGCGCGCCTGATGGAGCGCCTGCGCGCAGCGATTCTGGCCGGTGATTTCGCTGCCGTTGCTGCCGATCTGCGCGCCGGGCTGGCGCCCTAGCTGCGTTACTTCGTGTTCTGGCGGATTAGCTGCTGCAGCTGCGAGGCGGTCTCGTCGACCTGCTCGTAGACGACCTGGCGCAGCCGCACGCTGTTGGCCCCGCCGCTGCCGGTGATGTAGATCAACGCAGCCGCGCCGACAGCTAATGCCAGTAGCAGCACAATCGTTGGCGCGATCCAGCCGCGCTTACGCCGCTGTTCGGCGACCGCCGCCACGGGTGCGGCTCGCTGCTGCGGCTGGCGCGGCTGGCGGCGCTGAACCGTTGTCGCTGGCTGGTCGTCCCGCGCCTGTGACACCGTCGTCGCCGCCGTGCGCGGCGTACTAATTGAGGTGGCGGCAGTCTCTGGCGCGACACCGCGGGCGCCATCGGACAACGCAACCCGCATCTCTTCGGCGGTTTCGTAGCGTGCCTCAGGTTCCAGCTCCAAGGCGCGGTCTACCGCCGCGGCAAGTTCGGCGCTGACCTCAGGGTTTAGGTCGGTCAGTAGCGGCGGCGCTTCGCGCTGCTGCTTCAAGGCGAGCTCAGTAATTGACTGCGCTTCGTATGGAAGTCGGCCGGAGAGGAACTGGTAGCAGACGACGCCGAGCGCGTAGATGTCGGAGCGCGGGTTGGAGCCATGGCCGCTGGCCTGCTCAGGTGACAGGTAGGCGGCGGTGCCAAGCACAGAGCCGACCTGCGTGATCGAAGACTCTTCGCTCAATGCCTTGGCGATGCCGAAGTCGGCCAGCTTGACGACCCCGTCGCGCGAGCGCAGCAGGTTGCCTGGCTTTACGTCGCGGTGGATCACGCCGCTGCGGTGGGCGTAGTCGAGGCCGCGGCAGGCCTGCGAGAGGATTCCAACCGCCTCTGGAACATCGAGCGTTCCTTCGGCTGCGAGGATCTCGGCGCCGGAGTTGCCTTCCACGTACTCCATCACGATGTACTGGCGGCCGCTCTCCTCGTCGAGCCCGAAGTCATAGACCTGAACGATGTTGGGATGGACTAGCCGCGCCGCCGAGAGTGCTTCGCGGCGGAAGCGCGTGACGAACTGTTCATCGTCGGCAAGGTGCTCGGCCAGCAGCTTGATCGCAACCTGGCGCTCGAGCCGCCTGTCGGTCGCCAGCAACACGGTTGACATGCCACCGCTGCCTAGCCGCTCGCCCAACTCGTAACGCCCCGCCAATGTCCGTTCGGTCATCTTCTGCCGCCTCAGCCGTTCGGCGTGATCCCGCCGTTGTCGGGCGGCGTTGTTGGCGTTGTCGTGGTTGTCGTTGGCGTTGTCGTTGTCGTCGTCGTGGTTGGCGTTGTCGTGGTTGTTGTTGGCGTTGTCGTAGTTGTCGTTGGCGTTGTCGTCGTGCTCGTCGTCGTCGGCGTTGTGATCGGCTTCGGCTTCGCCTCCAGGCACTGCACGGGAACGCTCGTCTCAAGCCGCTGGAGTCCGGCGGCGATCCGTGCGCGAAGCTCGCTATTGATGCTCGATGGCAGCTGGTTGAACTGGCTCTGCGCCGACGAGAGCGCTGAAGCCGCGGCCTCGCAGTCGCCTGCGGCGGTCGCGTCGGCAACCTGGCCGATCGATTGGTCAAGAGCCGAAGCGTCCGAAGCGGGAATCAAGTCGGCGCTGCTGGCGCAGCCAAAGAGCGCAGCAGAAGCGAGCAGTAGGCAGCCAAGAAATGTGATTTGGGCTCGTTTCACCGCTATTGACCGTACTGGAGCCGATCCGCGAGTGAGTCAGGTAACCGCGCTGCACGGATCGCTGCGGCCGCCCCAGCGATGTCGTACTCGGTTCGCTGCCAGATCGCCGCTGAGCTCTCCGTGTCGAGCAGCAGCCACGCTGCGCGAGGGTCGCCGTCGCGCGGCTGGCCGACGCTGCCGGGGTTCAGCAGCCAGCGATCGTCGCTGGCGTCAACGCGTTCGCCGCCGCGGCGCGCTTCGCCGGTCGCCAGTTCGGTTTCGGTGCGATGGAACGCCAGCGCCACGTGGCTGTGGCCGAGCAGGCCAATCCGCGTGCGCATCGTGTCGAAGCAGAGGTCGGCCAGCAGCGTGCTGATCACGTACTCCCAGACCGGGTCGCGCGGGCTGCCGTGAAAGAGGCCGATCTCCTCGGCCGTCGCCTTCGGTGAGAGCGAGGAGAGCCATTCGAGCTCTGAATCACCGATCACGTCGAGCGTCCAACGCGCCGCCAGCGCCGCCCCGCGCGAGAAATCCTCGAGCTTGACGTCGCCGGTCACGGCGCGGTCATGGTTACCGGCGAGGCAGACCGAAGCGTGCTCGCGGACAAGTTGGACGCAGTCATTCGGGTCGGCGCCGTAACCGACGAGGTCGCCAAGGCACCAAAGTTCGTCGGCGCCGAGCGCGTCAACGGCTGCCAAGACGGCCTCCAAGGCCTGACGGTTGGCGTGTATGTCAGAGATAACGGCTACTCGCATCGCAACAGAAGTTCGCCCCGACGGTAGCGTGATTGCCTTGCGTTTCATTCGCCACAGCGCCCTACTTGGGGTTATCGTTGCGCTGCTCGTCGCCGAGCTGCTGGTTTTGCTGATGACGCCGCGTAGCGGCCTAATCACGCCGCTGCCGGTTGATGCGGGGCAGTGGTTCACGCCAGCGCAGCTCAGCCGTGCGGCATCGTTCAATGGTTTGCAGCTCTGGCTGAAAGTTGCGGCGCTGCTGGTCAAGGCCGCCGTGTTGGCGCTGATCGTAGTTCGCGCCCCGGCGCGGCTGCGCGGTCCGTATCGCCATCCGCTGATCGTGTCGGGGGTTGTAGGGGCGGCGATTTCGGTCACCGTTGTCGTCGCGCTGCTGCCGCTAAGTGCGCTGATGCGGATCCGTTCGATCGACTACGGCCTCACTACCAGCAGCTGGGCCGAGTGGGGCTGGGACCTTGTCAGAAGCGCTGGCATCGCGGCCTTGGTCGCCGCCGTCGCGACGCTCATTGCGATCGCCTTGATCCGCAAGCTGGGGCGCCGCTGGTGGCTTCCGGCGTCGGCGCTAATCGTCCTCGGCGGCGCGCTGATGACCTTCGCTGGTCCGCTCGTGATCGACCCGATTTTCAACCGCTTCACGCCGCTGCCCGCCGGCCCGGCGCGCAGCGCGGTGGTCGAACTCGCTGCTCGTGCCGAGGTCAAAGTTGGTTCCGTTTACGTGATCGACGCAAGTCGCCGAACGACGGCCGCCAACGCCTACGTTGGTGGGCTTGGATCATCGAAGCGCGTGGTTCTCTACGACACGCTGCTAAACAAGTTCCCGCCCGCGCAGACTCGGCTCGTCGTCGCCCACGAGCTCGCTCACGTCCACTACCGCGACATCCCCAACGGCTTGCTCTTCTTGCTGATCGTCGCTCCCTTCGGCGCCTGGGCGGCGGCGCGTTGCCTGCGGCTCTGGGGGCCGCATGACGGCTTACCGGCCGGCCCGTCAAGTGTCCCGGCGCTGACCGCGGCGGTAATCCTTATCGTCTTCGCGATCACATTGATCTCGAACCAGCTCTCGCGCTCCGTCGAGGCCCGCGCCGACGCTTTCGCGCTGACACTGACCGGCTCCGCCCCGACCTTCATCGCCCAGCAGCGGAGGATCTCGCTTCGCAACCTCGGCGACCCCGACCCGCCGGCGCTCGCGCATTGGCTCTTCGGTACCCATCCGACGACGCTCCAGCGGATCGGCATCGGCCTCGCTTGGCAGCGCGGCGAGCGGCCGAGCGGGAGCGGAAGGTGAAGATCACCGTCCTTTCGGTTGGTCGCCTTCGCGCCCCTTACGCCGATGACGTCGCCCATTACGAGAAGCTGATTGGCCATTACGCGCCGATCGAACTGATCGAGCTGCGCGAGCCCGAGAAGCTGGCGCGGCGCGTTCCCGACAAGGGCTACCTCGTGCTGCTCGACAACGAGGGCACCCAGTACTCCAGCGTTGCCTTCAGCGGCTTCCTTGAGCAGCGCCGTGCCAGCGGCCTCGACCTCTGCTTCGTCGTTGGCGGTGCCTACGGAATAGAGCTTGAGCGGGCCGACGCGAGGCTCTCGCTGGGGCCGATGACGCTGCCCCATCAGTTGGCGCGCGTCGTGCTGCTGGAGCAGATTTACCGTGGCCACGCGATCCTCGCTGGCGCGCCCTACCACCACTAGCGGTGCGGTAAACCGCCGCTCGCCCTGCGACGCTGCGATCATCGAGGCCGTGAGCAGTCCACTCGACGATCTAAACGCCTCACTCTCGGCTGCTGTCGCCGCGCTCGCAGGCGGGCAGCCGGTCTCCGCGCAGCTCCAGCTCGAGCGGCCAAAGCAGCCTGAGCACGGCGACTTTGCGACCAACGCCGCGCTCGCCGTTGCCAAAGGACTAGGCGTTCAGCCGCGCGAGTTTGCCGAGCAGCTGAGCGAGGAGCTTGGCCGCCAGCTTGGCCCCACGCTCGTCAGCGCCGAGGTCGCCGGCCCCGGTTTCGTAAACCTCGTGCTCTCCGACGAGTGGTACGGCGACGCCGTTGACGCCGTTATCGCCGCAGGCGATCAGTGGGGTGGGGCGGTTGCCGATCCGCCGCTACAGATCAACGTCGAGTTCGTCAGCGCCAACCCGACCGGCCCGGTCCATGTCGGCGGAACGCGCAATGCCGTCTATGGCGACGCGCTGGCGCGCCTATTCAGCTTCGTCGGTCACAAGGTCCATCGCGAGTACTACGTCAACGACGCCGGCTCGCAGATCCGCGCGCTTGGCGTTTCCGTTCAGGCCCGCGCGCGCGGTGAGGAGCCGCCCGAGGACGGCTACCAAGGCGAATACATCATTGCCTTGGCGGCCGATATTCCCGGCGCCGGCGACCTGCCTGTAGATGAGGTCGCGCGGCTCGCCGTTGAGCTGATGGTCGCCGAGGCTGAACGCAGCTTGGCTCGCTTGCGCGTCGTCTTTGACGATTGGTTTCACGAAACGTCGCTCCACGCCGGCAGCCCGTCGCCGGTCGAGAAGGCGTTGACGATTCTCGATTCTGATGGCCGCACCTTCAGCAGCGACGAGGCGCTTTGGCTGC
>CAMDBT010000023.1:0-27751 GCA_945889475.1 Bifidobacterium breve
GAGCGTCATGATCACGCCGCCAGCGACGCCGGAGACAACTCGCCAGCCGAGAAACCAGCCGAACGGGGACTCTTCGGCGGCGCAGACGAGGAATGAGACTGCGATCGCCAGCATCGCTGCGCGAATCAGGTTTCTTGCTGCTATTCGGCGTGACAGTGGGGCCGCGATCAGCGCCCCGAGCAGATAGCCGGTCAGGTTTGCTGAGGCAAGGCGGGCGGAGCCGCCACTGTGGAACCAGCCGGCGGAAACGAGCGCTGGCTGGAGCGGATCGAAGGCGAACCGACCCAGTCCAATACCGACCATGACCGCGCTGGCCGCGGCCACTGTCGCCATCCCGATCCTCGCGGCCGGCATGCCGGTCGGGCTACTTGACTCAGGGGAGCTGCGCGCCACCGGAACTCCCCTCTACCGGCCCGAGGCTCATCGCCGCAGGCTACCCGCTGCCATCGAAGCTGCCTAGGCGATGCGTAGAGCCGGAGAGGGGATTCGAACCCCTGACCCCCTGTTTACAAAACAGGTGCTCTGACCAGCTGAGCTACTCCGGCGCCGGCCGCAAGTCTACGCGTCAGTCGCGTTGAACCGGCGGCATCACGGCGCCGATGATCCAGAACAGCGGCATGAAGATGCCGATGATGAACATGATCCAGTGGCCCTTGCGCAGGCTTGTGAAGCCGAGCGCGACAAGCAGGATGAAGTAGATGACGGCGAGGAGGCCCCAGCCGGGGCCGCTGATTGCGAGGGGCATTACTGGCTCTCCATTCGTTGGCTACTGACCGGCGAAGCATACCCGGCAGCAGGTCGCTTTACCCCTGTGGGCGGTGGCTCTGCTCCGACGCGCCGAGCTGCTCCATCAACCGCAGCATGTCCACCACGCCGTGGTACTCAGTTATCTGTCCGTCGCGAATCTTGACGATCGCAGTCGACTCGAAGTCGACCTGGCGGCCCGTCGCCTCGACTCCTTGAAAAGGCCCGGCCTGTGTGCCTGTCCAGCGCCGGTGGACGGCGACTAGGTCGTCACAGGCGAGGATCTCGACGATCTCGGTCTTGAGGTCGGGAAAGGCGGCTAGGAACTCCTCGTATACCTCGCGCTGTCCGCGCCTGCCCCTGATCTGGCCGTTGTG
The DNA here is from genome assembly GCA_945889475.1 of Bifidobacterium breve. Taxonomy (GTDB): domain Bacteria; phylum Actinomycetota; class Thermoleophilia; order Solirubrobacterales; family Solirubrobacteraceae; genus F1-60-MAGs163. The sequence goes on from CAMDBT010000023.1 coordinate 1,122, forward strand.
GATGAAATCATCGGAAATCAGCTCGTCGATCGCGCCAAGGCGGCGCTCGTTGATCACCTCGCGGTAGAACCGTTCGACCAGCTCACGGTTGCCTTTCGCTGACATGCGGGCATCCTAGGGCGAACGGGCCATCGGGTCGTTGCCCTTACGATGCCCAGCATCGACGAACCAACGCTTCCCGACCCCGCCAGCAGCGCGACCCTTGTCCTCGTCCACGGTTCGAACCATGGTGGTTGGTGCTGGCAGCGGCTGACGCCACTACTGGAAGCGGCCGGCCACCGCGTCTATACGCCAACGTTGACCGGCCTTGCGGAGCGCGCCGACGAGCTGACGCGCGAGGTAGGCCTCTCTACCCACGTTGCCGATGTTGCCGAGCTAATCGAAGCGAAAGACCTTGAGCAGGTGACGCTCGTCGGGCACAGTTACGCGGGAGCCGTGGTCAACGGCGCGGCCGAGGTCGTCGCCGATCGAATCGCTCAGATCGTCTACCTCGACGCCTTCCTGCCGCGCGACGGGGAGTCGGTGCTGGACACCGAGCCGCCAGAGTCCCGCGAGGCATTTCTCAAGATCGCGCGCGAACAGGGCGACGGCTGGCGGCTGCCGCCGCAGCAGGGCTTCCTCGACCGCTGGGGCCTGACCGACCCTGCCGACCGCAGCTGGGTCTGGGAGCAGCTGACCGACATGCCGCTGCTGGCGTCGACCGAGCCGCTATCGGCTCCGACCGCAGCGGCCAGGCGGCTGCCGAGGACATTCATCGACCTCGTGGCTCCAAAGAACGCGGGCACAGTGACCGCGACGACGAGGGCACGCGAGGAGGGCTTGGAGATGCTGCAGATCGCAACAGGCCACGACGCGATGGTCACCGAGCCCGCCCGACTCGCTGAGCTGCTTGAGGCGATCGTCGCGGCGAAACCGCACGGTGCGGTCGGATCAGACTGACAGGGATCAGGATCGCCGCTCGCGCTGCGAGTAGCTCCGATCGCCCGCAATCGGCCGAGGCTCGGTGTAACCAAGTGCGCCGAAATCGGTACCGCAAGCATGGAAACGGAGGAGCTGCTTGAAAAAGCTGGCGGTCATGGAGTAAATCGCGTCGTATTTCGGCTCGTGCGGAGCCTCTTTCTGCCCTTCTTCCGCACCTACTTCCGCCTCAGCACGCTGGGCCGCGAACACGTGCCAAAGAGCGGTGCGGCGATCTACGCCTGTAACCACCGCTCGTTCCTCGACCCGTTCGTGATCAGTGCGCTTGGCCGCCGGCCGCTCTACTTCGTTGCCAAGCGCGAACTGTTCGAAAAGAGCCGCTTCCAAACCTGGTTTCTCAACAGCCTCGGTGCTTTTCCGATCGACCGTGGCCATGGCGACAACGATTCGATGGCGACGGCGCTGCGGATCCTTGACCGCGGCGACGGGCTGATGATCTTCGTTGAAGGAACGCGCGTACGGCCAGGGCCGCTCGGCCACCCGCGCAGCGGCGTGGGTCGGCTTGCGTTGCAGAGCGGAGCACCGGTGATCCCCGTGGCAGTGATGGGCACCGAGAACGTGCGCCGTGGTTGGAGGATCTACCCGCGCAAGGTGACCGTCCGCGCCGGTGCGCCGCTGACCTTCCCGCAGGTTGCGGAGCCTTCGCGCGAGCTTGCCAAGTCGGTTACTGAGCGCGTTTGGCCTTGCGTGGAGATGCAGTGGGAATCGTTGGGCGGAGCAGTGCCGCTGCGGCGAGTTGGAATTGTTGGCGCCGGAGGCTGGGGGACGAGCCTCGCTGTCGCTCTGGCCCGCGCAGGCGTCGCTGTTGAGCTTGGAGCGCGCAGCCCGGAGCAGGCGCGCGAGATCGCCGCAGCCCGCGCCAATGAGCGCTACCTACCGGGCGTTGAGCTGGACGCCGCGATCAGCGTCGTCGAAGCGGCGAAGATGAACCTCCAGTACGCCGACGCAGTGCTGCTGGCGGTGCCGACCGGGGAGCTACCCTCGGTGATCGGAGAGCTGGCGCCAAGGCTTGGAGCCGCCAGCGGAGTTGTCGTCACATCGAAGGGGCTGGTGCCGCCGTCCGGTGAGCTTCCAACGGCCTACTGCGCCGCCCGCATCGGCGGGCGCCCGATCGCCTGCCTCGGTGGCCCCGGCCACGCTGCCGACGCGCTTGAACACGGCGCATCGCTGGTAATCGCGGGCGACGACAAGGAGTTCCTCGCGCGGCTGCGGCGCGCCTTCGCCGACGCCGGTTTTGACCTCACGCTTACCGCCGATGTGACCGGCGTTGAGCTGGCCGGAATCGCCACCAACGCCGCCGTCCTAGCTGCCACCACAGCCAGCGTGGCCGGCCCCAACGCCGCCGGCGCCGCCGCAGGAAAAGTTTTTGCCGAGGTTGCCAGCTACGCCGAACAGCTCGGCAGCAAGGCTGAGAGCTGGACCGGCCTCGCCGGGGTTGGCGATCTGGTCGCTTCAGTTGTCGCCGCAGGGGGTCGCAACCGTCGCGCCGGGGAGATGCTCGCTGCGGGAGTTTCCGCGCAGCAAATCCGCCCTGAGATCGGCCAGGTGGCCGAAGCGCTCGACTCGCTTCCGCTGCTGGTGGAGGCGCTCAAGCGAGCCCACGTTCGAGCTCCGGCAGTCGAGCGGCTGGCCGAGGTTGTTGCTGGAGAGAGCGACGCTGCCAGCTTCGCGGAGTCCGTAATCGAGCCGCGCCGAGTGGTCGGCGCACGCGTCGTCTAAGGCGCGCGGGTAGGCTCTGATGCGTGGAAAAGGAGGAACTCGACCGCCGTTTCAGCGACTGCTACCGCGAGCACCTTCGCGACGTCTATTCGTACTCGTACTACCGCGTTGGCAGCCATCACGACGCCGAGGATCTAACCGAGCAGACCTTCCTTCAGGCCTACCGCCACTTCGAGCGCGCGCTCGAGGAATCGGACGGCAGGCCGCTGCGTCCGTGGTTGATCCGTATCGCCCACAACCTCGCCGCCAATCTCTATCGCGATCGCTCGCGCAAACCGCAGACCAACATCGATGCGATTGCCGAACCCGGCGCGCTGCACACCACCGAGCAGCTGGTCGAGGGCCGCGACGAGTTGCGGCGGATTCTCGACTCCGTGCAGGAGCTGCCGGACGACCGCCGCGAAGCGCTGATCATGCGCTTCGCACTTGGAATGAACAACAAGGAGATCAGCCGCGCGCTTGGCCGCAGCGAAGGGGCGACGAAGGTGCTACTTCACCGCGCGATCAAACAGCTCGAGGCTCTCGTCGGCGAACCGCAGGAGGCCTGAACGGATGAGCAGCCAGCCAAATCCGATTGACCTTGAAGCGCTGCTCGCAAAGGCGCTCAAGCCGGTTGATCCACCGGAGTATCTGCTCGGCGATCTCGAAGAGCGGCTCAATCGAATCTCGGGGATTGCAGCCGACGAGCTCGATGCGTGGGAGGCTGGCGCCTTTCATGATCCGCGCACCTGGGTGCGGCCTGCCGCGGCGCTCGCCGTCGGCACTGCGGCGGCCGGCGCGGCAGCGGTGCTTGGCGTGCGGCGCCAGCGCAGCCGTCAGCAGAATGCGCCAGCGGGGCCAGTTGTCTTCGCCCGCAAGGCGCTTGACACGATCGGCAGCGAAGTAACCCGGCGCTTCGGCAGCTAGCCTCAGGCCGCAGACCGGGTGGCGCAAAGCCGCCGCCCGGCGCGAACAAGGCCCGGCCAGCGATTACCTCCACCACAACCACCTGCTACCGCCACCCCTCGCGTGAGACGGCCGTCGGCTGCTCGGGCTGCGGCAAGCCGATCTGCACCGACTGCATGACGCCAAGCCCGGTCGGGATGCGCTGTCCGGATTGCGCCACCCATAGCGGCAAAGCGGTGCGACTGCCCGCGCTAAGCGGCCAATCCGACAAGCCCGTTGTAACGCTGACGCTGATCGCGCTATGCCTGCTCGGGTATCTGCTTTCCGGCGGCTTCCCGTTCGGCAGCGGGCAGACTCAGCTCTTCTACGACGGAGCGCTGGCCGCGGCGCCGATCGGCGCCGACGGGCAGTACTGGCGGCTCATCAGCTCGGGCTTCCTCCACGCCGGGCTGATGCACCTCGCGTTCAACATGATCCTGCTCTGGTTCATCGGCTCGCAGATGGAACCGCAGCTTGGCCGCGGCCGCTTCCTTGCGCTCTACGTTGTCTCGCTGCTCGGAGGATCGTTCGGCGCGCTGCTGCTCTCCCCGAACGCGCTCACGGTCGGCGCCTCGGGAGCGATCTTCGGCCTGATGGGCGCCGCCTCGGCAATCATCTACGCGCGCGGGGGCAATCCGCTCCACAGTGGCATCGGGATGCTGCTGGTCTTCAACATCGTCTTCAGCTTCGTACTTTCGAACGTTTCGATTGGTGGCCACCTCGGCGGACTTGCGGCCGGGGCGTTGGCCGGCGGCGCCTTCGTGATGGCCGAGCGGCGCGGCCAGCCTGCGATCGGTTGGGCCGCCTGCGCGGCGATCGGCGCTGTCGCGGTTATCGGGTCGCTCGCGTTGGCGGCGGCAGCGTTGATCGGCTAGCTCGCCGCGCGCCCAAGCCTGTCGGCCGCGAGCATCGCCGCTTTGACCGCTTCGGCGCGAACCTCGAACGGTTCGTGGTGGCATGTTTCGCCTGGCGCAACGGTCGTCTCGGCGATCAGGTCAAGTGCGCCGTCGTCGGCGAAATCAATCCCAACCGCAGCCAGCGTGATCGGCAGCCCGACCGTGCGCTGGAATTCGATGATCATGTCGATCTCGCTCTGCGGCTGGCCCTCGAGCACGAGCTGAGTGATCAGGCCGAAGGCGACCTTCTCGCCGTGGTAGTAGGGGTTGGCGGAGGCAACGGCGCTCATCCCGTTGTAAACCGAATGCGCTACCGCGAGCCCACCGCTCTCGAAGCCGAGCCCGGAAAGCAGCGTGTTGGCTTCAATTAGTCGCTCCAACGCTGGCGTGACGGCCTGCGCATCGAGTGCGGCGCAGGCGGCAGGTCCGTCGGCGAGCAGGATCTCAGCGCAGAGCTTCGCCAGCGCGGTGGCGGTTGTCGTTGGCAGACCGCCGATCTGATTTGGCGCGCCGGATTCGCGCACCGTACGCGCCTCGTACCAAGTGGCGATTGCGTCGCCAATGCCGGAGACGAGCTGGCGCTTGGGCGAGCGGGCGATCACTTCGGAATCAACGAGGACGAGCGCCGGGTGATGGGCGTAGAAGCGGTACTCGTCGACTGTGTCGTCTTCGTCGTAAATCACTGAGAGCGCGCTGCAGGGAGCGTCGGTTGATGCGAGCGTCGGAGTGAGGATCGCCGGCACGCTCAGCGCGTCGGCTGCGCCGCGGCCGGCGTCGCTCGCTTTGCCGCCTCCGGCCGAGACGACCGCGACAACCTCGTTTGCGCGGCCGAGCCCGGTCAGGCGGTCGATCTCGGCGATCGTGCACTGGCCACCGAACCGCTCGATGATTGGCTGCAGTCCGCGGGCAGGCAGCGTCTCATTCCAGATACCGGCGAGCTGCTCGATCGCGTGGCCACCGGCAACAAAGAGGATCGGCCCCTGCAGGCCAAGTCGCTCCAGCTCCTGGGCTAGATCATGGGTAGCGCCGGGGCCTTGCACGTAGCGCCCAGGGCTGGCGAAGACCGTCAACGGACGCTGCGCGTTTGCCTGCGGAGAATCGCCAGCCATCGGCGGTAGGTTACGGACGGCCTCCGCGATGTCAATCTGGGCTCTACACTCGCGCCATGGCTCTACTAGAGAACGACGTAATCGAAGCGGCAATCGCCGACGGTGAGTGGCGCATTGAGGACGGCGCTCTTGTGCGTGACTACTCGCTGCCAAACTTTGAGTCGGCAATCGAGTTCGTTCACAGCGTCGCGGGCCTAGCCGAAGTGGCCAACCATCACCCCGACATCCTCGTCCACCAGTGGAATCAGGTTCGAATCACCTGCACGACCCATTCCGAGGGCGGCGTCACCGATAGGGACCTAGCGTTGGCGACAGAGATCGATCAGCTTGCCTGACTTCTTTATTCCGGCGCCGCGGCCGGTAGTGTTCGAGCTGATCATTAGTGCCTGACGACCGTCCGCGAAGTACCCCCCCACAGGCTCCGACGCGATGACCGCGCTGCTGATTGCCGCGATCTTCGTGCTGGTAGCGGTAAACGGTTTCTTCGTTGCCGCCGAGTTCGCGCTCGTTCGCGCTAGCCGCGGCCGCTTGCAGGCCGAGGCCGAGGATGGTGTTCGCGGCGCCGCTCGAGCGGCAGCGCAGCAGGATGACCTCAGTCAGTACCTCTCGGCCTGCCAGTTTGGAATAACGCTCGCCTCGCTTGGCATCGGCTTTCTCGGCGAGCCAGCGATCGCGACGCTGCTTGAACCGTTGCTTGGCGGCCCACTCGCCCACGGCGCTGCCGTTGCCGTATCGGTAGCAGTCGCCTACATCCTCGTGACCTCGTTGCACGTAATCGCCGGCGAGCAGGTGCCGAAGATCTTCGCGATCGTAAAAGCCGAGTCGGTAGCGAGGGCGTGTGCGCGCCCGCTCAGCATCTTTGAAATCGTGATGCGCCCCTTCATCGCCGGTCTCAACGGTGCTGCCAACGCCGTTCTGCGACTGATGCGAATCGACCCAGAAGCTGGCCTCGATGAGGGCGGCACGCCCGACGACCTCAAACTGTTGATCTCGCAGGCTCAGATCGGCGGCAAGCTTGATCCCGGCGAGGCGACGATGCTGGCCGGCGTCTTCCATCTTCACGAGCAGCAGGCGCGCCAGGTGATGACGCCGATCCCGGCGGTTGTGATGGTCGACGTGACCGACAACGTTGAGACCGCGCTGCGCAGTTGCATCAGCTCAGGCCACACGCGGCTCGTTGTGACCGAAGATCGAAGCTCAGAGCACGTCCGCGGAACCGTTCACGCCAACTCGCTGATCGCGCTCTACCTCGAAGCAGGCGCCGAAGCTTCAATTGAGCCGCTCGTTCGTGACGCCGTGATTGTGCCGGAGACGAAGCCGCTCGATGATCTACTCGCCGACCTGCAGCGTCAGCGCTCATCGCTGGCGGTCGTCGTTGATGAGTACGGCCGTACCGCCGGCCTTGTAACGGTTGAGGACATCGTCGAGGAGGTCGTTGGCGAAATTGACGACGAGACCGACCCGACCTCACGCTCGGTGCGCCCGCTCGCCAGCGGCGGCTGGTCGGTCAGCGGCCACGTTCCAATCTCCGACCTGCCCGACTTCGGCATCAACCTGCCGGTCGACAGCGACGCCTACAACTCGGTTGGCGGCCTTGTCTTCCATGAGATCGGACGGATGCCCCAGCGCGGTGACACGGTCACCGTTGAGGGCTACAGGCTGCGCGTTGAGTCGGTGCGTGAAAACCGAATCACCGCTGTGCGGATCAGGCCGATCGCTCAGCTCTGAGCCTGGAAGCAAGACCGGCCCGCTGGGGGAGCGGACCGGCCGGTCAATCTGGGAGGAGGAACATCCATGAAGAACGTTCTACCCGGCAGGATGCACGACAAGTCTTAGCGTTCTATAAAGAAATTGTGACCGACCTGTTGCTTCGCGTTACGGCCTAGTACTCGTAGAAGCCGCGGCCGCTCTTACGACCTAGCGCACCTTCAGCGATTAGAGCCTGCACGCGCGCCGGGGCGGGCGAGCCGATCTCGTCGCCGATCGCTGCCGAAACATCGAGGCCGATGAAGTCAAGTAGCGCTAGCGGACCCATCGGGTGGCCGGCGCCAAGCTTCATCGCCTCGTCCACATCGGCCGCGTCCATTCCCGTCTGGTCAAGGAAATCGACGGCCGAGAAGAGGTAGGGGAAGAGCAACCGGTTGACGACGAAGCCGGGCAGGTCGGGGACCGGAACGGCCGTCTTTCCGAGCGCCTCGCAGAGCGCCGCTGCGCGTTCGCGCGTGGCCTCAGTCGCCTGATCGGGGAAGGCCAGCTCGATCAGCGCCATCCGTGGCACCGGGTTGAAGACGTGGAGGCCAACGAAGCGCTCCGGCGAGCCGCTGGCGCGCGCCAGCTCGCCAACGGAAAGGGAAGAGGTCGTCGTTGCCCAAAGCGCGTCATCGGACGAAACAGAAGCGATTGTGGCGAAGACTTCGCCCTTGATCGCCGCGTCCTCGGCGACCGCTTCAACGAAAACGGTGGCGCCAGCAGTGTCGGCCGCGTCGGTCGTCACCGTCACCGAGCCGGGGCCGGCCTCGTCGCCCATTTTGCCGATCTGCTTCTCGATTGAGGCGCGGGCGCGCTCAGCGGACTGCTCGCTGCGTGCGAGCAGCGTGACGTCACCGGTTTTCGTGGCAACTGCGGCCAGCCCACAGGCGATGGCGCCGCTGCCGATTACTGCGATCTGTTCAGCCATCGGCGGAACCCTACCGCTTGGCTTGGCGCAGCGCCGACCGACCGCTAGAGCGCCCAAATCGGTACGCTTGCCGCTGTCCCGCAACCTGAACTCGAGAGGTCTGATTTCGTTATGGCACTACAGGGCCGTGAAGTAGTCATCGTCGAAGCTGTCCGCACGCCAATCGGTCGCGGTCACAGAGAGAAGGGTTACTACAAGGACACGCACCCGGCAGCGCTGCTGGCTCGTTCCTACGGCGAACTGATCGATCGCACCGGGATCGACCCACTAGAGGTTGACACCGTGATCGCAGGCTGCGTGCAGCAGTTCGGCGAGCAGGCCTTCAACATCGGCCGCAACGCTTGGCTTCAGGAAGGGCTACCGATTGAAACTTCGGCGACGACGATCGACACGCAGTGCGGCTCGGCGCAGCAGGCCGTCGGTTACGGCGCTGCCTTGATCGCGACCGGTGTCCACGACGTCGTGATCGGCTCAGGCGTTGAGCATATGGGCCACCTGCCGTTCGCGGCCGGGATGGAGACGCAGGAGAAATACGGCTACGCCTTCACCCCGGAGCTGATGGCCAAGCACAACATCGTCGGCCAAGGGCTCGGCGCAGAGATGATCGCCGACCAGTGGGAGATTCCCCGCTCCGAGCTAGACGAGCTGGCGGTCCGCTCGCACGCACTCGCCAACAAGGCGACCGAGGACGGCAGCTTCGCCCGCGAGATGGTCAAGATCGAGGTTGACGGCAACGTGCTGACGGTCGATCAAGGGATCCGCCCCGACACCAACATCGAGACGTTGAGCGAGCTGACGCCGGTCTTCAAGCCAGACGGCAAGGTGACGGCCGCCAACGCCTCGCAGATCTCCGACGGCGCCGCCGCGGTGCTGATGATGACGCGCGAGAAGGCCGCCGAGCTGGGCCTTACGCCGCGCGCGATCATCGTCGATGAGACCAGCGTCGGCTGCGACCCGGTGAAGATGCTTGAGGGCCCGATTCCGGCGACGGCAAAGATCCTTGAGCGCAACAAGATGACGATCAACGACATTGACTTCTTCGAGGTCAACGAGGCCTTCGCTCCTGTGGTCGCCGCTTGGGCGCGCGAGCATAACCCGGACATGGATCGCGTCAACCCGCGCGGCGGAGCGATGGCGCTCGGCCACCCGCTCGGTTCAACCGGCGCCCGCCTGCTGACGACACTGCTGCACGAGCTCGAGGACGAGGACAAGGAGTACGGCCTCGTCACGATGTGCTGCGGCGGCGGAATCGGCACCGGCACGCTGATCAAGCGCGTCTAGAGCTCGGCTGGGGACCCAGACGGACGGGCGGAAACCGGTCTGATCAGAGTCCGGATCGGTGGTCAGATCCGGCTCGCCTAACGTCGAAGAGTTAGGCTGGCGAATGCGGGGTCGGCTGGCCCTGACGACTGGTAATTCCTAGCGAAAGGACCTCTAGATGCCCAGGATCAAGACCGAACCGATCTCGCCGGCTGAATACGCCGAGCGCAGGTCGCGACTACGCGTTGCCGCCGCCGACGCTGGTTTGGATGGCATTCTGGTCGTCAGTCGGGGTGCGAATGGGTCGGACTGGGGTGCCGACGTCGTGTATCTGACGAACCACTATTCAGCCTTCCCACAGATTCCTGATCGCCCCGGCCAGTGGTCAGGACGAGGTTACGCGGGGGTGGTGATGCCGGTCTCTGAAGAAGCGACTCTGGTCGTTGAAATCCCGGATTGGCGGGACGACCTCGTTGCTATCGAGGATGTTCGAGTGGAGCTCGACCTGTGGTCTGGGCTGGTCCAGACGCTCCGCGACAGAGGCCTAGCCTCGGGGCGCGTGGGGCTCATCGGTCGCGAGAGCCTGTTGTATTCATGCGTAGATCGGATCAACCAAGAGCTTCCGGATATCAAGCTTGAGTGGGCTGACTATCTGATCGAGGAGCTCCGCCGCGTCAAGTCCGAGGCTGAGATCGCTCTGATGCGCGAGTCGACGCGAGTTGGGTGTGCAATGGTCGAGGCGTTCGTCTCGGCTGCGGTTCCCGGCGCCACCGAAGCCGACTGCGTTCTCGCCGCACTGAATGTTGGTATCCCGCAAGGTGCGTTCCCACTCGACATTCCGGTCGCATCAGGACCGAATGTTGATCACTTCCTCTGGGACCGAATGCCCTCGTGGGATACGGAGCGCCAGCTTCAGCCCGGCGACATGATTCATCCCGACATGTATGGAACCGTCAACGGCTATTTCTACGACATGGTTCGCACTACGGTTGCGGGAGGAGCGGTTACGGCAGCCCAGCGCGAAGTCTTGGAAGCCTCGGTGGCTGTCGTCGAGCACATAATCGACGGGATCGGGCCTGGGGTCCGCTGCGGTGACCTTTTCGATCGCGGCGCACAATGGCTCGCTGAGCACGGCTTTGACGTACCTGGGGCGGAGGAGTCAGAGGGGGTAGCGCTCCTCGGCCAAGCCTATCCGTCGTTCGGTCACAGCCTTGGACTGGCCTGGGAGAACCCGTCGCTGGTCGTCGGCGAGGATGCGCTGCTGGAGCCTGGAATGGTGATGGCTGTTGAGGCGGAGGTCGGACGGCCAGGCGCAGGGACCGGTGCCTTTGAGCACAACCTGCTCGTCACCGAGGATGGCGTCGAGATCCTCACGACGCATGTCAAGAACGTATGGTGGGACTGACCAACGATGCGAGCGGCGTTGGTCCCGGAGCCTGGTTGGGAGGCGGCCGTGCCGCTCGCGGCGGCGGCAGGAGCCGACATCATCTGTCTGCCGCTGCTCAGCTTCTCATCGTACGTCGCGTCGGATCTTGACCGCGGCAGCTATCAGGAAGCGGAGCGCGCCCCGTCGGCGACGTGGAGCCGGGCGGTTGAGCTAGCGGGTGGCGCGTGGCTCGCTGCGTCTCCCTACGAATCCGAGGGAGAAGGCGTCTTCTACCTCTCCGGGAGGGTCGGGCGACTTGGGTCAAGCGAGAACCTTCTCTGGCGGCAGAGCCTGCCTGAGAGCGCCGAAGGTCGTTACGAGACGATGTTTTGGAGCCCCGGACACGGCTCGGTCGAAACGATCACGGTCGAGGGTTGGGAAGCAGCGCTGATGCTCGGCGGAGAGTTGCGCGACCCTGCGTCGTGGGCGGCGGTTGTCGATGCTGGAGCGTCGCTGGTTTTAGGCGCGTCAGCTGAGACGGCCGACCTGTGGGCGGAGACCGCGCGAATCGCAAACCAAATGGCGACGCGAAATCGCATCGCGGTGATGATCGTAAACCGGTCTGCGCAGGAGAGCGGGCCCGATTTCGCGGGCGGCGCGCTCGCACTATCGCCAGCGGGTGAGCCGATAGTCGAGTCGGCTCCAGGGATTTTCGACCTGCCAGCGCGGGCCACGAGCTGATGAGCGACGAGGCCGAAGGGATCGGGAGCATCCCGCACGCGTACTACAGCCGCGAACAGCCACAGACTGGTGTCGTCCTGCTGCCGACGCAGGAGAACCATGACCCGGGCGAGCACCCGGAGAACGTGCGCCGCCTCCCCGGCGTAGTGCAGGCCCTGCAGAGTTCTCCGGAGTGGGACAGATTGTTTGTGCTTGCGCCCCGCTACGCGCGAATTGAAGATGCTCTCCGTTCGCACACTGAGGGGTTTGTTGACGCGATCGAGAAGGCCTGCGCTCAGGCTCCGGCTTGGCTCGACACCGATACGCGCGTCTCCGCGGGGAGTTTTGAAACTTGTCTACTTGCCACCGGCGGTGTGTTATCGGCCGTTGACGCGGTTGCCATGGAGGCCTACCACCAGCCGGACAGCCTGTTCACGATAAGTAGGCCGCCCGGTCATCACAGCGGAAGCGATCGAGCGATGGGGTTCTGCCTTCTCAATCACGCCTCAATCGCTGCCCGTTACGCCCAGGAGGTTTACGGCTTTGAGCGGATTGCGATCGTTGATTGGGATGTCCACCACGGCAACGGAACGCAGGAGATCCATTGGGATGACCCCTCCGTCCTCTTCATCTCCCTGCACCAGTGGCCACTGTATCCAGGGACCGGGTGGCACGACGAGGCTGGAGCAGGTGACGGCGAAGGGATGACCGTCAACATCCCACTTCCGCCCGGTTCGGGCGATCCTGAGTACTTGCAAGCCGTCGATCAGGTGGTCCTGCCGCTGGTCGAGGACTACCGCCCTCAGCTGCTGATCGTCTCGGCCGGTCAAGACGGCCACGCGGCCGACCCACTCGCCGACCAGCTGATTTCGCTCTCTGGTTTTCAGGCGATGGCTGCACGAGTAACAGAGCTCGCGCGGCGACTAGGAATCGGGATGGTGTTGGTTCATGAGGGTGGCTACAACACCTCGACGCTGCCCGCGATCGATCGCGCCATCCTCTCCGGTCTGGGTAGCTTCGACGTACCGTTGGACGACCTTTTCGTGCCCTCGCCGCATCTACAGCCGGTCGATTGGCCCGAGCGGCTCACAGCGGTCATCAAGTCACAGCGCCGATACTGGAGCGTCCTCCGCTGATGGCGAGTCGCGACCTGCGAATTATTGCCTGGCCGGGAATGCCCGATCAGAGCGCAGTTGAGATCGCCGCCGGAAGATTGGGTCATCGAGCGAGCGTCGAAGTTGTGGCCTCGAACGAGCGGTTACTTGAGGCATTGAACCGCGGCGGTCCGCCCGACCTAGTGTTCCCGTCCGACTACCTAGTGCAGGCGCTGGTTAGGTCAGGACGGGTCGTCAGGCTGGACGCCAACCTGCTCCCGCTTGAGCGCTTGGCGGGGTGGGCGCGCGAGACGCCATTCGATCCCAACAACGGTTATTCGGTGCCTTTTGCTTACGGCACCACGGGCTATTTATGCGACTCGCGGATCCCGCAAGGCGACTCGTGGCAGCAGCTCTTTGCGCCCCCTGCAGGCGTGCCGGTAGGAATGCTCGACGAAGCGCGTGAGGTGGTCGGTGCAGCTCTGCTGAGTGTCGGCTTTAGTCCCAACGATTGCAGCGACGCGGCCCTCGCGGCTGCGAGTGATGTACTCGCCCGGCAGCTTCCTGCTGTTGGCGGGTTCGATAGCGACGATTTCACCGGCCAGGTTAGCTCCGGCGCGTTCGGTGCCCACCACGCTTGGAGTGGCCCGGCCGCTCAGGCCGTTCGAGCTGCCCCGGAGAGGCTCCGATACGTTGTTCCGTCCGAAGGCGCGGTGTTCTGGGTGACCTGTGCGGCGGTCCCTGCCATCGCCGCTGACCAGGAGCTATCGCACGCCCTACTCGCAGAGCTGATGGATCCTGAGCTCGCGGTGCTGGCTACTGCGCGCGCAGGCCTCGCGACGCCGAACGTCGCTGCTCGGGACCTGCTGCCAACACCGGTGCGGGAGGACACGAGTCTTTTCCCCCCAGCGGCGACGATCGCGCGCTGCACGATCCTCCACGACCTCGGCGAACGGCAACTGCGTGTGGAGGAAGCGTTCGACGCCGTTCGCGGCGGAATCGCCGCCGGCACGCCGATCAAGCGCGTCTAGAGCTCGGGTTCAGCTTCGCCGCCGCTGGCGCGTAGAGCCGCGGCGATCGCTTCCGCTATTGGGGTTGCCTTGTCGGCGACGTAGTCGTAGCCGACGAGAGCACCCCAGCCTTCGGCCAGCGTACGACCGTCTGTATCGGAGGTCATCAGAAACTCGGCGCGGAAACTCGAGCGCTTCAAGGCGCGAGGGCGGATGAAGGTACGCACCTCCTCATCGAAGAGGCCGGGTGAGCGGTAGTTGATGTGCGCCTCGGCGAAGATCAGCCCGACCGCCCGCTCCGGATCGACCGGGCTGTACCTTTCGATCAGCGACTGGATGTAGGCGATCCTCGCGCTCTCGAAGAAGCCGAGGAAGGCGACGTTGTTGAGGTGGCGCATTGCGTCGAGGTCGCCAAATCGAACCCGATCGACGTGCGAGAACGGCCAGCCTTCGCGTGTCGTCTCTACTGCCATTGGAACCCCACCTCGCTCGCTGCGACCGCTAGCGGGCTTGGCGCAAGGCCAGCGGCGACGACCGGCTCGTTGTAGCCGATTGGGGCAACGTCGTTGGGGCCATCGGGGTGGAAGATCGAAGCAAGGTACTGGATTTGCCCGCGGCCGACGCTCAGCTCAAACTGACCGCCGCCGTACATTGCAATCGCCCGCTCGTTACAGAGGTCGTAGGCGCGGAAGAGTTCGCTCAAAGGGCCAAAGCGCGACGGCTTGATGTTGACCATCGTTGGCTGAAACGGGAGTGCTTCGATGTCCTCCACAGAGTTGATGTTCGCGTCCCAAGTGATGCGCGCGCGGACATCCTCGAGCAATGAATCGATTTCGGGCGTCAGCTTCGGATCCTCAATCCAGGTGTCGGGCAGGGCGGCCAGTACGCGCGCGTAGAAGGCAGGGTCGTCCGGGGTGTCCACCTCAGTGCCCTCGTAGAGGCCTTTGAAGTCGAGAGCTACGGCCGAGCCGCTGGCAGCGATCGATTGCAGCGCCGCTTCATCCCAGCTCGGCGTTGGGTCGAGCTTGAACTCCAAGCTCGGGTAGAGCGCAAGCCGCTGCTCGAGCGGCGCGAGGATTGCAGGCGGTTCGCCGAGCCGAAGCGAACAGACAAAGCGCAGCGGCGCGGGCGTCAAACCGAGCCGCCGATGCAGCGACTCCCCGCACTGGCGTAGCGCTAGGTCGAGCGCCGCCGACTCAAAAGCCCAAATCCTGTAGTTGCGCGAGATTTCACGGATCGGTGGCTGCGGAAAAAGATCGAGCGCTTCGAGCGCTTCGCAGAAACTTCCGAGCGTCCACTCGCCGGAGAGCGGAAGCGGTGCGCCCCAGGCTTGGAGCGCTTCGTGATCTTCGTTGTCGTAGGTGACGTCCTCGCCGCTGCCAACGTGGCCGCCGCCGCTGAAGCTGATCGTTGTCGTCATTCGCAGAAAACCGGACGAAACGTCGGCCTGTTGGCCGCTCAGCTGATGGCCTTCGATCTTCAGTGGCAGCCCGGCGAGCCGGTCGAAGGTTGCCATTGGCCAGCTACTGCGTTTCTGGGCTCTGTGATTCGAGCCGCGCGATCAGCTCATCGAGTTTGATCTCGTCGAGCCCTTGACTGACCGCCTCAAGCTCGCCGGCGCAGTATTCCACCAGCGTTCGGCCCTCTTTTACCAGCTCCAATGTTTCGCGCAGGCCAGCCTCGCCGGAGTCGAGCCGACGGATGATCTCCTCAAGCCGGGCCGTTGCCAGCTCGTAACTCTGTTCGGGTTCAGTCATCGCTGCTGATGATCTTCGCACCAACGTCGTCGTCGGCGAACTTTAGTTGAACCTCTGCGGCCGCTCGCGCTGCCGCGGCGCTCGTAATCACGTTCCCCGCTCGATCGTTCACGATCGCGTAGCCACGTTCGAGCACGCCACGCGGGTCGTGTGCGGAGAGCGCGATCGAAAGGCCCTCGAGCGTGCGCAGACGAGCCAGCTTGTCGGGGCCGGCGCTAGCGACCGCTTTGCGGCGAAGCACCTCCGCGGCGGTCGCTGAACGCTCGCGTTCAAGCGCTACGCGGCGCTGCGCTGAGGCGCGCAGCTCACGCGCGCCTTGATTGAGCTCCCGCCGCTGGCGAGCTATCTGCTCGCTCGGCACTCGCGCCAGCGCCGCCAGTGCGCGGGCGCGGCCTACGATGGCGCTCTGCGCGTGGCGCGAGAGCGACCCGGTCGCAGAGCGCATCGCAGTGCGCTCGGCGCCGATGTCGAGCGGCACAGCGGCCTCGGCGGCGTGGGTTGGCGTCGAGCAGCTTTCGGCCGCGACGTCGTCGATCAGCGTTTGATCTGTGTGGTGGCCGACGCTGGCGATCACCGGCACGCGTAGCAGCGCGACGGTGCGGCAGAGCGTCTCGTCGCAGAAGGCGAAGAGGTCGGCAAGTGAGCCGCCGCCGCGGGCGACAATGATCGTCTCGACCTGTTCAATCCCGGCGAGGTCCATTAGTGCCTGCGTGATCGCGGCGGCCGCCTTGCGGTCCTGCACCGGCGCGAAGCCCCAGACCAGTCTTCCCGCCCAGCCGCGGCGTTGGAGCCCGGCGAGGATGTCATCACGCGCCTTGCCTGATTCGCTGGTGACAACGCCGATCGTGCGCGGAAGCTGGGGGCGGGCTAGAAGCTTCTGTGGCTCGAATAGTCCTTCGCCCTGAAGCTGGCGACGCAGTGCCGCCAGCTGCGCCAGCAGGTCTCCTTCGCCGGCGACGCGCAGGGCCGTCACATCGAATGAGAACGAGGGCGACGAGGTCTTGCTGCCGGGGTAATAGTCAGGGCCACCGGCGACGACGATCTGGGCACCATCGACAAGCGACGAGCCAACCTCGCCGAGTGCATCAAACTTGTTCGTCCAGATCGCGCAGGGGACTGCGCCGCGTGCGTCGCGCAGCTCGAAGTAGACGCGCGCTTTTGTCCTCCTCAGATTCCAAATCTCGCCGAACAGCTGAAGCCTTGCGCGGCCGCGCAGCTCTTCGCGCAGCATCTCGGCGTAAGCGCCGACCGGGAATGGACCCTTCAGTGCGCTGCCTTCGATTCCGGTCGGGGTCTGGGGGCTCTCCTCCATCGCCCCTGCCCAGCTAGCGCAGCTTTGGGTCGATGACGCTTGCCAGTGGCTCAAGCCCGTCACTCTGCTGGCCGCGGATCTCGCCGTCATAGCCGAGCTCGTCGAGCCGAGCAATCTGCGCTTGCCCTTCGAGCCGCGCGGGGTGGCCAGCCGGGAGGCCTTCGATCAGGCGGCGGATTCGATTTCGCAACTGCAGTGAGAAGTGGGGAGTCGAGGCGTGCACGAGCTGACGAACGTCGTCGACGCTGATATCGAGCGCCTGCGAAGGGTTATTTGAGGGCTTCTGGGATTCGCTCATCGGGTCGCTGTGCTGTTCGGTATCGGCGCTATCTCGAGCAGGCTATCGATCGTCGCCTGCGCGAGGTCGCTGACGGCGGTCGGATCACCGATGATCCAAGCGTGATTGTAAACGCCGCGGACCGGATCCGATGAGTAGCCGGGGCGGATGTCTCGCAGGTAGTTGCGCAGATCCGGCGGCAGGCTGCCGTCCCGGCCGACCAGCAGCAGCGGGCCATAGCTGCCGCTCGCCGAAAGCGGTGCGGCGCCGCCGGCCGTCAGCGGCGCGGCGGCGTTTGTGAAGACCAGGCCGTGGCCGGGGTCAACGATGCCCCAGCCGAAGTCGCCGTCTTTGAAGCGCGCAAATGCGATCGCGTTTGCGCTCGCCGGCTTGGCGCCAATCCGGGTCACTTGGCCGAGGGCTGCCAGCTCGCGGGCGACATCCTCAGAGATCGTCGAGCTTGGCCCGAGGATGTAGATCTTCGGCTTGCCGTGAGCTTTTATTGCCGCTGCGGTGGCGGCCGGCAACTTGTCGCGGCGACTGAAGAGGACGCTGTCGCCCGACTTCGCCGCCCATGCCGCGGCCGGCATCGCCATCGCTGGCGAATCGGACGAGGCGATCACGACGGCGTCGCTCCAGCGGCCCGAGATCCGCGCCTGATAGGAGTCGATCCGAGCGGCGAGAGTAAACGGATCGTTACCGCTGAGTGAGAGCGATTTCAGCGATGTCGGTGAGGCCGCCGCGCCGAGACGGATCACCTGCGGACCGTCTACGCCGGCGCCGGTTGGTGCCAGCGCGCTCAGGGCGGCCGTCGTGGCGGCCGGGATCTGCGCGCCGTCGGTCAACAGCATCGGCGCGTGGAGCGGCGCCGCCATCAGCACTGCGCCAGCGATCGTCGCTGGCCAGCTAGCGGTGTCTGCGAGAACGACCGAAAGTGGGCGCTGGCTGGTGCGGGCCCCGGGGTAGACGGCGCGCGCGGCGGAGGCCGCGACGGTGACCGGTGAGCTGGCCCAGATCCGCGTCGTGTTCTTCGTTGCCGCGCTTGGGATCGCCGCGACCGTCTGGCCTGGGGTTACCTGCGCGGCTGACGAGCCCGAGCCGCTGGGGTCGCCAGCGCGACCGCAGGCTGCGAGTGCCCAGATCAGCAGCGCCGAGCTGCCGACAATCAGCGAACGGCGGGGCAGGGTCGGCAGCATGAGGGCAGGCCTGACGGCGAACTATCGCCCGCTCAGTCTGGGATTAGGCCTTCACCGGTGAACTCGGCGCCAGCCTCTTCGAAGCTGAGGTCGTCGGGAGGGATGATCACGTCGGACGGCGAAAGGTCGTCATCGGCGAGGACGCTGCCTTCAGCGCGCACCAATGCCAGCAGCGCATCGAAGTTCTGCTGGAATCCATCACGGTCGCCAGCTTCGACTGCGGCGACAGCGGCGTTGTCAAGCTCGTTGACGCGGCCAAGCACGTCATCGTCGAGCCGGTACTGACCTTCTGCGGCGATTCGAATGATCATTTCGCTGGCTCCTCTCCTGGCTCCAGTTCGGGGGCCGCCGTTGCGGCGCCAAGTTCGGCCTTCATCCGCGCCATGTCGTCTTCGACGGCGCTGGCGCTCGAGAGCTCTGCGAGCTGGCGGTCGATGTCGTCGTTGCCGTCGCCGAGCGTCGTCAGGTCGTCGAAGGTTCCCGCTGCTTCAAGCTCCTCGACCGCAGCGGCGCGAGCCTTCATGTCCTCCGTCTTGTCGACCGCACGCTGCATCGCTAGGCCAACGTCGGCCATCTCCTCACCAACGCCGGTAGCCGCCTCCGAGATCCGAACCTGAGCTTCGGCGGCAGAGTACTGAGCTTTGATCGTCTCCTTCTTCGTTCGGAAGGCTTCGATCTTGGCGCGCAGCTTGGCCTCGGAGTCGGTCAGCTTCTGTTGCTGGCCTTCGAGTTCGGCGATCTGCGAGTCGAATGACTGCAGCTCGGTCTGGGCGACGTTCTTGCGCTCCAGCGCCTCGCGAGCCAATTCCTCATTGCCTTGGGCGAGCGCTTGGCGAGCCTGGGTGTCGAGCTTGACGACCGACTGCTCAAGCTTCTCGGACTGCATCTGCAGGCGCTTCTTGGCAGTTACGACCTCAGCAATGCCCTGCTTGACCTTCTGTAGCGACTCAAGCTGCTTCTGGTAGCTGTAATCGAGCGTTTCGCCCGGATCCTCCGCGCGGTCCAGAACCTTTGAAACCTTCGCTTTTATGACGGTTGACATGCGCCCGCTTAGACCGGCCACTATGACTCCTTAAGGTCGACTCAACAAGATTCTTCCCAAGCCTAGCGGCAGCGCCTTGGTAACCTGCGCTGAAGCCGAGTTCCTCACCGTTATGTGTGAGGGAGCGGGGGACCCAACGGAGGCTTCGGCCTTCAGGGGCGAATACCGGGCATTGCCGCTCGGTTAGCGCTTTTTTGCGCGAGCCCGTCAGCTCACCTCGCAGGCCGGATTGCAGTGATTGTCAATGAATCGAATCCCCAATAGCTTCCGCGCGCTGATGCGCTCCCGCCTTGCCCTGCTCGCTTTCGTGGCGATTCTTCCTGCCGCGCTCTGGGCGCTGATGCCGGTCGGCTCGCTCGGCGCTTCAAACGACGCCAAGCTAAGCAACCTGAGGAACAAGATCGAGCAGACGCAAACGAAGCTCGACTCCAAGAAGGGGACCGAGCGCGTTCTGACCACGCAGGTTGCTGCCTGGCAGTCGAAGATCAACGCTCTTCAAGGCAAGATCAACAAGCTGCAGGGCCGCCAGGATGAGATTCAGGTCGGCCTTGACCGCGAAAGCAACGAGCTCGGGAAGATCCAAGACGAGCTGCGCAAACAGCGCCGCCGTCAGGTTCTGATGAAGGCCCGACTGGAGGAGGGCCGGCGCGTACTCGGCCAGCGCCTGTTTGAGCTTTACCGCGCCGACGCGCCGACGCTGATCTCGGTCGTGCTCGATTCGAAGGGCTTCGCCGAGCTACTCGAGCGCAGCGAATTCCTTCAGCGGATCGGTGAGCAGGACAGGCGCGTGATCACGCTTGTTCGCGCTGCGCGCATCGACGCGACGATCAACGCCAACCGCCTTGGCACGCTCGAAGGTCGTCAGCAGGTTGTTACCGCGCGGATCAAGGTCAAGCGCGACGCGGTCGCTTCAATCAAGCGACAGCTAGTCAGCACACGGACCGGCTTCGATAACAGCAAGGAGCGCAAGGCGTCGCTACTTGCCTCAGTCAAGGCCGACCGCCACCATCTCGAGGGTGCGCTTTCGAAGATGATCGAAACTCAGGCCAGGATCGAGGGCGTGCTCGTCGATGGCGGACCGATCCGCCAAGGCTCAGGCTCGATGGTCTGGCCGGTCAACGGACCGATTACTTCTCCCTTCTGTGAGCGGCGCTCCTGGGAATCCTGCCACCCGGGCGTAGATATCGGTGTCGGCTCGGGAACCCCGATCCGCGCCGCCGATTCCGGCACCGTGCGTGTTGCCTCGATGAACGGCGGCTACGGCAACTTCACCTGCATCGCGCACAGCGCATCGCTTTCGACTTGCTACGCCCACCAGTCCCGTTACGCGGTCAGCGTTGGGCAGAAGGTCAGCAAGGGGCAGGTAATCGGATACGTCGGTTGCACCGGCTTCTGCTTCGGCGACCACCTCCACTTCGAGGTGCGCATCAATGGTCAAGTGACCAATCCGCTGAACTACCTCTAGCCTTTCGCCAATGCAGCCGGAGATCGATCTTTTCGGACTCCCGATCAAGACCTTCGGGCTGATGTTCGCGCTGGCCTTCCTTGCCGGCGGCGCGATTCTTCACCGGCGCCTGCTGGAGCGAGGGATGCCGGGCGACTGGGCCTACGAAGCGATCTTCGCGGCGCTCGCTGGCGGGCTGCTCGGCGCGAGGCTGATCTGGATCGTCGAGAACCTCGACAGCGTCAATGGAGATGTCATCGGCAGCATCTTCTCCGGCTCCGGACTGGTCTGGTACGGCGGCGCAGCCGGCGGCGCTCTGTTCGTGATTATCTGGGCCCGCTGGCGCGGCTGCCTGCAAGCGGCGACCTTCGACCTCGCGGCGGTCCCGCTTGCCGTCGGCTATGCGATCGGCCGGATCGGCTGCCAGCTCGCTGGCGACGGCGATTACGGCAAGGATTGGGATGGGCCTTGGGCGATGGGCTATCCGGATGGAACTGTTCCGACCGCCGCCGGCGTGACGGTCCATCCAACGCCGATCTACGAAGCGCTCGTAATGGGCCTAGTCGCGTGGCTGCTTTGGAGCCTGCGCGACCGCGTGCGGCCCGGAGTGCTGTTCGCGCTTTGGCTGCTGCTGGCCGGGCTGGAGCGTTGCCTAGTTGAGTTCGTGCGCCGCAACGACGTCGCCGCGTTGGGGCTCACATTGCCGCAGCTGCAAAGCCTGGCGATGATTATCGGCGCGCTGATTTGGCTGGCCGTCGTCTACCGGCGCCACGGATCCGTCATGTTGGCTCCGCAGAGTGGCATGATGCGCGCCGATGGCTGAAGCGCAACTACTGCAAAACGTCTACCCGATTGGGAGCAGGATCAACGAGCTCGGAAGGCTCGAGGTAGGCGGCTGCGACGTCGTCGAGTTGGCGCGCGAATTTGGCACGCCAGCCTATGTCGTCGCCGAAGCAGACATGCGCGCGCGGGCGCGCGGGCTACAGGAAGCCTTCGCCGCCGCGAGCGATGACTTCGAGCTGATCTTCGCCTCCAAAGCTTTCCCCTGCGCTGCGCTCTGCGCGCTCTTCGCCGAGGAAGGTTTCGGCTGTGACGTCGCTTCGGCCGGTGAGCTGGCGATTGCTCTGGCCGGTGGCGTGGAGCCGGCGAGAATTCAGCTGCACGGCAATGCGAAGAGCGATCGTGACCTCGAGCGCGCCGTCGAGCTTGGGATCGGCGCGATCGTCGTCGACAACCTGCGCGACCTCGACCGTCTTGAGCGGCTGATCGAAGGGTCGACGGCGCAGAAGATTTTTCTGAGGATCGCACCCGGCGTCAGCCCCGACACCCACCCGGCGATCTCGACCGGCGGCCCTAACACCAAGTTCGGTTTCGATCTTGAGCACGCCCCGGCGGCGATCGCCCGCGCGCAGCAGATCGAATCACTCGAGCTAGCAGGACTCCACTTCCACATCGGCTCGCAGATCTTCGATCTCTCGCCGTTCGAGGGCGCGCTGGCAAATCTCGCCAGCCTCGGTGACTTCCACGCCTACAACCTCGGCGGCGGCCTCGCGGCTGCCTACACGGCGCAGGATCAGCCACCTAGCTACACCCAATACGCTGCGGTCAAGGCGGGAGCTCTGGAGGCTGTCTTCGGCCCCGGACACCGACTGCTCGACGAGCCGGGTCGCGCGCTTGTAGCCAATGGTTGCGTGACGCTCTACAGCGTCGAGTCGGTGAAGCGCAATGTCGACACCTATGTGGCAGTCGACGGTGGAATGTCCGACAACCTGCGGCCGATGCTTTACGGCGCCCGCTACGAAGCACAGATCGCCGATCGTTTCGGCGGCGGCACGGCCTGTCACTTGGTTGGAAAACACTGCGAATCGGGCGACATCTTGATTCGCGACGCCGACCTCAACAATCCGACTGCAGGAGATCTGGTCGTCGTTCCGGCCACGGGGGCGTACGGTCATGCGATGGCCAATAACTACAACGGTGCTTTGAGGCCTCCGGTGATTTTTGCGAGCGATGGCGACGCGCGCCTAGTTGTGCGCCGCGAAAGCGACGATGATCTAGTGGTGCGCGATGTCTGACGAGCCGCTGAAAATCGGTCTGTTGGGTCGTGGCACGGTCGGCGCAGCGTTCGCTGAGCTGGTTGAGGAGCGCGCCGACGAGGTCGCCCGGCTGACCGGCCGGCGCCCAGTGGTCAGCGGCGTGCTGACTCGCAGCGGAGGCGACGCCGCTGAGATTATTGCTGAGGCCGACCTGATCGTTGAACTGATGGGCGGAACCGAGCCGACGCGCGAATATGTGCTCGCCGCGCTTGGCGCCGGGCTGCCTGTCATCAGCGCCAACAAGCAGCTGTTGAGCCGCCATGGACCTGAGCTTTGGGCGGCCGCGGAGGCCGGTGGAGGGCAGATCCGCTTCGAGGCCGCCGTTGCGGCTGTTGTTCCGGTTGTTCGCGTCCTCTCCGAGTCGCTCCGTGGCGCGCAGATCGACCGCGTCCACGGAATCGTCAACGGCACGACCAACTTCATTCTCTCTGAGATGGCGTCTACCGGCGCCAGCTACGAAGCCGCGCTGGCGCAGGCACAGCAGCTCGGCTTCGCCGAAGCCGACTCCAGCGAGGACGTTAGCGGCGCCGACGCGGCGGCGAAGATGGCGCTGCTCGCACAGCTCGCCTTTGGCAGCTGGGTAGCGCTCGAAGATGTCGTCTTCGAGGGAATTGAGCAGCTGACGACCGAGGACATCGCTTACGCCAAAGAGTTCGGCCTAGCGCTGAAGCTGCTCGGTACCGCGGAGCGCATCGACGGGGCGATCTCGGTCCGAGTCCATCCGGCATTCCTTTACGCCGCTCATCCGCTAGCCAGCATCAATGGCTCGTTCAACGCGGTCACGATCGAATCTCCTGCGATCACTGAGATCACGCTTTCGGGCCCAGGCGCTGGCGGCCCACAGACGGCTAGCGCGGTGCTCGGCGATCTGATCAGCGTGCTCAGCGACGTGCCCGCGATAGCGTCGCCGCAGGGCGAGGCGAAGCTCACCGACGCCGTTCACTCAGCCTTCTATCTGCACCTTGAGGTGGCCGACAGGCCTGGCGTGTTGGCACAGGTCGCGCGCCTGCTTGGCGAGCACGGCGTCTCGGTCAAGACGGTCGCCCAGTCTGGGCTAGGTGATAATGCACGGCTCGTGATGGTCACGCACCCGATCCTTGAAGCCGACTTCTACAGCGCCTGCGATCAGATCGCTGAGCTTGAGTTCATCCGTACCGCGCCGCGCGCAATTCGCGTAATCGACGAGCAGTTCATCGGCTGATGGCTGGCCTGATAGAGCGCTACCGCGAGCGGCTTCCGTTCGGCCCGGGTGATCCGATCATCAGCCTCGACGAAGGCTCAACGCCGCTGCTTCATGCCCCCGCGCTGAGCGAGCGCCTTGGCGCAGAGGTGTGGCTGAAGATCGAGGGAGCAAAC
Source organism: Bifidobacterium breve (assembly GCA_945889475.1). Taxonomy (GTDB): domain Bacteria; phylum Actinomycetota; class Thermoleophilia; order Solirubrobacterales; family Solirubrobacteraceae; genus F1-60-MAGs163. The sequence goes on from CAMDBT010000023.1 coordinate 25,355, forward strand.
CCAACCGGCTCGTTCAAGGATCGCGGCATGACCTGCGCCGTGTCAGGCGCAGTGCGCGACGGCTCGGCTGCCGTCGTCTGCGCGTCAACCGGCAATACCGCCGCTAGCGCTGCTGCCTACGCGGCCCGCGCCGGGATTACCTGCGCCGTGATCGTCCCCGATGGCAGGATCGCACGCGGCAAGCTGGCCCAGGCCGTGATCCATGGCGCCCGCGTGGTCGGCCTGCGCGGGAACTTCGACGAGGCGCTGCGGCTGGTCCGTGAACTTGCCGCCAACCACCCGATTGCGCTAGTCAACAGCGTCAATCCGTTGCGAATCGAAGGCCAAAAGACGGCCGCCTTCGAGCTGATCGAGGCGCTCGGCCCTGAGCGGCCGCTCGACGCGCTGGCGATCCCGGTCGGCAACGCTGGCAACATCACTGCTTATTGGAAAGGCTTCACCGAGTCGGCCGACGCCCTCGAACGGATGCCGCAGATGCTGGGCTTTCAGGCCGCGGGGGCGGCGCCGCTGGTGCTCGGCCACGCGGTTGAGCAGCCGGAGACCGTTGCCAGCGCGATTCGGATCGGCGATCCGGCGCGCGGCGACGAAGCTCTGGCCGCGGTCGCTGAATCGGCCGGGGCGATCAGCTCCGTGAGCGACGAGCAGATCCTCGATGCCTACCGCTTTCTTGCCTCCCGCGAAGGCGTCTTCTGTGAGCCATCGAGCGCCGCTTCGGTTGCTGGGCTGATCGTCCACGGCATTCCCGAAGGGGTTGAGAGGATCGTCTGCGTGCTCACCGGCCACGGTCTGAAGGATCCTGAAACGGCGATCGACGTAGGCGAACAGATAATCGCTTGCGACGCGGAGTTGGCTGCGGTTGAGGCCGCTGTCTGGGGCTGACATTGGAACGCCGTCGCCTGATAAAGGTTCCTGCCTCGTCGGCCAATCTTGGCCCCGGCTTTGACGCTTTCGCAGTTGCGCTCGCGCTGTTTATCGAGCTGGAGGTGACGGAGACCGGCAGCTTTGCGATCGAGACCGATCTAGGGATAACGCGCGACCGGAGCAACCTAGTTGTTGCTGGCTTCGAGCGGCTCCATCCAGCCGATGACTTCAGCTTCAGGATTAGCTCCGAGATTCCGCTCAGCGGTGGGCTCGGCAGCAGCGCCGCGGCCTACCTCGCCGGATTGATCGCCGCCGACCATCTCTTCGAGCTCGACGCTGATCTGCTTGCGCTCGCCGGCGAACTCGACGGCCACCCCGACAACGTTGCCGCCGCACTCAATGGTGGTTTTGTTGTCACCACCGGTGGCGAGGTGACGCGCTTCGATCCGCCGGACGGACTTGAGGCCGTGCTCGTCGTGCCACACGAGGCGGTCGCCACGCGCGAGGCGCGCGCGGCGCTGCCCGATCAAGTGCCGCTCGCCGACGCCGTCTTCAACGTTGCTCACGGAGCGCTGCTGATGCTTGGCCTCGCGCGCGGCGACTTTGAACTGATTTCGCGCGGCCTTGACGACCGTCTCCACCAGACCTACCGCGGCCCGCTCTACCCGCGCTCAGACGACCTGATCGCGCGGGCAGAAGAGTTTGGAGCGCTCGGCGCGACGCTCTCCGGCGCCGGGCCAACGGTGTTGGTTTGGACGACCCTTGAGACAACCGGTGGCGTCGTCGAAGCGTTGACCGCCGAGGTGGCCGACTGGGCGGAGGTCAGCCGCGTGCGATTCGAGACCGACGGCGCCGACGTCAGCGAGCTTTAGGCGCCAGCTTCGGCAGGTACGAGCGCGGCTATTTGGGCGCTCTGCTGATCAAGGCCGAGTCGCGAGAGCAGTTCGGCCGCGACGCGCAGATAGTCGGAGCCAAGGTCGGGGCGATGTTCGAAGATCGGCGTCGCCCTTTCGGCCGATTCGGCGTAGGCGATCGACTGGCGCACGGTCTGGTCCAGGAGGCGGTCACCGACGTGCTCGCGGAGCGCCTCAAACGCTTCCCGCGAGTGGACGGTGCGCATGTCGGCGATGTTGAAGAGGACCCCGAGCCACTGCAGCTCCGGGTTAAGGCTGTCGCGGGCTAGCTCGATCACCTCGAGCGCCTGCTCAACGCCCTGGAGTGCGAAGTACTGCGCTTCGCTGCTGAGCAGCGCTTGGTCGGCGGCGACGAGCGCGTTGACGGTCAGCAGGCCGAGCGCAGGGGGGCAGTCGATGAAGATCACGTCGTAGCGTTGATCAAGCTCGGCGAGAGCGCCGCGCAGCGTCAGCTCGCGGCCCATCTTGCCGGCCAGCGTTATCTCAGCCTCAGCCAAGCTTAGGTTGGCTGGGATTACGTCGTCAACGATTGCAGCGCTGGCGCTGGCCCGACCAGAGAGCACATCGCCGATCGTCGGTTCGGCCTCGGGGTCGATGTCGAAGTAGTCGGAGAGGTTGCCTT
>CAMDBT010000024.1 GCA_945889475.1 Bifidobacterium breve
CCTACATCGCGCCCTTGACTGCCTTCTTGAAGGCGCCAAGCGCTGAGAACTTCGGCGCCTTGCTCGCTTGAATCTGGATCGTCGCCCCGGTTGCAGGGTTACGACCCTCGCGGGCCTTGCGGTGAGCAACTGTGAACTTGCCGAAACCAGCGAGGTTCACTTCGCCGCCGCCAGCTACTTCGCTGACGATCGCGTCGAGTGTTGCGTCCAGCGTACGCTGGGCTTCTGCCTGCGTTGCGCCTGTGCTTGATGCGACTCTTGCTGCTAGATCTTGTTTGTTCACGGGTCCTCTTTCGGTTGAGAGTGTGGCAAGCCTAAGCAATTCCCCGGTCGTATTGCGTTTTTCGGGTAAGGGGTGCCTATTTACGGGCTTTTTCGAGCCGGACAGGCCGACAAGTTGCCAAGCCTGACCGGAGCCGAAAAACCTCGATAGATACTACGTTAGACTGCGATTCGTGAGCCCATTCCTCGTTGCCAAAGCGACCGCTATTGCGTGCGCAGCGCTGATCGCTGCTGGCTGCGGCGGGGGCCAGAGCAATTCGTCCGGCACTGTGCCAGCAGCGGTAGCGAAGAAGACAGTCAAAGCGCTTGATTCGCCGTTGATCTTCACGATCGCTGGCTCCGAGGTAACGGTTGCGATCAGCGGCCAGCAGGGGCCGCCGACCGGCGAGCTGCCGGCTCAGATGGTTTGCGCCGACCTTGACAGCAACGGCTTCACGAACCGCAACGAGGCCTCGATGACCTGGAAGAAAGGCGCAACATCGGCCAGCGTTACGTTGCCGAAGTCGGCCGCCGACCAGGACCTCTGTGCGATCAGCTTCACAACGCTGAACAAGCAGGCCGTCGCCTTCCTCAGCGCGGCCGCGAAGAAGCAGTACCTTGCCGACGCGCAATCAGCCAAGTAGCGCGTCGGGCGTTGGAAGTCAGCGAAGCTGGCTGGCCAGCCTGACCGCCGCCGTCTTGCCAGCCAGCCAAGCGCCGTCCATCGTCGCTGGACGGTCGATGCTGGTGTGTTCGCCGGCCAAGATCAGCCGCCGACCTGCCAGTCCGATCGCTAGACGGTCTGAATACCCTGATCCCGGCCTTAGGTACGAGTAGGAGCCACGCGTGAACGGTTCCGCGCGCCAGTTGGTCTGTGTGCTGGCCGCTGGCGTGGCGATTGCGCCAAATCCTGAGCGGATTCGCTCAATCACGGCGTTGGTCATCGCGCTCGGCCCACGCTTCTCAAGTGTCGCCGCGTAGGACCCACCGGTGAAGCCGACCGTCAGCGGCGTGCCGGTCAGCCTCGAGAGCGGGAAGAGGCTAATCGTGTTGGCCAACGGTTCGCCGACTGTGCCGAGCTGGTTGGCTGCCGCAGGCCACCAGGCCTCGTCGTAGGAGAGGAAGACCTTGTCAAGCAGGCCGAAGCCGATCCGCGAGATCGCACGGCGCGTGGCTGCCGGGAGCGGCGGATCGAAACGGATCCCGCCAGCCTTCAGCACCCCTAGCGGAACGGCAACAACGCAGCCGTCGGCGCGGACTACGGAGCCCGAGCGGGTACGCACTTCGACGCTCGAACCGCGACGCTTGATCGAAGTGATCTCTACTCCGGTCTGAACCTTGGTCCCGGCGGCAAGCTTGTGGATCAGCTGCGACGCCCCGCCTTTGATCATTAGATCGGGGCCGCCATCCCATTCTTCGCCCTCGTCGAAGCCTTCCAGCGTGAGCTGCGCGGGCGCGGCGCCAAGGTCGAGCGGCACCTCCACTCCGAGTAGCCAATTGAGCGTCTCGGCGCTGGTACCGGACAATCCTTGCTTGCGGATCTCGCGTGCCAGCGGCGAAGCGAGATTCATCCGAGGATCGTCCTCAGCCTGGCTGTACAGCGAATCGATAATCCGGTCGCGCGCCGCGATCGCTCGTTTCGTCATCGCGCTGCCAATCGGCTGCTTGCTGGCGCTGCGCAACGCGACGCGGTCGTAGTCGGTCGCAACCGTTGTCAGTCCGGCCGACTTCGCAACCGCCGTCAGCGGGTTGCCGCGGCTGTCGTGAATCCATGAGGCGCCAAGGTCGATCGTCGTACCAAAGCGCTCGACGCTGTGGACGCGGCCGCCGATGCGGTCGCGGGCCTCTAGCACGGTCACGTCGAAGCCTCGCGCACGCAGCGTCGCGGCGGCGCCAAGCCCGGCCATTCCAGCGCCGACGACAACAACCCGCTTGCGGCCCGCCGCCGGCGCGCTGTCGGCGCAGCCCGCTACCAGCGCGCCGGTCGCCGCTGCCGCCAGCGCTAGAGCTTCACGCCGTGAGAGCTGCCTCGCCGCCGGACTCATCGCGAGGCAACGTACCGCACGCGCCAGCGCTGGCGCGCTGGTTGGGAAGCATCAGCGAGAGCAGGCCGGCCGCTAGGACAAAGATCACAGAGGCCCAGAGGCAGGCGGTCAGCCCCTGCCATTGGTAGAGCAGCCCCGAGAGCAGCGTGCCGATCAGTCGGCCCGCCGCGTTGGCCATGTAGTAGAAGCCGACATTGAGCGCCACCTTGTCGCCTTGCGAATAGGAGAGGATGAGGTAGGAGTGCACTGCCGAGTTGACGGCGAAGATCACGCCGAAGGCGGCGAGACCAACGACGATCGCGAGCGTCTGGTCAACGTTGGCGGTAAGCGCGATAGCGATCATCGCTGGGAAGAAGGCCAGCAGAAAGGCGATTAGCGCCGCCGTCCTACCGTCCGGCTCGCGATTGCGTTCCGCCGCGCTGCGGCGCACGAACTTCGGCGCTGAGGCCTGAACGGCCCCGTAACCAATCACCCAGAGCGCAAGGAAGCCGCCAACCTCCCAGAAGCTCCAGCCGAGCACGGTGCGCAGGAAGACCGGGAGGCCGACTACAAACCAGACGTCGCGCGAGGCGAAGAGGAAGATTCGTGCAGCCGCCAGCACGTTGACGGCGCGGTTCTGGCTGAAGATGTGGCGGAATTTGGCCTTCGCGTTGACGCTGCCAAGCCCACCGTGCATCAGTCCTGCAGTAGCGATCAGCGCCGTCACCACGATTGCCGCGAGGATCAGCATGGCTGTCTGGAAGCCGACCAACGTCAGCAGCAACCCGCCAAGGAAGAAGCCAATCCCCTTGAGCGCGTTCTTCGAGCCGGTCAAGATTGACACCCAGCGGAAGAGCGCTCCTTCGTCGCCGCCCGCTACGACCAGCTTGACGGCGCTTTTGCTACTCATCTTCGTCAGATCCTTGGCGATTCCCGAAAGGGCCTGCGAGGCCATCACATAAGGAACAACCAGCCATGATTCCGGCGCCAGTGCAAGCATCGAGAGCGCCACGATCTGAACGCCAAGGCCACCGAAGAGGGTGAACTTGAGGCCGAAACGAGCCGCCAGCCAGCCGCCGACAAGGTTCGTGATGATTCCGAACAGCTCGTAGAAGACGAAGATCGTTGCCAGCTCGAACGGCGTGTAGCCGAGGTTGTAGAAGAAGAAGAGGACGAGGACGCGGCTGGCGCCGTCGGCGAGCGTGTCGGCCCAGTAGGCGGCTGTAACGAGGATGTAATTGCGCAGATCGCCGGGGGTCTTGGCGGTCATCGCCCCAGAGTGTGCCATCAGCCTTGGCGCGACGAGATTGCCAACGCGACGCTGCGCGCCAGCTCGGTCCAGCGGTTGGCGTAGCCCCACTCGTTGTCGTACCAGGCAAGAACCTTGACCTGCGTTCCGTCGGTGACGAGCGTCGAAAGAGCGTCAACGATTGACGAGCGCGGGTCGCCCTTGAAGTCGACCGATACTAACGGCCGCTCCTCGTAGCCGAGAATGCCGACCAGCGACCCGCCAGTCGCGGCGCCTCGTAGCAGGCCGTTGACCTCTTCGACGGTTGTTGGCCGCGCAACTTCGAAGACGCAGTCTGTCAGCGATGCGTTCAGCAGCGGCACGCGGACGGCTAGGCCGTCGAGCTTCCCTTGTAGCTCGGGGAATATCAGCCCGATCGCAGCTGCCGAACCGGTCGTCGTCGGGATCAGCGAGAGTCCGGCGGCGCGGGCGCGGCGTAGGTCCTTGTGCGGCGCGTCAACAACCGACTGCGTCGCCGTCATGTCGTGCAGTGTCGTGATCGAGCCACGCTCGATACCGATCGCTTCGTGGATCACCTTGACGATCGGGGCGAGGCAATTGGTCGTGCAGGAGGCGGCGGTTACGATCTTGTGCACCTTCGGGTCGTAGAGATCGTCGTTGACACCGACGACGACGTTCAGCGCGCCCTCCTTGACCGGGGCAGCGACGACGACGCTGTCCACGCCACGCTGGAAGAACGGCTCGATCGTCTGAGGCGTCTTGAACTTTGAGGTCGATTCGAGCACAACCTCGACGCCAAGCTTGTCCCAAGGGACATCACCCGGCGCAGCGTGGCCACTGAATCCAATCCGCCGCTCGTCGGCAACGATCGCCTCGCCGTCGGCGAGCGCCTCGTGCTGCCAGCGCCCTTGAACCGAGTCGAAGTTCAAGAGATGGGCTGCCGTAGCCGCGTCGCCGGCGATCTCGTTGATTTGAACGACCTCGACCTCCGGGTGGTCCCAGAGTGCCCGCAGCGCCAGACGGCCAATCCGGCCAAAGCCGTTGAGTCCTAGGCGCACTGGCGTCTGCGTGGCCATCTCAAAGGGTTCTACTCGCGCTGGCGCGGCGCGGCGTGAACAACTTGCTAACGGTCCGAAATCTGCCGCGGCTCAGGGTTTTGCGTCGGCCTCGGCTGTCAGCAGGATGTCGCTCTGGTTGGCAATCCGCGTATAGGTTGCCTCTTCCTCCTCTCGCGACGGGAACAGCAGCCAAGTCACGATGATCGCTGCCAGCGCAGCTGCCGCTCCGATCGAGAACGCCAGCTGCGAGCCGTCAAGGAACGACTCCTTGGCCGCTTCAAGGATCGCGGTGGTGTACTGGGGGTACTTATCGGCGATCTGGCTCGCGCCGGCGAATGAGTGAGTGATAATCGCCTTCGTCTGCTCTGTTGCCTGGTCGGCACTGGGGGAGGCGGCGATCATCTTGTTGAAGTTGGCGGCGTAGCCAGCCGCTAAGGCGGCGCCCATGATCGACTGGAAGACCGCACCGCCGAAGTCGCGAGTAAGGTCGCTGGCGGCGGAGCCGACCCCGGCCCGCGTGACGACAACCGAGCCCATCAGCGCCCGTGCGGTCGGCGGCGCCGCGACGCCGACCCCGGAGCCGAGGATTAGGTATGCCAAGCCGACGGGGAGGTAACTGGCGCCTTCAGTCCAGGTCAGCAGCATCAGTATGAAGCCGACCATTAGTAGTGCGAGCCCGGCGAGCAGCGTTACCCGCGAACCGAGCTTGACGATCATTCGCGCTGACGGGATCGAGCCCAGCACTGCCATCAAGCCAAACGGAAGCACAGCAAGCCCGGCATCCAGCGCTGAGTAGCCGAGTACGTTTTGCGTGAACTGCTGGCCAATAAAGAGCGCTCCCATCAGGCCGCCAAAGACGATCATGCCGGCGATGAAGGCGATCGAGAAGGTACGAACTTTGAGCACCTCGAGCGGGAAGAGCGGATTAGCGGCACGCCTTTCGCGCAGCACGAACGCGACGACAGCGAGTGCGGCTGCGGCGCCAAGGATCAGGACCGTGACGCTGATGCCATCGGCCAGCAGGTTGATCGCGAAGACGAGCGTGGCGACCGCGATTACGCTGATCACTCCGCCAGCGTGGTCTACCGCATTGTCGTTCTCGCCGGCGTGGCTCGGAAGCACCCAGATGCTGAGTCCTAGGACGATCAGTGCTAGCGGCAGCGTAATCAGGAAAACCCAACGCCAAGAGTCTGGATTCGACCCGATCAGGATAAAACCGCCTACCAGTGGAGCCAAGCTTGCGGTGCCGTTCGAGACACCCGACCAGAGCGCAGTTGCTCCGGTACGCGCCTTGCCCTTGTAGAGAGCTGTCAGCAGCGAGAGGGTGATCGGGTACATCATCCCGGCCGCAAATCCACCCAATATCCGAGCGATGATCAGGAGCTCGACTGTCGGTGCCGCGGCCGCGAGGATCGCGGTCAAAATTGAACAGGCCGTGCCAACGAGGTAGACCCGTTTGCGGCCGTAGCGGTCGGCGATTGCGCCGAGGTAGAGCACCGACGAAGCGAGCCCGAGTGTGAAGCCGCTGGCGACAAGATTGAGCGAGGTCTGTGTCGCGTCAAGTGAGCGGCCGATCGTTGGCAGCGCGATGTTGGCGATCGCGAGGTTCATGTTCGCGACGGCAGCGCCGAGCGTTAGCGCTGCGAGGACGAAGGGACTGTGCGGTGGCCGCGCGCTTCCGCCGGTCGGCTTACTCTTCGTCGTCGGCGCCACTGGCCAACCGCGCTTGTAGCTGAGCCATCACGGTCGGGTCGCGCAACGTGGTGACGTCGCCCAGCGCTTGGCCGGTTGCGATGTCGCGCAGCAGGCGGCGCATGATTTTGCCGGACCGAGTCTTTGGCAGGTCATCGGCCCATATGATCCGCTTCGGCCGCGCCAACTTGCCGATCCGCTTGGCGACGTGGTCGCGAATTTCAGCTTCCATCTGCTCATCACCCTTGTAGCTGCCTTCGAGCGTCACGAAGGCCACGATCGCTTGACCGGTCAACTCATCGCTCTCCGCGACCACAGCCGCCTCGGCGACCGCGTGGTGGGCAACGATCGCCGACTCAACCTCAGCCGTCGAGAGTCTGTGGCCGGAGACGTTGATCACGTCGTCGACGCGGCCGATCACCCAAAAGCATCCGTCGTCGTCGCAGCGCGAAGCGTCACCAACGAAGTAGGTGTCAGCACCGAAACGTTTCCAGTAGGTCTCGACGTAGCGTTCGTCGTCGCCGTAGAGCGTGCGCAGCATCCCCGGCCATGGCTTCGTCAAGGCCAGTAGCCCCTGCGGGCCGCCCGGCGCGATCGGCTGGCCGTCGGCGTCGAGCACCTTCGCTTCAATGCCGGGAAGTGCCTGCGTCGCAGAGCCAGGCTTCGTCGTTGTAATCGCCGGTAGCGGGCTGATCATGATGTGGCCGGTTTCGGTTTGCCACCAGGTGTCAACGATCGGGCACTGTCCGCCGCCAATGACCTCCCAGTACCAAAGCCACGCCTTCGGGTTGATCGGTTCACCGACCGTTCCCAGCAGGCGCAGCGACGAGAGGTCTTGCTTGGCCGGGAATTCGGCGCCCCACTTCATGCAGGCCCGAATCGCGGTCGGTGCGGTGTAGAAGATCGTTGTCTTCGAGCGTTCGATCAGCTCCCACCAGATCCCCTTATGCGGATAGTCGGGGGCGCCTTCGTACATCACGCTCGTCGCTCCGTTTGCGAGCGGGCCGTAGACGATGTATGAGTGGCCCGTGACCCAGCCGACGTCGGCCGAACAGAACCACACATCGCTCTCGGGCTTGATGTCAAAGACCGCCTTGTAGGTCCAGGCAACGCCGGTCATGTAGCCGCCGGTGGTGTGGAGAATTCCTTTCGGCTTGGCTGTCGAACCGGAGGAGTAGAGGATGAAGAGCGGATGCTCAGCGCCGAGCGGCTCGGCCGGGCACTCACCATCAACCTCGGCGCAGATCTCGTCGAGCCAGACGTCGCGGCCCTCGCTCATCGGCGTGTCGATCCCTGTGTGGCGGACAACGAAGATCGTCTGCAGGTCCTCCAGCTCGCCCATCGCCTCGTCGACCTCGGCCTTGATCGGTGCAGTTTTACCCTTTCGACGCGCCCCGTCGGGGACGAACAGCGCCTTGGCGTGGGAGACCTCCATCCGTTCACGCACCGACTCCGGCGAGAAGCCGCCGAATACAACGTTGTGCGGCGCGCCGATCCGCGCGCAGGCCAGCATTGCGACGACAACCTCAGGGATCATCGGCAGGTAGATGCCGACCACGTCGCCGGCGCCGACGCCGCGAGCCTTCAAAGCATTGGCGGTTCGCTGAACGTCGGCCAGCAGCTGCGCGTATGTGATCTCGCGCTGCTCGCCCTCTTCGCCGAACCAGTGGTAGGCGACGCGGTCGCCGAGCCCGGCTTCAACGTGGCGGTCGAGGCAGTTGTAGGAGGCGTTCAGCTCCCCGTCCTCAAACCACTTGTAGAACGGTGCGGCTGAGTCGTTGAGCGTTGTCGTAAACGGCGTCGCCCAGGCAAGCTCACGCGCGCGCTCACCCCACCAGGCCGGAGAGTCTGTGGCGGCCTCAGCGTAGATCGCCGGGTCGCTCAGTGCGGCGTCGGCCGCAAAGGCCGGCGGCGGCGGAAAGGTGTCCTGCTCGAGCAGCGTTTCAAGGCGCTGTTCGAGCCCGAGAGCGTCGCTGCTAGGAGCCATCGGGCGATGCTACAGGGAGCCTCTAGGCGGCGCTTAGCGTTTCGGCGCTTTGACGCGGAAGGCTCCGCGCATGAACGGATGGATTCGGCAGAAGTAGCTGTAAGTGCCCTTCTTCAAATAAGTGGGGGTTGACCAAGTGGCGCGGTTTGCTGCCGCAGTTGTTCCGGCTGGCCCGAAGCCGAGCTCGCCGGAATCGACTTGAACGCTGTCGGCCAGCGGGTAGCTGATCCCCGTGCTCAGGGTGCAAGGCGATTTACAAGGCGTGATCGTGTGGAAGATCTCGCTTGTCGGGTCTTGGTTGATGAAGGTGATCGACTTGCCGGGAGCGACGACCGGCGGCAGCCCCTTCTTGCCTGGCATCGTCAGGTCGCCTTGCCCGTAAAGGAAGTCCTTGACCTTGACCTGCGAGAGGGTTGGACCGTCGGCGAGCTTGCGCGCATCGGAGTATCCCCAAGTCTTGCGGCCGCCGTAGTCACGGTTCTCTTTCAGCTCACCGTGCGTGAGCACCTCGGTCTGGTCGATGGCGCCAAGGTTGGTGAAGGGGTCCGCGCCGCCTGCAGGCACATCGCTCAGCGCCGCAGGCGAGATGCCCATCGATTCATACCAGGCCGCCTTCGAGCTGTCGTAGGTGACCTGAACGCTGAGGACGTCGCCCCGCTTCACAGCGACGCGCCAGCTTGGGGAGGTGGCACCCATTGAGACGTTCCAAGAGGTCATCTTCGCGGCGCCGTAGTAGTAGGCGTTGGAGCGGAAGATTTTGACCGTCCTGTTACCGCGCGTGATGAAGAGGTCGGTGTAGAGCCCGCCCGGGTGCAGGTGGCCGGCTGTTGAGACGAGAGTTCCGTTGTGCTGAATGCGAACTCGGTTGCGTGGCGCGAGGCTCGCCGGGCCCTGCGCTGGGTAGGTGTAGCGGCCGTTGACTCCAGCGCGGCGCTTGACATCGAAGACCGGGTAGGCCTTGCCGCCTTCGACATCGACGAACTGTGTCTCGACACCGATGATCGAGGCCGCGGCCGGTGCCGTGTCAGGCAGGAAGTCGACGGTGTATTCGAAGACCACCTGCTCCGGCCTCGCGGTCAAGTTGTGAATCATGTGGTTGAGCAGCATGCGATCGCTTGTCCGGTAGCGGTAGCCGAAGCCGGTCGGCAATGTGATCCGCGTCTTCTCTTCGCCCGATGCGACGACGATCTGGGAGTTGATCAACATCACAAGGTGATGGAGGTGGAGCTGATCGACTGGCGGTGTGCTGCCATCGGCGAGCTTGAGGTTCGGCTTGAAGCCAATAATCCAGCCCGATTCGGATGGGCGTTCGTTGGCTTTCATGTATTCGTAAAGGTTGAGGTTCTGCCCTGGCTTGATCGAAATCGGCACCCGGTAGGTCTTCGTTACCGTCCCGGCTGGCAGCGCCGGCTTGACGACCTTCGGCGGCGTTGACGCGGCTCCAGCGCTGGCTGCGCCCTGAAGCGTCGCTGCTAGAGCGATCAAGAGGACGGGAAGAGCGAGTCGTCGGCGGCGGATCATTTCTGGCATCGCCCCATAGTACCGGTCTTGAAACCGGTAAGCGCCGGTGCTCGCGCAGGCTTCGATGCGGATGAGAGGACTCGAACCTCCACAGAGTTGCCTCCACACGGACCTGAACCGTGCGCGTCTACCAATTCCGCCACATCCGCGTAGCTGACGGCGACAATAGCACCGCCCTGATTGCTATTCTGCGGCATTCAGGCCGCCATCGTCCAGGGGACTAGGACGCCGCCCTCTCACGGCGGAAACAGGGGTTCGAATCCCCTTGGCGGTACTCAATTTGCGGCGCCCGGGATCAAGGCGGCGAGGGGCGCGGGGAGAGCTCGGTTAGCTTGCGGCCCGAGATTTCATCGAACGACTTTCCGGTCGTCTCGATCCTGAACAGGCGCGTGATCGCAAGTGCCAGCATCGTTACGCCAGCCACTCCGTAGAGCAGCGCGCTTGTGCCGATCGAATCGAGCAGGATTGGGAACAGGAAGACGCCAACGGCGGCACCGAGCTTGGCGCAGGCAGCTGCGAAGCCGTGGCCCGCGGCGCGGATCTCTGATGGGAAGACCTCAGCGGGCAGCGCGTAGGTGGTCGAGTTGGGGCCAGCGTTCATGAAGAAGTTGAAGATCGCGAAGCCGACGAGCACGAGCGGTAGGTGCGGCTCGGGGCCGCCCAACCCTTCCGCGAAGGCGAGTACCAGCAGCGCGACCGTCATCATCCCGAAGCCAACCAGCTGCAGCGGGACGCGGCCGACGCGATCCACCAGCAGGATTGCGGCGAGGAAGCCGAGCGGAAGGAAAATGTCGAGCAGTGCGGTGCCTTTCGTTGCCGCGATGTCATCGGTGAGGAAGTTGGAATTGGCGCTGTTGACCGCGATTGCGGCCAGCAGCGTCGGCGTGAAGATGCCAACGCCATAGGTCGCTACGTCCATCAGGAACCAGGGCACGGCGGTGAAGACCGTGCGCCGGATCATGTTGCGCTTGAAAAGCGCTGGCTGGAACAGCGCCTTGATCCCTTCGCCAGGTTCGATCGCCTTCTCACGGTCCTTCTCTGTCACTTTGACCTTCGTCTCGGTCAGCGCTTCGGTGACGGCGATCGCCTCATCCTCGCGCCCGTTCTGTGCCAACCAGCGCGGGCTCTCCGGCGTCTTGCGGCGAACGAAGATGATCACCAGTGCCGGAATCGCGCCGAAGCCGAGCATCAGCCGCCAAGCTATGTCAATCTGCGCGTCGGTCGCGCTGGCGCCAGCGTGGCTGGCTACCGCCAGCAGAATCAGCAGCCCGACAACGGCGGCGAGCAGAATGCCGACGGCCTGCAAGCTGAACGCCCCAACGAGCCAGCGGCCACGCGCTTTCTTCGGCAGGATTTCGGCGAGGTAGCTGGCCGCGATCGGGTAATCGAGTCCGATCGCGATGCCGACCATGAAGCGGAAGAAGATCAGCAGGCCGATCGACGGAGCCAACGCGCAAGCGACCGAGAAGACAACGAAGAGCCAGAGGTCAAAGATGAAGATCCGCCTGCGACCGATCTTGTCCGCTAGCGGGCCGAGCAGGCCGGCGCCGAAGATCGCGCCAACGATCGCTGCGGCAGAGACCATGCCGAGCGTCGCAGCGCTGAGGTTGTACTGCTGCTTTAGCAGCGGGTTGACGATGCCAATGATGAAGAAGTCAAAGCCGTCGAGCAGGATCCCGAGCGCGGCGAGCAGCCAGAACCGGCGGTGACGCTTCGACATCTTCGCGTCATCGATCGCGTGTCCGAGCGAGACCGCTGCTCCGTCACTTGACATGAATGCGAGCTTGACATAGCGAGCGTGGTTTCGCCGCGCCGATCACAGGCTTTTCACAGCGCTACGGCCGATTGCTAACGAAAGCGGCCGGGCTGCCAGAGCGGCTCGTCGCCCGCATTGGCGCCGCGGCTAAGGATGAAGAGAAGATCTGAGCAGCGGTTGAGGTAACGGACGACCTCAGGATTGAACGCTTCGACCAGCAGCGTGCGCCGCTCGGCGCGGCGGCAGACCGTTCGGCAAACGTGGAGCTGGGCGGCGGCGGCGGTTCCTCCAGGCAGGACGAACGACTTCAGCGGTTCAAGCGTGGCGTTGACCTCGTCGCAGCGCTGCTCTAACCACTCGACCTGCTCCGGCAGTACGCGCAGGCGCTCCTTCGCCGCTTTTCCATCCTTCGGCGGCGCGGCGGGAACCGAGAGATCGGCGCCGAGGTCGAACAGGTCATTCTGAATCTGGCGCAGCCAAGCGACGTACGTCTTCGGCATCCCGGCGGTGCTGACGGCGACGCCGATCTGCGCGTTTAGCTCGTCAACGGTTCCAAACGCTTCGATCCGTGGGTCGACCTTCGCGACGCGGCTCATGTCGCCAAGGTGGGTCTCACCGTCGTCACCGAGGCGGGTGTAGATCTTGGTCAAGTTCACGGTCACTAGTGGTCGAGCCTAGCGACCGTGTATCGTCTGCGCCATAAGGGTCGGTGGTGAATGGGAAGTCCGGTATCAATCCGGCGCGGACCCGCCACTGTGACCGGGTAAGAGTCGTCCACAAGCGCGAGAGCGCAGCCACTGAGCAGCGACAGCTGTTTGGGAAGGCGTGGGAATGACAGGCCCGGGAGCCAGGAAACCTGCCTCCGGCCAAAAAGCACATAAACCCTCGTGGAAAGGGGTTGCTCGATGATTAGAAGTTCATTCCTGCGAACGCTAGCGCTCGCCTCCGTATTCGTAATCGGTCTCTCGGCATCGGCCACGGCAGGGACACGAATCAACCTGCGCGTTGAAGGCGCGAAGGCGACCCTTTATGACGGCAGTATCTCGGTCATCGGAGGGAAGTTGACCTCCCGAATCGGCGAGGATCGTGGTTCGCACTCCTGCAACGTTGCCGACAATGGCGGCCGCGGTGTGCCGGCGGTGACCCCGACCCGGGCGCTGTTCGAGGCCTCGGCGCAGACGCTCCGGGATCGGCTTGGTCCGCTGCGGCTCGAGTGGTACGAGTCGTTTAGCGACTTCATCGTCGGTTCGATTGGCGACGAGGCTCCTAGCGGCAACAGCTATTGGGAGCTTTCCGTGAACTGGAAGGTCGCGCAGGTCGGCGGCTGTGCGATCGCGCTCAAGGATGGCGACGAGGTGCTCTGGGCGGTCTCCGATGGTGCGACCCCGTCGCTGCGACTGCTTGCGCCGAAGACGGCCCGGAGGGGCCGTCAATTCAACGTCCGCGTGACCGATGGAGCAACCGGCAAGGGAGTTGCCGGTGCGCACGTTGGCGGCGAGACAACGGGCGCCGGCGGCATCGCCAAACTGACACTCAGAACTGGCACTAAGCGGCTCCTTCGCGCCACCAAGACCGGCTCAACGCGCTCTTCGACCGAGGCGATCGAGCTGAGGTAGCGCCGTGGACTGTCGCCTCGCTGCACTGGTGGTCGCGTCGCTACTAGCGGCGCTGGCCAGCGGCTGCGGCGCTGGCGTCGGCCCTGGTGACGGCAGCGTCAAGCTGACCGTTAGCCGTGACTTCGGCCGCGTCGAGATGCTGCAGCGTTCGCTGAGCGGGCTTCCAGAGTCGGAGACGGCGATGCGCCTACTTAGCGCCAACGCCGAGACAACGACGAGCTACGGCGGCGGTTTCGTTGACTCCGTCGACGGAGTCGGCGGCGGGCAGTCAGGTGGGCGTTCGGTTGACTGGTTCTACTTCGTCAACGGCAGCGAAGCGCCACTCGGGGCAGCTTCGACGAAGGTCCGCGATGGCGACCGAATCTGGTGGGATTTGCGCGATTGGGGCGAGGCCGACCACGTGCCCGCTGTCGTTGGCTCGTTTCCTGAGCCGTTCTTGCATGGGCCGGGTACTGAGAAACGACTGCCGGTGAGGGTCGAGTGCGTGGATATCCAGTCGGCGCCCTGCAAGCGGGTTTCGAAGCGGCTCGCGGCGCTTGGAGTGCCGGTTGCGATCGGCCTGTTTCGAGCTTCGATCACCGCAGAGACGCTGCGCGTGATCGTCGGCCATTGGGCAGCGCTGCGCGAGGAAGAATCATTGCTGGGGCTCGAAAGCGGCCCCGCTGCCAGTGGGGTTTACGCGCAGCCGAGCTCGACCGGGCAGAGGATCGATCTGCTCGACCAGCGCGGCCGAGTTGTTAGGTCGCTTGGCGCTGGCGCTGGGCTGGTTGCGGCTACGGCGCTCAGCGGCCAGCCGCCTGTTTGGGCGATTACCGGCACCGACGATGAGGGTGTTGCAGCAGCTGCCGGGGCCTTCAACGAGAAGCAACTTGGGCGCCACTACGCGGTCGCGCTGGCTCCGGGGTCGGACTCAGCGCTGAGCCTTCCGATCACGCCGGGGGCGAAGTGAGCGCGCGCCCCGCCAGCACGGTCTTGCTGCGCGCTCGATCTTCGCTCTCGGCGCTCTACGGGTTCTCGCTACTGGCCCTCGCGCTCGCCTTCACGCATCCGTTGGTGCTGCTCGCGGTCGGAGCCGCGACCTTCGGTGCCGCGCGGCTGAGCGGCTGTCAGCAGCAGCTGCGCGTCGCCGTTCGTTTCGCGGTCCCGCTCGCGCTAATGCTGGCGGTCATCAATGCGGTCGTGGTGCGCGAGGGCGTCACGGTGCTCTGGCGCTTCGGTGAGCTTCCAGTCTTTGGCCAAATTGACATCACCGGCGAGGCATTCGTCTACGGCCTTCTGCTCGCCTTCCGTGTCGTCGTGATCATCGCCGTCAGTGCGCTGCTGGTGGCAATCGTGGACCCCGATGATGTGCTGCGCCGGATGCGCCGCTCCGCCTTCCGCTCGGCGCTGACCGCCGCGCTGGCGACGCGGATGATCGGCGTACTCACGCGTGACGCGCGGCGGATGGATCAGGCCAGGCGCTGCCGGCCGGATTGCGGCGGCAGCGGCCGCCGCGCCCAGCTCTTGATGGTTGGCTCGGTTGCTGCCGGCGCGCTGGACCGCGCAGTTGACGTGGCGGCGACACTCGAGCTGCGCGGCTACGCGACCCGCGTTGCGCCGCCGCACGGAGACAGCCTTCCTTACTCGCGCGCAGACCGCGCGGTCCTAGCTTCGGCGCTCGGCATGTTGGCGCTGCTAGTGGTCGCCGTCGTCTTTGGCTTGGCTCACTTCGAGCCCTATCCGCGGATTACGATCGCGACAGGGCTCACGGAGGTGCTTTTCGGCGGGCTGATCGTGCTGATGGCGCTGGCAGCTCCTGTAATCGGTGAGCGAGGCCGGCAACGATGAGCGCGCTTAGCTTCGAACGCTTCTCGTACACCTACCCAGGCGCGGATCAGCCTGCGCTGCGTGAGCTTTCAATCACCGTCGAGCCAGGCGAGTTTGTCGTCTGCGCCGGTCTATCTGCCTCCGGCAAATCGACGCTGCTGCGAGCCGCCAGTGGGCTCGTGCCGCACTTCCATGGTGGCGAGGCGAGCGGCCGCGTGCTGGTCGGCGGGCTTGACACGCGTGACCACGGCCCGGGAGATCTGGCGCAGGTGGCGGGCACACTGCTGCAGGATCCAGAGACGCAGGTCGTGATGGCGACCGTCGGTGCCGAGCTGGCATTCCCGCTCGAAAATCGTGGCCTCTCGCGCTCCTCGGTCGCTCGTGGCGTTGAAGAGATCGCGCTGACGCTCTCGATCGCCGATCTGCTCGAGCGGCCGGTCGACCAGCTCTCCGGCGGCGAGCTTCAGCGCGTCGCGCTCGGCGCCGCGCTTGCGGCGCGCCCCTCGCTCGTGCTGCTCGATGAACCAACCTCGCAGCTTGACCCGGTCGCCGGCGACGAGCTGATCTGGGTCCTGCGCCGGCTCAACGAGGAATGGGGAACAGCAGTGCTGCTTGCCGAGCATCGGCTTGAACGCTGCCTTGCTCACGCCGACCGAGTTGTTCTCCTAAGCGATGGCGAGCTGGTCTGCGACGCGCCGCCCCGCGAGATGCTTGGTTGGGCGGCGGAGCACCAACCGGCGCTGCAGACGCCGGCGGCGCGGCTCTTCGAACGGGCTGGGCTGCGCCCGCCGCCATCAGGCGTGAAGGCGGCGCGCGCGACGCTGCAGGCGCACGGTCTGCTCGAAGCCGCCGAGCTTCCCGAGCCGGTCGCGCCGGAACGGCATCGCAGGCGGCCGCGCTGGCCGCGGCGCGCCGAGCCCGCGGCTCGGTCAGCGCTTAGCTGCCGCGGCCTGATCGTTCAACTAGCTGGCGGCCGGGAGGTCCTAAGCAACCTCGAACTGGAGCTGGCTCCCGGCGAGCGAACTGCGCTGATGGGTCGCAACGGCGCAGGAAAATCAACATTGCTGCGGATTCTCGCCGGCTTGGAGCAGCCCACGGAGGGCAAGGTTGAGAGCGCAGGGCGCGTCGCGTTGCTGCTGCAGAACCCTGGCGACTACCTAATCCACGAGCGCGTTGATCAGGAGGTAGAGGCCGAGGTGCTGGCCGATTTTGGACTGGCGGGGCTGGCCTCCAGCCACCCGAGAGATATCTCCGGCGGCCAGCGCCAGCGGTTGGCGCTGGCGATCGTGCTGGGTGGTGAGCGGCCGAGCGCGGTGCTGCTCGACGAGCCGACGCGGGGGATGGACCGCGCCGCCAAAGCTGATCTAGTTTCCCGCCTGAACGCGCTCTCGGCTGAGGGAACCGCGGTGCTCGTGGCAACGCACGACACCGAGCTCGCGGCGGCGATGGCGCAGCGTGTCGTGCTGCTTTCCGGCGGCCGGATCGTCGCCGACGCACCGACCGCCGAGGTCCTAAGCGGCGGCTGGCACTTTGCCACCGAAACGGCGCGCGTCCTCGGTGGCCAAGGGCAGGCGATCACGCCCGAGGAGGGCGGGGCACTGCTGCGCGCACGGATGACGATCGAGGCCGCGCCATGAACTGGGAGTTCGCTGCGTTGGCGGTTCTCGCCGCCGCGCTGATCAGCGGCTTCGCTTGGTACGAGCGCACGCACCCCGGTTCGCGGATGCTGGCGCTGGTTGCGACGCTGGCAGGCCTAGCCGCGATCAGCCGGATCGCCTTCGCGCCGATTCCGAACGTCAAACCGACGACCGACATCATCTTCATCGCTGGCTTCGCGCTCGGCGGAGCGCCGGGTTTCGTCGTCGGCGCAGTCGCGGCGCTGGCATCGAACTTGCTCTTCGGCCAAGGCCCGTGGACCCCTTGGCAGATGGTCGCTTGGGGGCTCTGCGGCGTCTTCGGTGCGGTGATCGGCCGCCTGACCGACCAGCAGATCCCACGCCTTTGGCTTGCGCTGTTTTGTGGCCTCGCCGGGCTTGGCTTCGGTGTGATCATGGACGGCTCGATCTGGGTCACCTACGCCGGCGGGCAGGGGATCGACCAGTACCTCGCGATCTCGGCAACCTCACTGCCGTTCAACATCGTGCACGCGCTCGGCAACTTCATCTTCGCGCTGGCTTTCGGGCCAGCGCTGCTACGCGCGTTGATGCGCTTCTCCACACGGCTTCAGGTGACCTGGACCGATCTGGCTCCTAGCAGCGCGGCCAGGGAGGGCGCTCGCGCGGTTGCCGGCCCGTTGGCCGCCGTGCTCGCCGCGCTGGTCTTCGCGGCGGCGCTGCTGCCAGCCAGCGCGGAGGGGGCCAGCTCGTCGCTGCGCGCCGCCCGCTATCTCGTTGCGAGTCAGAACAGCGACGGCGGCTGGGGCGCCGCGGCCGGATCGCGTAGTACCGCGATGCACACTTCGTGGGCGGTGGTCGGCCTGGCAGCGGCCGGCTACGACCCGCTCAGCGTCCGTCGCGCCGGCCACTCACCGGCAGCCCTGCTGCGCGGGTGGGCCTCGCGGGCACGCACGACCGCCGACATCGAACGGACGGCGCTGGCGCTCGGCGCCGCCGGAATCAGCCCATCGACAGGCGGTCTGCTGACAAGGCTGCGGCGCAGTCAGCGCGCCGACGGTTCGTTCGCCGGGCTCGTGAACCTAACTTCGTATGGGCTGCTCGCACTGCGCGCGGCTGGAATAGAGGCCCGAAGCGGTTCAGTTCAGCGCGCAGCGTCGTGGATCGGTCGTCGTCAGAACAGCAATGGTGGTTTCAATTATTCGCGGCGCGGGGGAGCCAGCTCAATTGACGACACCGCCGGGGCCCTGCAGGCGCTCGCGGCGGCCGGGCTGGGTCGCGCAGCGGCGGCGCAGCGAGCCGCCCGCTTCTTGGCCGCGCGTCAGAACGGCGACGGCGGGTACCCGTTGCAGTCGCCCGGATCATCGAACGCCCAGTCAACGGCGCTCGCGGTTCAAGCTCTTGTCGCCGCCGGTCGCGACCCCGACCGCCAGCGCAGCGGCGGCGCTCGCTCGCCGCTCAGTTACATCCGTTCGCTACAAGTCGCGGGCGGCGTAATTCGGTACTCGCGTTCAAGCTCCGCTTCGCCGGTCTGGGTAACCTCGCAGTCGCTCGCCGCGCTCGCCAAGCGACCGCTGCCGATCAGGATCGTTCGAAGGTGATCTGCGCCACCTCACAGCGGGCAGGCGCGAGTCGCCGACGCCACCTGATCGTTTAGCTTTCGCTGCTCGATGCGTATCGCCGTTCCAACAGAACACGACGCCGACGAGCGCCGTGTCGCGCTGGTTCCTGAAGTTGTGCGCAAACTGATTGGGCGCGGCATCGAGGTCGCCGTTGAGCGAGGCGCTGGCGAACGGGCGCTGATCGGCGACGAGGCCTTCGAGCAGGCTGGCGCGGTGATCATCGACGGCAGCGAGGTTTGGAAGTCTGACGTTGTGATCACGATTGCGCCGCCGCAGCCTGAGCAGATCGCTTCGATGCGCGAAGGCTCGCTGCTGATCGGTTTTCTCGCTCCGCTGACGAGCGCCCCGACTGCGGCCGCGGCACGTGATGCGAAGGTGACGGCGTTCGCAATGGAGGCTGTACCGCGGATCAGCCGCGCCCAGGCGATCGACGCGCTCTCATCGCAGAGCAACGTCGCCGGTTACGAGGCCGTGATCCTTGCCGCGGCGGAGCTGACCCGCTTCTTCCCGATGCTGATGACAGCGGCCGGAACAATTCCGCCGGCCAAAGTTCTCGTCCTTGGAGCCGGTGTCGCCGGTCTGCAGGCGCTGGCAACCGCGCGCCGTCTCGGCGCGGTCGTGACCGGCTACGACGTCCGGCCGGAGGTCGCCGAGCAGGTTCAGTCACTTGGCGCTTCCTTCCTTGACCTTGGCATCGAGGCCTCAGGCGAAGGCGGTTACGCGCGCGAACTGTCAGCAGAGGAGCGCGTCGCCCAGCAGCAGGCACTAAACGAAGCAATCACAGGCTTCGACGTCGTAATCACAACGGCGCTTGTTCCCGGTCGCCCGGCGCCGAAGCTGATCTCAGCCGCGGCCGTCGAGGGGATGCGCGCCGGCTCGGTGATCGTTGACCTCGCCGGTGAGAGCGGCGGCAACTGCGAGCTGACGCTGCCGGGCGAGAAGACGGTCGTCCACGCAGTGACGATCCTCTCGCCGCTGAACCTTCCGGCGCAGATGCCGGAGCACTCCTCGCAGCTCTATGCGCGCAATGTGATGGCGCTGCTCGAGCTGATGATCGATGACGGCGATGATGGCGTGGCGACGACGCTGACGCCCGACTTTGAGGACGAGATCATCAGCGGCGCCTGCATCGCCAAGAGCGGCGAGATTGTCCACCCTGGAGCGAAGGCGGCGGTAGAAGCCGCCGCCGGCGGATAGGAGGCTGTAGCCGTGTTCATCACCAACGTCGCGATTCTTGTGCTGGCTGGCTTCGTCGGCTACGCCGTGATCTCGAAGGTCCCCAACACGCTTCACACGCCGCTGATGTCCGGCACCAACGCGATCCACGGCATCGTCGTGCTCGGCGGCATCATCGTGCTCGGCCTCGGCGAGGATCTGAGCGTGCTCGACAAAGGGCTGCTGGTGATCGCGATTATCTTCGGGACGATCAACGTCGTCGGCGGCTTTCTCGTAACCGACCGCATGTTGGAGATGTTCAAGAGCAAGCCAGAGCCGGTCAAAGAGGATCAAGAGGAGCAGCGATGAGGCCGCTGCTCGCAAGCTCGTTTGTTCACTCCGGCGACTTGATCGCCGTGCTCTACATCATCTCCTTTGGCCTCTTCATCTACGGCCTCAGCGGCCTGACAGGGCCACGCACGGCGGTCCGCGGCAACCGCATCGCTGCGCTCGGAATGGCGCTGGCGCTGCTGGCGACATTCCTGATCGACGGGATGGGTAACTGGGTTCTGATCATCATCGCCCTACTGATCGGAACGGTTATCGGCATCCCTTCGGCGCGCAGCGTCAAGATGACCGCCGTTCCGCAGATGGTGGCGCTCTTCAACGGCGTCGGTGGCGGCGCCGTAGCGCTGATCGCCTGGGCTGAGTTCAACGACAGCGCAGGCTTTGCTGACAAGCCGCTGACCTTTGTGATCCCGTCGCTGTTTGCGGCGATCGTCGGTTCGGTCAGCTTCTGGGGTTCGAATATCGCCTTCGGCAAGCTGCAAGAGATCCTCCCCGGCCGTCCGATCGGTGCTGGCCGCCTGCAGCAGCCTTTGAACCTGCTCTTGCTGCTGATCGCAGTTGGTTCGGCGGCGGCGATCGCGGCCGGTGAGACGGCGACGATCTACATCCTCGTGCTGCTGATCGCTTCGGCACTACTTGGGCTCTTCGTCGTGCTGCCGATCGGTGGCGCCGACATGCCGGTCGTGATCTCGCTGCTGAACGCCTTCACAGGCCTTTCGGCGGCGGCGACCGGACTGGCGCTGAATAACACGGCTTTGATCGTCGCTGGGATGATCGTTGGCGCTTCGGGGACAATTCTTACCCGACTGATGGCCCACGCGATGAACCGCTCGATTCCGAGCATCATCGCCGGCGGTTTCGGCGGTGGTGGCACAGAAGCCGGAGCCGAAGGGGCCGGCGAACACGGTGGAACGGTGCGCGCGACCACCGCTGCCGACGCCGCGATCCAGATGGCCTTCGCGCGCCAGGTTGTAATTGTGCCCGGCTACGGCATGGCTGTCGCGCAGGCCCAGCACGCGGTCCGCGAGCTGGCGACCGAGCTGGAGGAACGCAACGTTGAGGTCAAGTACGCGATCCACCCGGTCGCTGGTCGCATGCCGGGCCACATGAACGTGCTGCTGGCCGAGGCCGACGTCCCCTACGACCAGCTCAAAGAGATGGATGAGATCAACCCTGAGTTCAGCCGCACCGATGTGGCGCTCGTGATCGGCGCCAACGACGTCACCAACCCGGCCGCCAACACCAACTCGGATTCGCCGATCTACGGAATGCCGATTCTGAACGTCAACGAGTCGAAGTCGGTGATCGTGCTGAAGCGGTCGATGAACCCAGGCTTCGCGGGGATCGAGAACGAGCTCTACTTCGAGCCGATGACTTCGATGCTGTTCGGCGACGCGAAGAGCTCGGTCGCCGAGATTACGGCTGAGCTCGGCGCGCTCTAGGCTGAATCGTGTACGTAGGTAGTTGCGGCCCCGGTGGTTGGGACCCGGCCGTCGGCCGTCCGGCTCAAGGCGCGTACCCGTAAACCCGCGCTCGTCCATCGCCAACAGCTCGAGCAACCCCTCAACCAGGCCGCGACAACCCCCGCGGGAACCGCAACTGGCCGCGTAGTTTCGCCCCGGCCATTACCAAACCAACCCCTTGGCAACGTTCCACTTCGTGGATGAGCCGGGCCGAAGCTCACGTTGCAAGCTGGAACCTGTCAGAGGTCGCGGGGAAGATCCAGTTGCCCAGCCTTGACAGCGGTTGCACCATATTCTAGCATGACTGATTGATCAGTTAGCAGCGGCTGCATGTTGGTTCAGTATTTGAACTAAGGGGGCTAGCTAGGTGGGTGTTATTCGGACTGTGCTCGGGGATATCGCGCCAGAGACGGCGGGTGCAGTCCTGATGCACGAGCACATGATCGCCGCCTGGCCGGGAGTAGAGTTCGACCACCGCGGCGTGTTCGACTGGGATGCAGTGGCGGATGAAGTCGCCGCCGAGCTTGCCGCGGGCAAGGCGCGCCACGGCTTCCAGACGGTCGTCGACATCACGCCTCCTGAGTTGGGGCGAGACCCGTTCTTCATCGCCGAGGTGTCTCGTCGCAGCGGTGTGAACCTCGTCGCAGTGACCGGCTTCTTCTGTCAGAGCATGGGGATTCCATACCATTGGCGCCGCCAGTCGATCGACGAGGTCGCCGATTTTCACGTCCGCGACATCACCGAGGGCATGGTTTTCGCAAACCAGGTCACCAGCATTCGCGCGGGCATCATCAAGATCGCGACGGGCCAGGACGATTTGCACCCGCGCCCGACCCCTGTCGGGCCGAGCGGTCGCCACATAGGCGACGTCGAGGACAGGATCATTCGTGCCGCTGCGCGCGCACAAGTGCGCACCGGGGCGCCGCTGACGACGCACACTGATCCCGAGGACTGGTCGGTCACGAACATCGGCGCAGAGCACCTTGACATTCTCGAGGAAGAGGGAGTTGACCCGCATCGCGTCATCACGGGTCATTGTTTCGTCAACCCTCGCATTGACTGGCTAAAGGAAATCCTCGATCGCGGCTCCAGCCTCCAGATCGACAACATCGGCACCGGCTGGCGCGACCTCGACGACGAGCACATCTCGGAGGCGGTGGCGGAGCTTGTGGCAGAGGGCTATGAGGACCAGCTCGTCATCTCGTTCGATCGCTTCTTCTACCAGCGCCGCGGACCGCTCACAGCAAACGACCCGATCGTCGCCGAGAAGATGCAAATCGACTACATGCACGATGAATTCTTGCCCTTGCTACGGCAGAAGGGTGTAGGAGACGACGCGATTCAAAAGATGCTGGTCGTCAATCCAGCCAGGCACCTGGCCTTCGATCCACCGGCGGCGCCAGACGCGGTCGGCATCACGGACGGCTCGTGGGCCGCGGAGGCTTCGCCGGCATGACGGGCGCGTCGATGACTGGGTCTGCGGCCGCAATCCTTGTCCATGACTCAACCGACGTCTCGCCGGTCGCGCAGATCGGCATCGCGCACGCCGTGCAGGCCGGCAACACGGTCCACATATCCGGCATGGTTTCTGTTGACGTCGACGGCATCCTAGTCGGCAACGGAGACGTCGAGGCACAGACTCGCCGCTGCTTCGAACAGATCGAGACCTTGCTGGTGGAGATGGGCGGCTCGCTGTCTAACGTCGTGAAAATAACGACGTTCCTGGTCGACTTGGCGGATTTCGCTCCGATGACGAAGGTGCGGCAGGATGTCTTTTCGCGAGGCCATCGCCCGGCCAGTTCCGCAGTTGTGGTGGCGGCGCTGGTTTTCCCGGGCGCCCTGATCGAAATCGAAGCAGTCGCTGTGCTCCCGAACCAGATGGCGGAATGAGCATGGGGTTTTGTCAATCGAGATGGAGGAATGAGAATGCGTTCTAGCTACCGTCCTGTCCTGTTTGCTGCCGCGATCTGCGCTGCGGCATTAGTAGCCGTCGGCTGCGGTTCAGATTCCGACAACGGTGGTTCCGCATCCACCGCGGTCGAGAAAACCAAGGTGGGCTGGCTTATTTACGGGCCCAAAGACGATGGGGGATTCGCTCAAATCGCGTATGAAGCCATGCTTGCGACTAAGGCGGAGTTCGGGCCAAAGCTAGACAACCTCTGGGCCGACAACGTGCCGTTCGGCAAGCAGACGACGACGATCACCGAGCGCTTCGCTGCGGATGGAGCGAAGTTGCTGATTGACACCGGCGCAGTTGGGGATCTGTTCTTGGACGTGTGCAAGGCGCAGCCGGACAAGCATTGCATCGAGGCAACGTATATTGGCAAGCCTCCGGCGAACGTCAGTAGCTACTGGTCGGAATGGTGGAAGCAGGAGTACCTGCTCGGCATGGCTGCCGGGAAGCTCACCACAAGCAATGTGATCGGTTACGTGCAACCGTACGACATCCCGATCGTCTACACGGAGCAGAACGCTTGGCTCTTGGGATGCCAGTCGGTCAATCCACAGTGCAAGATGAGAGTCGTGAACATCAACACTTGGTACGACCCCCCGAAAACGACCCAGGCGACCAACACGCTCGTTGACGCGGGCGCCGACGTTATCAACTCCTTCGTGAGCGACCCCAGCTACTGCTCGACCGCGGACAAGCGCAAGGTGTGGGCGGTTGGGCTCTACAAGGACTGGTCGAAGTACTGCCCTAACGGATACATCAATGGTGCGCTCTGGGACTTGGGTCCTTACTTTACGACTGAGGTTGGGTTGGAGCTCGCCGGCAAATGGACCGGCGGTCGGATGACCTACACGGCGCTTGGTGACGGCGCGACGCTCGGGAAGTGGGGTAAGAACGTGCCAACGGAGGTGAGCGATCTCGTCGATGCCGAATACGAGAGGCTTGTGGCTTCAAAGGAGGAACCAATCAAGGGCCCGATTTATGACACCAAGGGCAAGCTGCGCGTCAAGGCCGGAGAAACCGTGACGCAGGATTTCCTCTACGACAAGTGGGACTGGCTGGTCAAAGGAACGATCGGCTGAGCCTCGACGGCCCAGACACAATTCGACAAGTCGCCTTGAAGCCCGGACGTCCTCGGAGCGGAACGTGATCGCAAGGACCGCGCCGCTGATTGAGATGCGGGAGATCACCAAGGCGTTCGGGCCGACGGTAGCGAACAACCGCGTAACCCTCGAAGTGAGGCCGGGTGAGGTTCATGCGCTGCTCGGTGAGAATGGGGCGGGTAAGTCCACGCTGATGAACGTGTTGAGCGGCGCCCTGCGCGCGGACTCTGGCGAGGTGCTCGTCGGTGGCGAGACGACTAGGTTTCGCTCACCGCAGGACGCCGTGCGCGCCGGTGTCGGCATGGTGCATCAGCACTTCCAGCTAGTTGAGGCCTTCACCGTTGCGCAGAACGTGCACCTAGGTTGGTCGGGCGCACCGAAGATGGCGACGAAGGCCGATCTCATAGAGCGCACCAAGTGTTTCGCCGAAGAGTTCGGCACTCCGGTCGACCCAGCTGCGCTCGTGTGGCAGCTATCTGTGGGTGAGCAGCAGTGGGTCGAGATCCTCCGCACACTCAGCCACGGGGCCCAAG
Source organism: Bifidobacterium breve (assembly GCA_945889475.1). Classification (GTDB taxonomy): domain Bacteria; phylum Actinomycetota; class Thermoleophilia; order Solirubrobacterales; family Solirubrobacteraceae; genus F1-60-MAGs163. The sequence goes on from CAMDBT010000024.1 coordinate 24,759, forward strand.
TGTTGGTGCTTGACGAGCCTACGGCCGTGCTAGGGCCGCAGGAGGCTGACGACCTGCTTGAGCGGTTGCGCACGTTCGCGCGCCGCGGGCGCAGCTGCGTGTTCATCACACACAAGCTGCGTGAGGCTCTCGAACACTCGGACCGCATCACCGTGATGAGGACCGGCGAGGTTGTTGGGAGCATGCCGACGGCCGAGGCCGACGAGCAGCGACTAGTCGCGATGATGGTGGGCGGGAAGGTGAGTAGAGCGCCTCACCCGCCGCGTCTTAAAACCGCTGATCGAGTCTTATCGGTGGACGGGTTGTTTGCGCTTGGCGACCGGCGCCTGATGGCTCTGTCTGACGTGGCGCTGGAGGTCAAGCGGGGCGAGATTGTCGGGGTCGCCGGCGTGGCTGGCAACGGCCAGCGTGAGCTCTCGGAGGTGCTGACGGGGTTGCGCGACCCGGAGGCAGGCAGTGTCCGCATCGACGGCTCCGAGATCGCCGGGCATGGTCCACGCGACTTCATCCGCGCTGGAGTCGGTCACATCCCTGAGGACCGATGGAGCACCGGACTCGTGAAGGGTCAGCCGATCTGGGTCAACGCCGCGATGAAGTCGTACACTGCGAAGGGTCTCAGAAAGGGTCCGTTCGTGTCGCGGCGACGGTTGCGCC
>CAMDBT010000025.1 GCA_945889475.1 Bifidobacterium breve
CATGCCTGAGGGATTCACCGGCGTCGATCTGACAGATCTTGAAGGCCCAGCGACCGCTGGCGGTGCAGGCGGCCGTGATGAGCGTGGCGGCGACGGTGGCCGCGGCCGTGGCCGTGGGCCGCGTGGAGGCGGTGCCTGATGCTCGCTCCCAAGCGCGTCAAGCACCGCAAGGTGATGCGTGGTCGCAGCCGCGGTTATTCGCGCGCGCAGACCTCGGTGCAGTTCGGTGATTACGGCCTCAAGTCGCTTGAACATGCGCAGCTGACGAACCGCCAGATCGAAGCTGCTCGTGTAGCGATGACGCGCGAGATCAAGCGTGGCGGCAAGGTTTGGATCAACGTCTTCCCCGACAAGCCGTTCACGAAGAAGCCGGCGGAAACTCGGATGGGCTCCGGCAAGGGCTCGCCTGAGGGGTGGGTCGCTGTCGTCAAGCCTGGCCGCGTGATGTTCGAGCTCGCCGGAGTGCCTGAAGACTTGGCCCGCAACGCGCTGCGCCTCGCTGCGCGCAAGCTGCCGATGCGCAGCAAGATCGTTACGCGAGAGGACGACGTCTAATGGCCGCCGTCGACGACCTTCGCGACTGCACCACCGACGAGCTAGAGGGCCAGGTTCGCGCCGCGCGCCTGAAGCTCTTTGGACTCCGCTTCCAGCACGCCGGTGGCGAGCTTGAGAACACGGCTGGCCTGAAGAGCGCCAAGCGCGAACTTGCCCGCACACTGACAGTCGCGCGCGAGCGTGGCATCGACCCAGAAAAGATCCGTTAGACATGACCGACGAGACGACCGAGCCCGAAACTCCAGAAGAAGAGACCCCCGCCGAGGATGTCGTCGCCGACGCTCCGGTCGAGGAAGCTGCGGCCGAGGAAGCTGCGGCCGAGGAAGCTCCGGCTGAGGAAGCTGCCGCCGAGGAAGCTCCGGCTGAGGAAGCTCCGGCTGAGGAAGCTCCGGCCGAGGAAGCTGTCGCTGAAGAGCCTGTCGCTGAAGAGGCTGCCGCTGACGAGGCTCCCGCTGAGGAAGCTCCGGCCGAGGAGCCTGCCGCTGAGGAGGCTCCCGCAGTCGCTCCCGCGCCGACCGACCCGAAAGCAATCCGCAAGGCCAAGCGTTCCGCCCACAGCGGCGAAGTGAAGCCAGCCCAGACTCCGGAAGAACGCCAGGCCGCGCGCGTCGAAGCCCGCCGCGCCAAGGCCGTCGCCCGCAGCCGTCGCCGCGGTCAGGAGCGCGTAAAGCGCGCCGCCGCCGGCAAGCGCGACGGCACTCCGCCGGCCGAGCGCGCGCCGGCACCGGTCCAGGTTCGTCAAGGGATCGTCACCTCCACCAAAGCTGCCAAGACAATCACCGTTCGAGTTGACATTGCCAAGCGCCACCCGAAGTACCAGAAGATCGTGCGCTCGACGAAGTCACTACACGCTCACGACGAGACCAGCGAGGCCCGCGAGGGAGACTTCGTCCGCGTGATCGCCAGTCGGCCGTTGTCGGCAACTAAGCGCTGGCGTCTGGTTGAGATTCTGGAGCGCGCGAAATGATTCAGAACGAATCGCGCCTGCGCGTAGCCGACAACACCGGCGCCCGCGAGATCCTTTGCATCCGTGTGCAGGGCGGCTCTAGCCGTCGTTACGCGCACGTTGGCGATGTCATCACGGCGACCGTCAAGCAGGCAATCCCAAATGGGTCGGTCAAGAAGGGCGAAGTCGTCAAGGCCGTCGTCGTCCGTACGCGCAAGCAGTTCGGACGCGAAGATGGCACCTACATCGCCTTCGACGAAAACGCTGCCGTGATCATCGATGAGGCCAACAACCCGCTCGGAACTCGCATCTTCGGGCCGGTCGCCCGAGAACTGCGTGACCGAAACTTCATGAAGATCATCTCGCTTGCGCCGGAGGTGCTCTAAGATGGGTATGCGGATTCGTCGCGACGATCAGGTCGCCATTGTCAGTGGCAAGGACCGTGGAAAGACCGGTCGTGTCCTCCGTGTTGATCCCAAGAAGGAAAGGGTCTACGTCGAGGGCCTCAACATCATCAAACGCCACCAGAAGCCTTCACCGACGGCAAGCGTCGGCAGTGAAGCAGCCAACGGCGGCGTGATCGCAAAAGAAGGTCCGATCCATGTCAGCAACGTGATGCTGGTGGATCCGAAGGACAACCGACCGACCCGCGTCGGCGTGACCCGCGAGGGCGGCGTCCGCAGCCGCGTAACGAAGCGGTCAAGCAGCAAGCTCGACTGAACTGAACTCTGATGCCAGCCACCAAGACACCCGTTCGCCTGAAGACTCGTTATCTCGAGGAAGTTCGTCCTGCGCTCGTAGAGCAGTTCGGCTACACGAGCGTGATGCAGGCTCCGAAGGTCGAGAAGATCACCGTCAACATGGGCGTCGGCGAGGCCAAGCAAGACTCGAAGATGCTCGAGGCCGCCGCAGGCCAGCTGGCGCAGATCACCGGCCAGGCCCCGAACGTGCGCCTTGCCCGCAAGTCGATCGCCAACTTCAAGTTGCGCGAGGGCATGCCGGTAGGCCTTGCGGTGACGCTGCGCGGTGACCGCGCCTATGAGTTCCTCGACCGCCTGATGTCGATCGCGATTCCGCGGATCCGCGACTTCCGTGGCCTGCCCGCCAACTTCGACGGCCGCGGCAACTACACGATCGGCATTCGCGAACAGATCATCTTCCCCGAGATTGACTACGACGCCGTCGATCAGATTCGCGGGCTTGACGTCGCGATCACGACAAGCGCCGCGACCGACGAAGAGGGCCACGCGCTGCTTTCGCTCTTTGGAATGCCGTTCGTCAACAAGCCCAACCCGGACGAGGTCGCTGCCGAAGAGGCCGCCAAGGCCGAAGCCGCCGCTGAAGCCAGGGCCGCGCTAGAACAGGCCAAGGCCGAGCAAGCGGAAGAGCAGGTAGTCGACGATGCTGACGAAGATGAAGGCGATGCCGACGAGAGCGCCGAGGACGAGGCTGCCGACGAGCTAGCAGAACCTGGTGCTGACGAGGCAGTCGAGGAGGCTGCCGAACAACCCGCCGAGGAGACCGAACAGTAATGGCCAAGACTTCCCAGCGCATCAAGCAGGCGCGCCCACCCAAGTACCCAACACGCGGCTACAGCCGTTGCAGTCGCTGCGGCCGCTCGCGCGCGGTCTACCGCAAGTTCGGCGTCTGCCGCATCTGCCTGCGCGAGCTGGCCCACAACGGCTACATCCCCGGCATGACGAAGAGCAGCTGGTAAGGGAGACGAGCAAGCAATGTCGATGACAGATCCAATCGCTGATTTCCTCACCCGCGTGCGCAACGGCATCGTTGCCCAGCACGACATTGTTGAGATCCCGGCATCGAAGCTCAAGCGCGAGATGGCCCGCATCCTCAAGGAGCAGGGTTACATCGTTGGCTACGAGATGCGCGAGCATGATGCTGAACACCCCGGCGACGTGCTCGCCGTTGAGCTGAAGTACGCCGAAGACCGCCGCAGCGCGATAACCGGCCTCAAGCGAGCATCACGCCCAGGCCAGCGCTATTACGTCGACCACGGAAGCATTCCGAAGGTCCAAGGCGGAATGGGCACAACGATCGTCTCCACCTCAAGGGGAGTAATGACCGGCCACGAGGCCCGCGCAGCGGGTGTCGGTGGCGAGGTTGTGGCCTTCGTCTGGTAGCCCTATGTCGCGAATCGGAAGAAAACCCATCCCCGTCCCAGCCGGCGTCGAGATTCAGATCGAGCCTGAGCGAGTGACCGTCAAGGGCCCGAAGGGCGAGCTGAGCGAGCGCATCCCGCGCGACATCACGGTCGCGCAGGAAGGCGAGGAGCTGCTCGTCACGCGCCCAACCGACCGCGGTGAACACCGCTCGCTGCACGGCCTCACCCGCTCGCTCGTAGCGAACATGGTTGAGGGGGTAACGAATGGTTTTGAGAAGACGCTCGAGATTCAGGGCGTCGGTTACCGTGCCGCGCTGAAAGGTTCGGATCTAACGTTGGCACTGGGCTACTCGCACGCAGTCGAGATTCCAGCTCCCGATGGAATCAGCTTCGATGTGCCGCAGCCAACAAGCGTGATCGTCAAGGGGATCTCGAAGCAGCTCGTCGGTGAGACAGCCGCAAAGATCCGCAAGAGCCGCCCGCCAGAGCCATACAAAGGCAAGGGAATCCGTTATCAGGGCGAGCATGTGATCCGCAAGGTAGGTAAGCGCGCATGAGCCCGGCCACACGTGCCCAGGGGCGTCTTCGCCGTCAGCGCCGCGTTCGCGCCAAGGTGATCGGTACGCCCGAGCGCCCACGCGTTTCCGTCTTCCGTTCGAACCGCGGTATCAGCGCGCAGCTGATCGACGATTCAAAGGGCCTGACGCTGGCCGCCGTCAGCTGGTCGGAGCCTGAGATGCGTTCGATTGCGCCGATGGAGCAGGCCGAGAAGCTCGGCCAGCTGCTCGCCGAACGGGCCAAGGCTGCCGGAGCATCGACGGTCGTGTTCGACCGCGGTGGCTACCGCTACCACGGCCGCGTAAAGGCATTCGCTGAAGGACTTCGCGAGGGTGGACTGAGCGTATGAGCAAGGGATTAAATAATGGAAATTGATCGCACCGTCAGCGCCTCAGGGCTTGACCTTCAAGAGCGCGTTGTTGAGATCAACCGCGTCGCCAAGGTCGTCAAGGGCGGCCGCCGCTTCTCGTTCACAGCGCTCGTAGTCGTGGGCGACGAAAAGGATGTCGTCGGCGTCGGCTATGGCAAGGCCAACGAGGTTCCGGTGGCAATCCAAAAAGGCGTTGAACAGGCGAAGAAGAACCTCTTCCGCGTGCCGCGTTACGGCGCGACGATCCCGCACCAGACGACGGGCATCTTCGGCGCTGGCCGCGTCTTCATGAAGCCAGCGTCACCAGGTACCGGGGTGATCGCCGGCGGCGGCGTCCGCGCCGTCCTTGAGCTGGCCGGGATCCACGACATCCTTTCAAAGAGTCTTGGCTCGCAGAATCCGATCAATCTCGTCAAGGCGACAGTAGAAGGGCTGCGAAGCCTGCGCACGCCAGCCGAAGTTGCCGAGCTACGCGGACTTTCAATCAACCACGTGCTTGGCCTCGCGCCCGCCACACACGCGTCGTCGGCCGACGAAGAGGGCGCCGATGCGGTTGCCGTCGAGCCGGTATCAGTGGTTGAGGCGGTCGCGGCCGTAGAGCCCGCTGAACTTGATCAGGCCGCTGTAGCTGCTGAGGACGATGCGGTCGTTGAGGCTGCTGAGGTCGCCGAGGTTGTTGAGGCTGCCGAGGCCGCTGAAGTCGTTGATGCCGCTGAGGAGTCGCCAGCATGAGCGAGCTTCGCGTTACTCAGATTCGCTCCAGTAACGGCAGCCAAGCGTCGCAGCTCGATACGCTGCGCTCGCTCGGCCTGCGCCGGATCGGCCACAGCGTTGAGGTAACCGATAACCGGTCCACGCGAGGGATGCTTCACGCCGTCCGCCACCTCGTGCGCGTTGATGGAGAGGACGTCCAATGAGCCCCGAGCCGAAGAAACCAGCGGCGAAGAAGCCAGCCGCCAAGCCTGCGGCGGCGAAGAAGCCAGCCGCCAAGCCTGCGGCGGCAAAGAAGCCGGCCGCCAAGCCAGCAGCTGCAAAGAAGCCAGCCGCCAAGCCAGCAGCTGCGAAGAAGCCAGCCGAGGCTGCGAAGCCTGCCGTCGCCACGCCGGCGCCTGCCAAGACTGAGGCCGCCGCTAAGCCAGCGCCGGTAGCAGCCAAGAAGCTCGCCTCGACGGAAGCGCCGGAGGGTGAACGGTTCGGCCTGCACAGCCTTGCGCCGGCACCGGGCAGCCGCAAGCCGCGCCGCCGTGTAGGTCGCGGTCACGGCTCGGGACACGGCAAGACATCGGGTCGCGGACATAAGGGCTACGGCTCACGTTCAGGTTCGAAGGATCGGGCCCGCTTCGAAGGTGGCCAGATGCCAATTCAGATTCGGATGCGCAAGCTGCGCGGCCCGAACATGAAGAAGTCGATGCCGTTCGAGCCGTTCCGCACGCACACCCAAGCTGTAAACCTTCAGGACCTCGAAGCTCGCTTTGACTCCGGAGCGCAAGTGACGATCGAAGCTCTCGTCGCCCATGGCCTCGGTACGAGAAAGAATGTTCCAGTGAAGGTGCTGGCGAAGGGCGAGATCAGCAAGCCACTGACCGTCCACGCTCACGGCTTCAGTGCTTCAGCGCGCGCAGCGATCGAGGCTGCCGGAGGCACCTGCGTGATGGTCGGAAGTGAGGCGCCGAGTACCCCAGCGCCATGATCGCGACGATTATCAGCGCCTTCACGGTTTCCGAGATACGCAAGAAGCTTGCGTTCACGGCGCTGCTACTCGCGCTCTACCGGCTTGGAGCGCACCTGCCGGTTCCTGGTGTCGACACCAAAGCGATCGAGGAGATCCAGAATCAGTTCGGCGGCGGCGGGATTCTCAACCTGCTCAATACGTTCAGCGGCGGCGGCCTCTCACGGATGGCGATCTTCGCGCTCGGCATCATGCCGTACATCACGGCATCGATCATCCTGCAGCTGCTGACCGTCGTCCTGCCGTCGCTTGAAAAACTCTCCAAGGAGGGCGAGGTAGGGCAGGCAAAGATCACGCAGTACACGCGCTACCTGACCGTCGCGTTGGCGTTCGCGCAGTCGATCGGTTACGTCTTCCTGTTCAAAAGCCAGGAGGCTTCGGCCGGGCTGCCGGTGATCGCCAACTTCAACGCCGGTACGCTTTTCCTGATTGTGCTGACGCTGACTGCCGGCTGCGTCGTCGTGATGTGGATGGGCGAGCTGATCACGCAGCGCGGCATCGGCAACGGCATTTCGCTGATGATCTTCGCCTCGATCGTCTCCGGCCTGCCGAACGGCATTCAGGCCTGGTGGACCAGCCCCGACGCCGTCTTCAAGGTGATGATGCCGTTCCTCGCGCTGGCCGTTATCGCCGCTGTCGTCTTCATTCAGGAAGGGCAGCGACGGATCCCTGTGCAGTACGCCAAGCGCGTTATTGGCCGCCGGATGAGCGGCGGGGGCCAGACGTACCTGCCGCTGCGCGTCAACATGGCCGGCGTAATCCCGGTCATTTTTGCAGCCTCGATCATGGCTTTCCCACCGACCGTCGGTCAGTTGATCGGCACGCCGTGGGCGCAGGATCTCTCCAACTTCTTCAGTCCGTCTGGCGCCGCATATCTTGTCGGTGAGACGCTTTTCATCATCGCTTTCACGTACTTCTACACAGCGATCACCTTCAACCCGGTCGATCAGGCCGAGAACCTGAAGAAGTACGGCGGCTTCATACCGGGAGTCAGACCCGGTCGGCCGACGGCCGAGTTCCTCGATCGGATCCTCGCCCGGCTGACATTCCCCGGCGCGCTCTACCTCGCCGCCGTCGCAGCCCTTCCAACGATTTTGATCAACCAGACGGCCGCCAACTTCTTCTTCGGCGGCACATCGTTGCTGATCGTTGTTGGCGTTGCGCTCGACACGATGAAGCAACTTGAGGCTCAGCTGATGATGCGCAACTACGAAGGCTTCCTCAAGTAGCTATGGCCGAGCTGAACCTGATTCTGCTCGGGCCGCCCGGCGCCGGAAAAGGAACGCAAGCCGAGCAGATGCGGAGCGAATTCGAGCTTCCACACATCGCGACCGGCGACATTCTGCGCCAGGCGGTAGCAGACAAGACCGATCTCGGCGAGCTCGCGGCAAGCTACATGGACGCCGGCAATCTCGTCCCCGACGATGTAATAACGGGCGTTCTGCTGGAGGCCGTCGGTCGCCCCGACGCCCGCGATGGCTTCCTGCTAGATGGCTTTCCACGAACAATCCCCCAGGCCGAGGCGCTCGGCAGCGACCTCGCCAAGCTCGGCCGCAAGCTGACCGCGGTGCTGATGATCGAACTTGACGACGAGGAGATCGTCAAGCGCATCTCAGGCCGCCGCGTAAACCCCGTCTCGGGCCGTGTCTATCACGTTGATTTCGATCCGCCGAAGGTTGCAGCGGTAGACGACGTTGACGGAACGCCGCTGGTTCAGCGCGACGATGACCAGCCGCAGACGGTCCGCAACCGGCTCGCCGTTTACCACGAGCAGACGGCGCCGCTGGCCGACTACTACGAGCAGCTTGGTCTGCTGCACCGCTTTGACGGTTCTGCCGCTCCCGCTGAGGTCTTCAGCCACATCCGCGCGACGATCGCGACGCTGAAGCTTGAAGAGACGATCTGAGCGGTTCGCGTAGCACAGTGATCATCAAGAAGACTCCCGAAGAGATTGAAAAGATCGCCGCCGCTGGCGAGATTCACGCCCGCGCGATGCAGCTGATCGCCGGCAAGATTGCCGCTGGCGTCACAACCGCTGAGCTTGATCAGTCGGCAGAGCGCTTCATCCGTTCGCAGGGAGCGGAGCCCTCGTTCAAAGGCTACAACGGCTTTCGCGGTTCGATCTGCACCTCGCCGAACTCGATGGTTGTGCACGGAATCCCCGGCGGCTACACGCTCGCCGACGGCGACATCCTCTCGGTTGACATTGGGGTCACGCTCGACGGTTGGGTTGCCGACGGGGCTGTCACCTTTGCGGTCGGCGAAATATCGGATTCGGCCGAGTCGCTGATCGCGGTAACCGAAGCGTCGCTGTTTGCGGCCGTCGATCAGGTTCAGCTCGGCGGGCGGATCGGCGACATCTCGCACGCCGTCCAAGCCTGTGCCGAGGCCGCGGGGTTCGGCGTTATCCGCACATTGGTCGGCCACGGCGTTGGGCGTTCGATGCACGAAGATCCTCAGATCCCCAACTTTGGCCCCGCCGGCCGCGGCCCGAAGCTCGAAGAGGGGATGGTTCTAGCGATCGAGCCGATGATCACTGCCGCCGGCCACGCGGTGCGAATTGCGCCCGATGGATGGTCAATCTTCACCGTCGATGGCTCACTTTCAGCCCATTTCGAGTTCACCGTTGCCGTTACAGCGGACGGCCCCAGAATCCTCACGCCTTGGCACGAGCTGCTCGGAGCAGCGAAGTGAGCCGGCGGCGAACGATTATCTGGGGCTTTTTGCTACCGTATGGGCTCGTGTGCGTTCCCGCGAGGGGGCGTGTCTGTCCGCGAGCGGTAGCGGCGCGCCCCTGCGGTCGCCAGAGCCTCTTTCCGGCCCATCGACGAAGAAGGAAATATGAAGGTAAGACCGTCGGTCAAGCCGATGTGCGAAAAATGCAACGTGATCAGGCGCAAAGGCGTTGTCTTCGTCATCTGCCCAAATCCGCGCCACAAGCAGCGTCAAGGATGAAGATCTAAATGGCCCGTATCGCAGGCATCAATATTCCGCTCAACAAGCGCGCTGAGATCGGTCTCACCTACATCTACGGGATCGGTCGCTCGACCTCTAACGCGATGCTCAAAGAGGCCGGCATCAACCCCGATACGTACGTGCGCGACCTAACCGACGAGGAGGTCGCGAAGCTGCGGACCGCGGTCGATGGCGACATCCTCGTTGAGGGTGACCTCCGCCGCGAGCGCTCCCAGAACATCAAGCGACTTGGCGAGATCGGCTGCTACCGCGGCATCCGCCACCGCCGCGGCCTGCCGGTTCGCGGTCAGAAGACGAAGACCAATGCCCGCACCCGCAAGGGGCCCAAGCGGATGCAGGTCGCTGGTAAGAAAGCCGCAACAAAGACATGAGGAACTAAGTGCCTGCTCCCAAACGCCCAGCCCGTGGCCGCCGCAAGGTCAAGAAGAATATTCCTCACGGTCAGGCGCACATCAAGACGTCGTTCAACAACACGATCATCTCGCTGACCGATCTCCACGGCAACGTGATCGCTTGGGAGTCGGCCGGTGGCGCAGGCTTCAAGGGTTCGCGCAAGTCGACGCCATTCGCCGCTCAGGTAACGGCCGACTCGGCGGCGCGCAAGGGGATCGAACAGGGGCTTCAGCAGGTTGATGTTTACGTCAAAGGCTCGGGCTCCGGGCGCGAGACGGCGATCCGCTCGCTGCAGGCCGCAGGGCTCGAAGTGATCAGCGTGCGCGACGTAACCCCACAAGCCCACAACGGATGCCGGCCGCGCAAGCGCCGCCGCGTATAGGGAGCGACTGAACGATGGCTCGCGATACTTCACCTCAGTGCAAGCAGTGCCGCCGCGAAGGAGAGAAGCTTTTCCTCAAGGGCGAGCGCTGCCTGACCGACAAGTGCTCATTTGAGCGCCGCGCATACCCACCGGGCGATCATGGCCGCGGCCGCCAGAAGCAGAGCGAGTACCGCGTGCAGCTGCGTGAAAAGCAGAAGGCTCGTCGCTACTACGGCGTGCTTGAGACACAGTTTCGCCTCTACTACGACCGTGCCAGCCGCCAAGACGGCATCACCGGCGAGAACCTGCTGCAGATGCTCGAGCGCCGGATCGACAACGTAATCGTCCGCCTCGGCTTTGCTGGCTCGCGCCGCCAAGCCCGCCAGATGGTTCGCCACGGCCACTGGACCGTCAACGGGCGCCGCGTTGACATCCCAAGCTTCCAGGTCCAAGAGGGCGACATCATCGCGCTCGGAAGCGGCAGCCCGGCTGAGCCGCTCGTCCGCGGCGCGACCGAACTTACGGCGCAGGTGCCGGCCTGGTTGCAGGCCGACCATGAGTCGTTGACAGCAAAGATTCTGCGTGCCCCCGAGCGTCGTGAGATTACGGCGCCGGTGCAGGAACAGCTCATCGTCGAGCTGTATTCGAAGTAGCAGCAATGTTTTGCGCCTTCCTCCGTTTGAGGGGGGCGGCGCGCCCGGCGGTCGCCTGAAGCTAGGTGCCGCACCGATTACAACCACAGGATAAATCTCCACGATGCTCGACTTTCAGATCCCTCGAATCACCAGTGACACCAGCGACGAGAACAGCGGCTCGTTCGTCATCGAACCGCTCGACCGCGGCTTCGGCTACACCTTCGGCAACTCGCTACGGCGCGTGCTGCTCAGCTCGCTCGCCGGCGCCGCCGTGACGAGCGTTCGGATCGAGGGCGTGCGCCACGAATTTTCCTCGATCGAGGGCGTGACCGAAGACGTCACCGACATCATCCTCAACCTCAAAGGAATCGTCTGCCGGATGCACTCCGACGCGACCGAGGTTGAAGCGCCCCTGGTGGTCACCGGCCCCGGCGAGATCACGGCCAAGGACATCGACCTGCCAGCCGGCGTTGAGATCCTAAACCCCAAGATCCACATCGCGACGCTCGAATCGAAGACGAAGCTTGAGATCTACCTGACGATTGGTCGCGGTCGCGGCTACCGCATCGCCGAGGACAACAAGAGCGATGATCAGCCAATCGGCGTGATCCCGATCGACTCGCTCTTCTCGCCGGTACAACGCGTTGCGTACGCCGTTGAGCAGGCTCGCGTCGGTCAACGCACCGACTTCGACAAGCTGACGCTCGACATCGAGACCGACGGTTCGCTCGACCCCCAGACCGCGCTGCGCGAGGCGTCGGAGATTTTGATCTCGCAACTGGCGATCTTCACCGACGAGGATCGAATCGAGGAGCTTCGCGCCGGCCCACTCAACCAGCTCGACTCAGCGGGGATCGGGGCAATCCCCGGTGCCACGCCGATCGCCGCTGGCGGCCCGCTTGACGACATTCTGATCGAGGAGTTGGAGCTGGGTGTCCGCTCATACAACTGCCTCAAGCGGGCTGGCATTCAGACGATCGGCGACCTGCTGTCGAAGTCCGAAGCAGAGCTGAACGCGATCCCGAACTTCGGCAAGAAGTCGATTGACGAGGTAATAGAAACGCTTGCAGCGCGCGGACTCGCGCTGCGCGACGACTGAGAAGCTTGAGCCATGCGCCACCAGAAGACCCGCCACAAGCTCAGCCGCAGCCCTTCGCATCGGAAGGCGATGCTGCGCAACCTCTGCAAGGAGATCATCGAGCACGAACGGATTAAGACGACCGAGGCGAAGGCCAAGGCCGTCAAGCCGGAGCTCGAGCAGCTGATAACGCTGGCCAAGCGTGGCGATCTTCACGCTCGGCGCCAAGCGCTCTCGGCACTCGGTCAGGATGCAACCGCGGTGCACAAGCTGTTCACCGAGGTTGCTCCTCGTTACACGGAGCGCCCTGGTGGATACACGCGGATCCTCAAGCTTGGGCCGCGGCGCAGTGATTCGACCGAGATGGTCTATCTCGAACTGGTCTGAGTCGCCGCCGCTTGTTCCAGCGGCCGTGCCGCCAGCAGCGCGCTCTATGCTCGCTCTGGGCGCGCGATGAAGGTTCTTCTCACCAACGACGACGGCATCGATGCCGAAGGGCTGCAGACGCTGCGCGCGGCGCTCGCCGCGCTATCGGATGTTGAGCTGGTGACGATCGCACCGGACGGCAACCGTTCGGCCTTCGCGCGCAAGATCACCACTCACAAACCGCTTTGGATCGAAGAGATCCGGTTCGATGACGGGAGCGTTGGCTACGCGACCGAAGGTACGCCGGTCGATTGTGTGCGCTTTGCGACGCTCGGGCTGGTTGAAGGGTTCTACCCCGAGATGATCGTCTCCGGCATCAACCACGGCGCCAACCTCGGCGACGACGTGACCTACTCGGGGACTGTCGCTGCCGCGTTCGAGGGCGTTCTGCTGGGCATTCCAGCGATCGCCGTCTCGCAGCAGTCAACCAGTCGCGAGATGGATTTTCGCTGGGGCCGCCACTTCCAGTTCGATGCTGGCGCGGAGTTCGTCGCGCGGCTGACTCGCCACCTTGGCGACGCGCCGCTGCCAGAGGGGACACTGATCAACATCAACGTGCCAGGCGACAGCCCGACCGGCGTTGAAGTGACGCGGCTTGGGAAGCGGATCTACCGCGACGAACTGAAGCTGCAAGAGCAGGGCAAGGAGGGCCGTCGCCGCTTCTCGATCTACGGCGAGGACCACGGTTACAAGGATGAGCCCGGAGCAGACCTTGCTGCGTTGGCCGCTGGCCGGATCTCCGTCACGCCGCTGCACTTCGATCTGACCCATGAGCCCGGCATTGACGCGCTCTCCGCCCGCGACCTGAGCCAGCTGCTGGAAGTAGCCGCTCCAGAATCGCAGTGAGCGCCGCCGCCAAGCGCGCCGAGCAACTTCGCGCCGAGCTGCGCGAACACAATGAGCGCTACTACCTTCAGGACGATCCCTCGATCGGCGACGATCAGTACGACGCGCTGCTGGACGAGCTGCGTGAGATCGAGCGCCAGCACCCGGAGCTGGTAACGGCGGACTCGCCAACGCAGCGGATCGGCGCCGAGCCTGTCAGCGCGCTCGAGAAGGTGACGCACCCGCAGGCGATGTTCTCGCTCGCCAACGCGCGGAGCGCCGAGGAATTCGATGGTTGGGTGCTGAGGATGCGCAACCACCTTGCGCGTGAAGGGATCGAGAACGCTGCCTTTCAATACGTCTGCGAACCGAAGGTCGACGGTTTGGCGATCTCGATCGTCTATCGAAACGGCCTGCTGGAGCGCGGCGCTACCCGCGGTAACGGCGAAGTCGGCGAAGATGTAACCCACAACCTGCGCACGATTGGGACCGTGCCGCTCAGCATCGATGATGCGCCAGCGATGATCGAGGTCCGCGGCGAGGTCTACATGTCGCTGGAGGACTTCCAGAAGCTCAACGAGCGCCGCGCCAGCGACGGCAAACCGACGTTCATGAATCCGCGCAACGCGGCCGCGGGGACGCTGCGCCAACTCGATCCGCGGCTTGCCGCCGAGCGGCCGCTCTCGCTCTGGGCTTACGGCGTTGGCGCCTGTGAGGGGGTCAGCTTCAGCTCGCAGTGGGAGACACTGGAGTGGCTGCGCCAGCGAGGTTTCCCGGTCAACAGCGAGATCGAGCTGCTGGGAAGTGAGCAAGAGGCAATTGACCGCTGCCTTGAGTGGCAGCAGCGCCGCGGTTCGATCAGCTTTGAGATCGACGGCGTCGTGATTAAGGTCGATGACGCCGAGCAGCAGCGGCGGCTTGGCGTAGTTGGCCGCGATCCGCGCTGGGCGGTCGCCTGGAAGTTCCCGCCGACGACCAAGCTGACGCAGCTCAAGGCAATCGAGTGGAGCGTCGGCAAGTTCGGCGACCTACACCCGTTCGCCGTCCTTGAGCCGGTAGAAGTCGGCGGTGTGGTGGTCCAGTACGCCACGCTGCACAACGAGGAGGACATGAGCCGCAAGGATCTTCGCCCTGGCGATGAGGTAATCATCTTGCGCGCCGGAGACGTGATCCCGCAGGTCGTCTCGCCGGCGCCGCACGCCGCCGAGCGAAAAGGCCGCAGCAGGCCGGTCGGCGCGCCGAAAAAGTGCCCGGTCTGCTCGGCGGCGACGGTCAAGCCGGAGAATTCAGTCTTCACGAAGTGCCCAAACCGCGACTGCGAGGGAAGGCGAGAGGCGCTGCTGACGCACTTCGTCTCGCGCGGGGCGATGGACGTTGACGGACTCGGCGAGAAACTCGTCGTGATGCTGCTCCAGAAAGGACTGATCGAGAACGCCGCCGATCTCTATTCATTGACCGTTACGCAGCTCGCCGCGCTTGAAGGGATGGGCGAGCTCTCGGCGCAGGGAATCATTGCCTCGCTGGAGGCTTCGAAGCAGCGACCGTTCGCCAGTGTGCTGTTCGCTCTTGGGATCGAGGGCGTCGGCGAGGTAACAGGACGAAGCCTCGCGCAGCGACTGCGTACGATCGACGCGCTGCTTGCAGCCGACGTTGACGAGATCTCGCAGACACCAGGCGTTGGCCCGATCGTTGGCGAATTGATCACAGCTCAACTCGCCGACGCGCAGATGCGCAGGCTGGTAGGCCGGCTCCGCGCGGCAGGGCTGCAGTTCGAGCAGGACGGGCCGCCTCCGGGAGAGGGGCCATTGGCCGATAAGAGCTTCGTGCTGACTGGCACGCTGCCGACGCTCACCCGCGAGCAGGCAAGCGAGAAGATTCTCGCCGCCGGAGGCCGCGTTACGAGCTCGGTGTCGAAGAAGACCGATTACCTTGTCGCCGGTGAGGCAGCCGGCTCGAAGCTAGAGAAGGCCGAACGGCTCGCGGTGGCTGTGCTCGACGAGACGGCGCTACTGGCACTTCTCGGCGAGGGCTGAATTATCCGCCGTAGTTGGCGATTGCCCTAACGGCGCTGTCCTGCAAGCTCCGAGCGCGGCTCGGAGAGACTTCGTTCATCAAGATCGAGAAGACGACGACGTGGCGATTCTTGGTCAGGCAGAGGCCGGACAAACTACTCACGTCGCTCAGCGTTCCAGTCTTTCCACGGCAGGCACCTTCGGCGGCGCTGCCGCGCATCCTGCCGGCGAGCGTGCCGCTGCGGCCCGCGACGGCGAGCGAGTCCTCAAACGCCGCGCGCTGGGAGCCGTTGTGCATTTCAGTCAGCAGCTTGACAACCTGACGCGGCGAAGTTCGGTTCGCACGTGAAAGGCCGGAGCCGTCGCTGATCTGCGGCGTAACGCCGAAGCGCTTGAGGAAGGAGCGCATCACGCCGGCGCCGGCTCGCGTGGTTCCTGCGCCACCGAAGCGAGCGCCGAGGTTCTTGATCAGCATCTCGGCGAGGAAGTTGTCGGACGGGATGTTCGTCAGCGCGATCAGGTCGCGGATCGGCGGTGAATACAGCAGTAAGACTCGCTTCGGAGCTCTCGGCGTCGGCCCGGTTCGGGCAGGCACGCCGCTGGGGATCTTCAGGCTGGTCAGCTCCGTCTGCAGCGCGCGCGCCGCCGCTAGGCCAGGCGCACGGTGGTCGCCGGCCCCGCGGTTCAGTACTAGCGCGCCGAGCGAGCCGCCTATGTAGCCGTCGATGCGCCAGCCGCTTGCCGGCCCGCCACGGCGCTTGTCGAAGAGCGATTCGTCACCGACGACGCCGCCCGAGATCCTTTCAATCCCTGCTTTCTTCACCGCGTGTCCGAACGTCTTGATGTCCGTATTACTGAAGGTTGGATCGCCGCCGCCGCGCAGGATCACGTTCCCGGCGAGCACCCCATTGTCGTCAATCGTTCCGCTGATAACTAGTTCGGTGCTTAGGCGGGCCAGCGGCCCAAACCGACCCAGAGCGGTAGCTGTGGTGTAGAGCTTTTCGACTGAGGCTGGCACCCGAGCCAAGTCGGCTCGGGCGGCGTAGAGCAGCTCCTTCGTCGTTAGATCTGTGACCAGCGCACCGCTGCTCGAGCCAGATTGCAGCAACGCCGCGCCAATTCGCTCTTGAACCGCAGCCTTCGTCAGCGCCAGCGCTGGGGTGGCCGGGACGAGGAGGGCGAACGCAGCAACGGCCGCGCAGCACCGTGCGGTGCGCTTGATCCAGCTCACCTGCCGAACCCTAGCGGCAGCGTAGGAGCGCCTGCGCCGGTCGCGCCGAGAATCGACCGCCCTTGAGCACCGTGTAATCCCTAGAATGCAAGCCAATGGCAGATGTCGTCAAGCTCTCCAGCGCCAACCGCAAGCGCCCCCGTGGGGGCAGCAAGAAGCGGCCTGAGAAGACGGCGCTCGTCCTAGGTGGGGGAGGCATGACCGGCGCGGTTTATGAGATCGGCGCGCTGCGCGCGCTCGATCTCCTGGCCGTTAACCGCAGCGTCAACGAGTTTGATATCTACGTCGGCACAAGCGCGGGGGCGTTCGTCGCAGCGCTGGCGGCCAACGGCGTTACGCCGGAGGAGATGATGCGTGTTGTCGACGGTCAGCAATCGGGCTCGTTTCGCGACATCAGCCTCGGCACAATGCTGCGCCCGAACCTGCTCGGATACGCCCGCACCGGCGCGTTGCTGCCGCTCCGCATGGCGCGACTGGCGCGTGAGCTCGCGCCGCACTGGCGCAACGTGTCGGCAATGGACCTGCTGCTGGGCCTGAGTGAGGATCTCCCATCCGGCATCTACAGCGGCGCCGGAATGGAGAAGTACCTAAGGCAGGTGCTGAGCGACCCCGAACGCACAGATGACATCCGCGCGCTTGGCTGCGAGCTCTACCTGACTGCGACCGACCTTGATACGTGCGAGCGGATCGTCTTCGGCGAGGAGGGCTGGAACGATGTGCCGATCTCTCGCGCCGTCAGCGCCTCCGCTGCGCTGCCGATGGTCTTCAAGCCGGTCAAGGTGAAGGGCCGCGAACTAGTTGACGGCGGGATCATCTCGACCACCAACGTTGACATCGCGGTTGCCGCCGGGGCGACGATGATCGTCGTCGTCAACCCGGTTGTGCCGCTGATCATTGGTCAGGAGGCAGAGCTGCACCACGGGCTGGGAGAGCGCGCCAGTCACGTCAGCGAGATGGGGATAGCCCAGATCGGTTACCAGACCTTCAAGCTGCTGGCCTATCAGCGGCTGCACGAGATGGTCGCCCAATGGGAGCAGAAGTACCCTGATGTCGACATCGTCTTGATCGAGCCTGAAGTCGACGACATGCTGATGTTCCAGACCTCGATCATGGATTTCAGCAAGCGGATCGAGATTGCCCGTCATGGCTTTCAGTCGGTGACAGTCAAGCTGGCTGAGCATTACGAGGAGTACAAGGAGATCTTCGGCCGGCACGGGATCGAGATCTCCGCCACGCGCGTGAAGAAGGTTGTGCGGCACGTCACGCGCGAGCAAGAGAAGACGCGCGCCTGGCGGCGCATCCTTGAACAGACGACGAGCACGCTGCTACGCCAGTCGGCCGACGAACCGATCGATGAGATCCCGCTGCAGCCTGCCGCGGAGCTAGCGCCGCGCCGCGCAGCGAGCCGTCGCTAGAGCGCGACGCTCAGCGCGCGCAGCAGGCGGTCGCTAGCGGCGTTGTCTTGGATCGCCACACGGATCCGTTGCGGGTCGCCGAGTGTGCCGCCGGCGCGGACGATCACGCCGGACTGCGCAAGCCGTCCGGCCAGCTCGGCGCCGTCCACTGCTTCGGCCGCGAGCCAAAGCAGGTTCGCTTCGCTCGGCGGGCCAAGCTCCAGCGGCAGCGCCGCTAGCTCGCTGCGCAGCCGCAGCCGCTGCTCGGCGACGGTCGCTGTGCGCTCCGCGATCACGCCGCTGGCGTGGCGCAGGGCTTCGAGCACTCCGGCCTGTGTCAGCTCGCCAATCCCGAGCGGCGGCCCGATCGTGCTCAGTAGTGTCTCGCTGCCTGGGCCGCCAATTACGTAACCGCAGCGCAGCCCGGCGAGGCCCCATGCCTTCGAAAAGCTGCGGAAGATCAGCAGTCGCGGGTGGCGCTCGCAGAGCCCGACGGTGGCGTCGAGCGGCTCTGCGGTCACGAAGTCACGCAGCGCCTCGTCTAGCAATACTGCAACGCGGTCCGGTAGCGCCTCGAGCAGGGCCGCAAGCTCGTCGACGCCGATCAGCTCGCCACTCGGGTCGTTGGGGTTACAGAGCGCCACAATACGAGTCTTTTTCGTGACCGCGTTCAGAATCGCTTTCGCCGAGTGCCCTTTGGCGGTGACGACCTCGCCGCCAGCCTCGCGCGCCATCAGCGGATAGAGCTGGTAGGAGGGCCACGGCGTGACCAGCTGATCGTCGGAGCGAATCAGGTTTTGGGTTGCGGCGACCAGTAGCTGCGAGGCGCCATCGCCGAGCACGATTCGCTCAGCGGCGACGCCGTGGCGGTGCGCAATCTCTTCGCGCAGCTCGCCGGCTGGCTCCATGTAGGTGTGTAGCCCACGCTGGGCCATGTAGGTGATCGCGCCAACCACAGACGACGGTGGGTACTCCGGCCAGGTCGTCGCCGACAGGTCGAGTGTGTCGACCGTTGAGAGTGCCTTACGGCGGCGCTCGTCGGCTTCGCGCTTGAGCTGCGCGCTGACCTCCTTCGGATCCATCTCTTCAAACTGCCTGTAGTGGTCAAGCAGGCCCATTACGGCGCGCCGGGCGCGGTGCCGGTGCTCGCCAGCCCGCCACCAAAAACGAGCCAAAGACCGAACAGCGTCACGCCGATCATCGCCGTGTAGGCAAAGACGCGTCCGATCACTCCTTCGCGTTGGTCAACGCCTGAGGCGCGCCGGATCAGGATCCAAGCGGCGTCGAGCTGCTTGCAGACGATCAGCCCCCCAACCAGCGTCAGCAGTATCCCAATCAAGGCCACGACGGTGGCGAAGAAGATGTGGTCAACGAGCACCGGGATGTGCGAAACAATCCAAAGCCACCCAGCTTCAACCGGGCCCCAGAAGGTGAGGTTGATCAGCACGATCAGCGCCAGCACGCAGTGGCCAAGCAGCGCGTCACGGCGCCGCTGGCGCGGGTCGCCAAGAACAGGCTCGCCGCGGTAGTGGATCGGCCGCGTGCCGGGGCGGCGACCGACGAACAGGCCGCCGGTATCGCTCGGGTCGCTACGCATGGCTATAAGGGTACGACGCGCGCCGCGCGAGCGTTGCGCTCAGGCTTGCTAGCCCTCGTAGAGAGCGTCGAAGCGGTCGCCGTACTTCTCTTCAACGACGTTGCGCTTGACCTTCATCGTCGGCGTCAGCTCGCCGGTTTCCTGCGTCAAGTCGTGCTCAAGGATGAAGAACTTCTTGACCTGTTCGACCTGCGCGTAGTGCGCGTTCGCGCGGTCGAGCTCGCCTTGGATGATCTCGATCACCTGGGGGTTGGTCGCTAGCGAGGCAATCGAAGCGTCTTCGATCCCTTGCTCGGCGGCCCAGGGGACGATCTGCTCCTCATCGAGCGTGATCAGCATCACCGGGTAGGGGCGCCGGTCGCCGTGCATTACGGCCTGGCTGACGAAGCGCGTCTGCTTCATGTCGTTCTCAAGGTTGGCGGGTGTCAGGTTCTTGCCGCCAGCGGTGATGATGATGTCCTTCTTGCGGCCGGTGATGAAGAGGAAGCCGTCCTGATCAACTTTGCCGACGTCGCCCGTGTGGAGCCAGCCGTCAACTACGGCGCCGAAGCTGGCGTCGTCGTTCTTCCAGTAGCCGCCGAAGATGTTGGCGCCCTTGAGCAGAATCTCGCTGTCCTCTTCGGCGATCTTGATTTCAACCCCCGGCAGGGCGCGGCCGACCGATCCAAAGCGATGCGCTTCAGGTGACGACGTGGTTGCTACGGTCGCGGTCTCGGTCATCCCATAGCCCTCCATAACCGGTACGCCGGCTGCGTAGAAGAACGCGAGGATCTGGTGGGCGATCGGTGCGGCGCCGGTGATAGCCTCGCGGACGTGGCCGCCGAAGGCGGCACGGACGTTCACGAAGAGCTTCTCGTCAAACTGATCGAAGGCTGCCTGTAGCTCTTCTGGCACCGGCTGCCCGGTGATCTGAAGGTCGCGGACCTGCACGCCAACCTCGGTCGCCTTGGCGAGCATCTCAGGGTCAACGTTGCCAGCGACCATCGTGTAAAGCTTCTCGAAAATCCGCGGTACCGAGGGCAGGAAGGTCGGCTTCACCTCGCCGATGTCGGCAATGATCTTGGTTGCGTCGCCGGTCCAGTAGGCGATCGCCGTGCCGGTGTCGGCTGCTCCTAGCGCTACGAGGATCGCGAAAGCGTGCGCCAGCGGCAAGAAGAGGTAGACGACGTCGTCACCTTCGCCGAAGAGGCCCCGCTCGTTGGTCATGTCGAGCACGGCGCGGTAGTTGGCCTGAGAGAGAACGCAGCCCTTCGGTGGGCCGGTCGTGCCCGAGGTGTAGATGAAGGTGTAAGGGTCGTCAGGCGAGACGGCCTCGTAACGGTCGACTAGCTCCTGCTTATCTCGGGCGCGGCCGCGCTCACGGATCTCGTCGAGCGAGATCGCATCGCCAGTGCCGTCACCTTGCTCGATCGCGATGATCGTCTTCAGCTGCGGCAGCTGACCACGAACCTCGGCGATCTTCGCGTACTGCTCAGCATCTTCGACGACGATGACCGTCGACTCAGAGTTGCCTGCAACCCACTCGCACTCCTTCGGGGAGTTGGTCGGGTAGATCGGCACTACGACGCCGCCGGCGGCGCTGATCGCGAACGAGCTATAGACCCACTCGGGGCGCGTGCCGCAGAGGATTGAGACGCGCTCGCCTGGCTCGAGGCCGAGGTCGATCAGGCCGCGCCCGATCTCGGAGACGATCTCACCAACTTCGCCGAAGCTGACGTCTAGCCACTCGTCGCCAACCTTGTGGCGAACGGCTGGGCGATCGGCGTACATTGTCGCCGCGATCGGCAGCATGTCGGCGATTGTCTTGGACCCTGTTGATGGCGTGGTGCTGGCTTCCATGGCGCGCTCTCCTGATAATTGGAAACGACGTCGCTGATATTACGCAAATTGCGCGCTTTGTGTCCTCGTCTGTGAATCAGATTGGGTTCGGCAGGTCAACGAACTGGTGCTGTACGTCGAAGCGCTCTGCGATCAGCTCGCCCAGCCTTTGTACGCCGAGGGTTTCGGTCGCGTAGTGGCCGGCGGCAATGAAGTGGATCCCGCCTTCGCGTGACTGATTCATCACGCGCTCGGCCGGCTCGCCGGTGATGAACGCATCGAAGCCCGCAGCGATCGCTTCGTCAAGGTAGGGGGAGCCGGCGCCGGAGACTATTGCGACGCTCGTGACCCGCTGCGGGCCGGTGTCGAAGACCAGCGGTTCGCGGCCGCCGCAGGCTGCTGCTGTGCGCGCAGTGAGCTCAGCGATGTTGACGCCGTCGCCGCCAAAGAAACCGGCGACGCCGATCGTCGTCGCGCCGAACTGGCCGAACGGCTGGTGGGTTTCGCAGCCGATCGCGGCCGCGATTAGCGCGTTGTTGCCAATTTCGGCGTGGCCGTCGAGCGGCAGGTGGTAGGCCAGCAGCGAGCAGTCGCGGTTGAAGAGCAGCTCGAGGCGGCGCTTGGCGGCGCGGTCAATTGCGGTCGGGCTGCGGCCCCAGATCAAGCCGTGGTGGGCGAGGATTAGGTCGGCATCTAACTCGCCGGCGCGTTCGAACAGCTCAAGGCTGGCCGATACGCCGCTGACGAGCACCGCTACTTGATCGCGGCCAGGCACCTGGAGGCCGTTCGGGCAGTAGTCCTCAAACGCCTGCGCGTCAAGCAGTGCGTCGCAGAAGTTCACGATCTCTTCCAAGTCGGCCATCCCAGCAGGGTAGAGTGCGAGCCGTGGCCAAGGATCAACTGATCGATTCGCTGAGCGATTCACAGCTCTACTCAATCGGCGCCTACTTCTGCGATGCGCACCCCGACCTCGTTGATGATGTGCTGAAGCAGAGCGTTGAGATCGAGCGCGACGGGCTTGTTCGCTGGGCAGAGGAGGAGAAGGTCGACGAGTCGGTTGCGCTGCAGACATTGATCACCGGCCTCTCGGTTCGCGTCTACACGGCGCTGGCCAGCGGCAGCTAGTCGAGCGCTCCAGTCCTGCCATAATGAAGCCACTTCGGGGCGTGGCGCAGCCTGGTAGCGCGCACCGTTCGGGTCGGTGAGGTCGGAGGTTCAAATCCTCTCGCCCCGATTAGTGGACAACTCCAAATCAAGTCGCGGACGAATTCGCGCAGCGCTCTCGCGAGGGAAATTGCTCTGGGCGATCGCCTACCGGGATCCGGTTCACGTGGCCGAACGGATAACGCTCTATGGCGCCGGCAACCTCGCCGAGCCGTCGCAGCAGTGGGCCGACAGGGTCCGCGCCGAGCACCCTGGCGCGCCTAGGGCGCAGCTAGCGGAGCAGCTGCGGACGAAGAGCGCCCACGTCGCCCGCGTCGACGGTGCAATCGCGGGCACGCCGTTCCTGATCGCCTTCGTTCCCGCTTACATGGCCTACCTCTGGCAGGAGGGGCGGATGGTGCTACGCACCGCCGCGCTCTACGGGCGCGATCCGAGCGAGCTGACTACGTCGGCCGAGACGCTCGTGCTGCGCGGTGTCCATCCGAGCGTCGAGGTGGCGCTCGCGGAGCTAGAAAAGGTGCGCGACACTCCAATGCCGGGCAAGCCCGAGGCGCGCCGCCCGCTGAAGGTTTGGGTCAGCGCGATCTACGCTCTAATGATCTTCGGCGGCTTCCTGTCGGCGCCTAGCGGTGAGCGCGCCCGCGGCGCCAAGGCGCGACTAAAGGCGACCGCGGGCCTAGTGATCGTGACCGTGATCTGGGTATCAACATGGGTCTTCCCAGTGACCTTCATGATCTTGATGGCCTGGGGCTGCGAGAGTCATGCGCGCGAATTGGGCAATCGCGCGCTTGCGTTTTACGGCGGCGATGCAGACTCCGCAGAGGATGCGATCATCAAAGCTGACCGAAGCGAAGACAGAGGGCATGACCGCCGCACCATCATCCGCACGCTTCTACTAGGCCTCTCGGTGGTGGTTCCTCTCGGCATCGTTGCCGGCGTGATCCACCTGATGAAGGACAGCGGCAGCGCGCTGCTGACTGGCATCGGCGCGGTCGTCGCCTGTTCGCTGGTCGTCGCAGTTGGTGTCGCTGCCAGCAGGGACTGAACGAAGCGCTTGAAGCTGCGCTGGGTCACCAGCGACCGGCTGCGACGGACGTTCACGGCGCCGGTGACGATGCGGCAGCAATGTTCTTACATACTTTTGCAGTCGGCTATTCGTTGGCCTCGTCGTCTAACGGGCGGTGACGCTCGCGCTGGGGCGACCGCGGCTGAGGCCGCAAGATAATGATCCGGTTAGGATCAGCAAACCGTGAACTTCTCGATCAATCGAGCCCTCGCGCGACTTTCAACACTGTCGTTGTTCGTCGCCGTCTTGGTGCCCGCCACTGCGTTGGGCGCCGCGCGAGTCCACATTCGTGGCACCGCGTACGAGTTCAACAACGTCAAGGCGCGTCTTGCTGGCGCCTCGATTCGCGTAGTTGAGTTTCCAAAGCTGAAAGCGACGCCGCGAGCCAACGGTTCCTTCGATCTGCTTGTTCCGGCGAAGGCAAGGATTACGCCCTACATAACTATGAAGGGCTTCAGCCG
Source organism: Bifidobacterium breve (assembly GCA_945889475.1). GTDB lineage: Bacteria > Actinomycetota > Thermoleophilia > Solirubrobacterales > Solirubrobacteraceae > F1-60-MAGs163. The sequence continues at coordinate 23,721 of CAMDBT010000025.1, forward strand.
TGTTCATCTTCAGACGTTCACGATGGCCGGAAAGGACCTCGCGAACGTCAACTTTCAAACACCGAGGGTGGACATCGCTAGGGCGCTCGGGTTCCTGCTCGGCGTGCCGGTCAGCGCGACGGGCCAGCCGGCGCAGTGCGTAATCGTCTCGACCTTCTCAACGAAGAACGTCCGCAATCTTAAGTTCGAGGGTTTTACTGGCTACGGCGCGCACGGCATTGCCGGCGCAACGGCAAGGACCTTCCCGATGCTGCCTGGCCCCACCTACTTCAACGAAGACGTGATACCGGACCCAGGGCAGCTGATGTCGTCCAAAGATGGCGGCGTGCTTTGGAAGTCAGTTCCAGCGGGCGTCTATAAGGTCACTGCCAAGAAGCCGGGCAACAGGTTTGCTTCGTTTACGGCGACTTGCAAGCCAGGGCGAATCGTTAATGCCAATCCGCCGTGGGGTCTCTTTCAAACCTCGGGGCCTGGCGGCTGAATTGTTTCTCGGCATTGGCGGTCCGGTAGCACGAGAAAACCGCCAAGCCCAATAGAAGTGCCTCCGGCGACATCAGTACCACCGGTCGCGTAGGTACGGAGGAGTTGCACTAGCGCGAACCGGCACTGGCGACGGTGCGCGGGCCGCTGCTGCGACCGCCACCACCACCGCCACCACCACTGCGCCTCTTGTTCGACGGGCGCCCGCTGTTCGGCTTGCCGTTGCGGTGGCCCTGGTGCGGGCTCTCGCCGACGGCGCGCTGAAGCTCATCGCTGAGCTTCAGTTGGCGCGTCATCTTCTTCATCTCGCCAAGCTGATCTTGCGAGACGAAGGTCACGGCTACTCCGCGTTCGCCCGCGCGCCCGGTGCGCCCGGTGCGGTGAACGTAATCCTCGCTCTGGCCGGGTGGATCGAAGTTGATCACCTTCGAGATGCTGTCAACGTGAATGCCGCGAGCGGCGACATCTGTCGCGACCAGCGTCGTTACCTTGCCTTTCTCGAAATCGGCCAGTGCGCGCTCGCGCTGGCGCTGACTCTTGTTGCCGTGCATCGCTGCGGCCTGAACGTTCTCACCGGCGAGCCGCTTGACGAGGCGGTCGGCGCCGCGCTTGGTGCGGACGAAAACAAGGTTCAGGTCATGGCCGCCGCCAAGTTCGCTGACGAGGCTGGCGACGCGCGTGTCGTTCGTCACCTTGACGAAACGGTGCTCAAT
>CAMDBT010000026.1 GCA_945889475.1 Bifidobacterium breve
TCGCCGATCGCGCCGATCAAAGTCAGCTCGGCGCCGCGGCTTTGGTGCGCGGTGGCGCCAACCGACTCAATCCGGTCAATAACGGCCTCAATCTGTTCTTCTGTGGCCCCGAGGGTCATCACGACTAGCATCGCGACAACTTTAGCGGCCGCGCTTGGGGCTCAATGCGATTGGGCTGTCGCTTTTGCGTTACTGCGCGCCACTGATGTCGCTACGGAGGCTCTCTGCGCCGCGCAGGTAGACGTGCTGTGCTTGATGCCCCTCGGCCGCCCGGTAGTGAACGAGCGCCCGGATCACCCGCTCCATCGCACCCGGGACATCAATTTCGCGGACGCAAAGGAGTGGCACCTGATCTAGCCCCATTGCGCGTGCAGCGACAGCAGGGAACTCGGCATTCAGGTCATCGGTCATCGAGAGGATGCAGCTGATGATGTCGGCCTGCGCTAGGCCGTTGCGTTCGATCAGCGCTCCGAGCAGCTCGCCGGTTGCGCTGAGAATCGCTTCGCGTTCGTTACTGTCGACTGTTATTGCGCCGCGCAATCCATAAACGTTCATCGCAGCCCAATCATGCCACTCAGCCCTGATCGGTGGGTTCGAGCAACGATTCGATCTCGGCCAAGCTGAGCCGCCGTGAGCTTCCCAGAGCCAACGAGCCAAGCTCAAGCGATCCAAACGCGATCCGCCTGAGCTCACGGACAGGGTGACCGACCGCTTCGCACATCCGACGCACCTGTCGCTTGCGGCCCTCGTAAATCGTCAGTTCGATCTGGCCGGCGGTGATCTGCCGAACCTTCGCCGGCGCGGTCTTGCCGTCCTCGAGGACGATTCCGTCGCGCAGCGCCTGGAGCGCCCTCTCGCTCAACGCCCCACCGGCGACGCGCGCGACGTAACGCTTCGCCACCTCGAAGCTCGGGTGCGTCAGCCGATGGGCTAGGTCGCCGTCGTCGGTCAGCAAGATCAGCCCTGTTGAATCCACGTCGAGCCGACCAACCGGGTAGAGCCGGCGCGAGCTGGCGGCGCCGCTGCGGACCATCTCAACGACGGTGGGCCTGCCGTGGGTGTCGGCGGCCGTCGAGACGACACCCGGCGGCTTGTTCAGCGCGTAGACCACGCGCAGCTGCGGCCCACTGCCGACGCGCTCACCGTCGAAGAGGATCTTGTTGCGTGAATCGACGTCTAGAGCCGGGTCAAGGACGACCTGACCGTCGACGCTAATCCGGCCATCGGCGACCAGCGCCTCGCTGCCGCGGCGCGAGGCGATCCCTGCGTGGGCTAGGTACTTGCCGAGTCTCATCGTCGTGGCTGCCACGATAGGGGGCATGGATCTTGAACTTCTACGCGCGACGCTGAGCGAGGCCGGTGAGCCCGGTTACCGTTTTGAGCAAGCTTGGGCTTGGCAGGCGCGCGGCGCGGCTGGCTGGGATGCGATGAGCGACCTGCCTGCGCCGCTGCGCGCGAAGCTCGACGCCGAGGTTCCTTTCTCGACACTGAAGGTGGAGAACGAAGCGGTATCGAAGGATGGGACAATGAAGGTGCTCTTCAGCACCGCCGACGGTCGCCCGGTTGAAGCGGTGCTGATGAGCTACCGCGACGGGCGCCGCTCACTCTGCCTCTCGTCGCAGTCCGGTTGCCCGTTGAGCTGCACCTTCTGCGCGACCGGAACGATGAAGTTTGGGCGCAACCTGACGAGCGCCGAGATCGTCGACCAAGCGCTCCACTTCCGCCGCATCGGCGATCTCAACCACTGCGTCTTCATGGGGATGGGCGAGCCGATGATGAACCTCGACAACGTGCTTGCTGCCTGCGAGCTGCTGCCCGACCTTGGGATCACGAGCCGCCGAACCGCGATCTCGACGGTCGGCTGGGCGCCGGGAATCGACGCCCTCGCCGCGCAGCCACGTCCGATTCGATTGGCGCTGTCGCTGCACGCGCCTAACGACGCACTTCGCAGCCAGATCATGGCTGTCAACGACCGCTACCCGATCGCCGAGCTGCTCGCCGCCTGCGACCGTCATTACGAGGCGCGCCGACGGATGACCTTTATCGAGTACGTGATGCTTGCTGGCGTCAATGATCGCTACGAGCAGGCGGTCGAACTGGCCGCGCTGCTTGACCCCAAGCGCTACAAGATCAACCTGATCCCCTACAACCCGACCGCTTCGCCCTACGAGGGATCCTCAAGGGCCGCGATCGACGCCTTCCAAAGCACGCTCGAAGAGCACGGCATCAGCGCTACGGTGCGGCTGACGCGCGGCCAAGACATCGCCGCCGCCTGCGGTCAGTTGGCCGCGAACGCGTTGGCCGGCTGATCGCCGTCCGGCTCTTGAGCCGCCTCAGCCTCTGCGCCCTCGTCGGCCTCAGCGCTCTCGCCCTCGTCGGCCTCAGCGCCGATCTGCGGCAGCGGCTCCTGCTCTGATTCTCCGGGGTCGGCGGTGGCGGCTTCGCCAAGCCTTGCTCCACCTGCCGCCATCAGGCGCTCGCGAAGATCGGACTGCTCCTCGGGGCTTGGGTCCCACTCTGAGATCGACGGCAGATCACCGATCGAGCTGAGACCGAAGAGCCGCAGAAAGAGCTCGGTCGTGCGGAAGCAGATCGCCCCGAACTGTGATCGCCCGGACTCCTCAATCAGGCCGCGTTCAAGCAGCGTGCCGCTGGCGGAGTCGGCGCTGACGCCACGGATCCTTGTGATCTCGGGCCGCGACACCGGCTGCAGGTAGGCGACGATCGCCAGCGTCTCGGCCTGGGCGGGCGTCAGTGGCGGCGTACGTGGCTTTGACAAAAGGCGCCTCGCCGCTTCATCGTTCTCGGCTGCCGCAGCGAGCGTGTAGCCGCCTGCAACCTGCTTCAGCACCAGCCCGCGTTCGCCTTCGGCCCACGCCAGAGCCAGCTCCTCGAGGCCGGCGCTGATCTGATCCAGCTCGCAGCCGATCGCCTCAGCGAGGGCATCCTCGCTGACCGGATGCGGACTGACGAAGAGCAGCGCTTCGATCGCCTTCGCCCGCTCGTTCATGCGGCTCCTTGGACTAGGTATGGGCGCTGCGCCTGCTCTACGGCGGCGATCGTGATCGGTGCGAACGGTGTTCGCTGCTCCCACGTCGCTTCGCCCTGCTTGTAAAGCTCCAGCAACGCGAAGAGCGTGATCGCGACGGTCATCCGGTCGGCGCCGGCGACTGCCTCGTCGAACGAGCACGAGCCGCGCAGCAGCATCTTGCGCAGATGGGCAAGCCGCGCGGGAACGGTGACCGTGGAAAACCGTAGATGGGCGAGCGAGATCTTTGGCGGCGTCCGCAGCAACCCGCCGATCGCCTCGCCTAGCTGGCTTGCGGCATAAACCTTCTCAGCGTTCTCGAGCGTGACCTGCTTTACGAAGCTCGGTAGCGGTGCTTGGCGGTAGTGGTAGCCGAGCTGGCGCTCAAATAGCTCGTCGAGGTAATCGGCTGCGTCGCGGTAGCGGCGCGCATCAAGCATCCGCGCCAGCAGCTCCTCGGCCGCCTCGCCCGGCTCGAGGTCGCCGAACTCGTCAACCTCTCCGGCCGACAGCATCAGCCTCGATTTCAGCTCCAGCAGCGCCGCGATCAGGACTATGAACTCCGTCGCCATCTCGAGATCAAGCTCGCCACGGTCTTCTAGAAGATCGATGTAGGAGATCACTATTTCGGCAAGATCGAGATCGAGCAGCTCAACCTCGTCGCGCAGCACCAGCGTCAGAAGCAGGTCAAATGGGCCCGTGAAAAGCTCAAGGTCGAGCTCAATCTCGGCAGCGATCACGGCTCAAAACGTACAGCGGCCGCCGGTCGGCGTCCCAACATCACAATCCCGACAGCGGCACAGAGCGTTGTCGCTGCGCCGTAGGCCAGAAGATCGCCGCCCAGCCCCGCCAGCGTGCCGCCGAGAGTTGCGCCGACGGCGAACGCCAGCGACCAGGTGCTGCCCTGGATCGCAAAAGCCCAGCCTTGGTCAACTCGTAGCTGCTCGGCGGCCAACGAGATCAGCTTGCCAGCAGGCGCCCAGAGGAGCCCGATCGCCGCCGAGCAGAGGATCAACGCAACCGAGAGCACAATCACGCTGGTCGGGAAGAAAAGCGACAGCAACAGCGCCGCCGCGAGGAAGAGACCGACGCGAACGATTCGCAGAACACCGATCTTGTCGCTCAGTCTGCCAGCAATCGGGCTTACGACTGCCTCGACCGTACCCGCGAGGAAGAAGATCAGGCCGATCAGCTCGGCGCTGGCACCGAGTACGTTGAGCCGCAGCGGCACGAGCACTTCGATCACGCCGAAGGCCATCGACGGGATGATGAAGATCATCAAGGCGATCAAGTAGCGACTGCTGCGCAGCAGGACCCGCGGCGATCTGCGCGCCTTCTCTTCGGCGGCCTGCGGCTCTGGTGTGCGCGCCGCGACGGCGGCGATCACGACCGCCGCGAGCGCCGTCGCTGCGAAGGCCGGTCCGCGCCCGACGAGGTGCGCGAGTGAGCCCAACAGAGGGCCAAACTGCGCGCCGATGGCGCCGGCAGCGGCGGCGAAACCAATCGCCTCGCCGCGCCGCTCACGGCTCGTTGCCTGGGCCAGCCACGCTAGCCCCGCGGTCCATGACGCCGCTCCAGCAAGTCCCATCAGAAAGCGTGCCGAATAGAGCACTTCAATCGTCTCACCGAAGGCGAAGACAAGCGCCCCCAAGGCCATCAACGCAAGCGAAACCAGCACCGTCGGGCGCGGCCCGTAGCGGGCCGTAGCCCAGCCAGACGGAATCGCTCCGAGGAACGTCCCGAGCGGGTAGATTCCGACCAGCAGCCCGGCTCCTCCCTTGCTCAATCCGAACTCCTTTGAGAGGGCTGAAAGGAGCGGTGCCAGCGCTGCATAGAAGATCATGTCGAGCAGCACGACCGCGCCGACGAGGATCAGTAACCGACGGTTCACACCTTCACGTTACGGGGCCGACGCCCATCGCGCTACGGACTTCGCCGAGCGTGACAGCGGCGATCGCACGCGCCTGGTCGGCGCCGCGGAGCAGAACCTGCTCTAGGGCCGCTTCGTCGCCTCGAAGCAGCTCGTAGCGCTCGCGCACCGGCGTCAGCATCTCAATAACGGCTTCGCTGACGGCGGCCTTTAGGTCGCCATAGCCACGCGCGCCGCTCAGCTCAGCGGCGGCCTCTTCGGGAGTGACCCCCTCGCATGCTGCAAGGATCTCGAGCAGGTTGCTGACGCCGCGCTTTTGGGGATCAACTGCGATCCGCGGTGGGTCATCGGAATCGGTGACCGCTCTGTTGAACTTACGTTGGATCATCTCCGGTTGATCGAGCACATAAACCGTTCCGTCCTGAGCGGCTGCGGTTGTTGACATCTTGGAATCCGGATCCTGTAGGTCCATGATCCGCGCGCCGACTTCTGGGATCCGGTGTTGCGGGGCAATCAGCAGCTCGTTGGAGTCGGCAAAGCGTGCGTTGAAGCGTTCTGCGATGTCGCGCATCAGTTCGATGTGCTGGCGCTGATCCTCGCCTACCGGCACCTCGTCACAGCGATAGGCGAGCACGTCGGCGGCCTGCAGCACCGGGTAGAAGAAGAGTCCTGCCGAGATCAGCTCGCGCTGCACCTCCGACTTCTCTTTGAACTGATGCATCCGGTTTAGGTCGCCGTGAGCGGTGACCGAGGCCAGCAGCCAGCAGAGTTCTGTCTGCTCGGCCACGTCGGACTGGCGAAAGAGGATGCAGCGGGCGGGGTCAAGGCCGGCGGCGATCAGCAGCGCAGCGGTGTCATAAGTGAGCTCGCGCAGCTCGACTGGGTCATAGGCAACGGTAACCGCGTGCAGATCGACGATGCAGAAGATCGCCAAGCCGTCAGCTTCCACAGCGCGCGCTTGACCGTCGACGTACTGGCGGATCGCACCGATGAAGTTGCCGAGGTGCTTGCGGCCCGTCGGTTGGATCCCAGAGAAGATGCGCATCTAGGGCGAGGCTACCGCCGCAGCGGACGTTTTCGCCGCTGCGCTGCCTCTTAGAGCGTCGCCTCGTAAGCGTCAGCGCCAAGCAGCCGCTCGACTTCGCCCCGGTCGGCGAGCTGAATCTTCAGCAGCCACCCCTCTCCGTACGGCTCGGCATTGATCAGCCCGGCGTCTGCAACCACCTCCTGGTTGATTGCGGTCACCTCGCCGCTGAGCGGCGCGATCAGCTCGCTGACCGCCTTCAGCGACTCGACCTCGCCGTACGAGCTGCCGGCAATGATTGCCGTGCCGAGCGCGGGCGGGTCGAAGAAGACGACCTCGCCGAGCGCGTCCTGAGCAAACCAGCTAATCCCGAGCGTCGCTTGATCGTCGGCGACCAAAGCCCAGCCGTGTTCACGGTGATAGCGCAGCTGATCTGGATACCGGTCCTCGGCCATTGCCGACCGAACGCTATTTCAGGAACGCTGGAATATCGAGATCGTCGTCGCTGATCTTCGTGTCGGATGGCAGCGGGCGCGGCGAGCGGTCGCGGCGTGGCGGCCGATCGGCTGCCTCCGTTCGCGCAGCGCGCGGGCGGCCGCGCACCGACGGTTGGTCGAAGCCGGTAGCAATAACCGTCACACGCACCTCTTCGCCCATCGCGTCGTCTAGCACAGCGCCGAAGATGATGTTGGCGTTCTTGTCGGCCGCGGAGTGAACAAGCTCGGCGGCGTCGTTGACCTCGAAGAGGCCGAGCTCCCCGCCGCCGGTGATGTTCAGCAGGATGCCGGTCGCTCCCTCAATCGTGTCTTCCAGCAACGGGCTTTCGATCGCCGCCTTCGCCGCATCGACGGCGCGGCTCTCGCCGGTTGCTGCGCCGATCCCCATCATCGCCGAGCCAGCGTCGGCCATCACGGTCCGAACGTCAGCGAAGTCGAGGTTGATGAGCCCGGGGATCGTGATCAGGTCGGTGATGCCCTGGACTCCTTGACGAAGAACGTTGTCGGCCTTGCGGAACGCTTCAAGCACCGTCGTGCGCTTCTCGACCGTCGCCAGCAGACGCTCGTTTGGAATCACGATCAGTGTGTCGACTACCTCGCGCAGACGGGCGATCCCGTCGTCGGCGGCGCGCATCCGCTGCGCTCCTTCGAATTCGAACGGACGCGTGACAACGCCGACCGTCAGCGCGCCGATCTCGCTCTTGGCGATCTCGGCAATCACCGGAGCTGCGCCTGTGCCGGTGCCGCCGCCTTCGCCAGCGGTGACGAAGACCATGTCGGCGCCCTTCAGCGCCTCCTTGATGTCGTCACGCGACTCAGCGGCCGCGCCGAATCCAACCTGAGGGTCAGCGCCAGCGCCAAGGCCGCGAGTTAGCTCGTGGCCAATGTTGAGCTTGATGTCGGCGTCGCAGGCGCCGAGCGCCTGCGAGTCGGTGTTGGTGGCGATGAACTCGACACCGCGAAGCCCGGCGTCGACCATCCGGTTGACGGCATTGGTTCCTCCACCGCCGACTCCGACGACTTTGATCACTGCGAGGTAGCTGCTGGCTTGATAGTCAGTCATTGGATCCTGTCCGACGCTCGATCTATTGTGGATGGGTTACGGCGTCACTTGCTGCCACTGAACGAACGCCACGGTGGCAGCGTACGAGCCCCTTGTCAACGAGAGTCTAGAGAAGCAAGAGCTCTTGCAGCTCAAAAGCCTATACTCCAGGTAGAGGGTTTAGGGGGAAATAACCCTTACCTTCTACTTGAGAGTCGGCTCCGATCATTCAGGCGCAGTAAGGGCCGAATCTGTCGTTGTCAGCATTCCTGAAGCTGGCCGTTCGGGGATCGAAAGGTCGATATAGCCGGCGCCGGACGATTGAGGATCCTTCAACACACGCTCGGCTGCGATCCACTTGGCGGCAAGCCGCTCTCCGTCGCCGAAGCGCAGCAGCGGGCCAGCACGGAGCGACACCACCAGCCCTTCTGCCCCAGCTTCCACCCGCGTGACCTCGCCGCGCAGACGCTTCGGTGTCAGCGCCGCCAGCTCAACCTCGCTGGCTGTGGTGGGGTCGGTCACGCGACCCGCGCGCAGCAGACCGCTGACCGCGATCTCAGGCAGGCCGCTGGTTGGAGTTCCGGTCAACAGCACCCCGTCGTCGGCGACCGCGACAGCTCCACCGGTTGTGACCAACGCAGCGACCGGGCGGCGCTCGTTGACGATGATCGCGATGCCGTGCGGGAACTTGGTCGTGGCGCTGATGCTCTCTACCAGCGGGAAACGCGCAACGGCAGCGTTCAGTGCGCCGCGATCCACGTGCAAGGTCGTCATCTGTTGAGCAGCGCCGGTCAATGCCGACCGAACGGCGGGGGCGCCAGGCCCGCTGGCACCGCTGACGGTCACCCTCTCGACCGCGACTAGCGAAGAGTCGCGGAGCCAAACCCACCCCGCGAGCAGCACCGCAGTCGCTACCAGCAGCGAAACGATCAGCTTCAGCGACGGTCGCCTCCAGCGCACGATCGCAGCAAAACGTGGGGCGCGCGGCAGCGCGGTCGACGATCCAGGCATTGGTCCTCTTTTCGGGCGCCAGCGGCGCTCTCCTGCCTTATCTGCTGTTCGGCTCAACGGTCAGATCTTCGCCCAGCAAGCGGACGTCGCCGGCACCAAGAATCAGGCAGGCATCGCCGGGACGCAAACGGTCACTGAGCTGCGCCCGCGCGGCCTCGAAATCTGGGATCCACAACACCTCCCGGCCCGCCGCGGCGTCGGCCGCTGCAGCGGCGATCATCCGCCCGCTGACTCCGGGGAAGTCGTCTTGGCTCTCGCGCGAGCCGTAGACGTCGAGGACGCAGACGACGTCGGCGGCCGCCAGTGCTCGTCCAAACTCAGATGCCAAGCGCTCCGTGCGTGAGAACAGATGCGGCTGAAAGACCGCGATGATGCGATCACTACCGAGCGTCCGTGCGGCCGCGATCGTCGCCTCGACCTCGGTCGGATGGTGGGCATAATCGTCGATGATCAGCGCTCCCGCTTCACTACGGCCGATCTGCTCGAAGCGGCGGCCTGCGCCCGTGAACTCTCCGATCGCCGCGGCGCCGTCCGTCACCGAGACACCGGCCAGCAGCGCCGCCTCGAGCGCCGCGACACCATTAGCGGCGTTATGGGCACCAGGAACATTCAGCTCGACCTGCTGATCGCGCCAGCGGAACTGCGAGCCACCAGGGAGCAGCTCGAGTGACTCAACTTGGAAGGCGCTGACTGGACGCTCGCCGCGGAGCTCCAGCAGCTCAGCGGAATTGGGGATCACAGCCTCTGGAGCGCCACTGAGAAAGGTGCGGAAGACCTCCCGCAGTTCGGCGAGCGAACCGTAGTTGGCGTGATGATCGAGTTCAACGTTGGTCACGACGGCGACCTCAACGTTCAGCGCCAGCATCGAGCGATCGGACTCGTCGGCCTCGATCACCAACCACTCGCCGCTACCCCACGCCGCGTTGCGCCCGGTGCTGCGCAGCTCGCCGCCAATTAGGTAGCCAGGATCGAGGCCGCATCGAATAAGGATCTGCGCCACCATGCTCGTCGTCGTTGTCTTCCCGTGCGCCCCGGCCACGGCGATCGTGCGGCGCAGCGCCGTCAGCTCGGCGAGCAGGTCGGCGCGCCCCATCACCCGAAGCGAGCGCGCACGCGCCGCCACCAGTTCTGGATTGTCATCTGGTACTGCAGTCGAGCGGACCAGTTCAACCTCGTCGCCATCGGGGATGTTGGCCGCGTCGTGACCGGCGCGAGCGTCGATTCCGCGCTCGCGCAGGGCTGCCAAGGCCGCCGACTCGTCGGCATCGCTGCCGCTGACCGCCGCGCCGAGTTCTGCCGCGACGCTCGCCCATCCGCTCATGCCAGCGCCGCCAATGCCAACAAAGTGAAGCCTGCGCCGACTCCAGTCCTCAGCCCCGCTCATCGCTCTGCCCCAGCGCCGCGCAGCTCTGCCGCCACTGCATCAGTGGCGTCCGGGCGCGCAATCGACGCCGATGCCTGCGCCATTCGCGCGAGACGCTCGCGATCGCCGAGCAAACCTTCGACTTCGCGCCGGAGCCGCGCGCCGCTTAGCTGGTCGTCGGCAAGAATCGTCGCCGCGCCGGCCTGCTCCATCCAGCGCGCGTTACCGGCCTGATGATCGGCCGCTGCATGAGGATAAGGAATCAGGATTGCTGGCCGGCCGGCGGCGGCAATCTCAAAGACCGAGCCGCCCGAGCGGGAGACAACTAGGTCTGCGGCGGCGAGCGCCTCAGAGAACGAGTCGATGTAGCCGAAGAGTTGGTAGTTGGCTCCCCGAGGCCACTGCTGAAGGCTCGCGAGGTCGCGTTCTCCGGCAGCGTGAATCACGCTCAACCCTGGCTCTAAGCCGAGCCCATCGAGCGCCGCCTCGTTGATCGACCGCGCACCGAGCGAACCGCCCACGACAACGACGACCGGCTCGCCCTCGCCAACCCCGAAGCGCGAGCGTGCTGCGCTGCGGTCCCCTGCGACCGGCGGAATCGGCCTACCGGTGACGAGGTAGCGCTGCCCGGAGCGGCCTTCAAGCGCGAAGGCCAAACAGACCCGGCGCGCGAACGGAGCCAGCAGACGGTTGGTCAACCCGAAATGCGAATCGGCCTCGGTTAGAACCAGCGGGACGCGCCGCAGGACAGCGGCCGCGCCGACCGGACCGGCAACGTAGCCGCCGCCGCCGAGCACCGCTGCGGGGCGCATCTGCCCGATCAGCTTCCAAGCTCTTAGAGTTGCTGCGATCGACTTTGCGACGGCTCGAAGCGCTCGCAGCGGGTTCCCACGATCCAGTCCTTCGACCGCGAGGCTGTGGAATTCGTAACCAGCTCGCGGCACCAGCTCGGCCTCCGCGCGGTCCCCGCCAATGAATACAACGCTCGCGCCGTCAGTGCGCAGCGCGTCGGCGACCGCGAGCGCTGGCACTACGTGGCCGGCGGTTCCGCCGGCTGCGATCAGGTAGGTCGTCTCCATACTCGTCCTTAGATCGTCGCGCATCGGGCTCGGCCGTGACGGCCCGCGCTTTTGTGGACCCGCCGCGGGCGATGTTCAGAAGCAGTCCAACGGCGACCAGCAGCGTCACGAGGCTGGTCGATCCGTACGACAGGAACGGCAGCGGCACGCCGGTCAGTGGCGCGATTCCAAGCACCGCGAAGAGATTCAGAAGCGCTTGGCAGAGAATCAACGAGGTCAGGCCAGCGGCGAGCAACTTTGCGTAGCGCCCACTGGCCGATTGGGCGATCCGTAGCCCGGCCCAGGCGACTAGGCCGTAGAGCAGCAGCAGCCCGCAGAGGCCGATCACGCCAAGCTCCTCGCCGATCACCGAGAGGATGAAGTCGGTGTGCGCCTCAGGCAGGTAGGAGATCTTCTGGACCGACTCTCCGAGGCCACGGCCGAAGAGCCCCCCTGAGCCGATCGCAATCTGCCCCTGAACCGCCTGGAAGCCGATGTCGCTGGCGTGGTTCCACGGGTCTAGGAATGAGGTCAGTCGTGCGCGCCGGTATGGAGCGCTAAGCGAATAGAGCAGAACGAACACCCCGGCTACTCCTGCGTAGCCAGCAAGCCAGCGGAGTCTGATCCCGGCCGCGACCAGCATTGCAGCGCAGGTGAAACCGGAGACGAGAGCTGTGCCGAGGTCCGGCTGGGTGACGACCAGCAGCATCGCCCCACCGACGATCAGCGCCAGCGGCAGCAGCTCGCCCGAGCGGGTGAAACCTCGCGGCCGGTCGGCCAGGAAGCGCGCCGTATAGAGCACCAGCGCGAGCTTTGCCAGCTCGCTCGGCTGGAACTGTAATTCGCCGACCCCGATCCAACGGCGAGCACCGTTGACGGAGACCCCGATGCCGGGGATCTTCACCGCGATCAGCAAGACGAAGGCGACGGCCAGCAGAGGGCCGGTCAGGGCGAGGAGCCTTTTCAGCGGGAACCGAAGCGCAAGGTTGAGGCCGACGAAGCCGAGCGCGGCGAAGATGACGTAGCGGATCAGCAGCGCCGTGCCGTCACCGCGGCCGGCGACCACCGACGTCGCCGAGGAGGCGCTGTAGACCATCACGGCGCCGAACGCGATCAGGCATAAGACCGCGGTCAGAAGGACGTCCTGCTCGATTGAGTGTGCGCCGGAGCTGGCACGAGCGGCGGGCGGATCCTGTGCAGCTGCGCTCGCTCGGGCCATTCTGACTCTTTTTCGGCGCCCTTGCGGAAGTTCCTCCCAGCCTGCTCTAGATACTCGAAAACGCTGGCAAAGACTGCACAATCCGGCGGAATGCTTCGCCTCGTTGCTCGAAGCCGCCAGGGAACTGGTCGAAGCTCGCGCAGGCCGGCGAGAGCAGCACGATCTCGCCCTCTACGGCAGTCCGATGCGCCGCTGCGACGGCATCTTCGAGACTCTCGCAGCGGCTGTACTCAACCAACCCCTCGAAGGCCTTGGCGATCAGATCGGCGTCGGCGCCGATCAGGAACGAGGTTCTGACGCTCGCAGCAGCTGCCTGGCCCAATCCGGCGAACTCTTGACCCTTGCCATCGCCTCCTGCGATCAGCACCAGCGGCTGCTCAAAGGCTGCGAGCGCGACTACAGCGGAGGCCACATTTGTCGCCTTCGAGTCGTTGACCCAGAGCACGCCCCCGCTGGTGCCGAGCTCCTCAAGGCGATGCTCAACGCCAGCGAACGAGCGCAAGGCGCTAGCGACCGCTTCAGGGTCGATTCCGGCGCTCAAGGCGGCGGCCGCGGCGCAGAGCGCGTTCTCAAGGTTGTGGGCGCCGCGAAGCCGCACTTCGCTGGCCGCAAGCAGCGCCGTCCCTTGCCAACAGATCAGGCCATCTCGCAGCTCCAGATCGGCGCCGCTGTCTCGATCGGCTGCGACCGTTACGCGGCGCGCGTCACCGCCTGCCAGCGCCAGCATCGCTTCAGAACCGACGGCCAAGTCGCCGCTGTCTTGGAACGCAAAGAGCTCGAGTTTCGCTCGGCGGTAGGAGTCAAAGTCGCCGTGACGGTCAAGATGGTCGGGCTCGATATTCAGTAGCACCGCGACCTCGGGGTCGAAAGCAACTGAATCTTCAAGTTGAAACGAACTTGCCTCACAGATGACGGTCGTCTCCGCCCCAACCTGACCGACTAGTGAGCTAACCGCAGTGCCAACGTTGCCTGCCACGGCGACCGGCCTTCCGGCGGCGCGCCAGATCTCCCCCAGTAGTTCGACCGTCGTCGTCTTGCCGTTGGTGCCGGTGACGGCGACGAATGGCGACTCCAGCATCCGCCAGCCGAGCTCAAGCTCGCTGTAGATTGGGATTCCGGCGGCGCGCGCGGCGACGAGCACGGGGGCCTCGTTGGGCACGCCCGGGCTGCGGACGACCGCGCGCGCGCGCTCCAACTGCTCAAGGCCCTCGCTTCCAACCCAGATCTCAATCCCTTCGTGGTGCAGCGCCTCGGCCTGCGCCGGCTCGCCGATGTCAACACCGATCACCGGCTCGCCCCGTCGCCATAGCGCGCGGGCGCAGGCGGAGCCGGAGCGCTCAAGCCCCACAACCAGCCATGGGCCGGGCGGAATTGGTGGGCGACGCTCTGCGACCATGGCGCCAACGATACGCGGCTCGCTACGTGATGTTGGCTTGGTAGAGCGTGAAGCCGATCGCTGAGCAGACGGCGGCGATGATCCAGAACCGCAGGATGATCTTTGTCTCCGACCAGCCGCGCATCTCAAAGTGGTGGTGGATCGGTGCCATCAAGAAGACCCGTTTACGCAAGCTCTGGAAGACAGAGACTTGAATGATCACGCTCAGCGCCTCGATCACGAAGATGCCGCCGACTAGGAGCAACAGCAGCATCGTGTCGGTCATCACCGCGATCGCACCGATCGCGCCACCGAGGCCAAGCGAGCCGGTGTCGCCCATGAAGATCGTCGCTGGAAAGGCGTTGAACCAAAGAAATCCGACGCAGGCGCCGACGATGCAAGCGCTGAGCAGCGCTAGGTCGCGATCGCCGGTTGTTATGAATGTGATCGCGACGTAGGCCAACATCACGATTGCGACGCAACCGGCCGCTAGCCCGTCGAGGCCGTCGCTGAGATTGACGGCGTTGGTCGAGCCTGCAATGACCAGAAAAACAGCGACCGGGAAGAACAGCCCGAGGTCGATGCTGACGTCAACGAAGCGCAGCTGGACGGTCGTTGAAAGCCCTGCCTTATGCGTCGCAACCCACCACAGCGCAAGCGAGATCAACAGCAGCGCGAGCATCTTCGTCCGTCCGCGCAAACCAAGTGAGCGGCGCCGGACGATCTTCGAATAATCGTCGGCGAAACCGAGCAGCGCACAGGCGACGGCGGTTCCGAAGACAGCGATCGCGCGCCAGTCGTAGTCGGTCAGGACGAGGAACGGAACGGCGACCGAGATGAAGACGAGCACGCCGCCCATCGTCGGCGTCCCGGCTTTTGCGTGGTGGCCTGCTGGCCCCTCTTCGCGGATCTGCTGGCCGAACTCGCGGCCGCGCAGATAGGTGATAAGTCGCGGCGATGCGAAGACGCAGATCAGCAGCGCGCAGGTGCCGCCGATCAGTACCTCGCCCATCAGGCGCCTCCCCCTGCGGCCGGCGGCAGCGCTTCGCAAAGCGCCTCCGCGACGACCTCGAGGCCGACCCCGCGGGAGCCCTTGATCAGGAGCGTGTCGCCAGCCTCGATGATCGCCGGAATCTGTGCGGCGGCCTGAGCTGCATCATCGAGCGAGTGGAGGTTCTCGCCCCCGAATGGCGGGCCGGCGGCGCGAGCGAGATCGCCGACAGTGACCAGCACATCGACGCCCAATTCGCGGACGTGGGCGCCGAGCTCGGCGTGGAATCGTCTTTCGTCCGGGCCGAGCTCGCGCATGTCGCCGAGCACTGCAACGCTCCGACCGGAGGCCGAGGCGGCCAGATCATCTAGCGCGGCACGCATCGACATCGGGTTTGCGTTGTAACAGTCGTTGATAACGACAACATTCTGCTCTAACAGCAGGCGTTGCCCTCGAAGCTGCGATAACTCCACCTCGATCAGGCCACTCGGTTCAACCCCCAGCGCGCGCACGGCGGCCAGCGCAGCCAGAGCGTTGCTGCGCATGTGAGCCGACGCAAACGGCAGCTCCAGCGCCTGCGGCAAGCTCTCTACCTCTCCGCCCGGGCCGAAGCGGACGGTTCTTATCTCGCTGCGAATGTGTGGCTCGAGCAGCGCTTCATCAGCTGGCACGACGGCAACCGCGTCGGCGCCCAGCCCGGCGATCAGCTCGGCCTTGGCCCGCGCGACCGCCTCAACCGTTCCGAGCAGCGCGAGATGGACCGGTCCGACGTTGACGATCACACCGACATCCGGCTCCGCGATTCGCGTCAGCTCGGCGATCTGCCCTTCGCCGCGCATCGCCATCTCCAAGACCAGCACCTCAGTATCGGCTGGCGCCGAGAGGATCGTAAGCGGCAAGCCGATCTCGGTGTTGAGGTTCTCGAAAGTCGCGACCGTTCGCCGCGACGGTGCCAGCATCCCGGCAATCAGATCCTTAGTTGAGGTTTTGCCGGTCGAACCTGTGACCGCGATCACTGCGCAGCCGAGTTCGCGGCGCCACGCCTGCGCCAGATCGGCGAGCGCCCGCAGCGGATCGGCAACGGCGATCACAACGGCGCTAGCTGTCGGGGCCAGGCCAGCGGCATGATCCTCGGCAACGATCACTCCCCAAGCGCCCGCCTCGAGCGCCGCGTCGGCAAAGCTGCCGCCATCGTGCTGCGAGCCAGCGAGGCCGATGAAAAGCACGGCGGGCGCCGCGAGCCGTGAGTCGATCGCTACCGAACTTGGCCCGGGGGCCGACCGATCGCCAGCGACGATTCGCCCCCCGGCCGCTTGCGCGAGAGTCGCTGCCGTCCAGCGCCCGTTCATCGGTTGCCCGCTTCGATTGCCGCGCGCACGACGCTGGCGTCATCGAACTCAACAACAACGCCATCGGCGAGCTCTTGGCCTTGCTCGTGACCCTTGCCAGCAATCAGTACGACGTCGTCGCCGGCGGCTGCCGCGACCGCCGCTGCGATCGCCTCGCCACGATCGACGATCACCTCAACCTCAGCGGCCGCGCCAGCCGCTACGCCGGCCAGAATCTGCTCGATGATCGCGGCAGGATCTTCCGAGCGCGGGTTGTCGGAGGTAACGATCATCAAATCCGCCAGCTCGCTGGCGATCGCACCCATCTGCGGCCGTTTGCCAGCGTCGCGCTGGCCACCGGCACCGAAGACCACGATCAGACGGCCGCCGCTCAACGACCGCGCCGTACGAAGAGCGTTTTCGAGCGAATTAGGCGTGTGCGCGTAGTCAACGATCGCGGCGAACGGCTGGCCGGCATCGACCGGTTCAAAGCGGCCAGGCGCAACCTGCGCACCGGCCAACGCTTCGCCGATCAGCTGATCGTCGACCTCTAGAAGCCTCGCCGCCGCGACGGCGCAGAGCGCGTTGAGGACGTTGAAGTCGCCGGGCAGCGGAACGCGCAGATCGAGCCCGTCGGCGCTGAAACTGCATCCTCTGGCGTCGGTCACGATCGCGCTAGCGCGCAGATCGGCGTCGGCGCTGGCAATCCCGACCGTCAGCGCGCCGGGGAGCTCGGCGGCAAGCCGCCTGCCGTATTGATCATCAATATTGATCACGCTCGGCGCCCCAGCATCAATCAAAAGTCTTGCCTTAACTGAGAAGTACTCCTCGATGTCGCTGTGAAAATCGAGGTGCTCGCGGCTGAGATTAGTGAAGACCGTGAGGTCCCAATCGATCGCGTCAGAACGGTGAAGCGCGACCGCGTGTGAGGAAACCTCGACCACGCAAGCCTGATCCCCGCCGTCGACCATCTGCGCGAAGCATCGCTGCAGCTCGATCGCCTCGGGCGTGGTTCTGACGGTTCGCGCACGCCTGCCGGCGACGATCTGCTCAACGGTCCCCAGCAGTCCGGTCTGCCTGCCAGCAGCCTCCAGCAGCGCGCGCAGCAGGAAGGCCGTCGTCGTTTTCCCATTCGTACCTGTAATGCCAACCATCTGCAGCGAAGCCGTGGGGTTGCCGTTGAGCCGCGCCGCCGCCGGCGCGATTGCGGCGCGGACATCGTCGACGACGACCTCCGCGACCCCTAACTCCAAGCGCCGCTCGGTCAGCAGCGCAGCGGCTCCACGTTCAACCGCGCTAGCGGCGAAATCGTGGCCGTCACGCTCAAAACCTGGCACGCAACAGAACAGCGTCCCGGGCTCCACGAGCCTGTCATCCAAGGCCATCGCGTCGATCTCGACGTCACCTTCGTCGCCGCTGAGACCGCCGAGTAGCTCGCGCAACCGCATGGCCGCAGAGTAACGAGCCGTGCGGCCTTTACTTGGGCGCGATTCGCAGGTATGGCAGCGCGAACGAGGCGATCTGACCGAACGCCGGAGCGGCAACCGAGCCGCCGTAGATGTCGCCCTGCGGCTCATCTACGACGATACTGACGAGCAGTTTGGGGTTGGCGGCCGGTGCCATTCCGATAAACGAAGCGACATAGGCCGACTCTGAGTACTCCCCGGTCGTGGAGTCGATCTTGTTCGCCGTGCCGGTCTTGCCGGCCAGCTCGTAGCCAGGGATTGAAACCTCGCTGGCCGTACCACCGGCCTGAAAGACGCCGGTCAACATCTTCCTCACGGAGGCTGCCGTCTTGGCACTGATGATCCGCTCGGCGGCGCTGCCAGCGCTCGTCGCCTTGCCGTTTACGGAGTTCACTACGTATGGCCTGAGCAGCATTCCACCATTTGCGATCGCGCCGTAAGCGCGCATCATCTGCATCGGCGTCACCATCTCGCCTTGGCCGATCGGCATGTTGCCCATTGAGGAGCCTGAGTACTTCTCCAACGGCGGGACTAGCCCGCGCTCTTCTCCGGGAAGATCAACCCCGGTCGGCTGGCCGAAGCCGAACCGTTTGACCCACTGGCTGAAGCGTTCGGCGCCGAGGCGCTGCCCAACGGTGATTGCACCGACGTTGCTCGACTGGGCAAGAATGCCGGCCGTGTCGAGCGTGATCCAACCGCGGTCGTGCGACTCGCCGATCACGCGGTCGGCGACCTGGATCGAGGGCGCAAGATTGAACGAGGTGGTCGGCTTAACCTCGTTCTCCTCGAGTGCCGCTGCGACGGTGAAAGCTTTGAAGGTCGAGCCCGGCTCGAAGGTCATTCCGACAGCGCGGTTCTGAATCGCCTCCGGCAGCGCGCTGCCGGGATCATTGGCGTCGACCTTCGGCCAGTTGGCCATCGCCAAGACGGCGCCGGTCTGAGGGTTCGTGACAATCGCGGTCGCTCCCTTGGGGTCGTATTCGTCTGCAATCGACTGCAAGACCTGCTCCGCTTTGAGCTGGATTTCAGCGTCCAGTGCAAGCTCCATCGACGCGCCAGGCACCGAGCTTTTGAGATCTCGAGTTTCGATCGCTTGGCGGCCGCCGTCGAGCACGCGGCGCTGCTCGCCATCCCTGCCGCGCAGCAGCTTGTCGTGCGCATATTCGAGTCCAAACAGTCCGTTGCCGTCTACCCCAACGACGCCCAGCACCTGCGCTGCGAGCTCGCCTCGCGGATAGCTGCGCAGCGCAGCAGGCGCAAAGTCAATCCCTTCGATCTTCAGCGCTTTGACCTTCTCGGCGATGCTCGCCGGGACGCGCCTAGAGAGGTAGACAAAGCCGGTATCGCGGCGCGCGAGCTCGGCTACGAGCTGGTCCGCCGGCACACCGATCAGCGGCGCCAAACGATTGGCTGTGGCGACCGGATCCTTGATCAAATACGGCGTCGCCGAGATGTCGTCGGCTGGAATTGACGCCGCCAGAGGCACGCCGTTGTGATCGGTGATCGTGCCGCGCTCGGCGGGCAGCTTCGTCACCGCGACCTGCTGCGCAGTCGCCGCGCTCGAGAGCCCCGATCCTTTTACGAGTCCGAGGTAGAAGACGCGTAGTCCTGCAACGGCGAGAAGGATCAAGAACGAAGCGAAGAGAAGGCCGATCCGTCGCTCGATCAGCCCCATCGCTAGTTCGCCGCTCCCGCCGCGATCCCGCCGGAGTCCGCCGGCGGAGCCTGAGTCTGCTCGATCGGGGCGGTCTGGCTGAGCGTCTCAGTCTGCTCCGCCGCGCCTTGCTCGATCTCCGCCGCGCCTTGATCGAGCTGCGCCGCGCCTTGCTCCGTGGAGTCAGCGCTCGGCTCGTTGGCGAGCGTCATTTGATCGCCTAAAGCGACCTCCGGGTCGACTGCCACATCAACCGCAGCACTGACGGAACAGTCCTTTGCATCGCCCGCCTTGAGGTAGCAGACGGCATCCGGCGCCGGCATCACGAGGCCTAGGTTCCCAGCCGCGCCGGTGACTCGCTGCGCACCGTTGAGCTGGGCCAGAACTGTTCGCAGCTCGGCGTTTTCGCGCGTCAGAACCTGGCTCTGCGCAGCGTCGGCGCTTATCTGCGTGTTGATCTTCAAGAGCGAAACTTGAACGAAGACAAGTCCGATCAGGGCGACCGCAAGCACGCCGATTAGCCGCCGACCGACGAAGAGTCGTGCCAGCAACCCTCCCGAGGCGACGCCAGCGCGACCAATGCTGCTGCGCGAGGGGCGCGGCAGCGAACGACCGCGCCGTAGCGGCCGCGGGCTGCTGATCCGCCCGGCGGTTGCCGATGCTGCTGTCGGCGGAGGAGTCATTGCGCCGCCCCAACGATCTTCAGCGCCGCTCGCAGTCGTGCCGAGCGGGCGCGCGGGTTTTCGTCGCTTTCAGCTTCGGTCGGCGTGATACCACCGCGCGTCAGCAGAGTTGCCTCGGCCACATGTCCACAGCGGCAGATCGGCAACCCCGGCGGGCAGACGCATTCGCGGGCCAACCCTGCAAGAAACTGCTTCACGCGACGGTCTTCCAGCGAATGGAAGGAAATCCCTGCAAATCGCCCATTTTCTCGGAGCAACTCCCAAGCCCGAGGCAGCGCCAGATCGATCTCCTCAAGCTCGTTGTTGACCGCAACCCGCAACGCCTGGAAGACGCGCTTGGCGGGGTGACCAGCGCCAAAGCGGGCCGGCGTCGGGATCGCCTGCGTGACGATCTCAACCAACTCCGTCGTCGTCTCGATCGTCCTACGCTGGCGCTCGCGGACGATTGCGCGGGCAATCTTGTCGCTGTAACGCTCCTCGCCGTATTCGCGGAAGGTGCGCGCAAGGCGCCGCTCATCCCATTCGGCAACGATCTCCGCTGCGGTCAGCCCCTCCGACGGGTCCATCCGCATGTCCAAGGGCGCTTCGGCCGAGTAGGAGAAGCCGCGTTCGGGAGTGTCGATCTGCATCGATGAGACGCCGAGGTCGAACCAGATCAGGTCTACCGGCAGCCCTTCTGCGGCCAGCTCGGAGAGCGCCTGCGCGAATGAGCCCTCGACGAAGCGCGTCTGGCAGGGCAGCTCGCCAGCGATCTCGTCGAAGCGCTCGGCCGCTTCAGGATCACGGTCGATCGCTACCAGCAGCCCGTCGGGGCCTAGCTTCTCAGCGATTCTGCGGCTGTGACCGCCGGCGCCGAAGGTTGCGTCAACCGCCACCTCGCCGGCGCGCGGCTCGAGCACCGCGACCAGCTCATCAGCGAGAACGGGAACGTGGTCGGTGCGCATCAGCAGCATCTCAGCTGGCCTGGCCAAGGGTCGCAGTGATGTCGAGCACTTCGGCTGCGAGCTTGGCGTTCTCGGTCGCCCATGCGACGCGATCCCAGATCTCGATGCAAGGCCCGGCGCCGGTGACGACGACCTCCTTGCTGAGCGCGCCGTGCTCAAGCAGGAACGCGGGCACCATCACGCGGCCGGCCGCATCAAGCTCGGTCTCGGTCGCGTTGGCTGAGAAATAGCGCTGCAGGTCGCGAGCCTGCGGCGATAGCGGGTTCAGCTTGTCGAGCGCCGAGGCGACGAAGGCGTCGTAGTCGCCCGGCGTCCAAACCGCGACGCAGCGCTCCACGCCTTTGGCGACCACGACCCCGTCACTTAGCGATGCGCGAAATTTGACCGGCACCGTAAGCCGGTTCTTAGCGTCGAATGTGTGGTCGAAAGTTCCTCTGAATGCCATCTGGGGCCTCGCCTGTCGCCAGCGAGATAAGTAGTTGCGGGCCGAGGTGGAGGAGTGGGAGGAACCCCTCCACCCCGGTCTGCGATTCGCATACTACCCACTTCCCCCCACATTGCAAGCCTGAACGCACAGTTTGTCCCACGGTGCCGACTCGTCGCTCCCCCAGCCGACACTGTATTCCTAAAGAATCGCAGATAAAGACTGACTATTCAGGCCCTTTGTCAGCTACCGCCAAGACCAGCAATCATTCCTGCCGCGATGCAGCAAATTGCCGCCGGGACCAGAAGAAGAGCGACAATCAACTGGATCTTCGGTGCCGCGCTCTGGGCCCGTTCGGTGATTCTGCGCCGGTTGTCGGCGCGCGCTCCAGCGGCCAGCGCGGCGAGCACCGGCTCCAAGGCGACGCCGCGGCGATCAGATCGCCCAATCGCCGCCACCAGCGCAACAACCTCCGGTAGTGGGCAGCGCCGCTCGAGCTGGCTGAGCGCCTCAGCCCTGGAGGCGCCGAGCTTGACGCGCGCATCGGCCCGCCCAAGCTCTAGCGCGAGCAGCCCGCGGCCGTGTTCGGCGGCGCCGGCGAGCGCCCGGCCGAGCGGCAACCCGGCCCGAATCCCCAGCAGGATCCGATCGGCGACAAGCGGCAGCTCAGCCTCGAGGATCCGGCGTCGTTGGCCGACGCGGCGACGCAGCAGTAGGTCGGGGACGAGGAACCCGGCGACCGGCATCACCAGCAGCGCCGCCCTGCCGCCAGCGAGCGCAACGGCGAACACCAACGCCAAGATCAATCCGCCGGCCGCAGCGACGAGCTTGACGCCCATCAGCTCCTTCGCGCTGTAGCCACCAGGAACACCGGCCGCTTCGACCAATGAGGCAAGGTTGCCCGGCGCCGCAGGAGCAGTGAGGTGCCCAAAAAGCTCGCGCAGCCGCTCTCGGCGAGGGCTCAGCGCCGATCGGCTCGCGTCTTCCAACCGCCGCTCGGCGCGTATCTGCGCCACCTCGCCGAGCGCGAACGCGCAGCACGCGCCGCAGCAGGCGGCCGCCAGCGCAGCGAGGCTGATCATTCGCGGACCCGCGCCACGCGGCGAACCGCGGCGAGCGCAACCAGTTGGAGCAGTGCCGCCAACATCAACAGCGCGCGCGGTAGCGGCGAGCTGAGGATCGCCGCCAGCGCGGTCGGCGCCGCGAGCGCGAAGATCGTCGCGCCGATCAGCGGCATCGCGAGAACGATTCGCGCCGTCAAGCGGGCCTGCGCGCTAGCGGCGCGGGCTTCGCGCATCGCCCGGCCAACGTCGTCCAGATCGCCCGCAAGATCTCGCAGCAGCCGCGCCAGATCTCCCCCCGTTCGCCGCTGCAACTGAACCGCGGCGATGATCGCCTCCCACGGCCCGTCGCCGCAACGAAGGCGCATCGCCTCGAGCGCGTCGTCAGGGCTTAGCCCGATCGCGATCGAGCCTGCAACTTCAGCGAGTGCGATGCGCGTCCGCGTGCAGACCGCCGCCTCGCTAGCCGCGTTGGCCACCGCGGCGCTGAGCGAATGGCCTGAGCTGAGCGAATCGGCGATCGCCCGAGCAGCCGGGGAGGCGTCGTGATTGAGGCTCGCCCGCCAGCGCCGCTGCCGCAACCGAATTAGCGTCAGCGCGGCAAGCGGGCCGCAAGCGGCGAGCAGCAACGCAGCTCCAAGCCCCAGCACCGACCAACCCAGTAGCGCTGCGGCGGCGGCCGCCAGCAGCATCAAGCGGCGACGCTCGGCTCTCTGAGCGCCGCGGCCGTCGCTGCCGGCCGCCTGCGCCGGGGCGATCAAGGCAGCCACGGCTCGTAGCAGCGCCACTCGCTCGAGCCCTGCGAGCAGCTCCCAGCCGACGATCACCGCCAAAGCTGCGGCAACACCAGCGATCAAAGCCGCCGCGCTCACCGCTCGCTGCGCGGCGCCGAATAGATCGCCTCTGTCCGGATTTCAACGTCGGCGCCGACCACACGATCCACGCTCGCCGCGCCAGCGACGCCAACCACGCGGTCGACGCTCTCCACGCGGCGCCGACCGGAGCTGTCGCGCAGCTGAAAGACGACGAGATCGATTGCGTCACTGACCTGGGCCCGGATCGCTCTGTGCGGCAGCCCTAGATCGGCCATCAGCGCAAGCGTCTCCAGCCGTCGCAGCGCTTCGGCCGGCGAGCCCGCGTGGATCGTCGTAAGCGAACCATCGTGCCCGGTCGAAAGCGCGATCAGCATGTCGAGCGCCTCGGCACCTCGAACCTCACCGACGATGATCCGATCGGGGCGCATCCGTAGCGCGTTGCGAACCAAGCTGCGGATCGTCACCTCACCGCGACCCTCGATACTGGCCGGGCGCCCTTCGAGCCGAACTACATGTGGAAGATCGAGTCTCAGCTCTGCCGTATCTTCGATCGTCACGACGCGCTGATCAGA
>CAMDBT010000027.1 GCA_945889475.1 Bifidobacterium breve
CTCGGCTCAGAGCGTGTGCCGGCCGGGTTCACGATTACTACCGCCGCCTGCATCGGGTATCTGGATGGTGCGGGGCAGTTTCCGCGGGGGCTCGCGGCCGAGATTGATGAGGCGGTTGTTCGGTTGGAGGGGCTCTCTGGTCGGCATCTCGGTGACCCGAATGATCCGCTCCTTGTGAGTGTGCGCTCTGGCGCTCGCGTACCGCTCGGCAGAGATCGGAGACACACGACGTGCGGCCAGCAGGACGTCGCTGGCGCGGTTATGACCTTGTCTTCACTTTCGAGCAACGACTGGGTTACAGAGCGTGCCGACCCCTTCTATCGAGACTTCGACGACGTCGCCCGGAGTGAGACTGCGTTGAGGATTCATGAACTCACCACAGCCCCACGGCGTTCCAGTTAGCACCACGTCTCCTGGCTGGAGTGTGAACGCTTGGGAGCAGTGGGCAAGAATCTCGGCGACGCTGAACACCATCTCACGGGTGGTCGAGTCTTGGACGACCTCGTCATTGACAGTCGTCGTAAGGCGGAGCGCTTGCGGATCCGGAACTTCGTCGGGCGTGACGATGAACGGCCCAAGTGGGCAGAAGGTGTCAAGGCTCTTTCCGCGGACCCACTGCCCATCAGCGAATTGCAGGTCTCGGGCCGAGATGTCGTTAGCAACCGTGTATCCGAACACGCCGTCAAGAGCGTCGTCGACACTCACGGCGCTCATTGTCCGTCCAATGATGACTGCGAGTTCGACCTCCCAGTCTACGCGCCGTGTCAGATCCGGGGACACGACGATCGGCTCGTTCGGACCGATGATAGAACTGGGGAACTTTGCGAAAATCAACGGCTCGTTCGGGACCTCCATTTGCGCTTCGCGGATGTGATCCATGTAATTAAGGCCGATTGCGACGATCTTGGACGGCGTGACCGGTGCGATGAGACGCGGCTGCTCGATTGTCCCTGATACGCCCGGGGAAAGTGGCCGTAGCGAGCCATCACTCTGTTGGAGTACGTTCACGACGTCGGTGCCGAAGATTGCTCTGCCCAAGCGCATGACCCGCACCATAACATCGCTCAGGATTGGAGCGACGTATCAACCGTCGTCGCGTCCCGTCCTGCGTACGTTCGATGTGGTTGGGCGTGGCGCACTCGGCACCGGTGTCGTTCGGCCCAGCGGTGTGTACGACGGGGGATGAAGGTCTGATGCGGTCGCCTAATGCGTCTCGCGGCGCGCCGCTGTGCGGCTGTGGGAGATTGCCATCCAGTCGACGAGCCCCGCACTAACGGAGTTGATTAGGGTATTGCGTGATCTCTTACTCGGTGCCTGCCTGCGAGCGGCCCGTAAGCAGGGTACGTACATTTGGCAGGTCCTCAAGTCTGGAATGGCGCTCAGGCTGGCGGACAGTTCTCGCTCAGTTGGGAGCTATCGGTCCGGGCGGAGCTCACTGTTCGTGATGAAAGTGCAGAGCTGACCGGTGCCGTCGTCACGCGAAGCCTTCGGGCCAGCCTACACTATGGCTGCCGGCCTGACCAATGACCGAAAAGTGATGAAGATGTCCACGCTCGCGGAAGCGCTCTCGAAGATCACTGATCCGTCGCGTGTCCTAACGGGGCGTGCTATCCGGCCTTACCTTGCCGACTCGACTGAGCAGCGCGGCTTGATCGGAGTGGCGGACGTCGTCGTTCTTCCCAATGACGTCAGCGAGGTCAAGGAGGTCGTGATCTGGGCTTCACAGAAGCGTGTGTCGCTCACGCCGCGGGGCGGCGGCACGGGGTACTCCGGTGGTGCGGTGCCGGTTGGAGGCGTAGTGGTGTCGCTTGAACGGCTCGACCGCGTTCGTTCATTCGATCCGTTGCTATGGCGGATTGAGGTTGAGGCGGGCGTGACTACCGCGCGAGTGCAGCGCCTCGCTCGGGAGAATGGGCTTTACTACCCGCCGGACCCCGGCGCAGCCGAGCAATCGCACATTGGCGGGAATATCGCCACCAATGCCGGAGGGCCTCATTCATTCAAGTACGGTGTCACGCGTCAGTGGGTCACCGGCCTCGAAGTCGTCGTTCCGCCGGGGGAGATCCTCCGTCTCGGCGGAAGCGTTCGAAAGGACGTCGCCGGATACGATCTTTGCTCGCTGTTCGTTGGCTCCGAGGGGACACTTGGGATCATTACGTCAGCTTGGCTGCGGCTGCTACCAGCACCTGAGATGACCTATCCGGTCGCCGCCACCTATCGTAATGCGCGTGATGGCTTCGCGGCGCTCCAAAGTGCCATGGTTGCAGGCGACGTCCCCGGCGTGCTCGACTATCTCGACGCAGCGACGCTGCGGATTGCCGCGCCCTCATTTCCGGAGCCCGGAACGGTTCCGTCGGGGTTCATGGTGCTAGCCGAGGTCGACGGCGCGGCGGAAACCGCAGGTCGTGCGCGCACGCAGCTCATGGACGCGATGGGCGAAGGGGCAACCTTCATCCATGCTCCGGTGTCGGGGAGGGATGTCAGTGCGTTTTGGCGGTGGCGCTCAGGTGTGCCGATTGCGGTAGACGGTTATCTAGGCGGAAAGGTATCTGAAGACATTGCTGTTCCGCTCGACAGGCTTGTTGAGGCGATTGATGGAACCTTGGAGATCGGTCAGCGGCATGGGCTTGAGGCGTGCAGCTGGGGGCACGCCGGCGACGGGAACCTCCATTCGAGTTTTCTCTTCAGCCGCGACGACGCTGTCGCGGCTGCTGCCGCGCAGGCGTCGGTCATCGATCTATTCGATCTCGCTGTCGAGCTCGGCGGAACCATCTCCGGAGAGCACGGTCTGGGGTCCGTTAAATCGGGCCATCTACGACGCATGTGGTCCAGCGCTGCCGTCCGGCGGCATGAGGACATCAAGCGACTCTTTGATCCGGAAGCTATCCTGAATCCGGGGACAAAGCGCGCCTAATCGACGGTTAGATTTGGCGGCGCAGCGTCGGCATCGATCTGCCTTCGGTGAGCATTCGTCTGGCGACTGGCGGTCGTTATTGATCTTTCGGCTGCGGGCCGCCGCTGTCCTCTGCGAGCCAACGTGAGATCCGTAGTCCAATGACGGACGTCGGTAGGTGTGTGAGACCACGTGGCGTCAGTGGCATCAACGAGCAGTCGGCGACGAGTAGGCCGTCGATGCCGTGAAGCCGGCCCCGCGAGTCGACAACCGCGTTGGGGTCGTCTGCTGGCCCCATGCGGCAGGTGCCCGCAGGGTGCCAGTAGTGTGAAACGGTAGCGTCGATGAAGGCCTCCGTATCGTGCTTCGAGAGCACCCCGGCGCCGTCGCCGATGACTTGGCCGAGGAGCGAAGCGGCACGGCCTCCGCCAGTGAGCTCGCGTACAAGCGTAAGTACGTCGCGAAGAACGGCCCGGTCATGCCCGCTCCCGTCGGTCAGAAACCGATTGTCGATTATGGGTGCGATTTCCGGATCAGCGCTTGTTACGCGGAGCTCGCCGCGAGACTCGGGAATCAGGCACGCGCCTCCGACAAACCAGCGCCGCCCGCCGTGGGCCGCGGGAGGGCTCCACGGAAAGACGTGCATATCGAACGCCCGGTCGGCGCGCGAAGATGGAGCTTTCATCAGGACTTGCTCATCCGGCGCCCAGTCGGTTGAATTGACGAACCCGTCGGTTGCGGACCGGAGCTCATCTGAGCCCGCGAATTCCAGCGCGACGTAAGGTTGGTCATGCAGATTCGCCCCAACTCCCTGCAGGGAATGGGTAGTCTCGATGTTCGCGTCGTGCAACATGTCGGGATGGCCGATACCGGAGCGTTGGAGGATCGCGGGGGATCCGTACGCACCCGCGCACAGGATGACGATAGGCGCACCAAAGAATTGGCGCGTTCCATAAACTATGGCCTCAACGCCCTCCACTCGACCGCGTGCGAGTCGTAACCGATCGACAAGCACGTTTCCGCCAATAGTTAGGTTCGGCAGTCCGCGGACCGGGTCGAGCCATGCGAACGCGCTGTTCCAGCGCACTCCACGATGGATGTTGACCGTCTCGGGAGCTGCCCCGCACGATTCGTCAAGATCGTTGATTGTCTTTAGAACAGGTAGGCCCGCGGTGGGGGCAGCCGCGAGCATCGTCTCCTGGAAAGGAGTGAGCTCCTCTTGCTTGTAGGTGTGCACCCCAAGGCGCTGCTCAGCCTCGCGGAAGAGGGGGATAAGCTCGTCCGTGCTCCAGCCGGGGTTACCGCGGTCGGCCCAGCCATCGTAATCCGCGCGGTGGCCCCAGACCTGGATTGCCCCGTTATGAGCAGTGCAGCCGCCGACGACGCGCGCGCGGGAGTACTCCACATCGCGGCCGGGCAATTCGTCCCCGCTGCGATACCCCCAATCGTGCGACGATGGGATCGTTCGTGCGTCGCACAGCGCGGCTGGCCAGCGACCGTTGCTGAACGACCCGTAGTCTGGCCCCGCTTCTAGTAGCAGTATCGAGGCCTCAGTCCGCTCGGCTAGCTCAGCGGCGACGACGGCGCCCCCAGCGCCAGACCCGACGACGATGATGTCGGACCAAGGAGCGAGGTGCGGTGTTTCCAAGGCGCCGAGCATGGATTGAACGATAAACTCGACCATAGCACTAGACGGCGCCAAGGCTGCATCCGCACCGCGGTATCTCTACCGGATCTCTGAGTTGCTTGACTCCCCGGCCTGTTTAACGATAAACTCTCGTCGTAAGGGGCGGCTGGCTGCTGCCCACCATCGAGCCGAGGGAGAGACGTGTCCGAAGAAATGCATTGGCAGGGGATCCTCCCGTCTCTCCCGACCCCGTTCGTAGCCGATGGACGGGTTGATGTTGACGCGTTCTGCCGCGTCGCCCGGTTCGCCGCCGAGTCGAGCGTCGGTGGTCTCGTGACCTTCGGGCTCGCGGGGGAGGTATCGCGGCTTACGCTCGCGGAGCGGGAGATGCTGCTAGAAGCCCTGATCTCCGAGATCGGCGCTGAGGTTCCGATACTCACGGGCGCCACCGCAGAGAATACTGCTGAGTCACGTCGCTTGGTGGAACACGCCGAGGGGGCGGGGGCCGCAGGGGTGATCCTGCCGCCACCGACTGCCTACAGTCTGAGCGAGAATGAGATGATCGACTTCTTCGTTGATGTCGCTTCGGCAACGTCGCTCCCGGTCATTATCCAAGATGCGCCTGAATACCTGTCAGTGGCCCTGCGGCCAGCCGCGGTCGCCGAAGCGGCCAGTCGTGCGGTGAACATCAGCGCAGTAAAGCTGGAAACTGGGGCTGAGGGCATCGAGCTCTGGCAGGCCGAGCTCGGCTCGTCATTTGGCATCTATGGCGGCAACGGCGGCGTGTTCCTCCTCGACTGTCTGCGCTCCGGTGCTGACGGGATCATGCCCGGCGTCGACACTGTAGATCTCCAGGTCAGGATCGCGCAAGCAGAGAGTTCGGGGCGTCGCGACGAGGCAGAGGATCTATTTATGCGCTTGCTGCCGATGCTCGTATTCGAGATGCAGTCGATTGAGCACTACAACCTCTGTGCGAAGTACGTACTGCGCCGGCGCGGCATCGAACTCGGCTCGTACCTCCGGCTTCCGGGGCCCAGTCGACTGAGCGATCGATCTACGCAGCGACTTGAGAACTACCTCTCGAGCCTCGGTCTTATCTCGGATGTTCCGACTGCAGCTGGGTGACCATGTTTGATCTGTCGAAGCGTACCGCACTGGTTACGGGATCGAGCCGTGGAATTGGTTGTTCGATCGCCTTGGCTCTAGCGGATCGCGGTGCCCGAGTTGCCCTCCATGCGCGGACGGCCTCTGCCGCCCTCGACGAGGCGGCAGAGGCCGTCCGCGCCGCTGGTGGCCAGGCCGTCACCGTGACCGGCGATCTAGCGGACGTCGCTTCGGGGCAGCGAATCGTCGACGAGGCCGCCAAAGCGCTCGGCGGCCTCGACATTCTCGTCAACAACGCGGGGTTCGTTGAACCGCTGTCGGCGGACGACATGGATGTCGAAGCCTGGGACGCTGTGATGGGCGTTAATCTCCGGTCGGCGTTCTTCTGCGCCCAGACGGCGTCGCGTCATATGCGCGCTAACGGTCATGGTCGCATCATCAATATCTCCTCGCAGGGAGCAGAGGTTGCGATCCCGACGTATGTGCACTATGGCGTGTCTAAGGCAGGATTGAACATCATGACCCGGTACCTCGCCGTTGAGTGGGCGGAGCACGGCATAACTGTCAATGCTGTCGCGCCAGCCTTCGTGCGCACTGACCTCACAGCCGAAGTGTTCTCGCAGCTCCCGGACCTGTACGACGACCAGCTATCGCGGGTGCCTAAGCGGCGTATGTGCGAGGTGGAGGAGGTCGCCGCCGCGGTCGTGTACCTCGCCTCAGACGAAGCCGACTTTACGACCGGCGAGATACTGCACGTCGACGGCGGATACCTAGCGCTGTGAGCCCTCCTCCAACGAAGATCAGCGCTCAGGGTAGTAGGCGTCAACAAAGTTACGATGCAGTGGTCGTGGGGGGAGGACACAATGGCCTCGTCGCCGCCTGTTATCTCGCTAAGGCGGGTCGTTCAGTCGTCGTGTTGGAGAAAGCCGAGCAGGTTGGGGGGGCGTGCGTAACGCGCGAGTACACGCCGGGCTTCCGCTTCTCAGCATGCGCCTTCCTTTTCGGGCTGTTCCGCCCGCAAATTCTCCGTGACTTAGAGCTTCACCGATTCGGCTACGAGGCCTACAGTGTCAATCCGACCGGGACGGGGATTTTCGATGACGGATCAACGCTTCTTCTGTGGCAAGAGGTCGACCGCACCCTCGCGGAGATTCGCAAGTTCGACGCCGCTGATGCTGAGAGCTTTCTTGAGTTTGGTCTAAAACTCCAGCGGTTTGCAAACATCATGGAACCGTGGCTGTTGAAGCCGCCGCCGACGGGAGAGCAACTCGCCCGAACCTTTCGCGAGGCTGCCGCTGAGTCGCTCTACGACGAATTCGTACCTCTCTCGGTAGAGGACCTCTTGGCGCGGCACTTCCATTCACCGAAGCTACGGGGCTTTTTTACCTTTCTCTCGATGGTCTCAATTCATGCGGGTCCGTCGCACCCTGGCACGGCCTACCAGTTGGCCCACCACGCATGGGGCGAATTTGAAGGGTCTTTCGGGGCCTACGGCTTTGTACGGGGCGGGATTGGCGGCGTCACGGATGCGTTGGCGGCTTGCGCGCGCCATTATGGCGCGGAGATCAGGACTGCTGCGCCGGTCGACCGTTTACGCGTGAGCAATGGCGCGGTCGACGGTGTCGTGCTGGCTGGTGGGGACGAGGTTGATGCGCGAGTGGTCCTGTCCAATGTAGATCCACGAACCACTCTGCTCGAGCTCCTTTCACCGGCGGATGTACCAGCAGAGGCGCGGACGATGGCAGAATGCTTTGACGTGCGCGGGTCGATGGCACGGATCCACCTAGCGACCGATTCGCTGCCGATGTACACTGCTTTCGGCTCGCGTGGCGTCGGTCCTGAGCACCAAGGTCACCAGTTGCTGGGCGCCGACACGCGTCGGTTCGAGCTCGCATGGCGCGCACAATCCGAGGGGCGGCTGCCAGACGAGTTCGTCATCGAGCTCGTCACCCAGTCCGCTCACGATCCGTCCGTCGCGCCGCCGGGAAAGCACACCTTGGCGCTCGGCATCCAGAATTTGCCTTTTGAGCTCGAAGGTGGATGGGACGCTAGGCGAGAAGAGTTCGCCGATCGAGTAATCGCTCAGCTCGCGGAGTACGCGCCGAACATCCCCGATGCGATTATCGACCGTCACGTAATCACGCCGCTGGATCTCGAGCGCGAGTGGTCTCTGCCCGGCGGGAATATATTCCAAGGGGCGCAGAGCCTCACGCAGATCTTCTCGCACCGACCCTTCCCCGGTTGGTCGCGTTACCGGATGCCCGTGCGCAATCTTTACCTCTGCGGCGCCGGCGCCCATCCTGGCGGGGGTGTTACCGGAGCGCCCGGGCACAATGCTGCCCAGGCCGTGCTTAGTGATTTTGTTGCGCCTGCGCAGGATCACGAAACGTGGGTGCGTCGCGCGACCGCAGCGGCGGCTGGCGATGAAATCGCCGCGGGTGCCGCGGCGCTCTCACTCCAAGAACGGATGTGGCGTCAGCCTGCGTTGCGCAAACTCGCCACACGGGCCGCAGGGCAGCGCTGGACGCGGCCGCTCGTCCAGCGCATGAGACGCACGGGTCGGTGATGTTGCGACGACCAGCGGGCTAGGATCCTCCCCAATGACTGAAGCGCGACGGAAGGGGGTCGGACGCCACGCCGCGGCGCTTTCTGTTGCGGAGCGCCCACGCCGACTGCGCGTGACTATGAGGGAAGTGGCCCGCGCTGCGGGCGTTTCTATCCAGACGGTGTCCAACGTCGTCAATGGGCGCTCAAGTCACATGACGCCCGAGACCGAGTCCCGCGTCAGCAAAGTTATCGAAGAACTGGGGTTTCGGCCAAACCCGTCGGCCCAAGGGCTGCGCTTGGCAAGAACTCAGACCCTCTCCTTCATCGTCCTTGACCCATCGCCTCATTTCCTCGCGGACCCGATGACCGATCTGTTCCTATCCGGCCTTGGCGAAGAACTGCGAGAGCGCTCCTGCGGACTGTTGATCAGCTCGGATATACCGGGGGTACCGCTCCAACAGATCCTTGAGCCTGTCGTTGGAGGCCGCGCCGATGGGGCGGTTATCTTCTTGTCGGGCGACCCGGAGCTGCGCCAACGGTACCTCGTAGAGCTTCGTGCTATCGACCAGCCTTGCATCCTTCTTCAGGAGCACGGAACTGGCGAGAACGACATCCCAGCGGTCTGCGCTGACGATCGGGCGGGGAGCCTCGATCTCTGTCGACATCTCATTTCTGCGGGGCACGAGCGCATCGGGTTCTTGACGGCATCCCACTCGTGGTCTGCGATAGAGGAGCGCATGGAGGGGTATCTCACTGCGCATCTGGAGGCCGGTCTAGAACTGCAATCCAGTCTCGTGCGCCGCGCTGGAGACTTTACGCCGCTCGGGGCCGCAGCCGCATCGGGTGATCTGCTCGACCTCCATCCACGCGTCACGGCGGTGATGTGCGGCAACGACCTCATCGCATTGGGAGTCGCGAAGGCCGCTCGGGACCGTGGCCTTAGTATCCCCGGCGATCTCGCGATCACCGGCTTCGATAATTTCGATTTCGCTGCGGCCGTCGACCCGCCACTCACGACCGTGCGCATCCCTGGCTACGAGATGGGCCGCTACGCAGCGAACGCGCTACTCGAAGCTGTCGATAAGGGCGACGCTCCTGTAGGACGAGACTTTTCCACGGAGGTCTTTCTCCGAGGGTCCACCTGACAATGATCGGAAACAACGCCCAATGACGAAGATGATGAAGGCTCTGATGTGGACGGGTCCGTTGCAGGCCGAGGTTCGCGATGAACCAGTTCCAGAGGTAGCCGAGAACCACGTTCTGTTGCGCGTGGCCGCGGCAGGTATTTGCGGGTCAGACCTGCATGGTTATCGTGGGCACAGCCCGGTGCGCACTCCTCCGCTGATCCTCGGTCATGAGGTCGTAGCGCTCGATGAGGCCGGAAGGGCATTTGTCGTCAATCCGCTGATCAGCTGCGGCGAGTGTCGGCTGTGCCGCAATGGAGAGCCGAACCTTTGCCCCGCGCGCGGACTGTTGGGTCTTGATCGGCCAGGTGCGTTTGCCGAGTACGTGAGCGTGCCATCGCGCAACCTCATTCCGTTGCCCAGCGGGATGTCCCCCCTGCTCGGCACCCTTGTGGAGCCTTTGGCAACGCCGATGAACGCTCTGAGGTCGACGCAACTCGATGCGAACAGTGTCGTGGTTGTCCTCGGTGCCGGGCCGATTGGCCTGCTCGCCGCGTACGCCGCCCGGGAGCGTGGGGTATGTCTCGTGGCTTCTGTTGAGATCAACCCTGAACGTGCGGAGGTCGCGGGTCTCTTCGCCGACGTCGTCGGATCTGACAGTGCGGCGGTTCGGGTGGCTGTCGACGAGGCGAGCGGCGGTCTGGGTGCGGACCTGGTCATCGATGCCGTTGGTATTGAAGCGACCTGGACGGCCGCGTGCGGTCTGGCCCGTTCTGGGGGGGTCATAGCGGAAGTTGGTTTGACGCAGGGCACGGGCCAGATGGCGGTTGGTGACCTCGTGCGGCGCGGCCTTACACTACGTGGAGTATATGCCTATACCGAAGAGGACTTTCGGCGCGCATTCGATCTGCTGCGTGAGAGTCCACCACCACTCGATTGGGTTGCTCGCGCCGAGCTGAACTCCGGTCCGAAGACGCTGTCTGATCTGGTTGACGGGACCGGTCCCATCAAGGTTGTGTTCGAGCTCTGACCTACCAACCAGCGAGCCAGCCCTCGAGAAGCCCTGGCGGGTCGGTCTCGGCCCGCTCCCCCGGCAGTGCCAGTAGTACATCGAAGTCGCAGCCGCGGTCGGCTTGCAGCACGTGCTCTAGGAACAGCATTCCGTAGCCACGACGGTAGGGCGGCGGTGTCGGTATCAAGTCTGCTCGCCTCAGAGCGAGTTCTGAGGGCCCGACATCGAGGTCGAGTACACCGTTCTCCGTGTCAAGGAGCACGGGATCACCGTCACGAACCAGCGCGAGCGGTCCGCCCGCTGCCGATTCGGGTGCGACGTGCAGGACCACGGTGCCGAACCCGGTACCACTCATACGCGCGTCGGAGACGCGGACCATGTCACGGACACCTTCCCGAAGCAGTTTGGAGGGGATGGGCAGCATGCCCCATTCGGGCATTCCCGGTCCTCCGATCGGTCCGGCTCCGCGCAGAACGAGGACACTCTCCGCGGTGACGGGAAGGTCTGGGTCGTCGATCCGGCTCAGCAGGTCATCGATGCCGTCGAAGACTACGGCAGGACCACGGTGGCGGAGTAGTTCCGCGGATGCGGCGCTCCGCTTCAAGACAGCTCCGTCCGGCGCCAGCGAGCCTCGGACCACTGCTATACCTCCAGGAGGACCGAGCGGATCATCGAGCGCCGCGATTATCTGTCGATCCGGCTTCGGTGTGCCCTCGAGGTTTTCAGCGACCGTTTTGCCGGTGACTGTCATGGCTTCGCCGTCTAGCAGCGGGAGGATTTCGGCCATGACCGCTGGCGCCCCTCCCGCCCTGAAGAGATCTTCATACAGGTGCTGTCCGGCCGGGCGCACATTCACGAGCAGCGGTACGCGTCGGGCGACCTGGTCGAACCGGTCGAGCGTGAGATCAACACCAACGCGACCTGCAATTGCCAGTAGGTGTATGACGGCGTTTGTCGACCCACCGATTGCGGTTAGAGTTGCAATCGCGTTGTCGAATGCCGCTGTCGTGAGAATCGAAGACGGCTGGAGTCCTTCCCGTGCGAGCTCGACTGCACGGCGTCCTGTCTCCTCTGCAACCGCGATGCGGCGCGCGTCGAGCGCTGGGACTGCGGCGGATCCGGGCAGCGCCATCCCGAGGGCCTCCATAAGCGTCGCCATAGTCGACGCGGTTCCCATCTCGGTGCAGTGCCCGGCTGAAGGGCCAGCGGCCGCCTCTAGTCCCGCCCACTGTTCGTCGCTCATCCGGCCGGCTCGGTGTTCAGCCACGTACTCCCAGAGATCCGTTCCAGACCCAAGACGGCGACCGTTGTAGACGGCAGCCTGCGCTGGCCCGCCCCCGAGGACAATGGTCGGGAGGTCGACGCTCGCCGCCCCCATGAGCTGGGCGGGGACCGTCTTGTCGCAGCCGCCGATCAGGACGACAGCGTCCATCGGGTTTGCGCGGATTGTTTCTTCTACATCCATTGCCATGAGGTTGCGGAATAGCATCGCCGTGGGCTTCATTAGGTTCTCGCCGAGCGAGATTGTCGGAAACTCCAGTGCAAGCCCTCCGGCTGCTGCAACCCCGCGCTTGACGGCTGCGGTTATGGCGCGGAAGTGCACGTTGCAGTTGACAAGTTCCGACCACGCGCTCGAAACGCCGATCACGGGTCGGCCATCTGCGATAGCAGCGCCGTGACCCTCGGCGCGGAGCGCTACTCGGTGGATGAACCCGTTCAGGTCGGAAGTGGCGAACCAGCGCCCGCTGCGGCGCGCGCCTTGGTGAGGAGTCGCGGTCATCGGCTTTCCTTCTGTGGTTGGGGCCAGTAGTTTATCGCTAAACCATTAGGATTAGGAGAATATGAGCATGACACAACGGTTCGAGGAGAAGGTCGTCATAGTCACGGGTGCCGGAAGGGGCATCGGTCGAGCCGTCGCGACCGCCTTTGCCAGAGAGGGCGCGTTCGTCGTGTGCGCGGATGTCGACGGCGAGACCGCCGACGCGACTGTTCAGGAGATCACTGCCGCTGGTGGCGGTGCGAACGCCCAAGTCTGCGACGTCTCCAACGAATCGGATGTCGAGCGTATGACCGCAGTAGCCCAGAAGCTTGGAGGACCACATGTGTTGATCGCCAACGCCGCAGTGCAGCACGAGCGCGCGCTGGTCGAGACCTCGCCCGATGAGTGGGACCGCGTCCTATCAGTCAATCTCAAGGGTGTCTACCTCTCAGCGAGGGCGGCGATCCCCGTTATGCGCGACATCGGCGGAGGAGCGATTGTCAACATGGCTTCTGTGAACGGTTTCTGGGTTGAACCATCTCTGGCGGCGTATTGCTCAGCAAAGGCGGGGGTTATCAACCTGACGCGCTCGATCGCGATCGAGTATGGCAGGGACGGCATTCGCTGCAACTGCATCTGCCCAGGATACATTGATACTGGCATGGCGCAGCAGTACTTTGAGTCACAAGATGACCCAGTCGCTGCGCGTGAGGCCGCTGGTGAACTGCACGCCCTCGGGCGTTTAGGCCGGTCCGACGAGGTCGCAGCTGTCGCGCTTTTCCTCGCGAGCGACGAGTCCTCATTCTGTACCGGCCAACCTTTCGTCGTAGATGGCGGCCTGACCGCGGGCTCGGCGTAGTCAATGCCTCTGGTTGAGGTCGCTGAGCGCACGTGGCGGCTCGGCTCCGACTATGGAGGTCGGGACCTCTTCCAGTATCTGATCGTCGGTGACGAGCGATGCCTCCTCGTTGACGCCGGTCTGTCACGCACGCCTCGTGAAACAATCCTCCCGGCACTGCGCGATCTCGCAATCGAGCCGTCCTGTGTGGAGTGGGTTGTCGTGACCCACCCCGACCTTGACCATCAGGGGGGGCTCGCGGCGCTCATGGACGTCTTACCGCTCTCGACGTCGGCGTGCGGGGTCGCGGACAGACCAATGGTGGAGGATCCCCACCGGCTGATCGCGGATCGCTATGAAGCCTACGCCGCTGATCACGGCCTCGCCTACGAGCCGTCAGAACGGCTTGCGATGCTCGCTGACGCTGGTGCACCGGTCACGATCGGGCTGGGCCTGGTAGGACGGGAAGTTATCGAGCTCGGTGGTCGCCGCGTTCAGGTGTTGAACGCGCCTGGGCACTCGACAGGACATCTGGTCCTCCACGAGTTGTCTACGGGGCTGTTGTTCAGTTCAGACGCTGTTCAAGGCAAGATGTGCCCGGACAAGGAAGGGGAGTGCGCGCTGCCTCCAACATACGAAGAGGTCGACGCCTACCTGGGAACGATCGAGATGTTGGAGACGCTCGCGCCAAGCGAGATCCACTCGGGTCATTGGCCTGCGAAGGCGGACGCGGACGTTGTTGCCTTCCTCCAAGAGTCCCGAGAGTTCGTCTTCGCGGCTGATGAAGTTATCCGGACGCGGCTCAGCAGGCCGGCGACCGCGCGGGATCTGTGCGAGGAAGTCGAGCATGAGATTGGGCCATTCGGGTGCGACACCACGAACCTGATGTTTGCGGTTTGCGGTCACTTGAGGCGTTTGCAGCGCGTAGGCTGCGTGAAAGTGCAGATAGACACGCGGCCCCTTGTTTACGTTAGCGTCGACCTTGACACGTAACGTTGGTTGAACGTTATACTTACCGTTGGGTCAACCGTCTACGAGCGACAAGGGAGAGCCGCATGCTATTTGGGAGTGAAGGAGTGAGAGCTGTGCGCGGGGCGTCGAGTTGTGCTGGCTTCTCGTGTTGGCTTCAGGTGTTGCAGACGGTATGACCGTCGATTTCAGCTCAGCTGACGGTCCGAACAGTTTGTCCACCAAAGGCGGGAGCGATGGTTCGACCGCGTGCGTCTCGCTCGTCGGCGTCACGAAGAGTTACGAGCCCGGTAGTCCTCCCGCGGTCTGTGCGTTGGACCTTTCAATCCGGGCCGGCGAGTTTTTCTCCTTGCTGGGTCCGAGCGGGTCGGGCAAGACGACGACGCTGCGCATCATTGCGGGATTTGAGGCACCCGATGCTGGCGTCGTGCGACTGGATGGCGCGGATGTCAGTCGGATGCCTCCGTACCGCCGCGATATCTCGACCGTCTTTCAGAGCTACGCGCTATTCCCGCACATGACAACCGAGAAGAACATCGCCTATCCGTTGCGGATGCACAAGGTCCCTAAGCCTGAGATCAAGCGGCGCGTAGGGGAGGCCCTCGAGCTAGTTTCCATGACAGGCTTTGATGGCCGCCTTCCCCATCAGCTTTCGGGTGGTCAGCGACAGCGCATTGCTCTTGCCCGCGCGCTCGTCTCTCGCCCTAAAGTCGTCCTGCTCGATGAACCGTTAGGTGCTCTCGACCTTCAGTTGAGACAGAGCATGCAGATCATGCTGAAGCAGCTGCAGCGCGAGGTGGATGTGACGTTCATCTACGTAACACACGACCAAGGTGAGGCGCTTGCAATGTCGGATCGTCTCGCCGTTATGGACCATGGACGCATCTTGCAACTCGGCGCTCCCGAGGATGTCTACTACCGTCCCGCTAATCGCTTCGTCGCGGGATTCATTGGTAAGTCCAACCTCGTCCCGGCGACGATCCAGATGTCGGGAGGTCGCGCTGTCGCTTCCTGCGGCGAATTCGCGTTACGGGTTCCCGACACAGCGCTGCCCGGTGCCGCCACGCTAGCTATCCGCTACGAGGCGCTTCGCGCACGGCCAGCACAGGACGGGCTCGATCCTTCGCCTGGCGAACATCTCGGCTCCGTCAGGGACGTCATTTTTCTCGGGGATGGCCTTGAGCTTGTGGTGTCGGTTAGCGGCGTAGATCTTGTCGTCAAGGTAGGCGGGCAGAGACTGCGCGACTTCGAACGCGGCGACCGCGTGTTGGTAGGGATTGACCCCAACGACATCGTGGTTTTAGATGGATAGTCCGGCCGTCCCGACCCGTCGCGTACGCGGCGAATCGGGGCTTGCGGTGCGCGTGCGCGACCACGCACTTCGCCTGCCGCTGCAAACCTGGTTCTTGTTACTAGTGTTCGCGCCGATTCTTCTGATGGTGGTCTATAGTATTTGGCGGTCCGATGGCGGTGTCACCGTCCACGACTGGACGACGAACAACTACTCCGACGTCATCAGCAGCCCGACCTACCGCCTCCTTCTTTGGCGCACGCTCTACACCGCCACCGCCGCAGCCGCGTTGGCAACACTAATTGCGTTCCCGATGGCTTACTTCGTCAGCCGGCGTCTCCGCCGCTATCGGATGGTCGCGATCGTCCTCGTAATTATCCCGCTTTGGGTGTCGATGTTGCTGCGGATTTTCGCCTGGAAAATTATTCTTGGGGATCACGGGATCCTGAACTCGGCCCTCCTTGAGATTGGGGCTATCAACACGCCCTCATCGGCCTTCCTCTATACCCGGTTCACGGTGCTGCTGACTCTCACCTACGTTGCGATCCCATTCGTGTTCATTACCTCCTACTCAGCTCTCGAGCGGATCCCTCCGAGCTTGATTGAGGCCTCATACGATTCGGGCGCTGGCAGCTGGCCGACGTTCCGCAACGTCGTATGGCCGCTGGCCAAGCAGGGCGTCGCAATTGGGTTTGGGCTCGCCCTTCTACTTGCGATAGGCGACTACCTAACACCGTCGCTGGTCGGCGGGCTGAGTGGCACCATGCTCGGCTCAGTCATCGCCTCGCAGTTCGGCCTTGTCGGCAACTGGCCCCTTGGAGCCGCGATGGCGATTACGCTCTTGCTCGCGGTCGGATTACTACTGCTCGTCGGGGCGTGGTTCGTACGCTCGGAAGGCGTATTAGAGGCGGATGCTGGCGTCGCAATGCGTCCTGAGGCTTGGCGCGGCGCAAGCGTAGGCGATCGTGCCCGCTCAGCGATCTCGTGGGCTGCGTTCATCCTCCCGTACCTCTTCCTCTACCTACCGCTTCTGGTCATCATCGTGTTCTCTTTCAATGACTCGGACGTCCAAGTCCTGCCGCTCGCCGGGTTTACGACCCGCTGGTATGACGCGCTCCTCTCTGACACGGCGCTCATGGCGGCGCTACGCCGAACGCTGTTAGTAGGCGTAGGTTCGGTCGCCATCGGAACGGTTGTTGGGACGTATTTCGCGCTTATCTTTGCGAACACGCGCAATCGTGGTATGACGATTCTGAAGGCGGGTCTCACGCTGCCGGTACTACTCCCCGGGATGGTGCTCGGCCTCGCGCTGGCGATCACGTTTCGCGAGGCCGGGTTTCAGTTCGGTATCCCGACCATCATGGTTGGTCACGCGACGTTCGTGACGCCGGTCATCATGCTGGTAATTCTCGCTCGACTACGACGTCTGGACCCGAGCTTGGCCCAGGCCTCAATGGACTGCGGGGCGGGACACTTGCGGACCTTCTGGTACGTCATTCTGCCTCAGATTCGGTCAGCTTTGATCGGAGCGGCGCTCCTGGGATTTACGCTGTCGTTTGACGAGATCATTGTCACCTACTTCCTATCAGGCTCTGAGCCCACCCTTCCGGTCTACATTTGGAACCAACTACGCTTTGGTTTCACTCCGAAGATCAATGCGATCTTCAGCCTGATCGGCGTGGCATCGCTCGTCGTTGTGTTGATTGCGGGCCGGGTGCTTCGCTCGGAGCTGCGAACCGAGGGGCCCGTCGCCCCACGAAGCGCTGCCGCGCCCAGTCTGTCTGCGTGAAACCCCAAAGGAGGATCTATCGATCATGAAACCAGCAACGGCTACCGAGCGCTTCTCGGAGGTGTCCACGAAACTAAAGCGTGTTCGGGCTTTACTCGACGAAGCCGACATTGATGGGTTCGTCTTCGCAACTCAGGGTGGCGTTGCGTGGCTCACCGCCGGTCTCGAGGACGTCATCATCCGCGGCGCCGATCCAGGCTTCGTTTGGGTGCTCGTGACGCGCGAGGAGGCCACAATCTTCACGACGAACATCGAAGGGCCTCGAATCCTCGTCGAGGAAGGGATAGAGGCGTTGGGCTTCGAGGTCATTCAGACACCTTGGACGACCGACGCGTGGACGGCGCCCATAAATGCGCGCTGCCACGCTGAGCGGCTCGGCAATGACGGGGCGGGACCGGGGCGATCGCTCGCAACTGAGCTTTCTAGGCTGCGCGTCGATCTCACTGAACAGGAGCAGGAGAGACTGAGAGAGATCGGCCGCGATGCCTGCGTCGCAGTGGAAACTGCGATGTGCAACCTCTCACCCGGCGCCACGGAGCGCGTACTCGCTGCAGAGATTGCGTACGGACTCGAGCTCGTCGGAATCGTGCCGAGCGTATTGCTCGTGGGTTCGGACGACCGACGGTTCAGGTTTCGACATCCGACAATCAGCGATCAGTCCATCGAACGGACCGCACTTGCAGTTCTCGTCGGCGTGCGTGACGGTCTCAACATCGCACTCTCGCGGAGCGTAGCTTTCGCAGGTGTTGAGGAGCATCTCCTCTCGCGCCACGAGGTGGCAGCGCGCGTCGAGGCGGCCGAGATGGCGGCGACTCGTCCTGGGGCCACGTGGGGAGAGGCACTCGAGGCTGGGATCACGGCTTATGCTGAGAATGGGTTCCCCGGGGAGTGGCGTCACCACTACCAAGGCGGAGCGGTCGGTTACGCGCCGCGCGAATTCACCCCAGGGCCGCTCGAGGCACCGAACGCTTGGACGTCGGTCGAGGTCCAAGTTGGGAACGCGGGAGCGTGGAACCCAACGGTGCAGGGTGCGAAGTCCGAGGACACCTTCATCGTCGGACGGGAGGGACCCGAGCTCATCACGAACTCCGATAGTTGGCCGAGTATCGCGGTTGACGTCGGCGGGCTGACGCTGTATCGCCCGTCGATCTTGATACTTGACTGATAGGTCTCAGTGGCGAGTCGCAGTGGGGCGAGGCAGCGCTCAGCTACGAGTGGGACTTGACAAGCGAACATCAGCCACCGTATGGTTAGTTTAACGTTCGACAAAAGGGGAGCAGCCGTTATGAAAAGGACCATCTGGAGGAGTGCGGTCGTATCCACTGCTTTGATCGCGGCGCTCGCGATCTCGGCCTGTGGGAGCAGTGGCGACAGTGGCACGGCGTCAACCAGTGCGACGGCGCCGACGACCCTGAAGAAGGGCGACGGCGAGATTACAGTCATCACATGGGAGACCTACCATGATGATCCTTGGGTGAAGCAAGCTGAGAAAGATCTCGGGTTAAAGATCAACATTACGCGTGTTGGGTCCGTGGACGAGATGTACGCAAAAGCGCGCGCTGGCGGAACCGACGCTGACCTGTATCTCGTCGACTCCGGCTCAATCAAGCGCTACAAGGATGCTGGCCTGATCGCACCAATAGATCGCCAGGCAATCACGCGGGCTGGGAACATCAACCTCGCACTCGACTACGCGAAAACGAACGTTATCGATGGCGAGTTGTGGGCCGTTCCGTATAACTGGGGCATCCAACCGATGGTGTTTAACAAAGCCGCCGTGCCGGCCGCCGCTAGGACGACGTGGAAGACCCTGTGGGATCCGAAGTACAAGGGGCAGGTGATGATCCCCGACGATGCTTACATCACGTTGCCGATGGTCGCACTGGCCGCAGGGGTACCGCCGTTCAGCTGGAGCGCTGCTGACTACCAGACGATAAAATCGCAACTGGACAAGCTCCGCCCGCAAGTTAAGACGCTAACTAAGAGTTTCAACGATCAGGAAACCACCATGGTTTCGGGGGACGCCAAGGTCGGGTACGGCCAGACCTACGCTTTCGTGTCCAAGGATCCAAAGCTCGGGTTATCATTCCCCAAGGAAGGAACTCCTTTCTGGTTGGATAACTATTTCTTTTCGCCTAAGGGTGCGCAAGATCAAGATGTCTACAATTTTGTTAACTACACCCTTACTGAGGAGTGGCAGTGTCGCTTCGCGAACCAGACTCTCCAGAATGGCATTCTTCCTGCAACATTGGCGAAGAAATGCTTCAGTGCTAAGGC
This sequence comes from Bifidobacterium breve, assembly GCA_945889475.1. Classification (GTDB taxonomy): domain Bacteria; phylum Actinomycetota; class Thermoleophilia; order Solirubrobacterales; family Solirubrobacteraceae; genus F1-60-MAGs163. Next base: position 19,231 of record CAMDBT010000027.1, read on the forward strand.
ATGGGCTGGTGAGGGCGGCAACTTGGTATCGAAACTGACGCCCGAGTTGCGTAAGAGCTTCGTGCTTCTTCAGGCGCCTGCTGACATCGACAAGCGTCTGGAGCTATGGAATGCGTTTAAGGCTGGCACGTGACCCGCGGAACGCGTTATAGGCCGGCACGTGATTCTCGACATCCACGGACATCTCTGGAAAACGACCATCGGCGGGCGTCGCTACTTCAGCGACGCGGCGCTCGCCGAATGGGCATCGAACTTCGCTTTGGGCAATGACCCATCGATTGACGTCGAAACCGCGGTCAACGCCGACGGGGCGATGCTGGTCGAGGGTCTGGATGCGGCGGAAGTGGCGCTCGGCGAGGAGTATCGAATTTGCGCTTTCGCCATCGATCTACGTCCTCGGTTTGCCATGGAAGTTGGTATTAGGGACCTCAATGACTGGGTGATCGAGCAAGCAGGCGTCGACGATCGCGACCGCATTTTGCCGTTCGCGTGTATGACGCCGACAATGGAGGACGCGGCCGCTGAAGTGTTGCGCAGCGCCGCCAGAGGCGTACGAGGCTTCAAGATTTATCCGCCAACTGGGTTCTTCCCTGACGATCCGGCTGCCGCGCCGTTCTGGACGGCCGTACGAGAGGCACAGCACCGGGAAGGTCGCCGACTCCCGGTGCTCGTCCATCAAGGCTTTTCGTATTCCGGTTCCTCGTGGGCACGCCCGGTTCACCTGCAGGACGTAGCAGTGCGCTACGGCCCTGATATTCGCCTGATCGTCGCCCACGTCGGCAGCCCGTGGACCGACGAGGCGCTCTGGCTTGCCGGTATACACGAGAACGTGTACCTTGACATTGCCGCGTTTGGGGACCTGGCGGGATGGTGGCCCGAGATCCACGCAGAAGCGCTGTCGAAGGCCAAGCGTGTGGGGGCGATCGATCGCGTCCTGTACGGGACCGACTGGCCGCTCTGTTCATACTGGCTGCCGCCCTCGGACGGGGGGCCGCCATGGCGAAACCTTCACGAGGTTGCAATAGCTATGCGTGCGCTGCGTGTGCCAGCTCCGCTAATTGAAATGGGGCTTCCTGAGCTGACCGCTGAGGACCTTCGGGGCGTCCTAGGAACAAACGCTGAAAGTCTGCTCAACTCATGATCAACGAAGATGGAGCACTAATGGATGCGCAGTCGCTGAGGACACGAGCGGACCGTTATGTGCTGGGGGCACTCCGTCGTGAGCGCAGAGTGGTCTTTACCAAGGGTTCCGGTAGCCGCCTCTGGGATGCCGAGGGCCGGGAGTACCTCGACGCGGTTTCGGGCACAAACGGTCCCGCAATGGTCGGACATGCGAATCCCCATGTCGTAGCCGCAGTAAGCGCCCAGATGGCCGAATTGCCCTCGACGTTTCTTATTCACGACAGCGTCCCCGTAATCCGCTTCGCCGAACGGATCAGCGAGATCTCGCCCACCGGCCCCGCGAAGACTTTCTTGTGCCCGGGCGGCGGAGAGGCCGTTGAAGCCGCTGTGAAACTGGCGATGCGAATTACCGGCCGCAACGAGGTTATCTCGCTGCAGGGTGCGTATCACGGCATGAGCTTAGCGACGATGAGCCTAGGCGGGCTACCGGCGCTTCGTGAGTGGGTTCCGGGTGGTATGCGTTGGCCGAGCTTTCAGCAGGCGCCTGCTCCAGACCCTTATCGTCCGGTCCTCGTCTCGGATGCGGACTGGCGGCCAGCGGCTGCAGCGCTACGCGCCGCGCTTGACGCGGGGACGTACCATCAGGTGGCGGCCGTCATCTTGGAGATCGTCCAGGGTCCCGGCGGGCATGTTGAGCTGCCTGGCGATTATGTCCGAGAGGTCGCGGACATCTGTCGCGAACGCGGCGTTCTCCTTATCGTTGACGAGGTCCAGACGGGACTTGCACGATGTGGCGCCTTGTGGGCTTGCGATCTGCACGGTATTCGGCCAGATATCGTGGTGATCGGCAAGGCGTTTGGCGGTGGTACGCCGTTCGGTGCGGTCATTGTCCGCGCGGACCTCATCAACGACGAGATAGAGGCCTCGCCATGGCACATCTTGACATTCATGAACCAGCCGCTCCAAGCTGCGGCTGGCAATGCCGTTCTCGACGTCGTCGAGACCGATCAGCTGGTCGACCGCGCTGTTGAGCTCGGTGAACGCGCACGCGCGCGGTTCCGTGAGATGGCCAAGACATACGAGGTCATCGGCGACGTCCGAGGGCCTGGACTCTTTGTTGGCGTTGATCTTGTCACGGATCGTTCCACGCGGGAGCCAGCATCAGATGCCTGCACGCAGGCTTGGGAACATGCCATGGATATAGGTCTTATTACCTGGTTTGGCGGCTCCGGAAATGTCTTGAAGTTCAAGCCGCCGCTAACTTCGACAGACGAGGAGATTGAACGGATGCTTGAGCGCGCCGAGGCCGTGATCGCTTTCGTCGAAACTCACGTACGCGCATCTTCGTAGGTTCGCGCGTAACGGTCGTCGCATGAATTGTTGGGTGGTTGATTTTGCAGACGGGTCGAGAGGGCAGCGGGACCTGCTTGGGGGTAAGGGTGCCAACGTTGTTGAGATGACGCGGGTGCTCGGCTCAGAGCGTGTGCCGGCCGGGTTCACGATTACTACC
>CAMDBT010000028.1 GCA_945889475.1 Bifidobacterium breve
AAGAGCGTGAAGCCGTCGTAGCCGGCGTCGGCGTCGGTCTTCGTCACGAGCACGATCACGTCGGCGCGGTGGCCGTTAGTGATGTAGGTCTTCGAACCGTTGATCACGTACTCGTCGCCATCCTTGACGGCGCGCGTCTTGATCGCGGAGACGTCGGAGCCGGCGTCGGGCTCGGTGATGCCGAGGCAGAGAATCTTCTCGCCCTTGATTGCCGGCACAACCCACTCCTGCTTCTGCTCTTCGGTGCCGAAGGCGAGAATTGGAGGCATCGCCATGTCGGTGTGGACTGCGACCCCCATCGCCAGTCCGCCCGACTGCGCGTGCGTGATCGACTCAGCCAGCACCAGCGAGGTGTAGTAGTCGCCGCCCTGCCCGCCGTACTGCTCAGGCTTGTCGAGGCCAAGGAAGCCAAGCTCACCCATCCGCGTGAAGACGGAGTCAGGGAAGGTTGTCTCTTCCCACTCGTCGGCGTGCGGAGCGAGTTCCTTCTTGGCGAAGTTGCTGATCGACTCACGCAGCTGCTCGTGTTCATCTGTGAAGATGAAGTGAGAGCGCTTCTGATCAAAGTCTGGCTTGAGAACTGCGGATGTGGCGGCCACCTGATGCTCCTTCTTTGACGGGGTGTCTAAAAGTATCGCAGAGCGGTGAGCGGGCACAGGCCAGCGATGCGGCGTAGCCTTACCACCATGACCGAAGAGATCGTTCTTTATTCAAGCGAAGACAAGATCGCGACGATCGCGCTGAACCAGCCCGATTCACGCAACGCGCTCTCTGACGCGCTGCTCGACGCGCTGATCGCAGCCTTTGAGCGCGCCCGCGACGACGATGAGGTGGGCTGCGTCGTGCTCGCGAGCACGCACGAGACGGTCTTCTCGGCCGGCGGCGACCTTGGCGGCTTTGCTGAGGAGCTAACCGCCGAGCAGCGCTACGAGCGGCTCGCTCGCTTTCCTGCCCTCTTCGAGCTGATCGGAACGCTCGGCAAGCCGACGATCTGCGCCGCTCGCGGCCACGTGCTGGCAGGGTCGCTTGGAATCGCTTTGGCCTGCGATCTCGTCGTCGCCAGTGAGAAGGCGACCTTCGGCACGCCGGAGCTGAACGTCGGCGTCTTCCCGTTCATGATCATGGCGCTGATCTACCGCAACGTGCCGCGCAAGAAGACGACCGAAATGTTGCTGCTCAGTGAGCGGATCGAGGCCACTGAGGCTGAGCGGCTTGGAATCGTCAACAAGGTCGTTCCGATGGATCAGTTCGATGAGGCGGTAGGCGAGTGGGCGGCGAAGCTGGCTTCGAAGTCGCCGCTGCTAATGCGGATGGGCAAGGACGCGATCTGGAAGCAGCAGGACATGGACCTAATGGAGGCGCTTGACTTCCTGCGCGGCCAGCTTGGCGAGGCGCTAGGCACGGAGGATATTCGCGAAGGCGTCAGCGCCTTCTTCGAAAAGCGCGAGCCGCAGTGGAAGGGGCGCTGAAGCGACCAGCGGCGCCGTAGTACCGTCTGACCGATGACGACAAGTGATGGCGAAGAGACCGCTGGAATCCTGCGCCCGCTGGTGGAGGATCTCGCCGCCCGCCGCGAGCACGCAATGCTCGGCGGCGGCCAAGAGAGGATCGACCGCCAACACGAAGCGGAGAAGCTGACCGCGCGCGAGCGGATCGCGCTACTGATCGACGAAGGGACGTTCGTTGAGCTAGGAATTCACGGCGGGATCCACTACTCGGTTCGCGGCCTAGAAGAGAAGGAAGCTCCCGCCGACGGAGTGATCTGCGGCTACGGCAAGGTCGACGGCAGGATCGTCGCCGTCTGCGCCTACGACTTCACGGTGATGGCAGGCTCGATGGGTCTGACCGGAGAGACCAAGGTTGGCCGCCTGCGCGCGCTCGCCTTGACAAAACGGATTCCTTTTATCTGGCTGCTTGACTCCGCCGGCGCGCGAATTCAGGAGGCCGTCGGCTCGCTCTTTGCTGGCTCCGGCCATCTCTTCCGCGAAGAGGTCGTGATGAGCGGCGTGATTCCACAGATCGCCGCGCTGATGGGCCCCTGCTCGGCCGGAACGGCATACATCCCGGGGCTGGCCGACTTCGTGCCGATGGTCAAAGGCCGCGGCTCAATGGCGCTCGCCGGGCCGCACCTCGTGCGCGCCGCGATCGGCGAGGATGTAACGCAAGAAGAGCTCGGCGGCTCGCGGATTCACTGCCGCAAGTCGGGCGTTGGCGACCTTGAGGTTGAATCGGACGAGGCCTGCATCGAGGCGATCAAGCAATACCTCTCGTACATGCCGACCAACTGCGAAGAGGCGCCGCCGATCGCCGACTGCACAGACCCGATTGAGCGCGCCGAAGAGGCGCTGCTCGACGCGCTGCCGGAGTCGAACCGCCAGCCGCACGACATGTACAAGATCATCGGCCAGATCGTCGACGACGGTGAGTGGTTTGATATCAAGCCGCAGTTCGCGAAGACGATCATCACCTGCTTTGCGCGCTTTGGCGGTAGGCCGGTGGGGATTGTCGCCAACCAGCCGCGTCAGCTTGGCGGCATCCTCGACAACGACTCGGCCGACAAGGCAGCCCGTTTCGTCAACCTCTGCAACGCCTTTGGAATCCCCTTGCTGTTCCTGATGGATGTGCCCGGTTTCATGGTCGGCACGAAGGTCGAGGCTGAGGGCATCATCCGCCATGGCGCAAAGATGCTTTACGCCGTCTCCAACGCCACCGTGCCGAAGATCACGGTGATCATTCGCAAGGCTTACGGCGCCGGCTACTTCGTGATGAACGGCAGCGCCTATGAGCCTGACGTGATCGTCGCCTGGCCGAGCGCTGAGATCAGCGTGATGGGCGCCGAGGGCGCGGTTGAGATCGTGATGCGCCGCCAGGTTGATGAGGCCGATGATCCAGAGGCCAAGAAGAAGGAGCTGATCGCCGGATATCAAAGCCTGATTGACGTTTACATTGCGGCCAAGAACGGATTGATCGACGACGTGATCGACCCGCGCCAAACGCGCGAGATAATCTGCCGCGGCTTCGAGATGGCATCGACCAAGCGCGTTCAGCGCCCGTGGAAGCGTCAAGGCGTAGTCCCGGTCTAAGCGATGGCTGATTCAGCACTACCTGTGGTTGGTCACTGGATCGCCGGCAAGTCCGATTCGGGAAGCGGTGAGCGGTTCGGCGACGTCTTTGACCCAGCGACCGGGGCCGTCCAGAGCCAAGTAGCACTGGCCAATGAGGCCGACGTGGATCACGCCGTGCTCGCCGCCCGCGCCGCCTTCCCGGCCTGGGCGTCGGCATCGCTGGCAAAGCGCCAAGCCGTGATCTTCGCCTTCCGCGAACTGCTGTTTGCGCGCGCCGACGAGCTGGCCGCAGTCGTCACTTCCGAGCATGGAAAAACGCTCGATGACGCCCGCGGCGAGGTGCAGCGCGGCCTGGAGGTTGTCGAATTTGCCTGTTCGATCGCCCACCTGATGAAGGGCGAAGCGAGCGAGCAGATCTCAACCCGCGTTGACTCCGCCAGCTACCGCCAACCGCTCGGCGTCGTCGTCGGCATCACGCCGTTCAACTTCCCGACAATGGTGCCGATGTGGATGTTCCCGATCGCGATCGCCTGCGGCAACTCGTTCATCCTCAAGCCGAGCGACCGCGACCCGTCGGCGGCGCTGCTGATGGCCGAGCTGCTGGCCGAGGCCGGATTGCCGGAAGGCGTCTTCAGCGTCGTCCAAGGCGACAAGGAGGCCGTTGGCGCGCTGCTCGTCCACCCGCAGGTTGACGCTATCTCGTTTGTTGGCTCAACACCGATCGCGCGCCACATCTACGAGACCGCGACCGCTCACGGCAAGCGCGTGCAGGCACTCGGCGGAGCCAAGAACCACGCCCTCGTCCTTCCCGACGCAGACATTGAGGTTGCCGCCGACGCAATCGCCTCGGCCGCATTCGGCAGCGCCGGGCAGCGCTGCATGGCGATCTCGGCGGCGGTCAGCGTCGGCGAGGAAACCGCTGCTGCGCTGAGCGCGGCGATCGCTGAGCGCGCCCGCTCCTTGAAGGTCGGCCCAGGCAACGCCGATGGCACCGAGATGGGGCCGGTGATCACCGCGCAGGCACTCGAGCGCGTTGCCTCCTACGTTGCTGCGGCCGCCGCCGACGGCGCCGACGTGGTCGTTGACGGCCGCGAGCTGACGGTTGCCGGCGCCGAACAAGGCTTCTTCATCGGGGCGAGCGTGATTGACCGCGTAACGCCCGAGATGAGCGTCTACCGCGACGAGGTCTTCGGGCCGCTGCTGGTGATGTTGAAGGTTGATTCGTTCGACGCTGGGCTGGAACTGATCAACAACAACCCTTACGGCAACGGCGCCGCAATCTTTACCGCCGACGGCGGCGCGGCGCGCGAGTTCCGCAGCCGCGTGCAGGCCGGCATGGTCGGCGTCAATGTGCCGATCCCGGTGCCGATGGCCTACTTTTCGTTCGGCGGCTGGAAGGATTCGCTGTTCGGCGACCTGCACGTCCACGGCCGCGAAGGCGTGCTTTTCTACACCCGCGGCAAGGTTGTCACCGAGCGCTGGCCACAGCGCGCGCAAGGCGTCGATTACGGATTTCCAACCCAGTCATAAAGGCCTAAATGTCAATAGCAGATCCTGTCGTGATTACCTGCTCAATCTCCGGTGCGATCGCCAACCGCGAGCAGTGCCCGGCGATTCCTTACACGCCCGAGGAATACGGCGCGGAAGCGAAAAGAATCGTCGACGAAGGCGGCGTGATGATTCACATCCACGCCCGCACGCCGCAAGGCGTCCCCTCATATGAGATCGAAGATTTCGCTGCGATCACCGATGCGATCCGCGCCAACGTCGACGACGTGATCATCAACTACTCGACCGGCACCGTTGGCGTGCCACTCGAGAAGCGCGTCGCCTACCTTGAGGCGCTAAAGCCCGAGGTCGCGGCGCTCAACATGGGCTCAATGAACTACGCCAAGTACTCGAAGTCGCGCAAGGAGTTTGTCTTCAAGACCGTCTTCGAGAACTCGTTTGACGAGATCATCTCGCTGCTGACGGCGCTGAACGCCAACGGCATCAAACCTGAGCATGAGTGCTTCGACATCGGCCACGTCGGTAGCCTTCACCCGCTCGTTGACATGGGTCTCCTGAAGCAGCCGCTCCACATCGACTGTGTGATGGGCGTGCTTGGCGGAATTCCCGCTAGCAAGGCGAATCTGGCGGCGATGGTCGACAACATGCCTGAGCGCAGCCACTGGGGCGTGATTGGGATTTCGCGCGATCAGTGGATGCTGATCGAAGCTGCGCTGGAGCTAGGCGGCTCGATCCGCGTTGGCCTCGAGGACAACCTCTATCTGCCGAGCGGTGAGATGGCCGGCTCCAACGGCGAGCTGATCGCCGTTGCGAGGCAGATGACAGAGGCTGCTGGCCGTCGTCCGGCAACCGTGGCCGAGGCGCGCGGGCTGCTTGGCATCACGGCGCCCGGCGTCTAGGCTTGGGCGATGGCACTGCCGCTTGACGAGCTCCGCGTTCTTGACCTGTCGCGGCTTCTACCTGGGCCGTTCTGCTCGCTGCTACTTGCCGACTGCGGCGCCGACGTAATCAAGGTTGAGGACACCGGAATGGGCGACTACTCGCGCTGGTCACCGCCGTTCCACGAAGGGGTTGAGCGGTCGGCCGCCGGCGCACTCTTCTTGGCGCTGAACCGCAACAAACGTTCAATCCGCGTCAATCTCAAAAGTGACGAGGGCCGCGAGCTGCTTTTGAAGCTGGCGCAGGACGCTGACATCGTGCTCGAATCGTTCCGCCCCGGCGTGCTCGATCGCCTCGGCGTCGGTTACGAAGCCTTGAACAGTGTCAACCCAAGGATCGTCTACTGCGCGATCAGCGGCTACGGTCAGGACGGCCCTTACGTTGATCGCGCTGGCCACGACATCAACTACCTCGCCAACGCTGGCCTGCTGGGGCTGACCGGCGACATCGACGGTCCGCCGATTCAGTCGGCGGCGCAGATCGCCGACATCGGCGCCGGCTCGCTGATGGCAGCCTTCGCGATTCTCGCCGCCGTTCGCGAGCGCGACCGCTCCGGCGAAGGACAGTCGATTGACATCTCTATGACCGACGGAGCACTGGCATGGATGGTGATGCCCTCGGCGGTGGCGCTGGCTGGCGGCAAGCCGCACCGCCGCGGCGAAGGCGAGCTCGCTGGCGGGCTGATCTGCTACCGCCCGTACAGGTGCAAGGACGGCTGGGTGTCGCTCGGCGCCTTGGAGCCGAAGTTCTGGAAGCTGTGGTGCGAAGGGACCGGTCATCCGGAGCTGATCGAGAAGCAGTTCGAGCGCCCCGGCAGCGCAGCGCACAGCGAGGTTGAGGCCGTCTTCATTGAGCGCACGCGCGCCGAGTGGGCCGATTTCGCCACCGAGTACGACTGCTGCGTTGAACCGCTGTTGGAGGTCGAAGAGGCGCTTGAGTCGGAGCTTTTCAAGGCCCGCGGGATGGTCACGAGCCTGACTCAGCCGGGCGCAAAGAATCCGGTCCGCACAGTTGCTAGCCCACTGGCCTTCTCACGCACGCCGGTAGACAACGACCGCCTGCCGGCGCCGTCGCTCGGCGAACATACGCACGAAGTTCTCGCCGCAGCGGGCTACGAAGCCGAGCAGATCGCAGCGCTGGAGGCCAGCGGAGCGATCGGCGGGCTGAGCGACGCTGGCGGTTCGTTTCTGAGCTAGGCGGCGGCTACCAGCGTGCGCTGTGGCGCTCGATCACGCCAAAGCCAGTGGCCAGCTCAGCGCCGCCGGGGAGCGTTCCTGAGAAGCTGCCGAATGGCTGGCGGTATTCGCTTGCGAAGACTTTGAGATCCTCGCTGTTGGCGCGCTCGGCTTCGGCGCTGAAACGCAGCGATTCGCTGTGGCCGGGGAAGCTGACTGCGTCCATCTCGGCTGCGAACTCAGCCGGCGGCAGCTCGCTTGCCGTCCCGTCGGTCCAGAGCGTGCGCTCGCTGGCGGTCGGCGCATCATGAACGCCGCTGACGATGTTCCAAGCCAGCGCGCTGCCGTCTGTGCCGGTGCCAACGCCGGCCGACCAGTCCCAAGCGGTTTCGCGCGCGTGGTAGCCCGCTGTGTAGTCGATCAAACCGGCACACTCAATCTGCTGCGTGCGCCCGCCTGCGGCGACGCTGCCGCTGGCGATCACCGGCAGCTTGCGCGTCCATATGTATGAAGCTCCGTGGCGGCTGACGACCTCAACCGGCTCGCCGCTGGGGCGCAACGCGAGGGAGATTTTCGCTTTGCGGCAACTGACGCTCAGCTGGCCGCCGCCGATCGCAACGAGCCGCGAGCTGAACGCCGTCTGTTCGACTAGCTCTCCGCTGGTTCGATCGAGCACCGCCCAGAAGCATTGCGGCACGCCGCCGACCCTCACCGTCGCGGCGCAGAGCATCAGCTCCTCGCCGTAGATGCCGGCGTATGTCCAGCGCTTCAGCGGCCTTCGGTCATGGATCAGCGGCATCCGTGCAGGCGGCAGCGCCAGCCCGTCGGGGCGCAGACTGCCGTCGCTGCGAAGCGGGAGTTCTTCGAGGCCCATAGCGACCAAGCTACCGGAGCTGGGTATTGTTGCCGCCACCTTGCGAGTTGCCGCGATCCAGATGACAGCCATGCCCGACCTCGCCGCCAACATCGCGAAGGCCGACAGCTTCGTGCGCGAAGCTGTCGCCAGCGGCGCACGGCTGGTGCTGCTGCCGGAGTGGTGGGCGGCCGCTGGGACGACGGCGCACAGGCGCGCTGCGGCGCAGAGCCTCGATGGCGACGCGATCGTCTGGGCCGCGGCGACCGCGGCGGAGCTGCGGATCGACCTGATCGCAGGCTCAGTGACCGAGCTAATTGAAGGCCAAGAGAAAGTGCACAACACCTGCGTCCACCTCGGCCCAGACGGGCAGCGCAAGGCGATCTACCGCAAGATTCACCTCTTCGACAACGAGCTTGAAGGGGCCAGCTTCCGCGAATCCGAGCACCATCTGCCGGGCGATAAGATCGTCAGCAGCGAGGCCGCTGATGGAACGGTGCTGGGCCTCAGCATCTGTTACGACCTGCGCTTCCCGGAGCTCTACCGGCTTCAGACCGTGGAGGGAGCGAAGATCCTGCTCGTGCCAGCCTGTTTTACGCGCACCACCACTGAGGCGCACTGGCAGACACTGCTTCGCGCCCGCGCGATCGAGAACCACTGCTTCGTGGTAGCCGCCAATCAGGTAGGCGAGATTGCGCTGGGGATGGAGTGCGGCGGCGATTCGATGATCCTCGACCCGTGGGGCACGGCGCTTGCGCAGGCCGATAGAACAAGCGAGATGGTGATCAGCGCCGAACTGGATTTCAGCGAGTTGGAGCGAATCCGCAGCGAACTGCCGTCGCTCGCCGCGCGCCAGCCGCACACCTACGGCAGCGTTCAGCGAGGGCTCCAGTAATGGCCACCTCCGGTTCGCAGCAGGCAACCGACAAGCGGCGCGTGATCCTCGACGCCGCGGTCAGGGTCTTCGCCCGCGAAGGATTCCATCACTGCCGTGTCGCCGACATTGCCGACGAGGCGGGCGTCGCATATGGCCTCGTCTACCACTACTTCCGCTCCAAGGATGAGATTCTCGACACACTCTTCTTGGAGCGCTGGGGGCTGATGCTCGAAGAGATCGCCCGCGTCGACGCGGAGCCTGGCCCGGCGCGTGAGAAGCTGGCTGCGGTCGCTGGTTTCATCATCGATTCCTACCGTCACGACCCCGACCTGATGAAGGTGATCATCGTTGACGTGACGCGCGCCGCCAACTCGTTCGGCCGCAGCCACCTTGAGAAGATCCGCGAGGCCTACGAGCTGATCGGCGCGATTGTTGAGTCGGCGCAGAAGAGCGGTGAGCTGCGCGCCGACATCACGCCGACGTTCGCGGCGATGGCCTTCTACGGCGCCGTCGAGCAGGTTCTCAGCGGCTGGATCTTTGACATTCTGCCCGAGGGAGCTGAGGACTACGAGCAGGAAAAGCAGTTCATCGTCAGCACGATCTGCGACGGCCTCGAGCCGCGCTAGGTTTCGCTGAAGTCGGCAGGGGGGTTGCGGCTCGGCGACCGTGGTGCGCTAACGTCCGCCCCGATGGAGAACGAATTGATCAAGCGGCTCGCATGGATGGGCTTCGTCGCCGGGCTTGAGGCGCTGGCCAGTATCGCTGCGCTGCGCCTCGCGGCCTTCATCTGGCAGCGCTTCCTCGACGAAGACCCGCCGGCGTGAGTAGCGATCCAAACCAGCCACCGGCGGTGCCAGGCCCGCGCCAGCCAGGCCAAACCACGGCTGCGCCGCCCTACACGGCGCCAGCGGCCGGGCAGCCGCAGTCCGCGCCACCGGCCTACGAGCCACCGCCGCTTGAACGGCCACTGCTTGAAAAACGCCCTGAGATCTTGATCGGCCTAGCTGCCGCGGGCGGCTTCGTTGCCGCGCAGATCGTTGGCCGGATGCGGGGCCGCTAGGCGATGACGAACGGCCCGGGACCGAACGAAAGCGCCCTTGCCGCTGCGATCCAGCGCGTCACCGCCGACACGCGCGGCCTGATCAGCGACCAGATCGAGTTGGCCAAGGTTGAGTTGCAGCAGAAGGCCACCGTCTTTGGCCGCGGCACGGCGATCGCCGTCGCGGCTGGCGTCTTCCTCGTTGGTGCGCTGCTGCTGATTATCGAGGGCGCCAGCTGGCTCGCTTGGTACTTGCTGTTCCCAGGGCAAACATTCTTTTGGGGTTTCTTCTTGGTCGCCTTCCTGCTGATCATCTGTGCGGTGATCGCTGCGTTGGTGGCCGCCAAACTGCTGAAGAAAGCGAAGGCGCCGATTCCCGACCAAGCGATTGCCGCCGCCCGTCAAACGCAGGAGACGATCAGCGAAGAGGCGCACCTGATCAGCGAGCAGGTTCGCGAAGCGGTCGTGCTGCCGGCGGAGGACCGCGAATGAGCCCCTCACGCACTCAGGATCAGCTGCGGGCTTCGATCGCCCAGCGCCAGACCGAGCTCGCGCAGTCTCTGACCCAGCTGCGCGGCGAAGTTGTCGCCGTCGCCGACTGGCGCACTCAGGTCAACCGTCACCGACCGAAGGTGCTCGCTGGTGCGGCTGTTGCTGGCTTTGTGATCGGCGGCGGCATCGCCGCGCTGATCGGCCGCAGGCGCCGCTAGCAGGCGCCGTTACTCGCGGCCTAGGGCTCCAGAAGCTCGGGGTTGATCCCCGAAACGCCGAGCACGCCAGGGCCGGCGTGGGTACCAATCACCGGGCCGATCTCGGTGCAGAAGAGCGGCTCAGTGCCGAAGATCTCACGGCCGCGCTCAACCATCTGCTCGGCCAGTTCCGGCACTTCGACGTACTGAACCACCCAGGCCGATGATCCGGCCTCTTTGCGCTCTTCGAGCAGCTCAACCATCCGCTCGAAGGCGCGGCGGTTGGTGCGAACGCGCTCGACCGGCGTGATCACCTCGTCGAAGCTGAGGATTGGCTTGATCTTGAGTGCGCTTCCAAGCCATGCCTGCGCGGCGCCAATCCGGCCGCCGCGTCGCAGGTACTCGAGTGTGTCAACCGAGAACCAGATCTTCACGTCAGCGGCCGCAGCAAGCGCGCGCGCCTTGACACCCTCGACGTCGCGCCCGCCGCGCGCTGCGCTGGCGGCGGCAAGAACGATCAGCGCTAGGCCGCCAGCGGCGCTGGCGGAGTCAACGACCTCGATCCGGCGCTGGGAACCCTTTTCTATGAGGTCGGCCGCCGCCTGGCGCGCGCTGTCGCAGGTTCCAGAGATTCCGGCGCCGAGATGGACCGAGACGATGTCGTAGCCCTCGGCGATCAGCGGCTCGTAGACGGCGATGAAATCACCGGGTGACGGCTGCGAGGTGGTCGGCAGGTCGCTGCGCGTACGTAGATCTTCGTAGAAGGCGTGGAAGTCCGGCATGTCGGACTCGCGCGTGAGCGTCCCGCCATCATTGACGTACAGGCTGACCTGATCGATCTGATAGTCGGCTACCAGTTCGCGCGGCAGGTAATGGGTTGAGTCGGTTACTACGGCAACAGGCACCGGCCGACCCTATTACAACGCACGGTACTCTCGGGCTGTGGTCACGCTCTATCGCTGTCCGACGCCAACCAACTACCTCTGCGCCTGCGGTCGCGTCGCGCGCGCACTTGAGGCCCACGGGATTGAGAATGAGCAGCTACGCGTGCCTTGGCGCAGGAGTCTCCGCAGCGAAGTCGAGGCCCTCAGCGGGCAGAACGTCGTGCCACTCCTAGTCACCGCGGAAGCGGATGCGATCTGCGACTCCAGGCGGATCCTCGAGTACCTAACTAGCGCTGGAGGCGAGCGTCAGGTTGGGGCCGCCGCGCAACAGGACGCGCCCGCAGAGAGCGCCACTGATGAAGATCGCGGCGGAGGCCCAGAAAGCGACGGTGTAGCCGTGAATGGCGGCCTCCGCGGTGAGCGTGGGCGAAGCGACCTCGCCGGCGAGGAAGCTGGCGCTGGCGGTAGCGGCGAGCGAACTGAGCAGAGCCGTGCCAGCGGCTCCGCCGACCTGCTGGCAGGTGTTGACGAGAGCCGAGGCGACGCCCGCGTCTTCAGGAACAACGCCGAGCGTGGCGGTGTTGATAGCGGTCGCGAAGATGCTGCCGAAACCGAAGCCGAGCAGCGCCAGCGCGGGCAGGACGCTCGGCAGGTAGGTGGAGTTGATGTTGAGTTGGGCGAGGTAGACCATTCCGAGCGTGCAGAGGATCATGCCGACGACGACGAGCGGCCTGGGCCCGGTGCGGGGCAGAATTCTGGTTTGAGCGGTCAGCGAAGCGATCACGATGCAGACGACCATCGGCAGGAAGGCGAAGCCGGTTTGGAACGGACTGAGGTCGAGGTTCTGTTGCAGGAAGTAGGTGAGGAAGAGGAAGACGCCGAAGACCCCGAGCCCGGAGATCAGGATCGCCAGGAAGGAGCCGCCGCGGTTCCGGTCGTAGACGATTCGCAGCGGCAGCAAGGGGTGGGCGGCGCGCCGCAGCCAGAGGTAGAAGAGGACGAGCATCAGGGTGGCCCCGCCGAGCATCGCTAGCGTGATCGGCGCCCCCCAGCCGACAGTCGCGGCCTTCGAGAAGCCGAAGACCAGCAGCAGTAGCCCGCCGCAGCCGAGAGCGGTTCCAGGGATGTCGAGTTCGGCGTGCGCGGCCGATGCGACGTTCTGGATCAGACCGAGCGCGATGATCGCCGCCGGAAGCGCGAACAGAAGGTTTACGTAGAAGCACCAGCGCCACGAGAGGTACTCGGTTAGCGCGCCGCCGAGCAGCAGGCCGACCGCTGCGCCGCCGCCGCTGATCGCGCCGAAGATCGCAAACGCTTTGCCGCGTTCGTCGTGGTCGTTGAAGGTCGTCGTGACGATTGAAAGAGCAGCGGGGGCGAGGATCGCGCCAAAGGCGCCCTGCAGTGCTCGTGCCAGCACGAGCACGTCGAAGCTTTGCGCGCTACCGCCGATTGCCGATGCGATCGAGAAACCAATCAACCCGGCGATGAAGGTCCACTTGCGGCCGAACAGGTCGGAGAGCCTGCCGCCGAGCAGCAGCAGGCCGCCGAAAGCCAGCGCGTAGGCGGTGATCACCCACTGGCGCGAGCCATCCGAGAAGCCGAGGTCGGCCTGCGCTGAAGGGAGCGCGATGTTGACGATCGTCGCGTCGAGCACGACCATCAGCTGCGCTACGCCGACGACGGCGAGGACGTACCAGCGGCGGGCGTGGTGAGGGTTACCGACGTTTTGGTCGGTGATCGCGGCTGTCGGCAAGCGCGACTAGCCGAGCCGGTTTTCGATCTGCAGCGGTGGCGCTGAGCCAGGCTCGGCGGCATCGGGCAGCGGGTTACCGCCGGTCGCTGCGGGAGCGCCGAGCACTGCCGCAAGCTCGCCGCTCTCGTACATCTGTCCGACGATGTCGGCGCCGCCAACCAGCTCGCCGTGGACGAAGAGCTGCGGGATCGTCGGCCAGTTAGAGAGCGAAGAGAGCTCCTGGCGGATCCGCGGGTCGGCCAGCACGTCAACGGCAGCGAACTCAGTCTCGGTCGCCTCCAGCGCGGCGCAGGTGCGAGCAGAGAAGCCACACATCGGCTGCTCCGGCGTGCCCTTCATGAAAAGGATTACGTCGTTCGAAGCGATCGCGCCTTGGAGTGCGTCGCGAAGTTGGTTTTCGGGCTGGTCTGTCATCGAGTCTCCGTTGTCAAGGCTAGGGCATGGATGCTGCCGCCGAGCTCACCTTCGCCAAAGATTGCGTAAACAAGGCGGTGTTGTTCGACGAGGCTGAGGTTGGCAAAGTCGTTCGCTACAACGCGCGCCGTAAAGTGGACGTTGTCGTCACTGGTCACCTCGGCGTCAGAGCCGGGAATCCCTTCTTCGATCCGTGCTTTCACTTCATCGGCGGTTGGCATCACAAGAGAGGGTAGAGCACCGCTATACTTCGTGAAGCGATGGGTACGACGGAAGTTACATTCAAGGCCAAGGGGATCGTCCTCAGCGAGATCGGTGCTGAGAAGGCGCGTGAGTACCTCGATGCGCAAGGGGCCGATGTCGCCGTCGCCGGTCTTCGCGTCGGCGTCAAGGGTGGCGGCTGCTCAGGCTTCCAGTACCAGCTCGCCTTCGACGAGCAGCGCGAGAGCGACATCGTCTTTGAGGATCATGGCCTCAGGCTGCTGGTTGATCCCCAACACCTCGCTTACGTTGATGGATCAGAGATCGACTTTGTCGAATCGCTCCAAGGGGCTGGCTTCCAAGTCAACAACCCCAATGTGGTCGCTGCCTGCGGATGCGGCTCTTCGTTCCAAGTCAAGGACGAAGAAGAAGCAGCAGTCAGCGCGCTCTAGCCGTTGGTGCGGTCGACAGCCCGCCAGATCACGCGGCAGGCGGCGGTGCGGTGCGGTCGCCAACACTCAGCCAGCTGCTCGAGCGCTGCACGCTTTGGCGTTTGCTCCAAACCGTAGGCCTGCTCGACGCCTTTGCAGATTGCCAGATCGCTCCAAGCCAGCACGTCGGGTCGGCCGAGCTGGAACATCAGGAACATGTGCGCCGACCATTCACCGAGGCCGCGCACGGCGGTCAGCTCCTCGATTACCTTTTCGTCCGGCATCTCGCTGATGTGATCGAGGTCCAGCTCCCCCGATTCCACCAGCTCGGCCAGCGAACGCAGGTAGGAGACCTTGGCGCGCGAGAGGCCGACCGCGGCGCGCAGCTCCTCCGGGTCGTCGGCGAGGATCTCGGCCGGTGTCGGCGGCTGGCCGCCGAAGCGCTCAAGCAGTCGCCCCCAAAGAATTTCTACGACGCGGTTCGAGAGCTGCTGGCCAACGATCGTCCGAACCAGCGCCGCGTAATGGTCGCGCTCGCGGTCGTCATCTTCGACCAGCGGCGAGTCGTAGCGCTCCAGCAACTGCGCTAGCACCGGGTCCGATTGGGCGAGGTGTGCGCGAACCGCGGCGTCGTCGGGGGCTGCGCTCAAGCCGATAGTGCGTCGGCCGAGATGGGTGCTCCGTCAAGAGCGATCAAAGCCCGCTCAACCGAGGTTCGCATGCAGGTGAAGCTCGGCGTGTCGCGCTCTGTGTAGGCCGAAGCCTCTGTCGCGCGGAGCTTGTGCACCAGATCCATGAAGAGGCCAGCATCGTCGGTGTCGAAGGCGACGATGAACTCCTGGTCGTCGAGGCCAAACGAGTAGCTGGTGTGGTTGTCGACGCCGGCCGTCTCCTTGCCGATCTTGATGTGCTCCTGCATCACCTCCCAGCGCTGCTCGGCTGGCAGCATGTACCAGTCGCGGCGCTTGACGAACGGATAGACGAAGACGTACTTGCCTTTGAACGGGCGCGCGACGAAGCGCACATCGTCGGAGTACTCCGAGCCTTTGCGCATGCCGAGGTAGGAGTACGGCGTTGTGCACCACTTCATCAGGCCGCTCTGGCCGAGCACGACACCGAACTCGTGGATGCGGTCGAGATTCTCGCACTCGATCGAGATCATCAGGTCGCAGTCGCCGCGGATGCCAACCAGCGAGAAGGCCTGCAGCAGATGGTCGGAGCCGAAATCTTGACAGGCCGCGAGGAACTCTTCTTTGTCGGCCAAACGCTGCGCCGGATCGAGCCGCTTCCAGGCCGGGTCGACGCTCAGAAATGTGTATTTGACGAAGTGGCGCATCGGTTCAGTCAGCTCCTGCTAGGAGGGTACGGACAATCGATTTTCTATTGATCGCCCGTCCAGTGGTCAGAATAGAGCCGATGGAGATTCAAACCCGATCAGCGGCCTGCCGCTTGGCGCTCGTGGCGGCCGCCGCCGCGAGCTTCGCGATGGCGCTCGGGCTGCCAACTGCGGCCGCCGCCGCGAGCCTCGCCGCCGCCTCTCCGCGCGTCTTGATCCTCTTTGTTCCGGGCCGGCTCAAGCCGCCGCCGCCGCCGGGAGCTGTCGGCGCGGCGCCGCAGGTCACGGCGAAGCGAACAGTGACCGAGCAGCTCGCTGCGCAGAGCCAGCTTTCGATCGGGCTCAGTAGTTCGGTCCAAGGTCGCTACCTAGCCGCCCAAGCGCTGCTCGACATCACGCAGGGGACGCGGATCTCGCTTTCCAGTTACAACCCTGAGCTGCCGCCGCCGCTACTGCTTGTACCCGACCAACGTGGCGCTTATTTCCGCGGCTGGATGGAGCTCAACCAGCGCGCCGCCGAGGCCCCGGCACAGATTGAGCCGGGGCTTCTTGCCGGCTCGGTTGCCGGCGGCGCGGCTTATGTCGGTGTGAACGAGCAGTCGCAACGTGACGGGGTTGTTGCGGCCGATCGGGCGGGGCGAATTGAGCAGCTTTCGATTGGCTCGGCGGCCACTCTCGCCGCTCGCGCGCAGGCGCTGCTGGGGGAACGGCGGCTGGTAGTTGCGACCCTTCCCGCTGGCGCCGCCAGCGACCGTGAGCTGGCGAGGCTACTGGCGGAGCGCAGCTCGAACGAGCTGGTGATTGTGATGCGCTCACCGCCCTTGACGCGCCGCGTGCAGCTGCTGCCGATTGGGATTGCCGGGCTAGGGAGGCCGGGAACGCTGACCTCTTCGACGACCCACCTAAACGGTGTGGTTGCGGGGATCGACCTGCTGCCAACCGCATTCGACTGGCTCGGCATCAAGATCCCAAGCGCCGTTAGCGGCCAGCCGGTGACGGTCGTTGCGGGCCGCGACGCAGAGCAGCTGTTGTCACTCAAAGGCCGCCTCCAGGTCGTCGGCGATCGCCGTTATACGGCGCTCTGGGCGCTGCTCGGCGGATGGCTGATCCTGACACTTGTGGCGATGCTGATTGGCGACCGCGCTGGAATGCGTTGGGCGATGCGCGCCGGCGCGCTGGCGATCTTCTGGCTGCCGTCGGTGCTTCTGCTTACCGCAGCGCTGGAGCCCCAGCTGCTAGTCGAGGTTTTGATTGTTTCGCTCGGTTCGATCTCGCTCGGCATCGCAAGCGATCGCCTAGTTCGATGGCCGCGGGCGCCCGCGCTGCCCGCGCTGGTGGCGATCGGCGCCTACATCGTTGACCTGGCGTTCGGGTCGCCGCTGATCATCCGTTCGCTGATCGGCCCCAACCCGCTCTTTGGTTCGCGCTTCTACGGGATCGGTAATGAGCTCGAGTCGGCGCTGCCGGCAATTCTGCTGATCGGACTTGGCGCGCTCTGCTTCGGTCGCGGCCGCTCGCGTCAAGCGGCGGCGATTTTTGCTGGCTGCGGCGTCGTGCTTGGTATCGCGCTCGGTGCTGCACAGCTCGGAGCTGACGTCGGCGGCGTGATGACCGTCGCGGCCGGCTTTGGCGTTGCCGCGCTGCTGATGCTGCCGGGTCGCCGCTCGCGCCGAATGATTGCGCTCGTCGTGATCGCGCCATTCGCCGCGCTGGGGCTACTGGCGGCGGTCGATCTTCTCAGCGGCGGTGATTCACACTTCACACGGACCGTGCTGCGGGCCGACGGTTCAGGCGCCTGGTGGGAGATTTTCGTGCGCAGGATCGAGCTCGCTGGGCGCGGCGTGATCCGTGGTTTGATGCCCGTGGCGACGCTGGTCGCGGCGCTGACCGTTGCGCTTGCAGTCGTGCGCCGCGACCGGCTGCTGGCGCCGGTCGCCAGCGACCCCGGTTGGCGCGCCGGGCTGGCCGGCGCGGCGGCGGTTGGTGTCATCGGCGCGCTGTTCAATGATTCGGGGCCGATGCTGCTCCTCTTCGCCGTCTTTATCGCGCTCTGCGGTGCGATCTACGTGCGCGGCGATCCGCTGTTAGTTGACCCTCGCGCGCGCTAGGATCGTGAGTCCGATGCGGATCGCAATTGTCTCGCCGTACTCGTGGAGCTATCCGGGTGGCGTTTCGCGCCACATTGAGGCGCTGGCAGCCTGCCATCGGGAAGCTGGCCACGAGGTGCGGATCATCACCCCGGTTGACCCGTTCGACCAGCGCAGCACACGGCTGCACGGTGGCACAGCGCCGCAAGAGCGCCAGCTCGATGGCCACATCGTTGACCTTGGGCGGACGGTTGGGATTGCGGCCAACGGGGCGGTTTCGAACCTCTCGATTTCGCCGGGCGCGGTTCAGCGCCTTGGCGAGGTTCTCGCTGCCGGTGAGTTCGACGTCGTCCACATTCACGAGCCGGTAGTGCCGCTGATCGGTTGGATGGCGCTGAACTGCAAGTCGACTGCGCTCGTCGCGACCTACCACACGTACTCAACCAATCGGCTCACTCAGGGGATTGCGAACCTGTTCGGAGCGCGCCGGAGGATGCGCCGCCTGCACGCACGGATAGCCGTTTCAGAAGCGGCGTCTTGGACCGCGCGCCGCTTCTACGGCGGCCGCTACAGCGTTATTGCCAACGGCGTTGACATTCCGGCCGGAGGGCCGCCGGTCAAGTCGCTGGGGCCTGCCGGGAAGCTGAAACTGGTCTTCATCGGGCAGGCCGTTGATCGCAAGGGACTGCCGGTCTTGCTAGCGGCCTTCGAAGGGCTGCGCGATTACGTCGACGCCGAGCTGACGATCATCGGCGCCAGTGAGGATGATGTTGAGCCGCTCTTGATTGACCCGCGCGGCGTCACCGTCGCCGGGATCGTTGATGACGCCGAGAAGCAACGCCTGCTTGCCGATGGTGACCTGCTCGTTGCGCCCTCGCTCGGCGGCGAGAGTTTTGGCATGGTTCTGACTGAGGCTTTCGCGGCCGGCACGGCGGTTGTCGCCAGCGACATCGCCGGTTACCGCGAGGTTGTCGATGATGGACTCAACGGTGTGCTCGTTCCGCCCGGGGAGCCGCTGGCGCTGGCCGAGGCGCTACGCGACCTTGCGCTCGAGCCGCCGCGCCGCGCCGCGCTGAGCCGCGGCGCTGCTGCCAGCGCCGCGCAGTACGCCTGGCCCTTGATTGGGGCTCAGACAGTTCAGCTCTACGAGCAGGCGATCGCCGCGCGCGCGGCCCAGATCGCCGCTGCCGGCACAACGAAGCTGGCGCGGGGGCTAGAGGGTGACGGGCTGCCTGTGCTAGCGCCGCAGCGGCTCGCAACGATCGAGCCGGAGCCAGTCGGTGGTTGGCGTCGAGCGAGGCTGCGCAGCGCGGCGCGCCGCGCAGCGCTGCTGATCGTCGCGGTAGCCGCGGTCGGCCTCGCGGTCGTCGCGCTCGAACAGATTGGCGTCGACCGCGTGGTCGCAAGCCTGCTGCGGTCGAGCCCGGCTTGGGCCTTGGCGGCGGTCGGCGTGATGGCTCTTTCGATGCTACTGCGCTCGGTCTCTTGGCACGCGATCCTTCACGCCGCACTGCCTGAGCGACCATTGACGCAGTTAGACACCCTTCGCGCCACAGCGATCGGCGTGCTGATGTCATCGACGCTGCCAGCGCGGCTCGGCGAGCCGGCCCGTGCGATCGTCATCTCGCGCCGCGCGGGTCGGCCACGCGAGACGATGCCAACCGTTGTCGGAACGCTCGTCTCGCAGACCGTGCTGAACGTCTTGGCGCTGCTGATTCTCGCCGCAATCGCGCTCTCTAGCGTGCCGATCTTCGATCAGCGCAACGGCGCGCTGATGGCGGTAGTCCTCGTCCCCGTCGCGCTGCTGGCAGCGGTGCTAGTTGTGCCCGCCGTATTGGCGGCCAGCGGCAGCGAACGCTTCGGTCGCACTCGCGCCGTAATTCGCCCGCTGCTCAAGGCAGCCCGCCAGGTGCGCAGCGGCCTGCGCGTCTTTGCCCAACCGCGCGACGGTTCGTTGGCGCTGGTCGCGCAGCTCAGCGCCTGGGCGTTGCAGGCGCTGGCCTGTTACCTGCTGCTGGCGGCGATCGGCCTCGACGGTGGCACCGGCATTGGCGCAGCCGCTGCAGTGCTGCTCGCGGTAAACGTGACTGCGTTGGTGCCCGCGACGCCGGCCAACATCGGCGTGTTCCAAGCGGCCTGCGTAGCCGTTCTCAGCGGTGCCTATGGAGTTAGCGCCGCCGACGCGCTCGGTTACGGCATCGTGCTGCAGGCGGTTGAGGTTGCGACCGCAGTGCTGCTCGGGATTCCGGCGCTGGTCGGCGAAGGGCTCAGCTGGCGCGATGTGCGGATGCGCGCGCTGCACTCGACTCCGGTTCGGCTTGGCCCTGTCGGCACAACCGCCGGCGTGCGAAGCTCAAGCGGTGCGTAGGAAGGCGGCCGCCGGCGGCGAACTGCTCTCGGTGGCCGATGCTTGGGTTTACATGCTGCGCTGCGCCGATGGAAGCCTTTACACCGGCTGGACGAATGATCTGGAAAAACGGCTCGAAGCGCACAGCGCTGGCACCGCCAGCCGCTACACACGCAGCCGCCTTCCGGTTGAGCTGGCGGCTTCGTTTGAGATGCACGATCGCTCGGCCGCTCAGCGCGAGGAGCTGCGAATCAAGCGGCTCTCGCGCGCCGGCAAGCTGGCACTGATCGGTTAGCTGGCGACCGGCGACTCGTCGCCCTCTTCGCTCAGTTGGGCCGGATCGTCGTCGGGAATGTCGCCGAGCCGTGTTGGGTCGCGGTCGCTGCCAGCGATCACCTCATCGGCGCGCTGACGATCATTTGTAGGCAGCTTGCCTGACTTCATCCCAAAGTAGGTCGCGTCGGGGTGGTGGGCGACGATCGCCAGTGTCGACTGCTCCGGCTCCGGGGCGAAGCCGTCGGTCAAGGTCATGCCGATCTGGCTGAGCTCGAGCAGCTGGTCGACTTTCTGGTGCTCGGACTGGTCGGGAACGGCGGGGTAGCCCCACGAGTAGCGGCGCCCTTGGGTTGCTGGGATGCTGAAGTCCTCGCGCACCTGAGCGTGTACGAGTTCGGCAAGCCCTTCGGCCGTCTGCACGCCAAGGCCGTGGACG
>CAMDBT010000029.1 GCA_945889475.1 Bifidobacterium breve
ACGACACGGCCGCTTGATCCAGTGCAGCGGTGGTCTGCTTGTTCGTAACCGCGGCTGACGTACTTGCACTTGAGGCCCCTCACCCAACCGCTCGTTTTTCCTCTCGCGATCACTTGAGTCTGCCACCCCTTGATGACCTTTCGGGCCTCCCAGCAAGACACAGCCCGCGTGGTGATGTTCCGGTACGTACCGCCGTACATCTGGCCGCAATCCTTGATTGGTGCGGCACTCGCCGAACCGATCACCCCGAACACAATCGTCGCGGTAAGCAGAAACACTGAGAAAACCCTCATCACTCACGGAACGTAACGCAACCTGACCGGCGCAACAAGGCCGGACGGCACAATCCACGAGTAGGTGCTGCTGGAAGTTCACTCCCCGTCTGCGTACTGTGTGTTGATGGCTAACTTCAAACGCGCCTCGACGTTGCTTCTTCTTGTCGGGGTACTGGGCCTTTCATTGATGACGGGAACCTCCGACGCACGGACCCTTAAGTCTCAAAACGTGAAATCCACAGTCGGCTCGCTGTATTGCTACGCGCTAAATACGAGCCATGGTACGCCGCCCGGGATCGAATGCATGTCAAAGTTCCTACCTGCCGGCAAATACAACGACAGCTTCATTGAGCTGCTGCAAAGGTCGGATGCACACCTCGGAGAGCGAGGCGATTACGGGGGCTACCTTCATGCCACGGTGCAGAAGATTCGCAACGGCGACACGTGGCAACGCCCGGGCATCAAATGCACGATGCGGTCGAGCGCGTTCAAGTGCAGCAACGACCGCGGCAGGGGTTTCTCAATCACACGAAGTCGTTGGTACCTGTTCTAGAAGCGCTCACCGCACCTTGAGCCTATGGCCCGGATTACGAAGTCCGCGGCGGCACAATCACGCGCGGCAACCGTGCATGGGGGTCACTCGACCTGCTGCTGACCTGCGACACGATCAGTGGCGCCAACCACAAGACCTTCGAGAGACTTGGCGCTGAGTAGAGCGCTGCTGGTCATCTGAGCTCCTGACTTCTGAGACCAGCCCAGGGCTCTCTCTCATCACAACAACAGCTGATTCAGCGCTCATGGATTACCTCGGGGCGCTCAATCCCAACTAACCCTGAACACTAGGGGATTACTGTGGTGTCGGAGCGTCAAACCGTCCAAAGAGCCCCCCTGAAGTTACAGCGGGTAACACATTTCGACTAGGGGATAATGGTCGGCGAGGAAGGTACGCGTGGCGTCATCTTCTTCGATTAGGAGGATCGTGGCTCGGTCTCGATTGATCATGACCCCTTTAGGCCGCAGCGCGTAACTCTTCCCCCCCACCCCACGCGCGCCACGCGGCAACCGCCCGGGCGCCTAGGATGAGCCGGTGCGCAACCACCGTCTCTTTGGGCCGCTGCTGGCAGTAGTCGGTGCGGTCGGGTTCTTCGTGATCTCGCTGATGACCTGGTACACGGTTGATCTGAGCAAGATCTCGGTCGGCGCAAAGTTTGCCGCCCAGTACGCAAGGCAGGCCGATCTGGCGACGAGCGCCAACGGCTGGGAGCCGTGGGGCTATGGCAGCGACATCGTGATGTTGGTCGTGATCGGCGCTTCGATCGGACTCGGGGTGATGCTCGTAGTTGGCGGCGGCCGCGCTGTCGGACTTGCCGGAGCGCTGCTTGCGCTCGGCGTGATCGGCACGCTGCTGGTGCTGCTCCACACCCTTAGCGGGCCGGAGCCGAGCGAGATTGTCGACGTTCAGCCGATTGTCTGGCTCGCCGCGCTGTCGACACTCCTGATTCTCGCTGGCGGCTACCTCAGCTTCGATTACGCGCAGCACAGTGCGCCGCGCCAATCCGCGCCAGCGCCGAAGACAAGTGCAAGGCAGCCGGCTGCGAAGCCTCCACGGAAACCGTCGCAGCCACGGCGTCGGCCCCGCAACGACGGGCTTTGGGACGACGCCGACTTCGAATAGGGCGCCCCTATTCAGTGCCGAGAGCGGCGGCCAAATTCCCGCTCTATGCGGGAAAATCTGAAAGATCCCGTTCAGTAGGGGCGTATTACAGGGATCGGCCGTAGGATCCCGACGGGTCCTTAGCCCTTCGGCTTGGACCCTCTTTATTTGTGGATTCAATGAACCCCTCCATCCGCGGAAATTACGACTCCGGCGAAGACTTCGTTCTCGAGTACGGTGAGCTTCGCTTCACCTTCAACGAGCGCGACTTCTCGGAGCGCAGCCAGCAGGCCGCGCACCGCCTCGGGTTTGTCGCTGGCACGCTCGACGAGAACGAACTCGAAGACCTTGTGAACCTCGCCGTCAACGGTGAGATTCAGCAGCCGGCATCAGACCTCGGCGAGCACGTCAACGACTGCTGGCCGGAGCTTGTCGGCCCCGCCGACCGCTCGCTGGTTCATTGGCTGCGTCGCCTAGTTTTCCGCTCCGCGTGGCTCGATCAGCGTGTGATGGAGGGCGAGCTTGACGTTCGCTACGACGAGCAGGCCCGCTCCTTCACCTACGTGCAGCCCGACCGTGACGATGAACCGGTCGAGCTGGCGCCCGAGCCCTCGTGGGGCCGGGTCGCCTACATTCCCCGCTCCGCAGCCCCCTAAGCGCTGAGCAGGTTGCTGCGCAGCGTCTTGCTCTTGGCCCTGTCGACGGACGGATCGCCAACCTTGCCGCCATCCTGGGCGACCAAATAGATCAGCGTCGTTTCTCCGCCAACCGGTTCGCGCGAGGCGGTGATGACGGTCAGCGAACCGGCGCCAGCGACACTCCGGGCGACGCCGATCACCTTGCGTGCAGCGTCTGAGTCGAGATCGTCGAGCGAGTCGACGACGACTGCGCTGTGACCGCCCTTCGTGGTCACTTTTCGAGCCGACTCGATTGCCCGCCCGATCGCCTTCGCCTGCGAGTCGCCCGAGGCCGTCAGCGGCTCGACCGCGGCCGGCTCGATTCCAGCGGCGACCCACTCTGGGCGCTCTTCAGGCCTGACTCCTGCCAGCACCACGAACAGCTCGATGTCGTCAATGCCCGCAAGCTCGGCGGCGAGCATCCGCAGCGTCGTGCTGCGGCCGCTGCCGAATGGCCCGACGACAGTGACCCGCGAGCCACGCCCAATCGGGGCGCTCGACGAGATCGCCTTCAGCGTTGAACTCTTCGAGGCGAAGCCAATCCGCTTGGTCGGGAAGCTGGCCTCCAGCTTGTCGAACGGGGTGCCGACCGAAACCTCGTCGGCAGAGCTGCCGTTGATCGTTACAACGCGCACCAGCGACGGGTAGCGCTCCGAGCGGCGCGCGGGGCGGGCCGGGCCAGCGACCTTGTCGCCGGACTTCAGTTCGCAGCGGCGGACCTGTGCCGCCGAGACGTAGACATCGTCGTCGCTCTGGCCGGGAGGCTTGACGCGCACGAAAGCCGAACCATTACCGAGCACTTCGACCGTGCCTTCAACGTTCGTTTCGGCTCCTCCGGAGCCTCGCTCGACACGTGACCCGCCGCGGCCACCGGTGCGGCTGCGCGAGCTGCCCGCAGCGCTGCGCGAGGAGCGCGAGCGCGCTGGCTTCTCGGCTGCCTGATCATCACCCTCGTCGTCGTCGACAGGTTCCGGCTCAGGATCGGGGCCGGGATCGCCGCCCTGATCGATGATGATTGCCTTTACGAGATCGGCCTTGCGCATACGGCGAAAGCCTTCGATACCAAGCTCTGAAGCGATCGCGTGAAGATCGGCGAGCGGACTGCCCTCAAGGGCGTCGCGGGAAAAAACAGACATCTACGTCTCCTTAGATTGAATGAGGATCGGTTGGCACTCCAGCCGCGTTGCGTCAGCGGCCAGCGATCCGTTGCGCTGAGAAGAGTAGCGCTCAGCGCCGTCGCGTGTAATGGAGGAAGAGGAAGCTGTCGCTGCGCCAGAGCTGGCGCAGCTCCAATCCAAGCGGCGGTTCGAAGGCCCGGCCACCGAGCAGCGTCCGCGCCGATCCGGCTACCAACATCGGCGAGACGGTGAAGATGAAATCGTCAACAAGTAGTTCGCTGACGAGCGCGCCCAACAGCACCGGTCCACCCTCGCTGAGCAACGTACGGACGCCGTGGTTGGCGTAAAGATCCTCGAGGCAGCCGGCCAGAGAGAGCGCTCCGGGCTTTGATCTGGTGATCGTCAGCTCGGCGCCGCTCGCTTCGATCACGTCGTTCGACTCGGTGTAGACGACGATCCGCTGCCCCGGCTGGGAGAAGAGCTCTAGCTGCGCCAGCTGCGGGTTGAGCCGCCGCGAGACGGTGACCGCGATCGGCTCCGGTGGAAGCCCAGCTGCGCTGCGGCGCTCGCGGTGATCGGCGTCGAGGAGGGTCGAGTAGCGCTCCTCGATGAGCGTCGCTGGCCCAACGAGAATCGCGTCAGCGCTGGTGCGCAGCTCACGCAGTACCTCACGGTCGGCGGGGCCGCCAAGTCCACCGGCGCGCCCCCCGACTGCCGCGCGACCGTCGGCCGAGGCAATCATCACTGCAACAACGCGAGGACGGCCTCGCTCGGCTGGTTCGGCATCGAGGCCGAGCTGACCAACCAGCTCACCGGCGTCTATCCCGGCGCCGGCGGCGGCGGCGAGATTCTCGAACGCTTCGCTCACAGCAGCGATGCTACGCCAGCGGCTTCGGTCAGGAGCGCTTGGCTTTGACCTTGGCGCTGAATACGGCCTTGTTGCCAGCGCCGTCGGTCGCAGTGACGGTGACGGTGAGCCTGCCGCTGCGCAAGAAGCTGTGCTTGAGCTTGAACGACGAGCTCTTGCCGACAATCGACGGCGAGCCGTCACCGAAGCTGACCCTCACCGACGCCAGTCCGGAACCATTCGGCGGTCGCGCATCACTAGCCGAACCGGTCACCGTGACGCTCTTGCCGGCGCCACCAAGCTTGACGGCCAGCAGCGGAATCGTTGTGTCGATCTTCACCTCGCCCAGTGCGGAGGAGATGACTTGGCCGGCGCGATCGAAGCTCTCGACGCGAAGCGTGTGCGTTCCCTCGCCGAGCGCGCTGACCGGCGTGAAACTGGTCGTCGTCGGACTGCCAGCGAGCAGCTTGTCGATGTAGACGCGGTAACCCTGGACCGGCCATCCTTGCGACGAGGCCCACCACTTCAGGGTCGGCAGAAGCGTCTTTCGCCAGCCGCTCAATCCAATCAGGCGGACCGGCTTCAGCGGCAGTGAGAATGAGGCCACCACGACTGTTCGCGAGCCAAGCGGCCCCTGCGTGAAGGCAATCACGCTGTCGCCGTAACGGTCGTTGGCGAGCGCTAGCCCGCCGTCTGGCTGGACGGCGCCAAGTGCCGGCACGGAGAGCGTGGCTGCGGCGCCAAACGAAGCTGGCGCCGGCAGCACATCATCCTCGGCGATGTTGCGCGCGACGACTCCATGCCCGGGAGCCTGAAGCCAGGCGCTAACGCCTAGTTGGTCGACCGCGAAGCTGCTGGCGGGAATCGCATCGTGGCCCGGCGAGCTGCCCAAGGCCGTCGCCGCGGTGACAGCGCTGCGACGAATAATCGACGCCCAGATCGTGCCGTCTGCGCCCTGCACGTTGATGATGCCCGAGCCGCGATCGTTGGCTGCGATCGTCGGCCCGGCGCTGGCGCCGATCGCAGCCCCGCCAGCGAGAGCCTGCGGCGCTTCAAGCGTTGAGGCGCGCACTCGGCGCACAACTGCGCGGCGCACTCCATCAGAGAAGCTCTGCGAGAAGGCAACCCAAGCGAAGCTCGAGTCGGCCTGCATCGCAATCGCCGGCCGGTTGGCCGAGCCACCAGCGTGCCCGTTGAGCGCCGCCGGCGCGGCGCTCATGACAGCGGTCGAGAAGGCGCCGCGTACCAGCCGACGGACGCCGATCCGCGCTGTCGTCCCATCGAGTTCACCGAAGGCCACGACGCCCGTACCGTCGGCCGAAGTTGAAACCTTCGGCGCCATCTCGGGCCCAGACCCGGCGCCGTTGGCCGGATTGATGTTGGCGGTGCCTTTGTAGACCGTGTAGCTGGTCACGCGGCGCGGTAGATAGGCGGCGCGAACGCTGCCGTTCTCAGCCCAGGCCACGTACGCAACTCCGGTGATTGGAGCCATGTCAACCGACGGTGAGTTGGCACCTGCGACGCCGAGCTGCTGAGGAGCCGAGAAAGGCTGGCCGGGGGTGATCTGAACCCGCGCCCAGAGCCCCGCGCTGTTGGCATAAACGACGGTCATGCGGCCGCCGCTGGAAATCCCGACGACGGGCTTGCCGAGCACCGCTGGCTGGCCCGCATCAACACGGATGGCGCCTTGCGGCACACCCGAGGCGAGCTTGCTGATGAAGGCGTGAGCGGCGCCCTCATCGCTGCGCACGTAGGCCACAACCGCGCTGCTGTCAGAGGCCATGTCGACGTCGCCCAGCAGCGTCACCCCGTTCGCCGGGCCGTCGACGGTCAGTGCGCCAGCAAATAGACCGGCGGCCGAAGCCTGTGCAGCCGCGACTAGGCTTGCGGTGCATGCAAGCGCGCAGAGAGCGACGATCCTGCGCCTCGATCGAATAGGCGACACCTCTGGAAGGCTACGCAGTTGGCTCGACGTTGGCGACGATTCCCTCGGCAGCCGCTTCAGCGCTAAAAGCCGCGACTTCGGCCTCGATACGCGCCGCGTCCCAGCCGAGCTCGCTGGCCATCGCCTGCGCGACGCAGCGAGCGACCGCATGATCGTCGCCGGTCACCTCGCGCGCCGCCAGCAGCGCGACACGGCTGCGGCGTAGCAGCGCATCGCCGACGCTCCGGGCCTGCTGGTGGCGTGCTGCAAAGACAACCTCAGCGAGCAGGTCGGTCGGGCCACCAGCAACGATCGGCTCTGTCAGCTCGCTGCTTTCGGCGGCGACCGCCAGCACGTCACGGGCGCGGTAGCCGTAGCGACCAGCGAGCTGCTCGTAGGCTTCGTCGGCGACGCCCACAACCCGTGGCAGATCGTCCGCTTCGATCGCCTGCCCGAGCGGAATCTCCTCGGTTCGGCAGGGAGCGTCGCGCGAATCGCGCTCGACGATCCGATCGACCGCCATCTTCGCCATCCGTCGCCAGGTCGTCAGCTTGCCGCCGGTGATCGTGATCATCCCGCTGCCGGTCTCGTAAAGCTCGGCGCGGCGCGAGATGTCGACCGACCGCTCTGGATCCCCAGTTGCGATCAACGGGCGCACGCCAGCAAAGGCTCCGCTGATGTCGCTGGCGTCGAAGTCGGTAGCGAAAAAGCGATTGGTTGCGTCAAGCAAATACTCGATGTCAGACGGTGCCGGGCTGATGTGGTCGAGGTCCGTTTCGTCGTAGTTGTTGTCGGTCGTGCCGATCAGCGTTGAACCAAGCCACGGAAGCGCGAAGATCGATCGCCCCTCCCCCGCTGGCACGATTACGGCGTCGTTGAGCGGGAGCTTCTCGTTGCGCATCGTGATGTGGGTTCCGCGGCTGGGGCGAATAACCGGCAGCTCGGCCTGATCGTGGAGCTCCTCGGGCCGCAGCCTGTCGGCCCAGACGCCGGTTGCGTTGACAACGTTGTCGGCCTCGATCTCGAACTCGCCGGCGCTCTCCGCGTCCCGCACGGCTACGCCGCGCGTGCGGCCGTTCTTGACGACTAAACCGGTCACCTCGAGCCGGTTGGCGCAGATCGCACCAAAACGCTCTGCCTCCTCGAGCACCGTCAGAACGAGCCGCGAGTCGTCGGTCTGACAGTCGTAGAAGAGGTAGCCGCCGGTTGGGTTGCGGGAAGCGAGCGCTGGAGCGCGTTCAATCACCTCATCGCCCTCGATCAGGCGGTGGCGCTCGGGCGCCCAGTCACCGCCAAACTCGTCCTCATCCTGATCGTCCCGCTTGAGCCTCCCGCGCAGGGTGTCAACGGACATCACGTCGTAGAAGTTGAGCCCCATCCCAAGTCTGCGGTCCGGCCGTTCACCGTCGAAGGCGGGCACGATCATCGGCAGTGGCTTTACGAGGTAGGGCGCTAGCCGAACCATGATATGTCGCTCCAGCAGCGCCTCGCGGACGAGTCCCAAATCGAACTGCTGTAGGTAACGAAGCCCACCGTGGACGAGCTTCGATGAACGACTCGATGTCCCCGATGAGAAGTCGGCGCGTTCTACCAGCGCGACGGTGTAGCCACGCGTGGCTGCATCTAGCGCAACTCCCGCGCCGGTTATGCCGCCGCCGATCACGACGACGTCGAAGTGCTGACCGGCGAGCGATTCGAGCGCTTGGCTGCGTTCAAGCATTCTGCCGCAAGTCTCGCAGCCAGAGCGGGCGGCGAGCGCCAGCTGGGCGCGCTGAAGCGGATTGGGCAGACAGCAGGTCGCAGCGCACCGAGTGGAACACGTCTCGGCGGAGCACTCCCAACGCACTCGCAGCGGAGGATCGCGCGGCGATCTCGCCGCCGACTCATCTGCGAGCGACCCGCATCAGTCGAGCGCGAGCAACCGACCAGGATTGCCAATTAGCAGCGTGTCGACGTCGTCCTTCGACATGCCCTTTGAGCGCATCTTCGGAACGACGTTGTCGAGCATGTGCGCGTAGCCGTAGCCGCCGTAGCCGCGCAGGCAAGTGCGGAACGCGAAGTCGTGTGAAACCAACACCTGTTTGCCGTGACCAGCGGCGAAGAGCTCCATGATCGCGTCGATCCGCGTACCGTCGTTGGGCATGTCAATTGGCGCGAACGGATAGTGCGATGTCTCGTTGCCGAACAGATCATATTCGATGTAGCACCCAGTCTGCGCCAAGCGCAATAGCTCGTCTGTGTCGAAGATCGTCCTGTCAACATGGTCGATAACAGTACGCGTGACGTCGCCGCCGCCGGCGGCCACGGCGTCAAGGATCTCGTAGGGCGCCGCAGCGTTGCGTCCGGGATGGATCGTCATGGCGGCACCGGTGACGGCCTGAGCCCGGCCTCCGGCGCGCAGGACCTTCCGCTCGACATCCGTGAGCGGCCATGAGCATCCGAACTCTCCGAGGATGCCGGCTCGAACCGAGCCTCCGTCGGAACCGGTCTGGATGTCGGAGACCAAACGCTCGGCGAGACGACCCTCGTCCAGCGTGGCGATGTCAGGCGGCTGCAACGGCTCGATGTACCAGCCCGTCCCCATGACGATGTGCGCCCCGGTCTCCGTCGAGATCCGCGCAAGTCCGTCAGGATCCCGTCCCACTCCGATGCCCGACAGCTCGACGATCGAGCGTCCACCAGCATCCATGTACCGGCTGACTTCGCCCGCCATCTCCTCCGGATCGTTGAGCACCATGTTGTGGACGTTGCGCGTGTAATTCAGGCGCACCCACCCAGCTATTTCCATCGAGAGCGGGGCGTACGCGAACTCCCGCAGTTGGTGATCGGTCGGCTCGTCGAACAGGCCACGAAGGTCGGAGAGGAGGTGCTCGTGCACAAGGGTCACGCCCAACTCCACGGGGTCAATGTCGCCGAGCACTGTGCGAACGTGGCTCACGGGTCGATCACCGGAAGCTCGAGCCTAGACTGCCGGTCCGCGTCGTGGAAGACGAAGTGCGTAGCCACCCGCAGCTCATCGGGGCGCGCGTCGGCCCCGCCGGTGCCAGTATGCGGATTCCGGTCGGTCAGAGGGAAATTCGATCCGGCAATGTTCAGGCGAATTCGGTGGCCTCGCTCGAACACGACACCGGTGGGCGAAAGCTGAAGCACGATCCGCGTCGGCGACGTGCTGGCGTCCGCTAGTCGGACATTGCCGTCGGCGACGTTGATCGAGCAACCGCACGGCCGAACGTCCGTCAGATGGACGAAGACATCGGCGGACGGCGAGTCGGTCGCGAAGGCCAGCTCCAGCCGCGGCGCTCCGACCACGGTCACGCTGTGCTCCAGCTCGACGCTCGTATAGACGAGAACGTCGTTGCGTGACTCTTGCGGCCGCTGGTCGACAGGTCCCATCGGGGCCAAGTCCTCGCTGCAGCAGCTGCGACCCCCCAAGCTGCGCACAGGAATTCTCGGATCGGCAGGAATCACGTCGGGCGGCCCGTCTTCCAACGGCTCCATCTCGGTCAATGTCCCGGTACCGTTCAACGAGTTCGCTCGGCCGTCACTATGCAGGTAGAGCGACATCGGTCGCGCGGGCGGTGGCCAGGTCTCGAAGCTTGCCCACTGATCGGTACCCATCAGGAAGACGCGGACCGGCGGATCTGGCGGGTTCGCAACATCCGGCGTCCCGGGTTCGTCTATCAGGTGCCGCCGGAAAAATCGGAGCTGCTCCTCGTCAATGAAATTGCGGGCGGCTTCACCAAAGTCCGACGCGCCGACGTACTGGGTCCACGGCATGTGCAGCCACGGGCCGATCACCAGCCGCTGCTCTGCGGTGCCCTGCTCCTGCATTCTCACGAAGTTCGCGACCGTGCCCTCGAGAAAGGTGTCGTACCAACCCGCGATGTGCAGACACGGGACTGTCACCGCGCCCACGCTTTGGTCAGCGGCGATACGCCGCCAGTAGTCATCGAAATCCGGATGATCGAGCCAGTCCCTGTAGTAAGGGAGGTACTGCTCCAGCTGCGGAGAGAAGGCATCGCGGACGGGCAGCCGAGAGTAGAGGAGGTCGGGCTTGTACAGCAGCTCCTCCAGCCGATGGGCCGCGTCCAGGTCGCCTGCGCGCAGCGCAGTGTCCACGCCGAGCGCCGCAACCCAGCCGAGCACGAATGCCAGCTGCAGCGCTCCCCCGCGATAGGTCCATCCTTCGTGGAAGCAAGAGGCAGTCATCGCCGGGACCATCGCAGTCAAGTGCTGCGGCGCCAGCGTCGCAGCCAGCAACTGCACTGCGCCGGGATATGAGAAGCCATAGGTTCCGACCCTTCCATTCGACCACGGCTGGTCGGCGATCCATTCAATCGTGTCGTAGCCATCGGCGGCTTCAGAGAGGAACGGAGCGAAGACGCCGCCTGAGTCGCCGCGCCCGCGGACGTCCTGACTCACGACCGCGAAACCATTCACGGCGTACCAGAACGGGTGGGCGTACCCCTCCATCTCGGCTGTACGTCGGCCGTAGGGAGTGCGCAGAAGCAGCGTGGGTCCTGGGGTGCGCTCGGATGGCAGATAGAGGTCGGCCGCGAGCTCGACACCGTCACGCATCGGAACCCACGCATCGTGTCTTATCTCAACCCCGGAGCCCTGACCGAATGTTAGCTTCGCACTCACGCCTGCGCCCGTCCCCACACGCGGTCGGCCACGTTCGCGATCACCTCGAGCTTGCGCCACTGAGTGTCCTCGTCGATCTCATTATCCACGGCGGACGATGAGAAACCGCACTGCGACGAAAGTGCTAGCTGATCGATCGAGATGTATTGGCTGGCCTCTTCGATACGGCGGAGCAGGGAGTCCTCGGACTCGACATCCGACGACTTAGTGCTAACCAGCCCGAG
This sequence comes from Bifidobacterium breve, assembly GCA_945889475.1. GTDB lineage: Bacteria > Actinomycetota > Thermoleophilia > Solirubrobacterales > Solirubrobacteraceae > F1-60-MAGs163. Next base: position 11,364 of record CAMDBT010000029.1, read on the forward strand.
CACAATCATCACACCTTTACGCGCGTAGCGCAGAAGCCCGAACCCGCCCTGACGCGCCGGGGCGTCCCACTCAAGCAGGAACGCATCGTGGCGTAGCTCGGCGAACATTCTCTCCGCAATCGGCTCGAGGGAGCCCTCGGCTAGCCACTTATCACCGAGGTTGCCGCGGCAGATATGCATCGCGGTCCGCACACCCTCAGGGAGGCCCTCCAGCACAGCGTTGTCCATAGAGATCGCGCGATCGAGCAGCCCACCCCGAGTCTGGCCGGCAACCTCGTAGGCGTCGAGCCAGAGTGGATCTACGAGGTGTGGGTAGACCGGATAGTCGAATTGCACGTACCGCGCACCGGCGTCGATCGCACCCTCTACGAGCTCCTTCTCAATCGAGATGACGTGGTTCAGCGCCTCATCCGGATCGGCGTACGCGCCTTTCGCGTAATCATCACCATGCATGCCGAATGATAGAACTTCGTAGGATCCGGCTGGAAAGGTGATCTTGAATGGGTGGTCAGTGATCGATGCGAGGAACGTCGCATCGCGGGCGGCTGGATTGCCGGTGCGCCGCAGCCTCCCTTCGATGATGTTCGCGTGCCAGACCGCTTCCTCACCGGCCCCGTTCTTGAACACCAACGGCATCGGGTCAGTGCCGAATCCTTCCACCGCATCCCAAAGCGAGCTGTCGAACGAATAGCGCCGAAACTCACCATCCGTGACTACGTCGAGGCCGGTCGCGATCTGACGGCGGACGACCTCCACGATATATTCGTCGGCCAGTGTCGTAACGTCCGGCGACGAGGAGTCCTGCTCCTGAGCCGAGCCCACGCGACACTCAGCTTTGGCTTGCGCGAACTGCCGGTCGACGGCCTCGCGGAACCCGGGAGAGCGCACCAAACTTCCAACCACTTCGGCGCGCGGTGGCCAGCGCGACGCCGACTTGGCACGGTCAAGCTCGATGGTAGGACTCATGCAACGACTCCTAGCGGATCGTGGTCGGGGTTCAGCTCGGACGCTCCGTCAACTCGATACGGTACCCATCGGGATCACGGATGAACGTGATGAGCGCAGCGCACTCGCGCACCTGAAACGGAGGTTTCTCCGGCTCGATCCCGTGCTCGCTCAGCCGGTCGAGCTCGGCGTAGATATCGGGGGTTCGCACAGCGATGTGCGCATATGCGGATCCGTGGTCATATGAGTGAACCCCGAAGTTGTGGGTCAGCTCCAGCTGATCGCCGTGGCCGGGAAAGCCGAGGAAGATGTTGATCGCCTCATCTCGCACGGGAAACCTGCCTCGCACCTCCATGCCGAGCGCCTCGTAAAACTTCACCGAGCGCTCAGGGTCAGTAACCCGGTAGCAGGTATGCAGCACACACTTGTCAGTCAGGGACGCCATCGCTCTCCCTTAGAATCATTGTCGTACGGTCGGCGACGACGATCATCGGGCCGCCGTCCTCCTTGACCGCTCGCAAGCTCGAGGCTGCGACCGAGACGCAGAGCACGCGGCGTGACGCGGCATCACGCGCACGTATCGAGCACAGCCGCGACAATCCGCTTCGCTGAGCACGCGCAGCACGGTGCCGGTGCCCGAAACTACGCGCATCGCTCCGGACCCGGGACGATCACAGCCTTGAGGCACTCCTGGCGGCGGCTCACGGCCAGCGCCTCCGACGCTCGCGCCAGGGGAAACTGATCGCTAACCATCTCGGCCAGCGGAATTGCTGCATGGTGCCTCTCGACGATCCGCAGCGCCTGGAGATGGTGCCGTGGCTGGCAGAAGCTCGACCCCACGATCGATTGGTTGGAATTGTTCAGAGTCATCGCCCTGATCGGCACCGACCCTGGAGTCCCCCACAGCCCGACAACCAGATAGCGACCGCCCTTCGCCAACAGCTCGAACCCCTCCGAAAACGCCTCGAGAACGCCCGTCGCCTCGACGATCAGGTCGCCACCGCGTCCGCCGGTCGCCGCACGCGCGAGCTCGGCGCGCTGCGACGGATCGGGAACGGCTTCGATGTCGATCACCTCGTCAGCGCCGAGCGCATTCGCAGCATCAAGCCGATGCGCCGGCGCGCCGATCACAACCACAGTGCCAGCACCAGAAAGCCTAGCGAGCAGCGTTGCGGCCAACCCGACGGGGCCACTACCCTGGACGATTACGTTCTGGCCGGGCGAGAGCCCACCAGCCCGCTCGAACGCCTGCAACATCGTCGGGAGCGCACACCCAAACGCCGCGACAGCCTCAGGAGGGGTGCCACCGGCGACACGGAAAAAAGGCATCTCTGGCGGCAGGAGTGCGTAGTCCGCCCACGCCGCCCAGTTGTGGCTGCTGGGCGCGCAGTAGACCTCGAGGTTCTCGCACATCGAGGAATCTCCGAGTATCGTGCAGCCGTGGCAGCGGCCGCAAGCACGCTCGGGCACCCAGACGACTCGATCGCCCACCTGCACCGGCACCGCCGCATGGTCGACCGCGACGCCCTGCCCCAGCTCCTCTATGACGCCAACACCTTCGTGCCCGAGGACCATCGGTGCCGGATATGGGGTGAGGCCGGTCCAGAAGTGGACATCCGTGCCGCAGACACCGGCCATCTCGACGCGCAGCAAGGTCGAGCCAGCGTCCGGTGCTGGGACAGTCGTCTCGACCAGCTCGACGTGCTCGGGGACGCCGTCAAGCACGGCAAGCCGGGTGCGTCGCGCGGACACGGGCCTACGCCTCAGCGTTGTCGTGGAAGCGCTCTATTACCTCGAGAACCTCAGCGGGTCTGTCAAGATGCGGGGCGTGGCCAGCGCCCTCCAGCGTGATTTGCTCGGCGCCGCTGATCTCCTTGACGAACTGCTGCATATAGGTCGCCGGAACAACACGATCGTGATCGCCCGCGACGATCAGAGTGGGTGCGGAAACCCTGTGCAGGCGCTTATGCAGGCCGCGTTCCGGGATCGGCCACGTAAACTTGCTCGTGCACCCCATCGACCAGGTCCAGCGGATCAGTTCGTCTTGTGCCGCCTCGTCCGATTCCGACGTCACGGCGGGTGTCGTCGCGACCGGTGATGTGCCTGACGCGCCTGCGATCGCAGCGCTCAGCTCTTCCCGACTCATCATCTGGTAGTGGGCCACCGGCTCGTCCGCGTGCCACAGGCCGATCGGAGAAATTAGGACTAGGCTTCCTACCCGATCCGGGCTCGTGGCCGCGAGCTCGGCCGCGACCATGGCGCCGAAGGAGTAACCGACGACGTGCGGCGCCTTGAGGCCCAGCTCGTCGAACAGATCGTAGTAGTGGAGCACAAGGTCCCAGAGCTCGTCGAGAGCCTTAATTGCATCCTCGTGACCGGGCGACGTGCCCGGATGCTCCGGCGCGAAGACACGGTTGCGTTCGGCGAGCCGGATTAGAAACGGATCCCACACGAGCCCGCTGGGGCCGTGCAGGAATACCACGGGACGCGCTCCTGGGCCTGCCACCCTGACTCGGACCGTGACATTTCCTCCGCAAGTGGTCGTCTCGATCTCGCGGACGTCGCTTCCGGTCACTTGGTCGGTCACATGCGCCTCAGTTCGCCGGCGCTACAGTGCCGGTCGTCTCGTGTTCCCCTCGGCTGCGCAGCCGCTCGGGCCACCACTTATTTTCCCACTCATCCTCCCACAGATCGGTGAGATACGGCTGGACCTCCCGTGCGAAGAGATCAATGTTCTTTAGTGTGAGCTCGTGCGGCATAGAACCGATGTGCAGTAGGACCATTAGGTTGCCGACACGAAGCTGTGTGGCAGCCTCCCTGAGCTGGTCGCGCACGGTCGCCGGGCTGCCTGCGATGACGAACTGCTGCTCGACGAGATCTCCGTAAGACATGTACTTAACGGTCTCGTGCTGCGCAGCTATCGACTCCGTTAGCCCGTTGCGTACTCCTCGCTCAAGGCTCACGAAGTCTTGGTGTCCCGGCGGGAACAGGTCGTGTGGCGGCAAATGCTGCAACTTGTTGTAGAAGTAGCGAATGTGTTGCTCGTAGTCCTTCTGAGCCTGCTCGTCGGTTTCTGACACAACGACCAGTTGAAGGAAGCCAGCCCGGAACGGATTGGCGTCGTGCCCGGACGTCTCGACGAAGTCCCAGAAGCCATCCATCATGGCCTTCGAGTTGAGCCAGCCGTAATAGCTGAGGAACTGGTACGCGTAGTCGTTGTCAGCGGCGAACTTCCACGTGCTAGAACTCCCAGCGCCGGGGATCCAGATTGGCGGGTACGGCTTCTGGATTGGCTTCGGCCAGACGTTGACGTACGGCAGCTGCGTGTAATTTCCGTTAAAGGCGAAGATGTCGTCGCGCGTCCACGCCTGCACGATGAGGTCGTGCGCCTCGTAATAGCGGTCGCGCTGTTCGATTGGCGGGATGCCGTAGTTCATGTTGGCGTCCATCGCGATGCCGATCGGCATGCCAGCGACCAACCGCCCGCCGCTGATGCAATCGAGCATCGCGTACTCCTCGGCGATGCGAACCGGCGGCGCCGTAAGGGGCAGCGAGCACCCGAGCTGCACGATCGCACAGTCGAGATGGTTCGTGGCGCGCGCGAGTATGGAACCAATCAGGTTTGGGTTCGGCATGAGGCCGTACACGTTCTGGTGGTGCTCGTTGGTACAGATGCCGTCGAGACCGGCTTCGGCGGCGAAGACCAGCTCGTCGACGCCCCAGTTGTAGTACCTCCCGATCATCGCCGAATCGCCGAGCTCGGACCACGGTACGTCGACGTACGCCGATCGGTAGCGCTTCTCGAAATCGTCGGGAAGATCGCGGTGCGGCATAAAATGGAACATCGAGATCTTCACGTGCCAGCCCCCGAGTTTGTAGCGATCCACACACCCAACTGATTAATCAGTCAGCAGATTAGCCGCGGGAAGCTTCACTGTCAAGGCGAGGGCCACCATCCTTCTCTCAAGCTCTCATGCCCGGCGTCCCGCGGCCAACATGAATTCGTTGACCGTCGAGGCGATGAGGCCGTCGATCAGCTCGATGTACGCCTCTAAGTCGAACGCGTCTGCATCGACCCCCAGCTGCAACACCGGACCCTCTAGCATCCCGACGACCACGCCCGCGAGCAGGTCCAGATCGGGATCCGACAGCGCCGCCGGCAACATCGTTCGCTTGAGTTCGCCGCGATAGACGTCGAATTGCGCGCGCATGGAGTCATTCAGCGGACCAGATGCCGATGCGGCCTGGACCCAGAAGTCGTAGTAGACCCGGGTCATCTCGGTCTCTTCGGTAATCAGCAACCGGACGAAGTCCAATTGACGCTTCCTCCCTGCAGCTAGATCCCCGGGCGATCCCTCCTGCACCTTCTGACCGGTCGAAATGCCACGTCCTTCGCGGAACGCCCGGAGGAGCCAGTCGAGCAGGTTGAGGAGCAAGTTTTCCTTGGAACCCCAGTAGTAGTGCAGTGCACCCTGGCTGAGTTGCACTTCCTTCGCGATCGCTGGCATGCGCGTGCCGCTGATCGTATCCCGAGCCACCACCCGGAATGCCGCGGCAAGAATCCGTTCCTTCGGATCGTCGTACCCCGGAATCGGCTCAACGGCGGGCCTCAACTCTTCACGCCTGTTCATTCCGTCTGATGATATACCCGACTCCGCATGTGTCCCGAAGTGGTGCTGCACTTGAGCCAACAATGCTGGGGACGAGGTGGCTTGGGCGACGCGGCCAAACATAACGGTGTGGTCGCCTACAAAAACGGGGTGCTCGGCAGTTCCAATCACCGTTAGAGCGACCCAAGCCCCATTTGGGGCTCAGCGCCCGCAATCTTGGTGCGGTCTCCACCGTACCTCGCTGACGGTTCCCCGCCACCACGGCGAAAACCGCAACGTGAGCGACCACCAGCACCCTCATCCGCTCGAACAACCCCGCGTCGGCGATGCCGTTGCCAGCTATCCGCGGACGAATGCTTGGCCCAGCGCCGCTGGCCACGGTGGCAGACCCCTCCTTCGCCTCCGCAGCACGGCCACCGCGATCAGGATGACCACGCTGCCGAGGTAGGGCAGCGCCGAGAAGAATTGGGATGGGATCTGCCAGCCGAGCGCTTGTCCGATGTTGCCGACGGTCGCCAGTCCGCCGAAAAGCCAAGCTCCAGCTATCACGCCGAACGGCCGCCAGCCAGCGAAGATGACAATCGCAAGGGCGATCCAGCCCTGCCCGCCCGTAACTCCGTATGCCCATTGGTGCACCACGCCAAGGCTCACGACACCACCCGCGAGCCCCGCGAAGGCCCCTCCTATCACAATCGCCGAAACGCGCTTGCGCTTCACATGGATACCGATCATGTCGGCAGCCACGGGATTCTCGCCGACAGCCTGGAGGTTCAATCCCCATCGGCTGCGGTTCAGCACGACCCAGACCAATACCGGCAGCAGCAAAGCTAGATATCCGACGCTGAGCTGCTCGAAGAACGCGGGACCGACATAGGGGATGTCGGAAAGCCCAGGGATATGCCACGTCGGAATGTCGGTGCTCGGCGCGACGCCTAGGTATTCCGACCCCGCCGCGCCCGTCGCCCCCGCGCCCAGAAGAACAAGGGCAAGACCGGCCATCATCATGTCGGCACCGAAGCCCACAACCGCCACGGCGAAAAGCAGCACGAACACCGCACCGACAGCCGCGCCGGCGACCAAGCCGACGACCCAGCTACCTGTCGACTGCCCGGTGGCAAAAGCAGCGAGGGCTCCTACGAGCATCACGCCCTCGATGCCCAAGTTGTAGACGCCGGTCTTCTCTACGATCAGCTCGCCTGTTGCTGCAATCAGTACCGCCGTTCCGCCCACGAGCGCGGTGGCGATGGAGCTAACGATGAGGCCAGAGCTCATGCTTCGTCCTCCGCTTCAACGAGTCCCCGTGCCGCGGACGGACGTCTTAAACTAATCCTGTACCGTGCCAACCCGTCACCCATTGCGGCCAGAAGGAGAATCAGCCCCATCAGCGCGACTGTTGTGTCGGACGACTCCCCAAGGATCTGGATCGTGCTGCCGCTAGCGGTCAGGGCCGCGAAGAGGACCGCCATTAACGGGATGGCAAGCTCGAATCCCGCGGCTAGGACGGCTACAACAATGCCCGAGTAGCCAGCTTGGGCGGACAGACTGTCCGTGTAGCGGTGGATGTCGCCCACCATCGCGACGGCGCCCGCTAGGCCACCCATCGCGCCGCCGATCAGCATGACCATGATCAACCGCCGGGCGCTCGGCATGCCCGCGTACCGGCCTGCACGCAGGTTCCCCCCCAGGACCTTGACCTCGTACCCAAGCACGGTACCTCGCAACAGGAACCAAAGGACCAGCGCGCATGCAACGCCCAACAACAGGCCCAAGGGCACCTCTACCGAGCCCACCATTACAGGCGCCAGGAATGATTGCTCCGGTATCGACCGGCTGTGGATTCCGCCAGCAGAGCCGGTTTCGGCCCACGGTCCTGTCACCCAATACGTCATCCAAAAGATGCCGACAAAGTTGAGCATCAGCGTCGTGATGATCTCGTTCACACCTAAGTATGCTCGCGCTAAGGCCGGGACCAAGATCCACAGGGCGCCACCGATAGCTGCTGCGATCAACATCAGTGGGATGAGCAGTAGGCCGCTCAAGTGCGGAAACCCGAAGGCCACGGCCGCGGCGGCCCAAGCACCAATGAAAAGCTGCCCCTCACCTCCAATGTTCCAGAGGCCCATCCTGTACGGAACGGCTACCGCGAGGCCAGTGAACAGAAGGGGCGCGGCCACGGTCAAGACGGTACTCAGGCCTATGGCAGTGCCGAACGTGCCCTCCCAGATCGCGCCGAAGGGATCCTTATCGGACGGAACCACGATCGAGATGTAGATGGCGGCGATGCCGAGGGCTACGACGACCGCCGCAACGCGATAACGCCCCGTCGGCCCCGGGTCGGTCCGGCGCTCGAAGCGGATGCAGCGATACAGACCCCAAGCGCCATGCCTGCGCGAGCGTAGGGGCGGCTCGACCCCGGCGGCCGTCGGCTGGTCGTCTTGTGAGACCGGCGCCGGGTCAACCACGGCTAGTCCTGACCCAAGACGCCGGAGCGCCCGCCACCGGCCATGAGTAACCCGATCTCCTCGCGATCGCAGTCGTCCCGAGCGAACGCGCCGCAGATGCGCCCGCCCGCAAGAACCAACACGCGGTCGGAGACGTCCAGCACCTCGTCGAGGTCCTCCGTGATTAGGAGGATGCCTAAGCCCTTCTCGCGCGCAGCGCCTACCAGGGCCGTACGAACGTCGTTGCTGGCACGCACATCGAGTCCTCGCGTCGGGTGAACCGCAATCAGCACCGTCGTGGCGCTCTGGATTTCGCGCGCAGTCAACAGCCGCTGAGCGTTGCCGCCTGAGAGGTTATCGACAACAGAGTCCACCCCGACCATCTTGAGATCGACCGAGCCCGCCAGTTCGCCGGCGAACT
>CAMDBT010000030.1 GCA_945889475.1 Bifidobacterium breve
CGGCGACTCGCCACTCGGCGGCTTGCAGGTCCGTGTTGTGATCCCCGCATCGGCCGCCGTCCGCTAGCGGGCAGCGTCAAGCCAGCCGAGGAAACCAAGCAGCGCCGCATTGACCTCGTCAGGGCATTCCTGCTGCACCCAATGCCCTGCACCCTCGATGATCACAACGTCGCGCAGGTCGGTTACCTGGCCAGCCATAGCTTCGTGCGGCATGAAAGCGCGGACAGGGTCGCGGCTGCCGGTGATGAAGAGCGCCGGCTGGTCGATTGTGCGGCCCTCGAACTGTTCGAGGTAGGCCCAGCTGCGGTCTAAGTTGCGGTACCAGTTCAGCCCTCCGGTGAAGCCGGTGCGAGTGAACTCATCAACGTAGAGCTGGAGATCCTCCTCGCTCATCCACGGCGGCGTTGGCGGTTCGTCACGGCGCGCTGCCCACTCGGCGTTCCAGACCTCGCGCGTTGCGAGCGTGCGGCGCACGTCGGCGCTGAGCGCGGCGTCTGCCACGCCGGGCTGCTGAATCCAGACGATGTAGAAATCCTCGCCGATGTATTCGCGCATCAGCTTCGTGGGCTCGGCCGGCGCGCGCGGCACGTAGGGAACGCTGATGCCAACAACCGCGCTCACGCGCTGGGGATGGAGAAGCGCGAACTTCCACGCTAGGTCGCCACCCCAGTCGTGGCCGACGACGACGGCCTGCTCAATCTCAAGCGCGTCGAGCAGCCCCGCCAGGTCGCCGGTTAGCGCTTCGATGTCGTAGGCCTCGACCGCCTCCGGCGCGCTACTGCCGCCGAAACCGCGCAGGTCGGGCGCGATCGCGCGCCTTCCCGAATCGGCAATCGCCTCCATCTGATGGCGCCACGAATACCAAAGCTCAGGGAAGCCGTGGAGCAGAAGCACCGGCTCGCCCTCGCCGCACTGGGCTACGTGGAATTCGACATCACCGAGCTGAAGCTGCTGGTGCGTGATTGCGGGCACGCCGTCAGCCTATAAGCCGGGGGCGGCTAAACCGGATACGAGCGAACTCGGAGCGGCGGCGCCGGTTCGTACTCTTCGACCGGGCGAGCGATCACCTGGTGGACTGAGAGGCGACTGCGTTCGAAGCCGAGCGCGGCGCCGTAGTTGTGCAGGCGCCAGACGCGTTCGCGTTCGGGGCCGATCTCGGCGATCGCTGCCTCGCGGTCGCTGTCGTGGTTGATCGCCCAGCGGCGCAGCGTCTCGGCGTAGTGGGGGCGGAGCGACTCGTCGTCAACTAGTTCGAAGCCGGCGTCCTCGATCGCGTTGATCACAATCCCCTGCGTGTGCAGCTCGCCGTCGGGGAAGACGTAGCGCTGCGTGAAGCTCTTCGGGTGCATCTGGTGGTCCTCGCCGACGCGCACGATTCCGTGGTTGAGGAAGAGCCCATCCTTGGCGATCAATTCGCGAGCCTGCTTGAGGTAGACCGGCAGGTTGTCGCGGCCGACGTGCTCAAACATGCCGATGCTGGAGATCTTGTCGTACGGGCCGTCGTCCACCTCTCGGTAATCCTGCAGGCGCACCTCACATCGGTCCTGGACGCCAGCCTCGCGGATCCGCTCGCGCGCCAGCGCCGCCTGCTCCTCGGAGATCGTCACACCGACCGCGTGGACGCCGTAGTTGTGAGCTGCGTAGATCAGCAACGATCCCCAGCCGCAGCCAATGTCGAGCAGGCGATCGCCTGGCTTCAGCTCCAGCTTCTTGCAGATCAGGTCGAGCTTGCGCGTCTGCGCCTGATCGAGCGTGTCTTCAGGCGAACCAAAGTAGGCGCAGGAGTAGACCATCGTCTCACCGAGCATCCGGCGGTAGAACTCGTTCGAGACGTCGTAGTGGTGCGAGATTGCCTCCTGGTCGCGCTGCGCGCTGTGCAGACGGCCCTGCAGCTTGATCTCCGCCTCCGGCGCTGGCGGCTGGCCGCGGCGCAGCAAGCCGAGCTTGCGTGCCGCTTTTAGCGCGGGAATAGCGTCGGTCGGTTTGAGGGCCGCGTGGCGCCAGGTTTCGGTCAGGTCGAGTGCCTTCTCGAGATCACCGTCAACCTCAAGCTCGCCTGAAACCCAAGCCCGCGCAAGCCCCAGCTCATTCGGCTCGCGCACCATCCGCACCAGCGCGTCGCGCTTGGCAAAGCGGAGCGTCGGCGAATCCGCGGTCGGATTTGTTGGCGGCAGCTCGCTGCCGTCCCAGAAGGCAAGCGTGAAGGCGCGGCCGCCTTCGGCGCGGCTATCTAGTAGTCCAACTAGCTCAGCTAGCGCAGCGGCTACGCCGGTCGCTTCTCCAGCCGGATTTGTCTGTGGGGGACTTGAAGTGGTGGCCATAGCGAGAAGCTATTAGATCGCTGGCAGCTTTGTCTAGAACAGGCCGCCGAGTGCACGGCCGATCACGATCGCCGCGAGGCCAGCGAAGAGGCTGAGGAAGACGTTGAGCGCCGCGGCCTGCGGGCGTTTCTCGTTTGCCAGTCCATCGCTGTCGGCCATCCAAGCTGAGAAGGTCGTGTAGGAGCCGAGCAGCCCGCCAGCCAGCAGCGTCATCGTCGTGCCGGTAACGCCGACGCCGAGCAGCAGGCCGACAATAAGCGAACCGGTGATGTTGACGGTTAGGGTGCCGAAAGGGAACCGCTCGCCGCTGCGCTCGGCGACGGCAACAACGGTGAGGTGGCGCGCCAGCGCGCCGGCTCCACCGAGCCCTGCGAGGGCAAGCACTGCCAGCGCGCTCATCGCACGCCCTCGCCGCGCGCCGATATGCGTACCGCAACCAGAACTGCGATCAAGCCGGCGACGATGCTGACCGCCGCGTAGCTCAGCGCGAGAGCGCCGTGGCCGCCGTCGATCATCGCCAACAGCTCACTCTGCACCGTCGAGAAGGTCGTTAGGCCGCCGCAGACGCCGGCCGCGAGGAAGGCACGCAGGCGGCTCGGCCGGTTGGTCGGATTGGGCAGTCGGACGAGGACCACGCCGAGCGCTGCGGCACCGATCACATTGGCGATCAGCGTTGCCCAGTGCCAATCGGCGTCGGGCGACGGCAGCGCTTCGGCGAGGCCGAAGCGAGCTAGCGTGCCGAGCGCACCGCCGACCGCGATTGCCAGCCAGATCGCCGCGCCGCCGCGCCGAACGTCGGCTGGCAGCGCCAGCGGACTGGCCGAGCGCGTCGCGCTGGTCGCTGGGGGAGTGGACATCGGCGGCGCAGTCTAAGCGTCGCTGCGGGTCAGGTGCCAGTCGCCGCAGAGATCGCAGCGGTAGGGGGTGAAGCGGTCGCCAAATTGGGCGCGGTCGGCCGCCGCGTGGGCGCGGGCCTCTGCTTCGCTTGTAAAAGCGCGCTTATTGCGGCATTTGTTGAGCTTGTTCTGCTTCGCCGCCTGCTGGCGATCAAACCAATCCTCGATCCGATTACTCATCCACCCAAATTTACAAGCAGGCACCCGCGGCAGCGATTATGATCAGCCAATGCGCACCAATCGCAAGCTCGCCAGCTCGTTCGCCGTTGCCGCTGTCCTTGCTCTCGCCGCCTGCGGCGGAAGCGACACAGCTAGCACCACTACGCCGTCGACGGTGACCGAAAACGTCACCAGCACCGCCACCGCCACGACCCCCGCGACGACCGACAAGGCGCTGACGACCGGCAGCGCCTCTTGCACCAAAGCTGAGATCGAGAAGGCCGTTAGCGACCTCAGTAGCTCCGACTACCCGAACCCCAAGCTCGCGACCGGCGGTGGCCCGCCGTACAAGTGCGCCGACGGCTGGGCGGTCGGCTTCGTCAACGTCGGTTCTGGAACCGAGGAGTTTACGACGACCGTCGTCTGGCAGGCGGAAGGCCAGTTCTGGGTGCCCCAGGACCGAGGCAAGGTTTGCCCGAAGCCTTCGTCTGTTCCAGCGGCGATTTACGAGCTCGCCTGTAACAGCAACTAGCGGCCAGTTGCGGGTGCCGTCCCGCGCGGCGATCACACTTGTGTCGTGAGCGTCGGAGTCACCGGTGAGCTAAAGCGCGAGTCGCGCGAGACCCGTCTGGAAGTAACGACGACGGTACTCGTCGTCGCGCTGGGGCAGTTGCTGCTGGGCGTCGTCAGCCTGCGCAATGGTTGGACGCTCTGGGGCGTTCGCGGCTGGCTTTGGTTGATTCCAATTCTGCCCGAGCTGCTGTTGGCGGTCACGGTGGTGGCTGAAGGCCGTGGCGGCGACCTTGACCAGTCCGGTGAGCGGCGCAAACTGGGCATCGCGCTGCTGGCCCTCGTCGCCGTAGTCAACGCCTTCGCGCTCGCGCTGCTGATCATTGAGCTCTTCACCGGAGACGTCAGAACCGGCGGCGAGATGGCGATCGAGGCGGCGGTCATCTGGTCGACGCTGATCTTGAGCTTCGGGATGCTGTTCTGGGAGCTGGACGGCGGCGGCCCGCGGCGTAGAGCGATGGATCCAACTGGCGAGCGCGATTTCCTCTTCTCCGAGATGACTGCGCCAAAGCTGGTCGCGCCGGATTGGCACCCTCGCTTGCTTGACTACGCCTACCTCGCGTTCACCACCGCAATCGCTTGGAGCCCAGCGGACGTAATGCCGCTGAGTCGTAGCGCAAAAGTGCTGATGGCGATCGAAACATCGCTTTCGGCGCTGACGATTCTGCTGGTGGCGTCGAGGGCGGTCAGCCTGATTGGCTGACCGCCTCCTCCCCCGGCGCGCCGCCTCCGAGCGACCGGTCGGATTAGACTCGGGTCGATGAGCGATCCAGAGCTCACTAGTCGTCATCGCGACACCGTTGAGGAGATCTTCAGTCACCCGACGAGCCACAACATCAAGTGGCGACAGGTGATCAAGCTGCTCGAGCACGTCGGTGAAGTAACAGAGGAGCACAACGGCAAAGTCAAAGTGACGCTCGGCCCGGAGACTGAGGTTCTCCACCGGCCACGCAAGAAGAACATCGACGTGCAGCTGGTCGTAGACCTACGCCGGATGCTGACCAACGCCGGTTACAACCCGGATCGAACGCCCGCCGTGGAAGACGGGGAGACGCGCGACCACGGCGACGGTCGCTGGGGCGCTGGTTAGGCCGACGCACCCCAGCGCCATTGAGCGAGAGCGTGGATTACTCGCCGTTCTGGTTCGGCGTAGACTCTGTGCCGCTGCCTTGACTCTCTAGCGGTCCGCCGGGAGCCATCATCCGTGGCCGCTTACCGCCCTGTCCGGGGCCGCCAAAGCCCGGGCCGTCCTGCCCGCGGCCACCGAAACTTGGGCCGCCCTGTCCGGGGCCGCCTTGCGCGCCGACCTGGCCTTGTGGCGCGCCGCCGAACATCCGACCGCCGCCTTGGTGGCCGCAGCTGAGCGCGACGACCAGCGCGATGATGCTGAGAATCAGCGCTAGGCCGGTGCCGACGGCAAGCAGCGCCTTCTGCACTTCGTTTGACATCTGCATTCCTTTCGTCCTTTCTCTGCGCCCGCAGGCGCTTGACGTTGATTCAGAGTCAAGGGCAAAACTCTTAAGGATCTCTGAGGCCGAGCGCTCAATTAGACTGGGGAGCTACAGAGTTGGTGCAGCCTTGATGCGCTTCTCACTGAAAATCAGCACCCTGCCGCTCGCTGCCTTAGCCGCCAGTCTGTTGCTCCTTGCCGCCTGCGGCGACAGCGGATCGGCTGCGAGCAGCAGCACTGAGGCGGTCGGCAAAGCCACCAACGACGCGGCGACGACGGAGCTACCGCCCGACCCGCCGAGCGCGACCAGCGCCAGCTCCGGCCGCTGCAGCGACTTTTCAACCCAGGCCGATGCGCAGCGCGCCGCCAACACGCGCGACGCTGATGGCGACGGCGTCTACTGCGAATCGCTGCCTTGCCCGTGCCTGAAGAAGGGGGCAACAGCGCCGTCAGCGACGGCCGCACCCGCGAACCCTGAGGCCGGTTGTTCAAAGCCATCAGGCGTTCAGCAGATCGGCTTCAGCGCGACCAAGTACCCAAACATTCTGCGCCACTTCCTCCGCGCCGTTCGCAGCGGCTGGCCGACGATACTGGTGGTCGACCGGCGTGGAACCGATTCGCGCCGCGACCGTGTGCTGGCGGGCGTCGCGACCAAAGCTGGCTACGACCGCGACGAGTACCCACCGGCGATGGGCCGCGGCCGAGGCTCCGAGGGACTGACGCGAGGCGTCAATCCGACCGGCTGGATGGCGAGCGTGATGTACGTCCCCAGCAGCGAAAACCGCTCGCACGGATCGGTGATGGGGATAAAGCTACGCGGCTTCTGTAGCGGCACGCGCTTCAGCTACCGCTTCTACTAACCGCCGCGAAGTACCGGGCTAGGGGGTCGAATGTAGACTGGCGCGCGATGGAACTCTTCGGCGAGATAACGAGTGAGCGGCCGCTGCTCGTCGTCGCGCTACGCGAAGAAGGTGAGCACCTCCACGGCCTTGGCCTCCCGGTCCTAGTCACAGGTGCGGGGAAGCTGCGCGCGGCCGCCGCGACGGCGCGGATTCTCGCCCACCAGCGCCCCTCCGAGGTGATCAACCTTGGAACCGCGGCGGCGCTGAAGGATGGCTTCGAAGGGATTCACGTGATCGGCCGCGCAGTTCAGCACGATTTCGACGGCGAAGCGATCTTCGAATTGACCGGTGAGCACTTTGGTCCGCCGCTGGAGCTTGGCGACGGGCCGGGGCTAGCGACAGGCGACCGCTTTGTCGCCGACTCACAGCTGCGCGAGCAGCTCTCGAGACTGGCCGACCTGGCCGACATGGAGGGCTACGCGGTTGCCGCTGTCGCGCAGGCGGTTGGCGTTCCGGTACGACTGGTAAAGCAGGTCAGCGACGACGGCGGCGATCAGGCCGCGCGCGACTGGAGCGAGTCAATCGAGGCCTGCGCCGACGAGCTGGGCGCGTGGGTAGCGCGCGAAGTCGCCTAGCGGCTCGCCGCGGCGGTCGCGAAATCCCAACTTTTGCGATTCCGACGGGCAAGCTGTTAGGACGTAAACCAATACTTTACGGCGAGGAGCAGCAGTGACCGACTACAAAGGAATGGCCGTCGCGCGAGACGGCGAGAGCTACACCACGCGCCGCGAGAGCCGCGAAGCGCTGGTTCAGACGACGCTTGATTTCGGCCCACGCCGTGATCCAAAGCTCGACACGACGCTCGCTTTCTTCGATCACATGCTCGAAATGCTCGGTTGGTACGCCGACATCAACGTCGATGCCAGCTACGAAGTACGCACCTACCGATTGATGCACGTCGTGATCGAGGATGTCGGCCTAGCGCTCGGCGCAGCGGCCGGCCAGGCGATCAGCGACCGCATCGCGGACGGGGTTGAGTCGAGCGGTTTCGCCTTTGGCGTGATGGATGAGGCCAGCGCGCTGGCACAGATCTCATTCGAGGGCCGCGCCAACACTTTCGTCAGGCGCGGCGGCGCCTCAGAGTTTGAGCGCGTTGAAGATCTCCTCTGCGCTGATCTCGTCGCCTTCTTCGAAGGCTTCTCGCAGGGCGCGCGCTGCACGATCCAGCTCGATCTCTTCGACGGCAGCAAAGACCCGCACCACGCCTGGGAGGCCGGCTTCCGCGCATTTGCGCGCGCGCTGCGCGCCGCATTCGTCGCCAACCCGCGCCGCGCCGGAATGACTGCGGGCGTCAAGGGAACGCTCGATTGACCATGCCTCAGCGTGTCTGAGCAGGCGCCGATGCGCGTGCTGGAGTGGGCCGCCCTCGATGACGCCGCCCGCGAGCAGCTGCTCGGTCGCGGCGTCACAGCGATCTTCGACCCCCAGCTACGTAAGTCAATCGAGCTAATCGTCGAGGACGTGCGCGATAACGGCGACGCAGCCGTGATCCGCGCGCTGGCGCGGTTCGACGGCTGCGACGTAGCCGCAGGCGGGCTTCAAGTCACGGACGGCGAGTTCGCCGCGGCGCGCGAATCGGTATCGGCGCCCGTGCAGGAAGCGATCGCCGAGGCGATCGCGAACGTCCGCGCCTTCAATGAACACTTAACCCGTGAGCGCGAATGGCGCGTGGAGATACAGCCGGGCCTAACCGTCGGTGAGAAATCAACTGCGGTCGCTAGCGCCGGGCTTTTCATCCCCAGCGGCAAAGGCTCGTTCCCTTCGGTGCTGGTGCAGATCGGCACGCCAGCCGTTGTCGCCGGCGTGCCGCAGATCGCTGTCGTTGTGCCACCGCTGCCGGGCGGCGGCGGCGAAGTCGACCCGGCGGTGCTCTGCGCCGCCGATCAGCTTGGGATCAAGCAGCTATTCCGCGCCAACGGCCCGGCCGGCATTGCGGCGCTGGCCTTTGGTACCGAGTCGATCCCGAAGGTGCGCAAGGTGCTTGGCCCCGGCAGCCCGCCGGTTCAGGCCGCCCAGATCGCTTGTCAGCAGTACGGCTGCCACACACAGATGCTGCTCGGGCCTTCGGAGTCGCTGATCCTCGCCGACGACAGCGCCGATCCGCGACTACTGGCAGCCGACCTGCTCAACGAGGCTGAGCACGGTCCTGATTCGGCCTCGGTGCTTGTTACCGACAGCGAGCCGCTGATTGAGGCAACGCAGCGTCAACTGGCAGCGCAGATCACTGAGCTGCCGCAGCCGCGCCGCGCCTATGCATACGCCGCGCTGGGCGAGAACGGCGGCGCAATCGTGGTCGCCGACCTCAGCGAGGCGGCGCTCGTCACCAACTGGTACGGGCCCGAGCACATGCAGATCGTCGCTAGAGACGAAGAGGCTGTGCTGGCAATGATCGATCACGCTGGCGAGATCCTGCTCGGCCAGCAGACCCCGATCGCGCTCGCCAACTACGTGATCGGCGTGCCCGCGGCGCTACCGACCGGTGGTTTTGCGCGCGTGACCGGCGGCGTCACCGCGGAAACGTTCCTGAAGAAGATCTCGCTGGCAAAGAGCGACGCCGACGCGCTCGAACGGATCAGCCCGGCGGCGGAGGCGCTCGCTGACCACGAGGGCTTCCCGGCCCATGCCGCCGCCCTGCGGGCGCGCAAGAGCGCTTCCTAGGCCGCGCGTTTATCGCGCTCGCCGCTCCGCGCCGCTCAGCTCTGCGGCTCGTCGCCCGCTGGCTCGCTCGGCGAGGCCTGCTCACCCGGTGCTGCTGGCGCGGCCGCCGGCGCGGCGGCCTGTGGCGCCGTCTCAATCGCTGCCGTCGGCGCGGCTGTGACCGCGCCGCGCTGAGCTTCCCAAACCTTGTTCAAGTTCATCTGGAAGAGGTAGAGAGCGATCGGCGAGATGAAGACCCAGATCAGTAGCCCTAGCCCGGCGTCGAAACCTTCGCCAGCACCGGTCAGGCGGCTGGCGGCGTTCATCCGCTTGAAGCTGTTGTAGTGCGAGACGAAGGCCGGCACGATGATCAGTGCGCCAAAGGTGATCGCCACGAGCGACGTTCCGGGGCTGGCGCCGCATTCGTCGGTGCCGCGCGACTGGCCCAGATCCTTCATCTCGCGGTTCACGAAGTAGTACCAGAAGAAGTAGTAGATCCCGAACGTAATCAGGGTCAGCCCGATCACGCCAAGTGGGTTACGGATCTTTGCGGTTGCCGCTGTTCCGGTGATTGCGAGTTGTTCTGCCATCTTCCGTTCCCCAATCTGGTTGTCGGTGCTCAGTTCGACGCGGTCGGCGCGTCAAAGCTGCCTTCGGCGGCGACCTTTTCGACCCTACCACGCTGCATCAAGGTCAGCGAGACGATGAAGGCGACCGCGAGTACGCCACACATCAGGTAGAAGACGGTCTGCGTTGACTGGGCATACGAGATTTGGATGCCTTTGAGGATCTCTGCCGCCTGCGCGCCCGCACCGCCCGCGGGCGGGAGTCCGCCGGCGGACACCTGTGAAGCGATCTGCTCGACTTGCGTCTGTGGTAGGCCCAGCTTGCCAAGGTTCGCTTCGATGTTGAGCCGGTTCTCCGTTATCAGGATCGTGCCGAGAACCGCCAGCCCCACGCTGGCGCCGTAGTTCCTGACCGTGTAGGTGATGCCAGTGACTTCGCCGTAAGTGCTGGCCGGCGCACGGTTGATCGCATCGGTGTTGACCGGGGCGAGGATCATGCCGAGGCCAAACCCGGACAGGATGATGTACGGAACTTGAGCGCCGACGCTGAGGTTCGTTAGCTCACTGCCCCAGAGGTAGAAGCCGATCGCGCCGATCAGCGCGCCAGCAGCAACTGCCGGCCGGGCGCCAAGTTTGTCGAGGATTAGGCCACCAAGCTGGGTTGAAATAGTGAAGCCGATGAAGAAGTAAAGGACGTACAGCCCGGCACCTGCCGTGCTCTCACCTAGCGATAGCTGTGAGTAGGTACTGGCGAAGAAGAAGAGCGGGATGAAGACCACCATCAGCAGGAACAGGACCGCGTTATCTGCCGCAAAAGCCTTGTTGCCGAAGATCCTGACCCGGATTAGCGCATCGCTCGTACGCAGCTCATGCCTGACGAAGGCAGCAAGAAGCAGCGTGCCGATCGCGATCGAACCGATCGTCTTCGGGTTGTCCCAGCCCCAGGCGCTAACTTGCTGCAGTCCTAGCACCGACAAGGCCATGCCGGCGGTGATCAGTACCGCGCCGCGGTAGTCGATCGGCGCCGGGGCGCGATCGTCGTTGGGCTTGGCGATCGTGATCAGGATTAGCGCGATGATCGCAATTGGAATGTTGACCCAGAAGATCGCGCGCCAATCGATCTGCGCTAGGAAGCCGCCGGCGATCGGGCCGATCGCAGTCAGCGCCCCGGTCATCCCTACAAATAATGCCAACGCGCGGCCGCGTTTTTCGATCGGGTACGCGGTGATTACTAGGGCCACTGCCGCCGGCATCATCAGCGCGGCGCCAACTCCCTGCAGCACGCGGAAGGCGATCATCCACGGCTCGGCAAGCTCGCCGCTCGGCGTTGCGCCGCAAAGCGCCGAGGCGCCGGCGAAGATGATCACGCCGATCGTCACGATTCGCCGCTTGCCGAGCGTGTCACCGATTCTGCCGCCGAGCGCGAAGGTTGCGGAGAGCGCCAGCAGGTAACCGTTAACTACCCACTGAACCCCAGTCTCGCTGAGGCCAAGGTTCTTCTGGATTTCGGGGATCGCGATCGAGACGATCGTCATGTCGATGAACGTCATGCTGGCTGCGAAAAGCATCGCCGCCAGTACCCAAGCACCGCCCCTCTGCCCGGCCATGGCTGCGGACTCTACCGCACCGCACTAGCAGACGATAATTGTCGCTTCTCGCGTAGCAAGCTACGCGATTGTTGCCGATCCTCAGTTCTGCGCGGTCGGCCCGTCGAAGCTGCCTTCGGCTGCTATCTCGTCAACTTTGCCGCCGCGCACAAAGATCAGCGCGAATACGAAGAGGACCACCAGCACTCCGCTCATGATGTAGAAGACGGTCTGCGTTGACTGGGCATACGAAGTTTGGATCCCTTTGAATATCTCTGCCGCCTGGGCTCCGCCGCTGCTGGAAGATGGTGGCGATCCGCTCAGGAGCTGCGCGGCGATCTGATCGCTCTGCGCCTTCGGTAGACCAAGCTTGCCGAGGTTGTCCTCGATGTTGAGCCGATTCTGCGTAATCAGGATCGTGCCAAGGACCGCTAAGCCTACGCTGGAGCCGTAGTTGCGGACGGTCTGCGTGATCCCCGTCACCTCACCATAAGTGCTGGCAGGTGCTCGGTTGATCGCGTCGGTGTTCGCGGGGGAGAGGATCAGGCCAACACCAAAGCCGGCAAGGATGATGTAAGGGATCTGCGCGTTTACGCTCAGATCGGTCAGCTCTGAGGCCCACAAGTAGAACCCGATCGCTCCGATCAGCCCGCCAGCAACTATCGCTGGTCGCGGACCAACCTTGTCGAGTACGCGTCCTGCGATCTGCGTTGCTACCGCAAAGCCGATGAAGAAATAGAGCAGGTAGAGCCCCGCCTCGGACGAGCTCTGGCCAACCGCCAGCTGTGCGTATGTACTCGCGAAGAAGAACAGCGGAATGAATACGATCATCAGCAGGAAGAGCACCGCGTTGTCGGCGGCGAAGTCCTTGTTGCTGAATATCCTCACTCGGATCAGTGGGTCGCTGGTGCTCAGCTCGTGCCTAAAAAAGGCGATGATCAGCAGCGCGCCAACCGCGATTGAAGCGATCGTCTTCGGGTCGCCCCAGCCCCAGTCGCTCGCCTGTTGTAGGCCCAGTACCGACAGTGCCATGCCTGCTGTGATTAGTACGGCGCCGCGGTAGTCGATTGGCGACGGGGTGCGCTCGTCGTCGGGCTTGGCGATCCTGATCAGGATCAGCGCGATGATCGCGATTGGGATGTTGATCCAGAAGATTGCGCGCCAATCGATCTGGGTCAGGTAGCCACCGGCGATCGGGCCGATCGAAGTCAGCGCGCCGGTAACGCCAAAGAAAATCCCTAGCGCCTGACCGCGCTTGTCGATTGGATAGGCGGAGATGACCAGCGCCAACGCGGCCGGAATCATCAATGCCGCACCGATCCCCTGAACCACGCGGAAGGTGATGAGCCAGGGCTCAGCGAGGCTGCCGCTTGGCGTCGCGCCGCAGAGCGCGGAGGCGACAGCGAAGATGACTACGCCGAGCGTGACGATGCGCCGTTTGCCGAACGTATCTCCGATCTTGCCGCCGAGCGCGAAGGTTGCGGAGAGCGCGAGCAGGTAGCCGTTCACAATCCACTGAACGCCTGTCTCACTGAGACCGAGATCCTTCTGGATCTCGGGGATCGCGATCGAGACGATCGTCATGTCGATGAACGTCATCCCAACCGCGAAGACCATCGCCGCGAGTACCCAAGGGCCAGCTTTCTTCGCGCTCATTGCCAAAAACTACCTGTTGGCGATTACGGGCGCTTCTTGCAAGCAGCCGGCGACTTTGCACTCTTGAGGAACCGCTCGAGCGCGATTGGCCGCGAGCTCATGATGCCATCGCTGCAGCGCTCCACCATCTTCGCCCAACTGACCGGCGCGTCAGGGTCAGCTCCGTCGAACCAGTTCTGCCACGCGTAGCCAGCGGCGTGAGCGGCCGCGATGTATGCGGCGCTCGATACTTCAATCCGCCCGAGCCCTGGGTAGTCGTAGGTGATCGGCGGCTGCAGGGCGACGACGCCGCCTCCGGGTGAGTTGCCGAAGAGCAGGAAGCTGGCCATCCCATCGACGCCTGGGGCGACAGCGATCTTCGGCGCCAGCTTGTGAAACTCGTCAACCGCTGGCTGCTTGAACGAGACGACGATGATGTCCTTGCGCTTGACCTTCTTTAGCGCGCCAGCGAGGACGCGCGCGTTCTGGATGTACTCATCGATCCCCTCGGCCTGCGTGCGGCCTTTGATTTCGAGGTTGATCGGTGTCTTCGGGAACGCCTTCAGCAGTTCGCTCAACGAGGAGACGCGGAAGTCAGCGGCCTTGTAACCCTTCGGTGGCTTGCGCTTGCCGGTCGCGATGCCCCGGAACTTGTAGCCGCTAGCGGCCTTGCTGTGGTCGTAGCTGACGCCACCGGCGCCGGACCAGAACCAGTAGGCGTTGTCAAGCTTCTGGATCTGCCTGAGCGTGAACGAACCAACCTCGCCGACTCCGTTGGTGCGCGAATCGACGGTCGTGTTGTGGTGGATGATGACCTTCTTGTCCTTGGTCACGCCAATGTCAACTTCGAGCATCTCGGCGCCAGCTTTGAGCGACCGCTTGAAGGCGTACATCGTGTTGCCGGGGAATTCGGATTCGCCGCCTTGGTGGGCGATGTTCCACGGGTGCGACTGGCGCCACGGGTTGACGGCTCCGGCTGCGGCCAGCGATGCAGTCGCGGCGAGCGCAACGATTGACAGGGCAACTGTGGCCAGCAGGCGTGTGAGCATCGGCCGATCCTACTCCACCGCTGAGGCAGTTTGCGTCAGCTGCCGATGATGTTGCCGACCTTGGAGCCGAGCCCGCCGCCGTCACCGGCCTGCAGGTAGGGCTGGAGCGATTCGGCCAGCGACGCCATCGAGAGGCTCTGTAGCCAAACTTTGCCCGGGCCGGTCAACTCAGCGAAAAAGAGGCCTTGGCCGAAGAGCTTGTTCTTGATCCCTTTTATCGTTACGAGGTTGAAGCTGACGCTGTCCTCAAACATTCCAAGGTGGCCGGGGTGGACGCGCAGCTTGTAGCCAGCGGCCAGCTCCATCTCCTTGATCTCGCCTGAGAGCTCGGCCCACCATTGGCCGTTGCCTTCGATTTTTTGGAGAATCAGGCCTGCGCCGCCGAGCACGCCGGCGCCGAGCTTTTTCTGGAAGCCGGCCGTGACGCTGACCGTTGGTTCGCCGGCGATGAATCCGTAGGAGTGAACCATGTGCGCCTTGCCTTCAACCGCCTCCATCGGCAGGATTTCGCCTGGGATCTTGGTGCCGAAGGCGATGTGGCCGGTGCCGCCTTCGGCGCCGTATTCGCTCATGAAGATGCTCGAACCGCCGACCGCGCGCTTGGCCACATGGACCGCACCCTTCAGGCCGCCAGCGGCGCCGCCGATGCCGGTTGCCGCAGTTCGCATCGTGATTGGGGCGTCGAGCCATGCGGCTTGGCCAGCCTCGGAGATCAGCGTTTCGCCGGGCTCAAGGTAGACCTCAAGACGGGGGAGCGTGGTGCCAATGATTTCTGTGCGCATCGGCGGAACCTACCAGAGCAACTTGCTCGCTCCCTAGACGGGACGAACGCTGCCGCGGCGGGGAGCGCGCTGACGGCGCCTGCGCCCCGCCAAGGCAAAGCGCGTGACCAGCTCCGCGCGCAGCTCTGGCGGCTCGACGATCGCGTCGATGATCAGCTCCGAGGCAAGGTGGAGCAGGTCAATGTCGGCCGCGTACTGCTCGCGCAGCTCGGCCGTGACGCGCTCGCGCTCGCCCTCGTCCTCAATCGCTTGGAGGCGGTTGAGGTGAACAGCGTTGACTGCGGCCTGCGGCCCCATTACGGCGATCGACGCGCCCGGCAAGGCGAGCACGCCGTCAGGCTCAAAGGCCGGGCCGGCCATCGCGTAGAGGCCGGCGCCGTAGGCCTTGCGCACAATCACCGAGATCTTCGGCACCGTTGCTTCGCTCAAGGCGGCGATCATCTTCGCGCCGTGGCGGATGATCCCCTGGCGCTCGACGGCGGTGCCGATCATGAAGCCGGGAACGTCGGCGAGGAACAGGATCGGCAGGCCGAATGCGTCGCACAATGAGATCTGGCGCGCCGCCTTGTCGGCGGAGTCCACAAATAAGACTCCACCTTTGACCTTCGGCTGGTTGGCGATGATCCCGATCGGCTTTCCATCCAGCCGCGCGAAGCCGACGACGACCTCCTTCGCCCAGCGGCCGTGAAGCTCGAAGAAGCTGCCTTCATCAACTACGCCCTCGATCACGACGCCGATGTCGAACTGCTGGTTTTCGTCGGCCGGGATGTCGGCGCTGCTGAGGCTGGCCGCCGGATCTGCGGCTGCTGCCGTTGGCGCTGGCTCGTCCCAGCAGCTGGGAAGGTAGGAGAGGTGGCGCTGCGCGGCCGCGATCCCTTCGCCGTCGTCGGCGACAAGAATGTGGCCGCAGCCGGAGACGGAGGTGTGCATTCGCGCGCCGCCCATCTCCTCCAGCGTCACCTGCTCGCCGATCACCATCTCCGCCATCCGCGGCGATCCGAGGTACATCGAGGCGTTGCCATCGCGCATGATCACGACGTCGCAGAAGGCGGGAATGTAGGCGCCGCCGGCGGCGCTGGGGCCGAACAGCACGCAGACCTGAGGCACAACGCCGGACAGCTCGACCTGGTTGAAGAAGATCCGTCCGGCGCCGCGGCGGCCGGGGAACATCTTGACTTGGTCGGTGATCCGTGCCCCGGCCGAGTCAACTAGGTAAACGATCGGGATCCGCCGCTCCAGCGCGCGCTCCTGGATTCGCAGGATCTTTTCAACCGTCTTCGCCCCCCACGAACCGGCCTTCACGGTCGGGTCGTTGGCCATCACGGCGACCGGGCGGCCGGCGACGGTGCCAACGCCGGTCACCACGCCATCGGCGCCAAGGCCGTCCTGCTGCCAGTTGGCGAGCAGCCCTTCCTCGGCGAACGAGCCTTCGTCCAGCAGCAAGGCGACGCGCTCGCGGACCGGCAAACGGCCCTGCTCTAGCGCCTTCTCGCGGTGGCGCTCGGTGCCACCGGCGAGTGATCGCGCGGCGGCTTCTTCGAAGCGGTCAGGGTTGCTCATCGGTGCGGAGCCTACCCTTCCGTCAGCGAAAGACTGCAGCCGCGCTAGCGAACTGCGGTTCGGAGCGGGGCTAGGCCAGCGCGCGTCGAACGAGCCTCTGGAACGCCACAACCAGAGCTTCGCTGTTCGGCAGCGGCCGTGCGGAAGCGATCGCGCCGGAGGCCATCCCTTCCTGCATCAGCGTGCAGAGTGCGTTGTCTTCCTCCATCACCTGGAGGCCGAACTCGGTTAGTTGCTCGATGTACTCGTCGCTGGCGCCGTCCATCTTGAAGAAGATGGCGCACGCTTTCGATTTGCTAACCCCGGTCGGCCAAAACCAGGTGATCTCGATCGCGCCCTCGCCGGGGTAGACGTTGAATGTCGTGGCAGGGAAGAGCATGTGCCAGTGGCTGTCGGTGATCGGGCCGCCAGCGGTCGAGAGGATCTTCTGCTGCTGCTCAAGCTTTGAGGTTGCTCGCACAGGGGCTTGAGCTGTCAGCAGCGTGCCGCCGCTTGAGAGCGCGTAGTGCTCCGGCGACACGTCGATCACCTGCGAAAAATCCTTGTGAACGGTGGCGCAGTGGTAGCACTCAAGGTAATTCTCGATCAGGATTTTCCAGTCGCACTCGATCTCCCATTCGAACCGCCCCGGCATCGGCTCCAGCTCGTCGAAGCTAAAGCCATATCGCTCGACCGATTCTTGCATCGTCGCCAGCTCTGCCGTCGGAGGCTCGGCGCCGGCGTCAAGGTTGACCAGCAGCAGCGGCCCCCACTCGATTACAGCGGCCGGTTTGAGATTCATCCCTTCGCAGGAGTAATCGTCCTCGCGTTCAGTCCGCGGCGCCGACTTCAGCTTGCCGTCGAGGCCGAATACCCAGGCGTGGTTTGGGCACTGCAGCAGCTTCGCGGGCCCGGAGCCCTGTGCGATCACGGTTCCGCGGTGCGGGCAAACGTTGAGCATTGCGTGGAGCTCGCCGCTTGCGTCGCGGGCGATCACGACCGGCATCGCGCAGATCTTCGCCGTCGTCATTGACTGCGGCTCGCGCACATCCTTGGCAAGGCCGGCAACCTGCCACGACTTGTAGAAGATCAGGTCGCGCTCGTCGCGCGCCTGCTTTTCGTCTGCGTACCAGTGCGCGGGAAGCGGTAGCGAGACTGTGTCGCTGCTGACCGACGTCATCTGCTGATCTTCTCAACTGCCGTGGCTGCGCGCAAGGCGGCGCCGAGAGTCGTTAGCGGCGGCGCTCGCCGGTCAAGGGATCAGATACATCGGGTTGGGCAGCAAGAACCCAGCGTCTGCGTAACCGCCGCTCATATCGCTTACTTGGTCGCCAAGCGACAATGCGATCTTCCAACCAGCGCGCACGAGCGTGCGTCGCGCTTGTGACTTGTAGCGCGCAGCGGTTGTCTTGCTCTGCGCCGGAGAGCGCATGACCAGATCTCGGTAGCCGTTCACCCCGAGCTTCTTCACGCAGCTCGCTGTGAAGGAGCGGTGTCCTTGGCTGCGCCCGGTGATCAATACGATCGCCACGCCGCGCCCTTTCGCGTAGCGCAGCAGGTTTACGCTCGGCGTGATCGCTGGCGTCCCACAGGCCTCCATCACCTTCTTCTCGGCGGCTGCATTAGCGGTCCAGTGGGCGTCGGTGTTGGCGTAATAGCTATACCAACTGACCAAGGTGTCATCGATGTCGGCTACCAGCATCGCCCGGCATTTGCGAACCCGGGCGGGGCTGGCGTCTCGGCCGCACCGCTTCGTCAACCAACGATCAAGGTAGTTTCTGGCACGCACTACGGTGCCGGTGATGTCAGCCGCGTAGCCGCCCGATTTGCGCCAAGCAACGATTTTGGCGCCGACCGACGGATCGATCATGTATGGGGTGGTAGCGGCTAGGGGAGGAAGATGCTGGTCGGAACCGACGATAGGCGTGTGCGCAGTAGCGCCGCCAAGATGCTGCTCGATCACCTTCGCCTGGGCGGCAGGCGCAGCGGCGACGGCCAGAACCGCAGCCAAGGCGATTGCGCGGGCGAAAGGTCTCACTCGCGAACTCATTGCCACCAACCTTATCCGGTGGCCGACGCGCTCGCGCCGGTATACGGCTCCCGTCAACTCTTGCTTAGCGGCGGCTTTTACAGCGGGATGCTCTGCGCGAAGCGGAACGCATTGTCGGGGTCGTATTTCTTCTTGACGCGCTGCAGGCGTGGCAGGTTGTCGCCGTAATAAGCCTTTCCAAAGTCAGCCAAGCTTCTGTCCGGGAAGTTTTGGTACGACTGCGGCAGAAG
>CAMDBT010000031.1 GCA_945889475.1 Bifidobacterium breve
GCGAACTTGAGCTCGGGGCGCTGGCCGGAGTCAGCAAGATTGTGCCGATTCTGAAGCCGTACAAGCTCGCGGCGCTGGAATCACGTCACGGAACGCCATCGGTTTTTGAGATCGGTGGCGCCAAGATCGGCGGCGAAAACTTCGCGCTGATCGCCGGGCCGTGTACGGTCGAGTCGCGCGACCAGCTACTCGACACCGCTGCGCTGGTGAAGTCCTGCGGCGCGTCGATGCTGCGCGGCGGCGCATACAAGCCGCGCACTTCGCCCTACTCGTTCCAAGGTCTCGGTGTCGAAGGATTGGAGCTGCTGGCTGAAGCGCGCGAGCAGAGCGGATTGCCGATCGTCACCGAACTGATGGATGCGCGCGATCTCGAGTCGGTGCTCGAAGTTGCCGACCTAATTCAAGTTGGCGCGCGCAACATGCAGAATTACGGGCTGCTAACCGAGCTCGGCCGCGCCGGTCGCCCGGTGCTGCTCAAGCGCGGCCTTTCGGCAACGCTGGAAGAGCTTGTGATGGCCGCCGAATACATCCTCAAGGAAGGCAACGAACAGGTCATCCTCTGCGAACGTGGGATTCGCACTTTCGAGAGCGCCTACCGCTTCACGCTTGATCTGATGGCGGTGCCGGTACTGAAGGAGATGACCCACCTGCCGGTCGTCATCGACCCAAGCCATGCGGCAGGACGCCGCGTGCTTGTACAGCCGCTCTCGCTGGCCGCCGCCGCGGTCGGTGCCGACGGGATCATCGTCGAAGTTCATCCTGAGCCGGAAGCGGCGATCTGTGACGGGCCTCAGGCGTTGCGTAGCGAAGAGTTCGCGCAGTACGCACAGGCGGTAGACCAGGCCGCTCAGCTGGCCGGCAAGACGTCCTTCCTTCACACGCAGGCGCGCTCGGCTTGAAGCTCACGGTCGTCGGTGTCGGCCTGATCGGCGGGTCTTTTGCCCTCGCCGCTCGGCGCCGCGTCGGGGCCCACGTTCGAGGAGTGGGGCCCGAGGCCGACCAAGCACTCGAACTGGAGCTGATCGACGAGGCCTGCCCAGAGCTCGAAGCCTCGCTGCTCGGCGCCGATGTCGTAGTCGTCGCCGTGCCGGCAGACCGTTTGGTCGCGGTGACAGAACAGGTCCTGTCCGCAGCGCCGCCCGATTGCGCGGTCACCGATGTTGGCTCAATCAAGCGGCCGGTGGTTGACGCAGCGGCGCTGGATCAGCGATTCGTCGGCGGCCACCCGCTGGCCGGCAGCGCCAACTCGGGAGTCATGAACGCCCGCGAAGAGCTCTTCGACGAGGCGACTTGGTACCTGACGCCAACGGAAATCACCAGCGGCGTGATGTTGGAGCGAGTCCATAATCTGATCAGCGCGGTCGGCGCCAAGCCGACGATTGTTGGAGTCGATGATCATGACCGGATGATGGCCGCCGTCTCACAGCTGCCACACGTGCTGGCCAACGTGCTGGTGTTGCAAGCTGACGCAGCGCTCGAGGAGCGGACGATCCCAGTCACCGGGCCAAGCTTCCGTGACGCGACACGCGTTGCTGGAGCAAATCCCGAGATGTGGGCGTCCATCTATCTCGCCAATCAGGCGGCGTTGGTTGAGGAGCTCGACGGCGCAATCGAACGTCTCGCTGAGGCGCGGGCTGCGATCAGCCGCGACGACTCGGCCTGGCTAACCGAGTGGCAGAGGCTGGCCGCGGAGCGGCGCGAAAGGCTCACAGAGGCTGGACTCTCCGGCGGCGTCCTAGCCGAGCTGCGCGTGCCGGTGCCGAATCGCCCCGGCGTATTGGCACAGATCGCGCTGGGGCTATGCGAAGCCGACATCAACATCGTCGACATGGCACTAAGCCCTTCCCCGGATGGGCAGGAGGGTGTCGTCGCGCTCTGGGTTGCCGAAGGGTCAGCCGCCGCAGCCAGCGAATGCCTAGCTCAGCTCGGGCTGCCGGTTCTGTGAAGTGCTTCATCGAACCGGCCGAGCGGATTAAGGGGAGGCTGACCGCTCCTGCCGACAAGTCGGTCTCTCACCGCGCGGCGATCTTCGCGGCGATGGCCGACGAGCCGGTTCTGATCACAAATTACCTCCAGGCCGACGACACGCTTTCGACGCTCGCCGCGATCGAGCAGCTCGGCGCTTTGGTGGAGCGCCGCAGCGAAGGGCTGATGATCCGTGGCGTCGGCCTGCGCAACGCCCAGCCTCCCGCGCGGCCGATCGATGTTGGTAACGCAGGAACCTTGATCCGCATTCTGCCCGGCTGGTTGGCGGGCCAAGATGGTTCGAGCTTCGAGCTTGACGGCGACGAGTCGATTCGCCGCCGACCGATCGACCGGATCGCAGAGCCGCTGCGCCTGATGGGCGCTGGGGTTGAGGCGAGCGAAGGCCGCTTCGCTCCATTCACGGTCGCTGGCGCCCGGCTTCAAGGGATCGACTACGCGATGCCGGTTGCCAGCGCCCAGGTGAAGTCGTGTGTTGCGCTTGCCGCGTTGTGCGCAGAAGGCTCGACGACGATCACGGAGCCGGGCGCAAGCCGCGACCATAGCGAGCGCCTCTTGGCGCAGGCCGGGGTGAAGATTTCGCGGCAGGGCAATCAGCTGACGATCTGGCCGACCGATGAGTTGACGCTGCCCGAGCGGATCGCGATACCGAGCGATCCGTCTTCGGCCGCGTTTCTGATCACAGCCGCGGTGCTGGTGCCGAGCTCGCGGCTGCTGATCGAAGACTGCTCGGTTAACTGGACGCGCAGTGGCTTTATCGAGATCGCGCGGCGGATGGGCGCGGTGATAATCACCGACCTCGAACAGCAGCCCGAGGATGGCGTTATCCCGCAGCATGAGCCGCTCAGCGACATCGACGTTACGGCCGGCCCGTTGAAGCCGACAACGGTCAGTCCGCATGAGGTGCCACTGGCTGTCGATGAGCTGCCGCTGGTAGCACTGCTTGCCTGCTTCGCCGAAGGCGAGACGCGGATTGAGGGTGCTGGCGAGCTGCGGCTGAAAGAGTCCGACCGAATCGCCGCTGTCGTCGCGGCATTGAGCGCTCTGGGAGCGCAGGTCGAGGCAACCGAGGACGGCGTGATCGTCAACGGACACGGCTCGCTGCGCGGCGGCCAAGTAGACGCTGCTGGCGACCATCGGATCGCGATGCTCGCTGTTGTCGCTGGGCTGGCGTCGCAGGAGGGGGTCGAGGTAGTTGGCGTTGAGGCCGCCTCAATCTCCTATCCGACCTTCCTTGAAGACATCGCTGCGCTGCGCTGAGATGCGCTAGCCCGCTACGTTCAGTCCGATGATTGTGGCGATCGACGGACCGGCGGGAGCCGGCAAGTCAACGGTGGCGCGCGCCGTCGCGCAGGCACTGGGCTTCACCTACCTCGATACCGGGGCGATGTACCGCTGCGTCGCCTTGGCTCGTCTGCGCGACCCGCAGATTGATCTGCAGAGCTTGGAGATACGACTCTCGGACAACGTCACGCTAGGCGGTGAAGACGTCAGCGAAGTGATTCGCTCGACGGAAGTAACTGCACTTGCCTCGGAGGTTGCTGCTGAAGCTGACGTTCGAGCTGCGATGGCGCTGCGCCAACAGGCGATGCTGGCGAGCGGCGACTGGGTTGCCGAAGGGCGCGACATTGGCACCGTCGTCGCCCCGCGCGCGGAGCTCAAAATCTTTCTCCACGCCGACCCTCAGGAGCGCGCGCGGCGCCGAGCCGAACAGACAGGGCGCCCGCTGAGCGAAGTCTTGACCGAGCAGCAGCAGCGTGATCGCCGCGACGGTGAGCGCGAGCACTCGCCGCTGGTCGCCGCCGAGGACGCCGTGAAGCTCGACACGACGGCTCTCAGCGCCGACGAAGTGATCGCGCGGATCGTTCAGCTAGCGGCTGAGCGCGGCAGCGGAGCGCAGACGCGATGAGCCGCCCGCGCGTAGCGATCGTCGGCTATCCGAATGTCGGCAAGAGTTCGCTCGTCAACCGGCTTAGCGGCTCGCGAGAGGCGGTCGTTGATGAACGCGCAGGCGTGACCCGCGACCGCAAGGAGCTTGACTGCGAGTGGAACGGACGCCAGTTCACGCTCGTTGACACCGGCGGGATGGATCTGCTCGACCCTGACCCGATCGCCGGTTCGATCCGCGAGCAGGCAAACGCTGCACTCTCCGAAGCGGAGCTCGCCGTGCTCGTTGTTGACGTCAAAGGCGGCCTGCGCCCTGGCGATGAGGAGATGGCAGACCTGCTCCGCCGCAGCGGCCTGCCGGTAGTCGTCGCGGCAAACAAGTCCGATGTTCTCTCTGACATTCCCCTGGCAGGTGAGTTTCATCGGCTTGGGCTTGGCGAACCGATCTCCGTCTCGGCGGCGCAGGGGCTCGGCAGTGGCGACCTGCTCGACCGCATCGTCGCGATGCTTCCCGAGGCCGACGGGAGCGAAGTTGAGCCGCTCGACCCGCCTATTCGCCTCGCGATCATCGGCCGGCCGAACGTCGGCAAGTCGACGTTGATGAACAAGATCGTCGGCTCCGAGCGGACGATCGTCAGCGATCTTGCGGGAACCACGCGCGATGCGATCGACATGCCGATCGAGCTCGGCGGACGCAAGCTGACGCTGATCGACACGGCCGGGATGCGCCGCCAGTCGAAACTGTCGGACAGTCTCGAGTACTACACCGTGCTGCGCTCGCAGCGGGCCGTCGAGCGGGCCGACGTGGCGCTCGTGATTTGCGACGCGGCCGACGGCGTCACGGCGCAGGACATGCGGATCGCCGAGCTGGCGATGCAGGAAGGCTGCGCGACACTGATGGCGCTAAACAAATGGGACCTAAGTCCGCTCGACGAGGACGCGCTCGATCACGAGCGGGCGAAGGTCACCAAGAAGCTGCGACTGCGACCGAAACTGATGACGATCAGCGCCAAGGATGGTCGCCACGTTGGCCGCGTGTTAGACGAGGCCGTGGCGCTTGGCGACCGCCGCGCCGAGCGGATTCCGACGCCGCAGCTAAACCGCTTCCTCGCCGAAGTCGTCGCCGAACGTCAGCCGCCCGCACGCCAGGGGAAGCGCCTAAAGCTGCTCTACCTGGCGCAGGTTGAGGACTCGCCGCCGCGCTTCTCGCTACAGGTCAACCGGCGCAACCGGGTCACGCGCGACTACACCTATTTCCTCGAGAATCGGATGCGCGCTCGCTACGGCCTCGACGGCGTACCGCTGATCATCGACATTCACGAGCGCAAACAGCGCCGCTCGCAGCGCTAGCGCGCCGGCGCGGTGCAGGAGGACGTTCCCTGCCAAACCCTGCGCCCGCTACTCTGCCTCCCTTATGAGCCAAGCAAGCAGTTTTCTCTTCACCTCCGAATCGGTCACAGAAGGTCACCCGGACAAGGTTGCCGACCAGATCTCCGACGCGATCCTCGACGCAATTCTGGAAAAGGATTCGTTCGCCAAGGTCGCATGCGAGACGCTCGTCAACAACAAACTCGTCGTCGTCGCCGGTGAAACCTCATTCGACATCTCGAAGATTGACGTCGAGGGAATCGTGCGCTCGACGATCCGCGAGATCGGCTACGTCGGCTTTGACCCTGAGTTCGATGCTGACAGCGACGAGCTCCAAGTTCTCAATCGGCTCGTGGCCCAGTCGGCGGATATCGCGCAGGGCGTTGACGAGGCCCTAGAAGCTCGCGAAGGCGATGAAGATCCGCTCGACAAAGCGGGCGCGGGCGATCAGGGAATGATGTTCGGCTACGCCACCGACGAAACCGAGTCGATGATGCCGCTGGCGATCCACCTAGCGCACCGCTTGGCTGAGCGGCTGACCGAAGTTCGCAAGGACGGAACGTTGAGCTACCTACGCCCTGACGGAAAGACGCAGGTCAGTGTTCGCTACGTTGACGAACGTCCGGTGGCGATCGAGAAAGTGCTGATCTCAACCCAACACGAAGCGGGCGCCGACACACCCGCTGGAAGGATTGCGGATGATCTCTGGGAGCACGTCGTCGTGCCGGTGCTTCCGGCCGACATGTATGACGCTGAGCAGCTCCGCAAGGATCTGCTGATCAACCCAACCGGCAACTTTGTGATCGGCGGCCCGGTCGGTGACTGCGGACTGACGGGACGGAAGATCATCGTCGATACCTACGGCGGCAAGGCCCGCCACGGCGGCGGCGCCTTCTCCGGCAAGGATCCCTCGAAGGTCGACCGTTCTGCCGCATACGCCGCCCGCTACGTAGCCAAAAACCTCGTTACCGCCGGCCTCGCCGAGCGCGCCGAGGTGCAGGTCGCTTACGCGATCGGCGTTGCCAAGCCGGTCTCGATCATGGTTGACACGTTTGGCACCGAGACGATCCCGACCGCGCGGATAAACCAGCTCGTGGCCGAGAACTTCGACCTTAGGCCGGCCGCCTTCCGCGAGTACCTCAGCCTGCATAGCCCGATCTATTCGGCGACTGCAGCGTACGGCCACTTTGGCCGCAACGAGAAGCAGTTCACGTGGGAGCGGACCGACCGAGCCGACGCCCTGCGCGCTGCCGCCGCGGAGTAGTTACAGCCCGCCGCCGCCGAGCGGCTGGCGCTCGGCGTGAAGGCGCTGCGCTTCGTCGATCGCCGCCGCCACCGCCGGCGGGTCGTCGACGCCGTCGAAGCGAAGACTGCCGCCTTCGTCGCCGGCGGTGTCGAAGTCGACAGTGCCGACCTTGAACAGGCGGTCGAAGAGAGACTGGCTGGTCGAGACGTTCTGTACACGGTCGATCCGTGTCTGCTCCACTCGCTTCGAGAGGCCGCCGCGCTGAATTGAGAGGCGGTCGGTGGTGATCACGTAGATCGTGAAGATCCGCTTCAGCAGGCCGACGCCGATAGTCACACCCGTGATCACGGCGAACGCCAGCACAGCTCCGAGCGGCGAGATGATCAGCCACCAGAGGACGCCGACCGCTAGGCCGATCGCGATGCCGCCGAGATAGAAGGCCTTGATTGAGCGCCAGCTCGGGTGGCCGCTGTAGATCACCTCTTCGCCGGGGTGGAGATCCATCGCTGAAAAGCTAGCGGCTATTCGGTCGCGCGGCCAGTTCAACCCATCCCACGGCGGCTCTACTCTCGACGCTGTGGGAAAAG
Source organism: Bifidobacterium breve (assembly GCA_945889475.1). Lineage (GTDB taxonomy): Bacteria > Actinomycetota > Thermoleophilia > Solirubrobacterales > Solirubrobacteraceae > F1-60-MAGs163. Next base: position 7,072 of record CAMDBT010000031.1, read on the forward strand.
TCGCTCAGGTCGAGCCGATCACGACGGCGCGCGTCCTGCGCGGCCCGTTCGACTACCTCTGCCCAGAAGGGGCGGCGGTCGGGTCGGTATTGGTGGTCCCGTTCGGCGGGCGCGAAGTTCTGGCCGTAGTCACGGCGCTGAAGGACACCTCAGAGCACTCGTTGAGCGAAGCGAAAGAGCTGCTGCCCGCTTCACTGCCGCCGGATCTCGTTGCGCTCGGCCGATGGCTGGCCGACGAATACTGTTCGACCCCGGCGCGGGCCTACTCGCTGATGTTGCCGCCGCGCGGAGTGAAAGAACGCTCGGCGTGGTTCGCGAGCGTGTTGCGGCGGCCTGACAAGGCTGAGCGGCTGACTGAGAAGCAGCGTGCGCTGCTCAGCTCCCTGCCGCGTCCGGCGGGGGTGGATCTAGCGGCGCTGAGGAGGCTTGAGAAGCGTGGGCTAGTGCTGCTCGAGGAGCAATCGCAGAGGCGCGCACCCAAGCACGCTGAAGTTGGCAAGGCATCCGGAGCGGAAGGCCCTGAGCTGACCGCCGACCAGTCAGAAGCGCTGGGCCAGCTGCGGGCGGCGGCGCCGGGTGAGCAGCTGCTGCTGCACGGCGTCACCGGCTCCGGCAAGACGGAGGTATATCTACGCGCTGCGGCGGAGGTGCTGGAGGCTGGCAAGAGCGTGCTCGTACTGGCCCCTGAGATCGCGCTGACGCCGCAGCTGATCTCGCGGTTTGCTGAGCGCTTCGGGGAGACCGTGGCTGTGATCCATTCCAAGCTCACCCCCGGCGAGCGCTTCGACGAGTGGATGCGGCTGCGCCGCGGCGAGGCACGGATTTGCATCGGCGCGCGGTCGGCTGTCTTCGCTCCACTCAGCCAGATCGGCCTGATTGTCATCGATGAGGAGCACGACAGCAGCTACAAGAATGAGGGCGACCCGCGCTATGACGCGCGCCACGCTGCGGCCCGCCGCGCAGCAGACCACGGCGCCGTCTTGGTCGCCGGCAGCGCGACGCCCCGGGCCGAAAGCTGGCAGCGGCTGCGGCGGGTCAGCATGCCAACACGGGTCGATCAGATGGAGCTGCCGAAGGTTGACATCATCGACCTGCGCGGCACCTCCGGCGCCCTCCACCCCGAGACCTTTCAAGCGCTCGTCGATTCTGCCAAGTCGATCGTCCTGCTCAACCGGCGCGGCTGGTCCAATTACTTGAGCTGCTCGAGCTGCGGGTACGCCTGGGAGTGTCCGGACTGCGATGTGACGCTCGTCCTCCATCGCGCCAGCGGCTCGATCTCCTGCCACCACTGCGGCCACCACAAGCCTGTGCCGGAGCTCTGCCCGCAGTGCGGCTCGGTCTCGATCGCGCGCCACGGCACCGGAACAGAGCGGCTTGAAACGGAGCTACCCGGACAGGTCTTCCGGCTCGATGGCGACGCAGCTGACGCGGGCGCGGTGCTGCGCTCATTCGAACAGGCCAAGGAGGGAATTTTGCTCGGAACGCAGGTTGTCGCCAAAGGCCACGACTTCCCCGACGTCGAGCTCGGGGTCGTCGTCGATGCCGATCAAACACTTCGCTTTCCCGACTTCCGCGCTGAAGAGCGAACCTTCGCGCTCGTTACGCAGCTGGCCGGGCGTAGCGGGCGTGGCAGCGAGCGCGGGAAGGTACTGGTTCAGACGTTGAACCCCGACGCGCCGGCGCTGGTATTGGCCGCCCAACACGACTCGGCAGCGTTCCTCGAAGGGGAGTTGGCGCGCCGCGAAGCACTCCGTTACCCACCTTTCTCAACGCTGATTCGCATCGTTTGCGCTTCGGCGCAGCCGGGAGCGGCTGATCAGGCGGCGAGCGAGCTACAGCGGGCGCTTCCCGCTTCGCTCGGGCCGGCGCCGCTCTTCCGCCTACGCGGCCGTGAGCGCTCGCAGGTCGTGATCAAGGCTGAGGATCGCCGCCGAGCAGTCGAAGCCGTCAACCTAGCGGTGGGGCGCCTGGCAAAGGAGGCGGGCCGCAGGTCGGTCTCGATCTCAGTCGACGTCGAGCCGCAGTAGCGCCGCGCGCGCCGTCTAGAATCTGCCTGCTGCCAATGAGTGATCAGAGTCAGACAGAAGCCGAAGAGCTCCGCCGTGAGCCGCCCGAGCTCGATCCCGAGATGCTTGCGCGCCGCGAAGCAGCGCTCGTCCACGTGGTTAAGTTCGGCGATCCTGTGCTCAAGTCCCGGGCCGCCGAAGTGGAGCTGTTTGATGACCGTCTGCGCGCCGAGATCGATCGGATGGGGCGGCTGATGAATGATGCTGTTGGCGTCGGCATGGCGGCCAATCAGGTTGGTCTACTAAGACGGTTTTTCGTCTATCGCGTCGCCGACGACGGGCCGCTACAGGCGCTCGCCAACCCGGTGCTCGAGTGGCGCTCGGACGAGGAGGAGACTTTCGAGGAGGGCTGCCTGAGCCTGCCGCACGTGGTGGTCGAAGTGACGAGGCCGGCGCGAATCCGGGTCAGCGCGCAGGATCGCTTCGGCGAGCCGATCGAGCTCGAAGCAGAGGGCCTTGAAGGCCGCGTAATTCAGCATGAGCTCGATCACCTTGACGGTGTACTGATCATCGATCGTGCGACTCGTGGGCAGCGGCGCGAAGCGATGCGGATCCTGCGCGAGCTCGGCCCAGGCAGCTAGGACGGCTGTCGATGCGGACGGTCTACATCGGAACGGCTCAGTTCGCTGCTGGGCTGCTGCGCCATCTGGTCGCTGGCGGGACGGTTCCGGAGCTAGTTATCACTCGGCCCGACCGCCCCGCAGGACGCGGCCGCAAGTTGACCGCCCCGCCGGTCGCCGACGCTGCGCGCGAACTGGGGATCACCGTCGCCCAGCCGGAGCAGATCAACAATTCTGCAGGTCGCCAGTTGATCTCCGGGGCTGCGCCCGACCTGCTGCTCGTATGTGCGTACGGGGAGTTGATTACCGAGCCCCTGCTTTCGAGCTACGAGATTCTCAATGTTCACCCCTCGCTGCTGCCGCGCTGGCGTGGGGCTGCACCGATCGAGCGGGCGATCATCGCTGGCGACGCTGAAACTGGCGTCTCGATCATGCGCCTGACCGAAGGGCTCGACTGTGGGCCGGTCTGCTCCTCGGTGAGCGAACCGATCAACGCCGACGATAGCTTTGGCACGCTGAGCGAGCGGCTCGAGCTGCGCGGCGCCGAATTGCTCCGCGCGGCGCTCGTCGACCCGTCACCGTTCGTCGAGCAGGACGAAGCGCTCGCCAGTTATGCCGAGAAGATCACTGCGGCCGACCGCATTCTCAGCCCGCAGTCCAGCGCCCGAGAGCAGGAGCGGGTCGTTCGCGCGCTGGCGCCGCACATCGGCGCCCGAGTCGAGCTTGCCGATGGAACGATGCTCGCAGTGCGCAGCGCGCACCTCGAAGCAGAGCGGCTGATCTACGACGAGGTTGTGCCGCCGGGATCGCGCGCCATGAGCTGGGCGGAGTTCCAGCGCGGGCGCGGCGAATGACTGCGGCCGCCATTCCGGGGCGAGGCGTTCTATTGTCAGCGCGATGGCTGAACCGACGGTCGGATTGGAGTGCCCTTCGTGCCACGAGCCGTGGCTGCGCCCGACTGCCGTGCCTGGCCGCTACCGCTGTGTCTACTGCCTCCATCGCTACGAGCTGCGCTCCGTCTGCCCAGGCTGCGGTGAGCACCAAACGATTGTGCGGATGTCGAGCACAGCGACGACTGAGTGCTCGCACTGCGGCACATCAATGCTGGTGGAGGTCTGAGAATGACCGTTGAGATTGCCCCCTCGATCCTCGCCGCCGACTTCGGCGCGCTGCGCGAGCAGGTGAAGCTGGTCGAGGACGCGGGCGCAAGAATCATTCACGTGGACGTGATGGATGGTCAGTTTGTGCCGCCACTCTCGATGGGCCCTCAGGTATGCGAGGCGCTACGCGACATCGGCCTCCACCTTGAGGTCCACCTGATGGTCGAGCGGCCAGAGACGACCCAGGTTGAATCGTTCGCCAAAGCTGGCGCCGGGACGATCATCGTTCACGCCGAAGCGACACCGGCCGTTGACTATGCGCTTGAGCTGATCCGCTCCCACGGCTGCCAAGCCGGGCTTGCAGTCAACCCAGCGACGCCGCTTGCGGTCTACGAGGAGGTCGAGCTCGACCTCGCCCTCTGCATGAGCGTCAACCCGGGCTGGGGCGGACAGAGTTTCATTCCAAGCTCGATCGAGAAGATCACGCGGCTGCGCTCGATCGTCGGTGAAGAGGTTGTGATCGAAGTTGACGGGGGCGTCGACGAGAAGACCGCAGGGCTCTGCGTCGCCGCCGGCGCCACGCGGCTAGTGGCAGGCTCAGCGATCTTCGGTCAGGATGATCCCGCCCGAGCCTTCAATGACATCCTCGACGCTGCGACGCGCAGGAACTAGCTCCCCGTCCGGGCCCGGCGCCTGCCGATAGAGGATCAAGAGCAGCGCGCAGAGCGTCGCCGTAGCGGCCGGATAGCCAAGCTCGGCGCGCAGCAACGCGGAGGAAACAAGCGGAACGAACATCCACGCGACGAAGGCCAGCGCCACCAGCATCCAGATGATGCCCGCGGCCTTCGCTCGCCCCCGGGCGAGCGCCGACTGATTGAGCGTTCCGGCCGCGAGGTGGAAGCCCATCCCGATCGCGACGGCGACGAGCCCCCAGCGGCCGAAACTGGTGTCGTCACCGAAGAAGAGTGCCATCAAGCTGGGCCCAATCAGCAGCATCAGCAGGGCTGAGATTCCGGCGAAGATGGCGATCGCCCGGACTGTGATCTTGATCGCGTGCGAGAACTCTTCTCCGCCTTTGGTTGCCTCCAAGCCAGCTAGGTGCGGCAGCAGCGTCGTTTGAATTGACTGGAAAAGCTGCAGCGGCGCGCGCGTGATCAGCAGCACGCTGAAAACCGCCCCGGCTGTGGCAGCGCCGGCGACTGAGTCGGCGACAAGTACGCCGGCGTTGAGCAGCGTCTGCTCGCCGAGCTGAATCGCCGCTACGGCGCCAGCGAACCCAACCCCGCTATCGGCGATCGAGCTGAGCGCCAGCTCCGAGCTTTGATCGTCCACCCGTGCGTGCCGTGCGATCGCCCACGGCACAACCAGGAGCGACGCCAACGGCGCGGCGAAGATGCCGATCGCGATCGCGGTTTGGCCGCTGCTGATGCCGATCAGAACAGCGAGTGGAAAGCAGACCCGCGCGCTCGATTCGAAGAGCATCAGTCCCCCGTAGAGGATGAACCACTGGTGCCCGGCAAAGTAGCCGCGGGCGAAGTAGCTGGCAGCGTAGGCGAGCGTCGCGCCAACGAAGATCAGATAGAGCGAGCGCGAGCCGCCAAAGAGCTGCTCGATCTGAGGGCGCAGGGCAACTGCAACGGCGACGAATATAAGCGCGAAGGAGAGCTGGATCAGCATCGGACCGCGCAGCGGGTGGTTGCCCTGCGCGCCGCGCGCGCGCCGGTCGGCGATCATCCGGGAGAGCAGCTGCTCGATCGGGCGGTAGATCACTGCGATGACGATGAAGAGCGCCGCCCAGAGGACAGTCAGTTCGCCATAGGCGTTCGCCGACAGTAGATGCGACGAGAGCGAAAAGTAGAGAAACGTCAGTAGGCCGGTCGCCCCGACCCCGACTGCTAAGACTCTCGCTCCGTGAACGTAAGCGTCGTCGCTTGGCTGTGTAGCCCCGGACGGGCCCGCTGACCTATCCATCGAGCCGTACTACCGCCATCACCCACGGGAACGGATGGCGCAGCTCAACTACTTCGCCGTAGCGAGAGAGCATCGCTCGGAACGAACGGCTCGACCAATGGTTGAGGTGCCCGGGTGTGTTGCCTAGCTGGCCCCAGTAGGCGCCGCGCGCGATGTTGGTGATCCTCCAGAGCGGCTCGCGCGGGACCGACACCAGCAGCCAGCGCTGCGCGCAGCGCGACATCTCGGAGAGCACCAACGCGGGGTCGGCAACGTGCTCGAGCACTTCGATCGCGGTAGCGGTGTCGAATTCGTTGTCGGCGAATTCAAGTTGCTCGCCTTTCATCACGCGGTACTCAAGGTTTGGAGCGCGGCGCTGTTCCCACTGGGCGTGGAGCAGCGGGTCATCGAGGTCTGTGCCGACAATCCGACCGCCGCTTGGCAGGCGCCCCGCCCATTCGTGGGTCAGTACGCCCTCACCGCAACCGATGTCGAGGATCGACGTCGGTGAAGCCGTTGCGTAGCAAGCGTCGAGGTCGCGGTGGAAGCTAGCCATCAGGCGCCGCACAACGGGGTTTGTCGAGCCGTACTTGTCGAAGGTGTTCCCGGTCACGGTTCCTTCGCTGTCGACTGTCACGCGCGGCTTCATCGCGGCGCCTCTTGTTCACGAATCGGCTCTCGCTGCTCGCTTGGGGCGGGCGCCGAATCGGCACCGGTGGTCGCCTCATGGCCACTCGGCGTCCGACCTGGCTCGTAGTGCGAGGGCGGTACGCCGAGCTCCAGCTCAACGCGGCGAACGCGCTCAAAGATCCGTTGGCTCATGATCCTCTGGGCGTGCATTAGGTCGCCGATCACCGCCAACGCTCCCATCACGACGGCGGCGTTGAAGAGCACGGCGCCGAAGATCAGTGACTGCACGTGGCCAGCCCCGTCGCCTTGCACCCAGTTGATGAAGAAGAGCGTGAATGGAATCACCGCTGCGACGCCGAGGATTACGGCGGCCGTGAAAAAGACGCGCATCGGCTCGTACTGCGCGTAGATGCGGAAGATCGAAATCCCGTTGCGGCGAACGTACGACCACGTCGACGGAAAGAGCCTCGACTCTCGCGTCTTCGGGTTGGTGCGGATCGGAACGTCCTCAACGGCGACAAGCAACTTTCCGGCCTGGATGATCGTCTCCAGCGTGTAGGTGAAGCGCGAGACAACCGCCATCTGAAGCGCCGCCTCGCGGTTGTAGGCGCGAAAGCCCGAGGTTGTGTCGGGGACGTCTGTCTCGGACGCCTGACGGACGACCCATGAGCCGATCTTCTGCAGTCGCTTCTTGATCGGCGAGAACTCGGAGATCGTGTCGGTTTCGCGATCTCCGACGACCATGTCGGCGCGGCCAGCGACGATCGGCTCAACAAGTTTGGCAATGTCAGCGCCGTAGTACTGGTTGTCGGCGTCGGTATTGACAATAACGTCGGCGCCGAGCTTGAGGCAGGCATCGAGACCAGCTTGGAAGCCCGCCGCCAAGCCGCGGTTGTTGGTCAGCCGCACGATGTGGTCGACGCCGTTTGCGCGCGCCACGCCAATCGTGGCGTCGGTCGAACCGTCGTCGATAATCAGCCATTCGACGTCTGTGATCCCATCGACCTCGCGTGGGAGGTCGGCGAGCGTTTCAGGAAGAGTGGCCTCCTCATTGAGGCAGGGGATCTGAATAATCAGCTTCATCGACGCCCAATCGTACGCGTCGTAGGTGAATCGAGCTGAGACGGGGCGACCAGCGCGCGCTGCATGTCCGGCTGCTGCGTAGTATCGATGCCGATCGTGCGCCTTCCGGCTGCCGGCAACCGACCGCCCTCTGTGACTACCGCTCCCTCGTCTAGCTCTCTCGTCTCCCGCGCCGAATCGCTGCCGTGGCCGCTGATCCTGCTCGTCGCGCTGAGCTTGATCGTTGCTGCCAGCACGATCGTCTTCCCGACCTACACGGCCTACGATGCGACCTACTCGCTGCTCTGGGGGCGCGAGATACTCGCCGGTCAACTACCCGACTTTGCCACCTACCGGGCGCCGACCGAACACCCGTTGGGCTTGGTCTTCGGGGTTTTCTTCGCACTCTTCGGCCGCGCCGGCGACCGTCTGATGTTGCTTGCCACGATGGGCAGCTTCGTGCTGATGGTCGTCGCGCTCTACCAACTTGCACGGAACTCATTCACGATCTTGGTCGGGCTCGCCGCCGCAGCGATTCTTTGCACCCGCTTTGACTTTCCGTTCCTCGCTGCACGCGCGTTCATTGACATTCCCTACTTGGCGCTGCTGCTTTGGGCGGCCGCGATCGAGGTCGCAAGGCCGCGGCGAGGGGCGCCGGTCTTCTGGCTGCTAGCACTCGCCGGACTGCTGCGACCGGAGGCTTGGATCATCGCCGGGATCTATTGGCTCTGGCTCTTGCCATCTCTCTCGTGGCGACAGCGGATTGGCTTCGCGCTGCTTGTCGGCGCCGCGCCGCTGATCTGGTTCGGTGTCGATTTCATCGTCACCGGAAACCCGCTCTTCTCGCAGACGCACACGACGGCGGTGACAGCCGAGGACGGGCGCGCGAAGAGTGCCGACCAAATCCCGGGTGAAACCGTCTACTTCTTCAGCCAGCTACTCAAGACTCCGGTGATGGTCGCTGGACTTGTTGGTATCGGTCTCGCTGGCTGGCTAGTGCCCCGGCGCGTGAGAGTGCCGCTGGCGCTGTTTCTGATCGGGCTCTTCACTTTCGTTCTGCTCGCACTTGGGCAGTTCTCGGTGATCAGCCGCTACCTGCTGCTGCCGGCGATGATGTTGATGATCTTCGCTGCCTTCCTGGTCGCCGGGTTCACTGTAATCCGGGCGGGCCGCGTCCGCAGGTACTGGGCGATCGCAGCGGCGGTCGGCGTCGCCGCTCTGATCGTCTGGACGATTCTCCGTGTCAACGTTGACGTGCTCGTGACGGAGCTGAAGTTCCGCGGCGATTCGGTGCGCGCCCTCACGAGCCTGCTCGACCGGCCCGACGTGCGCGCCGCCGCCAAGTGCGGCCCGGTGATGACCAGCAATCATCGCCTCGTGCCGAGTGTGCGCTGGATCATGGATCTTCCTGCCGACGAGGTGATAGCCCGTAGCGATCTGCCCGAGTCGTCCAAGGTGCACAGCGGGATCGTCGTGCTGGCGGCAGGACGAGCGATCCTCCTTCGCGGCGGGCTCGACCATGAGAACCCGACCGCCGAGGACACTCTGCGCAACCTTCCTCCGGCTGGCTACCGGCAGGTTGCGGCGAACGAGCTCTACTCGGTGTACGCGCGCTGCCGCTGATCACGGTCGGCTAGGCCTATCCTCAGATGCTGATGGAGAGTCCCGTTTCAACACGCGACCAGCAGCTGCTCGCCAGAGCGATCGAGCTCGGCCGCAATGGGATCGGTAACGTCAGCCCAAATCCGCAGGTTGGGGCAGTCGTGGCCCGCGACGGTGAGATTCTCGGTGAGGGATGGCACGAGCGCTACGGAGGCCAGCACGCTGAGGTCGCTGCGATCACCGACTGCGGCGGTGTGGATCTAGCGGGCGCAACGCTTTACGTCTCGCTTGAGCCTTGCTGCCATCATGGCCGCCAGCCGCCTTGTACCGATGCGATCACTAGCGCCGGAATCGGCCGTGTGGTGGTTGCCAGCGATGATCCGACCGAGAAGGCAAGCGGCCGCGGACTGGGGATTCTGCGCGACGAGGGGGTTGAGGTCGAGCTTGCAAGCGGCGAGATGGCGACGAAGGCTCGGCTCGAGAACCAAGCGTTCCGCAAGCATGCGCGGACCGGCAAGCCATGGGTCCTGCTCAAAGCAGCG
>CAMDBT010000032.1 GCA_945889475.1 Bifidobacterium breve
CAGTTCTTCTTGACTTTGACCAACGGCATTGGCGAGTCGGCCACGTTCTTCCTGTTCGCTGCGATGTGTGTGCTGAGCTTCATATTTGTCTGGCGCTTTGTGCCCGAAACGCGCGGCCACTCGCTCGAGGAGATTCAGGAGATGTGGAACAAGGGCGGCTCAATCAAGGAATGGGACGAGACCGCGCCGAAGCCGTAGCGATTTCGCCGCAGTGAGTGAGTGGATCGGCGCCCAATCGGCGCCGTTTGAAAGACCCGCTGCGATCATAAGTTGATGCCCACTGCTCTGATAGCCGCGTTGGCCTGTGCGATTTCGCTCGGCGCCTGTGGTTCCTCTGCAGCTCGCGAGCTGCCTGATGCCACTTCGGATGCCACTTCGGCCGTCGCGACTGCAGCGGCCGCCAGCGGCGTCAAGCTGGTTAACGTCGGCGAATTCAAGATGCCGCTCTACGTGACGGCGCCGCCGAAGGACCTGCGGCGGGTAATGGTTGTTCAGCAGGGCGGGCGGATCAGCGTTGTCCGTGACGGCAAGGCGCTGAGCACGCCTTTCCTTGACGTCAGCTCGCGCGTAACCGCCGGCGGCGAACAGGGTCTGCTCGGCCTTGCGTTCGCGCCCGACTACGCAAAGAGCGGCCTCTTCTACGTCTACTTCACGCGCCGCGACGGCAAGCAGGAGGTCGCCGAGTTGAGGCGTGCGACCAGCGACCGTGCCAATGCCGGCTCAATCCGCAGCGTGCTCGTGATGGACGATCCTGAAGGCAACCACAACGGCGGCCAGCTGAACTTTGGCCCTGACGGGCTGCTTTACATCGGCACCGGCGACGGTGGTGGCGGCGGTGATCAGCATGGGCCACGGGGTAACGCGCAAAGCCTTCGTTCCTTGCTCGGCAAGATCCTCCGAATCGACCCGCGCCGTTCAGGTTCGAAGGCATACCGCGTTCCTTCATCGAACCCCTTCGTTCGCCGCGCCGGCGCTCGGCGGGAGATTTACTCCTACGGCCTGCGTAACCCGTGGAGATTCTCGTTCGACCGAGTGGGCGGGGATTTGATCATCGGCGACGTCGGCGAGCAAAAGGTCGAAGAGGTCGACTTCACAACGATCGCTCAGGCGCGCGGCGGAAACTTCGGCTGGCGTGTGCGAGAAGGCGACCGCCCCTACAGCGACGGTTCGTTGCCGGGCGCGATCGAGCCGGTGATCGTTCGTACGCACGACGAGGGTTGGTGCTCGCTGACCGGTGGCTACGTAGTTCGCGACCCGGCACTGCCGAGTCTTCGCGGGAAGTACCTTTACGGCGACTTCTGCAAGGGGATCATCTACGGCGCGCGCCTTTCCAGCGCCGGCGCACGCGGCGACGAGCCGGTTGCAGGGCTGCCGCAGGTGCCGACGCTGTCGTCGTTCGGCGAGGACGCTCGCGGCCGGATCTATGTCGTCTCGCTTGGCGGCGCTGTCAGCAGAATCGCGGCGCGCTAGGCGACGCGACTGGCGTCGCGCCGTTGGCGCGCCCGTCGCTGCCATGGAGCAGCGGTCTGAGCGGGTAGCTGGTAAAGCTGCTCGAAGGTCTTTTCGATGTCAGCGGCGATCAGCTCAACGTCCGGCACGAGCGCCGCGTCAGCGAAGCAGCCGACGTGGAGCATGCTGCCGTGCGAGATTGCTCCAATTGAGAGCGCGTTGCCATCAACGAGTGGCACGGCGGGCCAAATGCCTTCGAGCTGGCGGCCAATCAGCGAGAGTGGCTCGCTCGGGCCCGGAACGTTGGAGATCACGACCGTGAAGTGCGCGGCAGCTGCTGCTGCGCGCACAACCGCGCTACGAACTGCCGGTGCCAGCAGGTCGGCGGCGCGGATCGCCGTGTCCAGCGTGCCAGCGTAGCCAGCGCGCTTGAGAGTTTTCGTGCGGCGGCCGATCGTTTGCAGCACGCGGCCCGGGTCGTTGGCGTCTAGGGGCAGCTCAACAACCATGATTGAGATCCGGTTGGCGTGGTCGGCGGCGCTCTCACCCGGCCGGCGAACTGCGGCCGGAACCAGCACGCGGATGCAGTCGGGCTGTTCACCGCGCCGCGCCAGCGCTGCGCTGATCGCGCCGCCGCTAGCGGCCAGCAGCACATCGTTGACGGTCACGCCGCCGCGCTCAGCCACCTCCTGCATCTGCTCCATCGGGAGCGAACTGAAGGCTGCGCGTCGGCGCGCGCTGGCCGAGTTCTCGAGCGCGGTGCGTTGCCCTGGCGTGAAGAGGCTCAGCAGCGCGGTCACGGCCTCGACGATCGGCCCGGGGCCGTCGGCCAAGGAGCGCAAGAGCGTCGTCGCTACGTCGCTGCTGCTGCCGATTCGTGAGAGAGCGGCGGCGGTCAGAACTTCAGCGGTTGATGGCGGATCGGCAGGTAGCCAAGTGGCGTCAGCCGGCTGGTCGGGCGCGCCAACGCCGTCGAAGATAATTGTCGCGATCTCGATTGCCGCGAGCCCGTCGACCAGAGCGTGATGAGCCTGCCCGATGATTGCGAAGCTACCGTCGCTAAGCCCGGTCACGAGTTGCAGGCGCCAGAGCGGGCGGCTGCGGTCTAGCGGCTGTGAGAGCAGCTCCTCTGCGATCGAGCTCAGCTGCGGCTGAACGCTCGAAGGGATCATCTGGATCTCGTTGACATGGCGATCAATTGCGAACAGTGCGTCATCAACCCAGTGCGGGTCGCCGATCCCTAGCGCCGGCTGAGCGATGCAGCGGCGCAGCCGTGGAACGCCTGGCAGGCGAAGCTCGACGTGGCGGCGCAGCTGCGCGAGCGAGGGCGGCTCGCCGGCGAAGCGCATCGTCCAGCCGACCTGCATCGGCGCGCGTTCGGTCTCGATGTCGAGGAATGCTGCGTCGAGAGCGCTGAGGCGGTCAAAACCGGTCACGACGCTCATCCTTGCACGCTTTTGGGTTGAGCGTTGGCGAACTGTAGGCTCGGCCGGTGGAGCTGCTCAAAGAGTTTGATGTCGAATCGGTGCGCGCCGATAACCCTGGGCCATTTACGCTCGACGGGTCGAACTCTTGGCTGATCGGGCGCGACCCTTGTTGGATCATCGATCCGGGCCCGCCGATAGACGCTCACCTCGACCGTTTAGCCGGTCAAGTAGCGATCCGCGGAGGGGCGGGTGGGATTGCGGTCACGCACGATCACGCCGATCACAGTGGCGGCCTTGAAGGGCTGCTGGCTCGGATCGGCGAGGCGCCGGTTGGCGCGGCTGAGCTGGCGGCTGCCAGCGTGACGCTGGCCGATGGAGACCAATTTGGCCCCCTGACCGTCTACGCAACGCCCGGCCATTCTCCCGACCATCTGGCATTCGTCAGCGGCGAGGTGATCTTCACCGGCGACGCCGTGCTGGGTATTGGCAGCGTCTATATCGCCCCCGACGAAGGTGCTCTGGCCGGTTACCTAGCGGCGCTCGACCGACTTATCTCGCTCGACCTAGAGCTGCTCTGCCCCGGCCACGGGCCTGCGCTCGATGACCCGCGCGAACGGCTGATCGAATACCGCGACCATCGCCTCGATCGCGAACGGATGCTCGTTGAGGCGCTTGCCGAGGGGCTGCGAAGCAGCGACCAGCTGCTTGACGCGGCGTGGGGCGATGTCGGGCCGATCCTCAGGCCAGCAGCCGAGGCGACGCTCGCCGCGCACATTGACAAGCTTGCCGGCGAAGGACGCCTCCCTGCAGGCGTCGAGCGCCCATCGATCGGCGATTATGGCGGTCTCTAGGAGGCGGCCTGCGGCCGCAGCGAATCAGCCTTCGATGTTCGACATCACGTGCTTGACACGCGTGTAGTCGTCGAACCCGTACATCGACAGGTCCTTGCCGTAGCCAGATTCCTTGAATCCGCCATGGGGCATTTCGGCGACGATCGGGATGTGAGTGTTGATCCACACACAGCCGAAGTCGAGCCCCTTCGCCATCCGCATTGCGCGGCCGTGGTCGCGCGTCCAGACGCTTGAGGCGAGCCCGTACTTGACGCCGTTGGCCCAGGCCAGCGCCTCGGCTTCATCGCTGAACTGCTGGACCGTTACTACAGGGCCGAAGATTTCGTCTTGGATCATCTCGTCGTCCTGCCTGAGGTCGGCAACGACGGTCGGCTCGAACCAGAAGCCGCCACCGTTCTCCGGCGCGTTGCCCCCCGATGCGATACGGGCGTGCGACGGAACTCGCTCAATGAAGCCGGTCACCCGATCGAGCTGCGCTTGGCTGATCACCGGACCCATGTAGGTGTCCTCGTCGAGCGGATCGCCGTAGACGGTGCCGGTGGCCTGCTCGGCGAGTGCGTCGACGAGATCGCCGTAGAGGCCGGAGGCCGCGATTACCCGCGTCGCAGCGGTGCAGTCCTGGCCAGCGTTGAAGTATCCGGCACCGGCGATGCCCTCAGCGGCGGCTGCGATGTCGGCATCGTCGAAGACAATTACCGGCGCCTTGCCGCCAAGCTCCAGATGGACGCGCTTGAGCGTGTCGGCTGCGGCTGCGGCGACGGCCTTGCCGGCGCGGACGCTGCCGGTCAGTGAGACCATGCTGATGCCCTCGCTGCGGACGATCTGTTCGCCGGTCGCGCCGTCGCCAAGGACGACGTTGAAGGCGCCCTCGGGAAGGTGCTTTTGCATCATCTCGGCGAGCCACAGTGTTGACAGTGGCGTGTTCTCTGAAGGTTTCAACACGATCGTGTTGCCCGCCGCGAGCGCCGGGGCGAACTTCCAGACGGCCATCATGAAGGGGTAGTTCCAGGGCGTGATCTGACCGACGACGCCGATCGGCTCGCGGCGGATCGAGGAGGTGTGGCCAGCGAGGTACTCCGCGCTTGCGCGCCCTTCGAGCATCCGCGCTGCGGCGGCAAAAAAGCGAATCTGATCGGCTGCAGGCGGCAGCTCTTCGCTGATCGTTAGCGCCAGCGGCTTGCCGGTATTGAGCGACTCAATCTTCGCCAATTCTTCGCCGCGCTGTTCGAGTTCGGCGGCGATGTTCAAGAGCGCCATGCTTCGCTCGGACGGTGTCGCGTCGCGCCACTGCGGGAAGGCCGCCGTTGCGGCGTCAACTGCGGCCGCCACGTCGGCGGCGCTGGAGAGGCCCATCTCGGCGATCACTTCGCCGGTAGCGGCGTTACGAACCTCGTGAACCCCTTCGCCGGTCGTCGGGACAGACTTCCCGCCGATAAAGTTCTCGAGCTTTTGGGTCTTGGTTGCCATCGTTGGTCTCCTACTCGCGGGTACCGGCCAAACCTACCAAGTGAAGGCTTCCCATGCTTGGGACGCAGTTCGGTAGCGGCGCGGCGACTACTCTTGGGGGTCGTGGCTCACTTTTCATCGGCTGACGAGATTTACGCTTCGCTTGGCGCCTGCCTCAAGGCGGCTGCGACCGACCCCGACAACGCGTGCGATTTCCAGCGCGTCGGCACGATTGTGCGGCTGGAGACCGTTGCGCCGAAGGCGCAGATCACGATGAAGCTGGAGCCCGATCAGCCGGCCGAGGTTGAGTTCGGCGAAAGCAAGCTGCGACCGGCCGCGATCCTCGCGATGCCTGGCGACACGGCGCAGGGCTTCTGGCTCGGCGAAGTCAACATCATCACCGCGCTCGCGAAAGGCAAGATGAAGGCCCAGGGCCCGGTGGCCGTGATCTTGAAGCTGGTGCCGCTGGTGAACGTTGTCGCGCCGCTCTACCGCCTCCAACAGGAGGGCGGCGCTAGCAGCGACGCGGCCGCCGAGGAAGAAGTAGCGGTGGAAGAAGTTGCGGTGGAAGACGAGCTTGCCGCCGAGGAAGAAGTCGTGGTGGAAGACGAGTTTGTCGCCGACGAAGCGGCCGCTGAACAGACGCCTCAGTCGTAACCCGGTTCGCCCGGGAGCAGCACGCGCGCCACTTCGCCTTCGATCAACACCCGTGGCTCCACCGGTTCGACTGTCTGCCGGGCCGCATGTGCGATCAGAGCGTCGGCGGACTCAAAGTCAGCGAACTGCTCGAGGTGTTTTATTGTCGGGAAGACGAGCGGTAGCTGATCGCGCCCGTAGGCGTCGAGCGCGCTCTGCGGTGCGTGCCAGACGAAGTCAACGATCTCGGTGCCGTCAACAACTGGGTTTGCGCCCTTCGGTGCGGCGGCAAGAAAGAAGTGGGTGTCGAAGCGAATCTTCACTACGGCAGGCGTAATCCAACGCGAAAACTTGACCAGATCGGCGGGCGCGATTCCGCCGACCGAAGTCTCCTCCTCCAGCTCGCGCACGGCCGCCAGCCGGTGAGCTTCGTCGCCCTCTCCTTCGTGCGCATCTACGGCGCCGCCGGGAAAGACCCAGAAGCCACCCATGAAGCGGGCCTCAGGTGACCGCTGAACAAGTAGTAGCTCGAGCGCTTCGGAGCCGCCGCGCAGCAGGATCACCGATGCCGCCTGCCGCGGCAGCGTCACTTCGCCTGGCTCGTTTAGCTCCTCGCCCGGTGCTGGTTTTTCGAACTCCACGCAGGCCACCCTAACGCGCATGCCCGTCGCCGCTTCGCTGCGCTACCGTTTCAACGATGACTGACAGCGAAGCAGTGCAACAGTGGATCTGCGAGTCGTGCGGCTACATCTACGACCCAGTTGAAGGCGACCCTGACGGCGGCATTCCGCCGGCCACTCAGTTCGAAGCGATTCCTGACACCTGGTTCTGCCCTGTCTGCGGTGCACGCAAGAAGGACTTCGTCGAATACATCGCCTAACGGTTGCAATCGTCGCCGTAGTTGGCGCCGCGTCGCTTGGTTCAGAGATCGCTGCCGCGCGCTTGTTGGCGCCATGGTTTGGTGCCTCAACGATCGTCTGGGCCAACACGATCGCGACAGTTTTGGTCGCCCTTAGCATCGGTTATTGGTACGGCGGCAGGCTCGCCGACCGCGACCCAACGATTCGAGGACTCGCGCGGCTGGTGATGGTTGCCGCCGCGCTACTGGCGCTGGTGCCGTTCATCGCCGGACCGTTCCTTAGCGTCTCCGTCAAGGCGCTTGATCAGATTGAGGCTGGAGCGTTCGTCGGCTCGCTGATCGCCGTGATGGTGCTGATCGCCTTCCCGGTGATGGTGCTCGGCGCGGTTGCGCCGTACGCCGTGCGGCTCAGCGTCAAGACGGCCGATGAGGCCGGCAACGTCGCCGGTCGGCTGTACGCGATTTCGACGATCGGCAGTCTGGTCGGTGTCTTCCTCAGCGCGCTTCTGCTGGTGCCGCTGCTGGGCACGCGCCGCACATTCATCGTCTTTGCGCTGGCGCTGGCGCTGGCCGCGCTGCCGGCGCTCAGTTGGCGCTGGGTTGCGCTTCCGCTACTGATCATCGTCGCGCTGGTGGCGCCGGTCGGCGCGATCAAGAGCGCCGACGCATCAACGGTGATCTGGGAGAGCGAGACCGAATACCAGTACGCGCGCGTCGTGCAATTCAAGGACGGCGAGCGCTGGCTTGAGCTGAACGAAGGGCAGGCTGTCCATTCGGTCTACCGGCCCGGCAGTTGGTTGACCGCCAACTACTGGGACGAGGCGCTGGTGCTGCCGTGGGCCGCTCGCGACAGCAACCCGCGATCGCTCGCCGTGCTCGGTAACGCCGCCGGCACAGTCGCCCGTGCTTACGGCCATTTTTACCCCGACGCGCGCGTTGATGGAGTCGAGATCGACGGTCAGCTGAGCGAGGCTGGCCGCCGCTTCTTCAATCTGAGCGGCCCAAACCTCCACCTTCACACCGCCGACGCGCGTCCTTTCCTGCGGCGCAGTGAGCGCAAGTGGGACGTGATCCTCGTTGACGCCTACCGCCAGCCGTACATCCCGTTCTACATGACGACCTCAGAGTTCTTCGCCTCCGCCGCCGAACATCTCAGCCCCGGCGGGGTTGTGATCATCAACGTTGGTCATCCGCAGGGCAGTGAGGCGCTTGAGGCTGCGCTGGCGGCGACGATGAAGACGCAGTTCACGACCGTTCTGCGCGACGCGAGCGAGCCGGTAAGCACGATTCTGCTCGGCGCCAACGACCCCGCATCGGCCACTCGGCTAGCTGCCAACTCCCGCTCAGCCGCGATGCCCGCGCCGCTGCGGCCGCTTGCGCGCGAGGCCGCGCAGCGTCTCAGCGCGCCGGTTCCAGGCGGCGACGTCTACAGCGACGACCTTGCACCGGTCGAGTGGCTGATCGACGGCTCAATCCTCAAAGTGGCCGCCGAGGGCCAGCGCTGAGCAGCGGGCGGCGCAATCTGGTCTGATTGCGCAATGTTCGTGATCTTTGGCAAATACACGG
Organism: Bifidobacterium breve; assembly: GCA_945889475.1. Classification (GTDB taxonomy): domain Bacteria; phylum Actinomycetota; class Thermoleophilia; order Solirubrobacterales; family Solirubrobacteraceae; genus F1-60-MAGs163. The sequence goes on from CAMDBT010000032.1 coordinate 8,235, forward strand.
CGCCGATCGAAGCGGTTGACGCGCACCGCGAGGCGCACCTGCAGTTCATCACGGGCCTCGTGACTGATGGAGCGATCGTCGTCGTCGGGCGCCGCGCAGGCGCGGACGGGTCGGTGGTCGTTCTCAGCGCCGAGAACGGCGACGCCGCGCTGGCGCTGTTCGATGACGATCCGTACATCAGCGCTGGCGTCGTCGAGTACGAACTGGTGGCTGAGTTCACGGCCGGCGCAAAGGCGCCGGGGCTAGACGCCTACAGCTAAAGCGCCAACTGCGAGCCGATCGTGAGCGTGCGATCGCTTGGCAGGCAGAAGTAATCGGTTGGGCTGGTGGCGTTGCGCGAGAGCGTGCAGTAGATCCGCTTGCGCCATCTCGCCATCGCAAACGGACCGCCCGGCACGACGTCTACGTGCGAGAGCAAGTAGGTCGCGTGCTCGACGTCGATGCCCTCATCAAGCCCTTGCTCTAGCGCAAGCTGGAGCAGGTGCGGCACGTCCGGGGTGTCCTTGAAGCCCAGCCTTGCGGTCAGGTGGACGATGTTGTCGCCTTCGTAGCCAAGCTCGTCGATGTTGAGCCGCTCCGCGTCTGGCACGAACGGCGACTTCGTTGTTTCGATCGAGAGAATCACAACTTGCTCGTGGATCGTGTTGTTGAAGCGCACCGCGTCGCGCATCGCCATCGGCGCCGTCTCGCGACTGGCGCTGAGATAAACGGCGGTCCCCGGGACCGTCCTCACCGCTGGGTCGAGCGTCTCGATCTTGTGCAGGAAATCGCGCAGCGACCCTTCGCGCTCGGCTCGAACTCCGGTCACGTGGACGCGGCCGCGGTTCCAAGTCAGCATGATCGTCAGCAGAATCACGCCGACAGCGACTGGGAACCAGCCGCCGTGAAGAATCTTCGTCATGTTGGCAGCGAGGAAGAGCGCGTTGACCGTCAGGAAGATGATGCCTCCGAGCCATACGACCCAGAGTGGCTTCTTCCAGAGCTGGCGCACAACCACAAGGAAGAGAATTGTGTCGATCGTCAGCGTGCCGGTGACGGCGATCCCGTAAGCCGATGCCAGCGCCGCCGACGAGCCGAAGGCGACGACTAGCCCGACCACGGCGACAAAGAGCCCCCAGTTGATTGCCGGCGCGTAGACCTGACCGATCTCAGTGTTTGAGGTCTGCCTGATTGTCATCCGCGGCATGAAGCCGAGATGGGTCGCTTGTTTGGCGACCGAAAAGGCGCCCGAGATCACAGCCTGCGATGCGATCACGGTGGCGATCGTCGCGAGCACCACCATCGGGATCTGTGCCCAGTGCGGGAATAGCAAGAAGAACGGGTTGCTGATCGCTGATGGCCGATCAAGAATCAATGAGCCTTGGCCCATGTAGTTGAGCGTCAGAGTTGGGAAGACGAGCAGGAACCAGGCCCGGCTGATCGCCGGGCGGCCGAAGTGGCCCATGTCGGCATAGAGCGCTTCGGTGCCGGTGATCGTAAGCACGATTGAGCCGAGAGCAATGAACGAGACGGCGAGGTGACTGATGAAGAACTTGACGGCATGAGTTGGCAGCAGTGCTTCCAGCATCGCGGTGTCGTTGAGGAGTTGCAGAAGGCCAGCAAGTCCGATGACCACGAACCAGATCACCATCACCGGCCCAAAAAGCCGGCCGACGAGGTTGGTGCCGAAGCGCTGAATTACGAACAGCCCGGTCAAAACGGCGACCGTGATCGGCACAACGAGGTCGCCGGCAGATGGACTGATCACCGTTAGCCCGCTGACCGCCGACATCACCGAGATCGCCGGTGTGATCATCCCGTCGCCGAAGAAGAGCGCAACGCCGAAAAGACCGGCCGCGATTAGCGCCGGCTTCGCCCACGGCCGCTTGATGACCGCCGTCTGAACGAGCGCTATCAGCGCCATGATGCCGCCTTCGCCGTCGTTGTCGGCGCGCATGATGAAGATCACGAACTCGATCGTGACGACGATTGTGATCGTCCAGAAGACGAGCGAAATTACCCCGAAAACGTCCGCTTCTGTGGTCTTGACTGCGAAGCCATCGGCCGAAAAAACTGTCTGCAGCGAGTAGAGCGGGCTGGTGCCGATGTCGCCGAAGACGACGCCTAGCGCGCCGAGCGCGAGCGCGGCCATTCCGACCTTGCGGCGCTTGTGACGCGGTATCACGGCTGCAGCTGCGCTCATCGAGTTAGCTCAACGATTAGCGGAACGTGGTCGCTGGGTTTGGTGCCCTTGCGAAAACTACGGTCGATGCCGCAGCCGGTGATCGCGGCCGACAGCGACTCGCTAACGAGCAGTAGGTCAATCCGTAGGCCAAAGCCTTGGTGGAAGCTGCCGCCGCGGTAATCCCACCAGGTGAAGCCCGGCTCGTCCGGGTGGAGCTGGCGGAACGCGTCAACTAGCCCACCGCGCTCGGCGACGGTGCGCAGCCCGCTGCGCTCCTGCTCGGTGACGTGCGTGGCGCCTTCGAACTTCGATGAGTCGTAAACATCAAGGTCCAGCGGCGCGACGTTCATGTCGCCGCCCATAACCAGCTCGGTCTCTGCGAGCTGCTCGGCGCGCGCAGCCATCGCCGCGAGGAACTGCAGTTTCTGCGCGAACGGTTCGCTGCCGACCTCCTGCCCGTTGACGACGTAGACGCTGGCTACACGGATCCCGAGCGACTCGATCTCGGCTTCGATCCAGCGCGCCTGATCGGGGCTCGCTTCGCCGTCAAGTCCAACCTTCGCCTCTTTGAGGCCATGCCCCTTCGGTGCCAGAACGGCAACTCCGGCCCAGCGGCCGCCGCTGTGGTGCACCGCTTCGTAGCCTGCCGCCGCCAGCTCCTCTTCAGGGAACTGTTCCGCTGAGCACTTCGTTTCCTGCAGCAGCAGTGCGTCGGGCGAATGGAGGTCGAGGAACTCGAGCACCCGCTCCATCCGGGCCCGCAGCGAGTTGACGTTCCAGGTGACGAGCTTCACTTACCCTGCCAGCGCGGCGGGCGCTTCTCGCCGAAGGCGATGATCCCTTCGCGCATGTCCTCAGAGGCGAACGATGCTTCGCGCAGCGCGATCAGTTCGGCTTCGACATCGGGCTCAAGTTCGCCCTCGGCGTGGAGCAGCTCGCGAATCACGCGCTTGTTGCCGCTGATGCTGAGCGGCGCGTTGCCGGCCAGCTCGCTCGCCAACGCGAGCGCGCAGCCTTCTAGCTCGGCGGCCGGGGCCAGCTCGTTGACGAGCCCCCACTGCAGCGCCGTCGCAGCATCAATTCTGCGACCAACGAAGAAAAGCTCACGCGTGCGGGGCGCGCCGATCGCTTCGATAAAACGGCGCATCCCGGTGTGCGAGTAGACGAGACCGAGCTTGGCCGGCGGCATTGCGAACTTGGCGCTGTCAACGCTTACCCGCAGGTCGCAGGCGAGCGCCAGCTCAAGGCCGCCGCCGATTGCCGTGCCATTGACCGCGCCGACGGTCGGAATGTTGGTTGCCCCGAGCGCGTCAATCGCGTTCGTGAACGGGTGGGCGACGAGCTTCTCCGCATCCTCGGCAAAGCTTTCCGCTGGCAGATGACCGATGTCGTAGCCAGAGGAGAAGTATTCGCCGCTGCCGGTGATGATGATCGCGCGGGCGTCGGCCTGTTCGACCGCTGCTGCGATCGCGTCGAGGATCGCGTGGTCGAGTGCGCCTCGCTTCTGTGCGTTATCGAAGCTGAGCCTCAGCACACCCTCTGCGGGCGAGTCGCTGGTAACTGTTCCGGCCATCTCGGTTGGCTGCCCGCGCCTACTCGAGGACGACGAGTACGTCGCCTTCGTTGACCGCCTGGCCCTCTTCGCAGAGAATCTCTTTGACCGTGCCTGCGTCTTCTGCTTCGACCGGCATCTCCATCTTCATCGATTCGAGGATTGCGACCGTGTCGCCTTCGGCGATCTCGTCGCCCGGCTTGCACTCGATCTTCCAAACTGTTCCGGTGATGTGAGCTTCGACGTCGGCCATCGATCTCTCTCCTTGTGGATTGCTAGATGCGCAGTCTGCCAAAATAACTCGCCAGATGGATACTTCGCAGCTAGCGGTCGTCGTTGCCGCCCACAACGAGGGCCAGCGGATCGCCGACACCGTCGGCGCTTTGAAGGCGGCATTCCCCGGCGCGAGGATCTTCGTCGCCGACGACGGATCAAGCGACGAGACGGCTGCGCGCGCGGCGCAGGCTGGGGCACAGGTAGTCAGCAGCGGCAAGCTGATCGGCAAAGGCGGCGCGGTGACGTTGGGCGCCCAGGCGGCGCTGTTAGAAGAGCCGGAGTTGGTGCTGCTCTGCGATGGCGACCTAGCTGGCAGCGCAGCGGCGCTCGGCGTCTTGCTTGATGCGGTTGAGCGCGGCGACGGAGATCTGGCGGTTGCTCGCTTCGCGCGTAAGCTCGGCGGCGGCTTTGGCTTCGCGGTCGGCTTTGCACGCTGGGCGATCAAAAACCTTGTCGGCGTCGAGATGGCGGCGCCGATCTCCGGGCAGCGCGCGATTCGCGCCGAGGTGCTCGCTCAGGCGCTGCCTTTCGCGGCTCGCTTCGGGATCGAGATCGGGATGACGGTTGATGTGATCCGCGCCGGTTACAGCGTTGTCGAGGTTGAGGTTGATCTTGAGCACCGCGCAACCGGCCGAAGCTGGCGCGGCTTTGCGCACCGCTTCCGCCAGCTACTCGACTTCATCGCCGTTTGGCTCTCGCGGCGGCTGCGGGGCAGGGTCGCGCGATGATCCTTGCGATTGACCAAGGCACGACCGGAACGACCTGCCTCGTCTTCGGCGCCGAAATGGAGCTGCTCGGCCGCGCCTACAGCGAGTTTCAGCAGCACTTCCCGCAGCCCGGCTGGGTTGAACACGATGCCGCCGAGATCTGGCAGATCACCCGCGCCGTCGCGCTGGAGGCGTTAGCGGCGGCCGGCGTTGCGCCTGGCGGCCTTGCCGGGGTTGGGATCAGCAACCAGCGCGAGACTGTCTGTGTCTGGGACCGGACCACAGGCGAGCCGCTTTATCGCGCGCTCGTCTGGCAGGACCGACGGACGGCGGAGCGCTGCGACGAGCTGCGCAGCGAAGGGATCGAAGCGCTGATCCGCGAGCGGACCGGCCTCGTGCTCGACCCCTACTTCTCGGCCACGAAGATTGAATGGCTGCTGGCCAACGTTGACGGTCTTGGCGCGCAGGTCGAGGCCGGCACCGCCGTTTTCGGAACGGTTGATTCGTGGCTGGCGTTCAAGCTCACCGGCGAGCATGTGACCGACCCGTCGAACGCCTCGCGCACGCTCTGCTACGACCTCCACCGGCGCGGCTGGTCGGCCGAGCTCTGCGAACTGCTCGGCGTGCCAATCAAGGCGCTGCCCGAGATTCGCCCTTCGATCGGCGTCTTCGGGGAGCTGCTTGAGGACGCGCTTCCCGGTTACGGTGGCACGCCGCTGGCGGGCATTGCTGGAGATCAGCAGGCGGCGCTCTACGGGCAGGCCGCCTTCGCGCCCGGCGAAGGCAAGAACACTTATGGCACCGGCTCGTTTGTGCTTGTCAACGCTGGCAGCGAACCACCGCCGCCGCAGCCCGGGCTCCTAAGCACCGTCGCCTGGGGGATCGGCGACAAGATTGTCTACGCGATCGAAGCAGCAATCTTCGTTACCGGTGCAGGTGTTCAGTGGCTGCGCGACGGGCTCGGGATCATCGAAGAGGCGGCAGAGACCGAGGCGCTGGCCGCATCGCTCGCCGACAATCAAGGCGTCTACTTCGTTCCCGCCTTGACCGGGCTCGGCTCGCCCTATTGGGATCCCTATGCGCGCGGCATGATCATCGGCCTGACGCGCGGCAGCGGGCGCGCCGAACTGGCGCGGGCAACGCTTGAGGCGATCGCCTACCAGTCGGTCGATGCGGTGCGAGCGATCGAGGCCGCGAGCGGCAGGCCGATCACGTCGCTGAAGGCCGACGGCGGCGCAAGCGCTAACGGCTGGCTGATGCAGTTCCAGGCTGACCTGCTCGGCGTTCCGGTGATCGTGCCTGAGCTGGCCGAGACAACTGCGCTCGGCGCGGCGATGATGGCCGGCGTCGGCGCGGCGCTCTTCACCGAAAGCGACGCTGCGACGCTCTGGCGCGAGCGCGTCCGTTATCAGCCGCAGATGGCTGCCGAAGAGCGCGAGCGACTGATCAGCGGTTGGCTACGCGCAGTTGAACGCGCGCGCGGTTGGGCAGGGGAGTAACCGCCGGCGCCCAGCGGGGTGATTCGGGTCATGGACGAGCAAGGCACTCAAACCGCGGGCGAGGATCTGGTTCAGATCAGGGAGCAGGTCTATAAGGATCCGCGCCCGCTGGAGCAGCTGCAGAAGTACTACGACTGGCCGCTGACTCACAAGCCGGGGCCGATCTATGACTTCGTGCGACTGCTGCTCTCAATTGTGGTGTGGGTTCCTTACCGCGCCCGGAGCATCAATTCGCGCCGCGTGCCAACCAGCGGCCCAGTGATCTTTGCTCCCAACCATTTTTCGAACATCGACCACTTTTTTGTTGGCGCCTTCACGCGTCGCAAGCTGCAGTTCATGGCCAAGTCGCAGATCTACCACGGGTTGATGAGCTGGGTTTACAAGACCGGTGGCGTATTTCCGGTTCGCCGCGGCGTCCGTGATGAGCAGTCGTTTCAGGTCGCCGATTCGATCCTCGATCGCGGCGGCTGCATCTGCATGTACTGCGAGGGTGGCCGCTCGCGCACCGGCAAAATGGCCGACAAGCCAAAGGCGGGGATTGGCCGCGTGGCGCTACAGAGTGGAGCGATGGTGCTGCCGGTAGCGATCTACGGCTCACAGAAGGTTCGCAACTGGAAGCGGCTGCAGCTTCCAAAGGTGCGGATCTCGTTTGGCGAGCCATTCCGTTTTGAGGTCGTCGCCGAACCAACCCGTGAGCAGCAGCAGGCCGCAGCCGACGAGATTTTCGCTGAGATCAAAGCTCTCTACGATGAGCTTGAAGCCAGCGTCAGCGAGTAGTCGAGCCACTCGGAGCGCTCGGCGCCGACGCGCTGATAAACCTTCTGCGCGCGAGCGTTGTCTTTCGCTGTCTGCCAGCCGAGTGAAAGCGCGCCGTGCTCGCGGGCCTCATCGGCGCAGGCAAAGATCAACGCTTCTGCGATCCCCGCGCCGCGGGCCGCTTCGATTACGAAAAGGTCGTTCATTACGGCGAGGCGACCGGCGGCGAGCGTCTGCCAAGTCCAGTAAATAGTGGCGAAGCCGACTGCTTCGCCACCGTCGTTGCGGGCGATTAGTTGGATCCCTTCGTGCTGCGTGTCGGCCAGCAGCGCGCGGCTCAGTGCCAGCAGCTCCTCGTCGCTGGGTGCAACCTTGTAGAAGTCGCAGTAGCCGCGCATTAGTGGCAGCAGCTCGTCAAGGTCGTCCTCCGTTACGGGTTTGATCTCGGCTGCGGCGCTCATAGACCCATACTACGGCCTAGGATCTCGCTCATCACCTCGTCGGTGCCGCCGCCGATCGGGCCGAGCCGCGCGTCACGGACGGCGCGCTCAATTCCGTACTCGACCATGTATCCGGCGCCGCCGTGAATCTGCAGGCACTGGTCGGCAACCTCGAAGCAGTCGCGCTGCGTCTTCAGCTTCGCCATCGTCACCTCGCGCGTGGCGTCGTGGCCTTGATGGAAGAG
>CAMDBT010000033.1 GCA_945889475.1 Bifidobacterium breve
TAATCGCCGAAGTTGCGATCGGCGACAACTGAAACGTTCTCCAGTTCATGCAACAGCGTTGACCCCGAGTACCAGCCCAGCGAATCGGACCGATCAACAACGTTGGCCCCGCCGAGCGCGTCGATCGGGATGAAACTGACCTGAGGGATCTCGAGCCGTTCGACCCATGGCGTTAGCTCCGCGACAACAGCTTCAAAGCGCTCCTGCGCGAATCCGACGAGGTCCATCTTGTTGACGGCGACGATCAGCTGCGGGATCCGTAGCATCGAGATGATTGCCGCGTGGCGACGGAACTGCTCAACTGCGCCGGTCGGTGCCTCAACCAGCAGCAGCGCCACGTCGCTGTTTGACGCGCCGGTAACCATGTTGCGCGTGTACGTGACGTGACCGGGGGTGTCGGCGACTATAAACGCGCGGTTCGGCGTTGAGAAGTATCGGTAGGCCACGTCAATTGTGATTCCTTGTTCGCGCTCGGCGCGCAACCCGTCGGTGATCAGCGAGAGGTCGAGATCGACCTCGCCGCGATCGCGGCTGGTCTTCTCAAGCGCCTCGATCTGATCGGTCAGCAGCAACTTTGCGTCATAGAGCAGGCGGCCGATCAAAGTGCTCTTGCCCGAATCGACGGAGCCAGCCACCAGCAGCCGCAGCAGGTCGCCTTGCTCGGCAGGCAGCGTCTCAATCGCCGGGATTGTCGCGCTCATCGCTAGAAGTACCCATTCCGCTTGCGGTCTTCCATAGCAGCCTCGGTGGCGCGGTCATCGGCTCGGGTTTCGCCGCGTTCACTCTTCGTCGAAGCTGAGATCTCAGCGACAACCTCAGCGATCGTGGCGGCAACCGACCCAACCGCACCGGTGCAGGTCATGTCGCCAACGGTTCGGTAGCGGACGGAGGCCTCAAACGGCTCCTCGCCGTCGAACAGCTCAAGGTAGTCGGAGGCAGCAAGCAACATCCCATCGCGCTCGACTACCTCGCGCTTATGGGCAAAGTAGATCGACGGCAGTGGGAGCCGTTCGGCCTCGATGTAGCGCCAGACGTCAAGCTCGGTCCAGTTAGAGATCGGGAAAGCGCGGATGCTCTCACCCTTACGAATGCGCCCGTTGTAAAGGCTCCAGAGCTCGGGGCGCTGGGCTCGCGGCTCCCACTGCCCGTTGCGGTCACGAAACGAGAAGACGCGCTCCTTTGCGCGCGACCGTTCCTCGTCACGGCGCGCCCCTCCGATCGCGCAGTCGAAGCGATGCTCGGCGAGCGCGTCGAGCAGCGTGACAGTCTGAAGACGGTTGCGCGAGGCGCCCGGGCCGGTCTCGTCAACAACTCTGCCGGCGGCGATCGACTCCTCCACGGAGGCAATGATCAGTCGCTCGCCGAGGCTTTCGATCAGCTCGTCGCGGTAGCTGATCACCTCCGGGAAGTTGTGCCCGGTGTCAACGTGCATGATCGGGAATGGGAAGCGGCCAGGCCTAAATGCCTTCTCGGCTATCCGAAGAAGCACCAACGAGTCCTTGCCGCCCGAGAACAGCAGCACCGGACGCTCCAGCTCGGCAGCGACCTCCCGCATGATTGTGATCGCCTCAGCTTCCAGCAGTGCGATGCGATCTAGCTCTCGTCTCATGGTCTATTTGATAAGCGCGGTAGCTGCCTTCGCGGCCTGACGTGCGCGCAGTGTAGCCGCGCTAGCCAGCCAGCGCCACAAGTACTTTCTCGCGGTAGGATCCGCGCGATGACACCACCGGTCGGCGCATACCTTTGCTCCTATCCAAAGAGCGGTCGCACATGGATGCGCTTCGCGCTAGCGAACCTGATCAACGAGGTCTACGGACTCGATCTCGATCTCGACATGGAGAACATGTTTGGACTGATCCCAAACGACGACGGCCGCGGGCAGACGCAGCCTTGGAAGACGCTGGATGCCTACCGCTTCTCAGATCGCACCGAGGTGCCGTTCATCGCGATGAGCCACCTGCCTTGGGAGGAGCGCTTCGCGGGGCCGCCGATCGTCCTGCTGATTCGCACGCCAGCCGACTCACTGGTGTCGCGCTTCTACCACATGTCTCGCCACGATGGGCAGTTCAAGGGCGACATCGATCAGTTCGCCCATGACCCTCAGTTCGGCGTCGAGAGCCTAGTCGAATACTTCGCCTCCTGGGATGCACACGCTGAGGATGAGAATGTCCTCACAGTCACATACGAGCAGCTGCGGGCAGAGCCGCTCGAACCGTTCAGCCGCGTAGTCGGGCAGCTCGGCATCAGGGCGAGCCGAGAACAGCTGGAGCGCGCGTTGAGGCTCAGCAGCGTTGATCGAATGCGCGAAGTCGAACGCAAGAGCGGCGTCGGCCAGCCGACCCCATACGACCTCAACGACCCGCAGGCGATGCGGGTGCGCAAGGCGCGCGTGGGCGGCTGGCGCGACGAACTGAGCCCGATCACCGTTGACTACCTGCTCGACGCGTTCAACCAGTCCCAGGCAGCGATGGCGCTGCTGGAGCGCTACTCGATTGTGCCGCAGCTAGACGCCGCCTAGGCAGCGGACGGGTCGGCTGCCGGCTCGGCCACCGACGTGCGCGCGTTGGCCGGAGGCTTGCCGGGATCCTTGAACATCTTGAGGGCCCAAGCGAGCAGCAGCGCAACGAGGATGATTGCAGCGCCGATAAATGAAGCCGTCGCCATCCCGTCAGCGAACGCTTGCTGACCTTCTTCGAGCGCCGACGATGGCAGCGTCGTCGAGTCCGAGGGGTGTTGGACCTGGGCGTAGATCTGCGAGGCCGAATAGCCAGCGGTTGCGGTGATTCCCGCAAGCGCAAGCGAGTTGGTGATCGCGCCAAGAACGATCGAGCCGAGCGTGTTGCCGGACTGCGAGGCGACCGTCATCGTCCCCGAGATCATCCCCCGCTCCAGCGCGTCGGCGTCGGTTATCGCCTGAACATTGACCGGCGTCGTCGCCATGTTGACCGCAATCCCGAGAATGAACATCGGTATCAGGAACGCCAGATAGCTCTCCCACTCGAGCGCAAAGCCAAGCAGGATCAGACAGCCCGCTACACCAAGGAAACCGATGACTGTAGGTATCCGCCAGCCGATCTTGTCTTTCAAGCGGCCAGCGAGGAGACCGCCGATCGCGATCCCAGCGATCCCCGGCAGCATTGCTACGCCGGTCATGAACGGAGTGAAGCCGAGAACGCTTTGGAAGTAGATTCCGGCGTAGACGAAGATCCAGATCAGCGGCAGCCTGACGAAGAAGATCAGCCACAGCCCCGCGCGCAGCGACGGGCGCCTCAGCATCTTCCAAGTGACAAGCCGCTTCTTCTCCTTGTCCACTCCTTCACCGGCTGCGCGCAGATAGAGGTGAACGAGAACCAATAGCGGCAGCAAGAGAACCGGGTTGATAAAGAAGATCCAGCGCCAGTTGACGTAGGCAACGAGCGCGCCGCCGAGCAGCGGCCCAACCGCGAGGCCGACGGCGCTGACGGCGGCGTAGACGCCGAAGGCCGTGCCGGTCTTACCCTCGGGAGCGACGCGCGTCACCAGCGCCTGGATGCATGGCATCAGGATCGCGGCGCCGAGCCCTTGGACGGCCCGGCCGCCGATGATCAGCGTCTCGTCGGCGGCGAGACCACACATCAGCGAGCCGATCGAGAAGATGACGAGGCCGATGTAGAGTCCGCGGATCTGGCCGAAGCGATCACCGAACATGCCGCCGGGGATCAGCAGCACAGTGAACGAGATCAGGTATGCGTTTACAACCCACTGGCCGGCTGCCGGGCTGAGGCTGAGGTCCTTCTCGACCGTCGGCAGCGCAACGGAGATGATCGTCAGATCGATCGCAGTGACGAGGCTCGCCATCGCAAGGACGAAGATCGAAATCTTCCAGCCCTTCTTCGACAACTGCGCCGAGTCGCCCGGGCTGCGCTGGGGGCCGCCCTCAGTAGCCATACTCGCGCAGCGTAGCCCCGATGTCGGCGTCGAGCACGGTAACCTCGTCAGCGCTCAGATGCTCGCGCCAGCCGCCCGGTTTGGCTCGACGAATCTCCTTGCCGGATCCCTTCTGTCCGGCGGGGACGTGGTCGACGGCTTCGGCGCTGACGATCTCTTCTACGAGCGTCGGATCGCTGTCTAATCCGAGCATCGCGAGCAGCCCCGCGACGACTACCAGCGGGTCGGCGAGTAGCTCCTCGTAGCGGATCATCGCGCGCCGCTGGGGGTCGTGCGTCTTGTAGGCGGCGGCGACAGCTTCGGTGCGGTACTTCCAGACCGCTGCCTGCCAGCGGATGAAAGCGAGGCGGCCGCCCGGCGTGACCGCGTAGGCCCCATCCAGCGCTGCCCAGCTTCCATCGCTGTAAGCATCTAGCCAGGAGTCAACGACATCACGGCCATCGCGAAGCAGGAAGATCAGCCGGGCACCCGGTTCTAAAGCCAGCAGCTCAGCTGCCATCTGAGAGCCGCCTGGTTCCTTGATCAGAACGCGGGTAGAAGGATCACGCCAGTCCGGGTGGACATCGTCGAGCTGCGCGCCGAGCCGGGTTCGGAACAGCTCAGCCAGCGCGGGTCGCCAAGTGTCGGCGTAGCGCTGGTTGAAGAAATAGTCCTCACGCACTTCCTTGACGGCCATGAAGGTTGTCAGCGGTGGCGGCTGCGGTGTCTGCCATGCGAGCGCGATCGGCCGCCAAAGCCCCAAGTGATGACCGAGCCCTGTTTCGTCAACGCCAACGATGTCTGGGTGGCGACGCAGCATCCGCAGCAGCCAGGTGGAGCCGCTGCGCGACGAACCGAAGATCCAAGTTAGCTGTGGGGAAGCCATCAAGCGGCGAAGCTTAGTTACGTAGGCCTTAGTGCGATGCCACGATCCGCAGGCGCCCGTCCTCGCGGATCTGCAATGCCCAGAAGCTCAGCGTCAGGATCAAACCCACTGCGACCAACGTCCAACCGACCCATTCCGGCGCGCTGTGCAAGATCAGCGAGAGGCAGCCGCTGGGGATGAACCAGAAGCTGATGTCGCGCAGCAGCGCCCAGATGCTTGGAAACGGCGGCTCGCCCGCCTGCCGCGCCAGCGCCCTGCGGTCGACCCAGACCGTGGTGTGGAAGGCGATGATCAGTGGAGCGGTCTGCAATATCCAGCCGGTCCAAAGGTTCGAAGCAAGGTCGGGGAGCACGAACTCGCCATAGCCGCCAGCCAGCGAAGCAAAGGTCAGCGCTAGCGCCCAGATCCAGGTTCCAACACGGTCAAGATGAGCGCGCAGCTGATCGCTGGCATTAGGAAATCGGTTGATTGTGTACTGCGTTGTGAACGGGCGTCCGATCACCAGCGAGCCATACGCCAGCAGCGCCACGGCGACGTTGGAGACCTCGCCAGAGTGATCGTTAAGCCAACGGATCACGCCCGGTTCGGCAACTGCGGCAACAAGCGTCAGCAGGACGAAAAAAACGAGGTCCGAGAGCTCGAGGATCTTGGCCTCCTCACCGCGAAGCCTCGAAGCGATCACCAGCCCGGCCGACAGAATCAGGGCACCAACGCAGGCCCAGAAGAAGCCCAGCGGCATCGCCAGAAATGAGACCGCAAACCACGGCAGCAGGCCTGTGATGGGGTCGTCAAGGAAGAGCAGCAGCCGGTCAGGACGGTCGAGGTCCGCGTCGTGGCGGCGGGCTGTCAATCGCACCAGCCACTTCTACCACTCCGACCGACCGCGCCTGACAATCGATCAACCGAACCGCCGCACCGGAGCCGCACGCCTGATAGCTTTCGCATCTGCTCGGCCGGGGGTCGCCGAAATCCAATAGGGAGAGATGATGCTGAAGAATCGATTTGTTGTTGCCGCGCTGACGATCATTGCGCTAACGCTGATCCCAGCGGCCACCGCCTCCGCGGCCGGCTGTGACCCGCTCGACACCCGTTCATGCCTGCTCCCATTCCCGAGCAACTTCAACACCGTCGCCCAGAAAGGCTCCGACACCGGCCTGCGGCTCAACTTCAGCGCCAGCCAGTTCCCGAAGAACGTAAACGGCAAGCCCGGCTTCCCGCCGGAGCTGAACCGCAACGACGGCTTCAGCCCAGGCAGCGCGCTACTGACCTACGTCCCCGGGATTGACCTCGCCGCCACCGGTGCGACGTCGATCACCGACATCGCTCGGTACTCAAAGGCCAACGCTCCGATCGTCGTAATTGACGCCAAGACCGGCAAGCGTCAGCCGATCTGGGTTGAGCTCGACACCAACGCCGACGCGATCAGCGAAGCAAAAGGCCAGTTGCTGATGATCCACCCGGCGAAGAACTTCACCGAAGGCCACACCTACATCGTCGCGCTACGTGGGCTCAAGACCAGCGCTGGAAAGGCGATTCTGGCTGGCGCTGCGTTCGCTTCGCTGCGTAACGGCAAGCCGAGCGCCGCCGTCAAGGGGCGCCGCGCCAGCTACGAGAAGATCTTCAAGGCGCTGGCAAAAGCCAAGATCTCGCGCTCGTCGCTCTACCTCGCTTGGGATTTCACGATCGCCAGTGAGCGCAACCTCTCAGAGCGGGCGCTCTCGATGCGCAACCGCTCGTTCGCTGCGCTCGGTGACAGCAACCTCGCCGACGGCAAGGTTGCCGGCCAGGCGCCGACCTTTGCGGTCGAGACGATCGAGGAGTACGCGCTTGGCGACAACCCGCGAATTGCCCGCCAGATAACCGGCCGAGTCACCGTTCCCTGCTTCCTGACCAAAGGTTGCGCGACCGGCGGCATGATGAGCTATCCGAAGTCGAAGAAAGGCAAGTTCGATTCGATCCCAAGCCAGCACGGAACGATGCAAGCGCGCTTCATCTGCCGGATCCCACGCGCTGCTCTGACGACACCAGCACGCCCATCGCTCTACGGCCACGGCCTGCTCGGCTCGGCCGACGAGATCGATGCCGGCAATGTCGACGACATGGCCAGCGAGCACAACATGATGTTCTGCGCAACGCCGGAGATCGGGATGGCTGACGAGGACATTCCAAACGCGATCGCGCTGCTTGGCGACATGTCGAAATTCAGCTCGATGGCCGACCGTCTGCAGCAGGGTCTGCTGAACGAACTGATCCTCGGCCGTCTGATGATCAGCCCCTCCGGTTTCGCCGCGAACTCCGCATTCAAAAACGAGTTCACCCAGCAGCCGGTGATCAACACCGCTGCCCTTTACTACGACTCCAACAGTCAGGGCGCGATCCTCGGCGGTGCGTTGACTGCGCTCTCGCCGGACTTCACCCGCGCCGTGCTCGGCGTGGCGGGCATGAACTACAGCCTGCTGCTGCCGCGAAGCGTTGACTTCGATACCTACGAGCTGATCTTCAAGCCCGCCTACAAGGGCCGGCTTGAGCGGATGCTGCTGATCTCGGCGATCCAGAACCTATGGGATCGCGGCGAGACCAACGGCTACGCCCAGCACATCACGACGAAGCCGCTGCCGGGGACTCCGAAGCACAATGTGCTGCTTCACGTTGCTCTCGGCGACCATCAGGTAGCGCAGGTCTCGGCTGAGGTTGAAGCAAGGACAATTGGCCTTGTCGGCCGTCGCCCGGCCTACGACGCTAACCGCTCGTTCGATAAGACCCCGCTCTGGAACATCCCCTCGCTAAGCAGCGGCAATTCCGGCGGCTCAGGGCTCGTGATCTGGGACAGTGGGCCATGCCGAATCAGCAGCGTCCTAGCAACCTGCATTGAGGCCGACGCCTTCGGCACCGCCGGCGGCCTCGGCAACCCGGTCGCACCAACCGCTGATGTGGCGCCGAGGCTGGGGCGCGACCCGCACAGCCGGCCGCGCTCAACCCCGGCTGCACGCCAGCAGAAGTCGGACTTCCTCAAGCCGGGCGGCAAGATCACCGAGGTTTGCCCCACCTCCAGCGCCTGTCATAGCGTCGGCTGGGCCTACTAGCCGCCGACTACCGTTCGTAGCGCGGCCGCCGGCTCAGGACTCAGCGGCGGCCAGCGCTTCGGCCGGGTCATGCTTGGCTTCCCACTTGTCGAGCGCTGCGCGGAATAGAAAGCCGATCGCCGCACCGAAGATCGCCAGCGCGGCGGCGTTCCCAGCACCCGCACCGGTCGCCAGCATCAGCGCCAAGACCGCGGCCGTGAACGGCGCCCGCAGCGCCGCGGTCACCGACGCCGCCACCGCTGCAACCACGAGCCCTGTCAGTGAAGCTGCGGGGAAGATCAGCGTGCCACCGACTGCGATCGCAACACCAAGGAAGACGGCCGGGAAGATCGGACCGCCGCGGTAACCGGCGCCGAGCGCGCCGCCATACGCGATCAGCTTCGCAACGACGATCAGCGCGACCGCTCCGATCGAAGTCTCAGCGAGTATCTCTGCGGTTCCGGCCTGACCGCTGAAGAGCACTAGATTTACGGAGCCACCGGTGATCTCGCGGACCGCGAGCGCCAGGCCAGAGGTCAGCAGCGCAACGCCAAACAAAACTGCTGGCGGGTTACTTCGGGCGAGTCCTGCAACACGCTCGCCGAACTTGCGCGCGATCAACGTAACGAGCGCCGCAACGATGCCAACGCCGAGCGCCACCAGCAGGTCGGTAAGCGACATCGAAGTGAACTGCGGCAACCCAGGCACGGCCAGCGATGCGCTGCCAAGCCCCGACCATCCGCCGACACCAGTTTCACATACGTAGGCGACACCGAGCGCAACGAAGCCCGGCATCAGTGCCGCCGCGGGGATCATTCCTAAAGCAGCGAACTCAGCCAGCATCAGCACGACGACGACCGGATTGCCGAAGATCGCCGCGATCGCTGCCAGCGCCGTCATCAGCATGCCGAACTTCATCACCGTGTCCGGCTGGCGGCGCAGCACGAAGGCCCCTGCCGCCGTGCCGCAGGCCAGCAGCGGCGCCTCGGGGCCGAGCACAAGGCCGAATATCAGCGTGCCAGCCGCGGCCAAGATCACCGAAGCGAAAGTTGAAGCCGTCACATCAAAGTGGAGCCCGTCGAGCGGGCCTTGATCGGTCTTTCCGGGCAGCCGCCAAGCGATCATCACGAACGAAGCGCCGATCAGCGGCAGCAGCACGACAAGCCACCACGACGGCTCGCTCATCCCCAGCGCCTTCGGCAGATCTTCCCAAACCAAGCTGATCAGGTTCTCTTCCAAGAACAGGAAGGCCGTCGCCACGATCGAGCCCAGCAGAGCAAATGGAATCGCCAGAACGATCGCTTTGCCCGGCGACGGAAGATCGTCGGCGTTGATCTGGACGTTCGCGTTGGCCGAGAGCATCGTGAGAGCGTAACTATCGCGTCGCTAGCGGGCCTCTGGCCGGCTCCACGGCATCTTGCCGCGACCGAGCCTCGCCATCAACGTCCGATAGCCCCACCACTGGTAGAGCAGAATCACCGGCACCATCACTGCGGCCGCGACAGTCATCACCACCAGCGTGTAGTGGGACGACTGAGCGTTCTGGATCGTGACCGAATCTCCAAGCGAGATCGTCGAAACGATTATCCGCGGAAAGAGAGCGATGAACAGCGTTGCGACCCAGCCGACAATCGTCGCGATCGTGCAGCCGAAGGCCCGTGCAAACTGGCCGCGCTGAGCGTTGATGACAGCGGCGATCAGCGCAATCAGTCCAAGCGCGGCAGGGATCGCCACCGGCAGGATGCTGCGCGCGTTGACGGAGTGAGCGACGAACGGTGTCGCGATCAGGAAACCGCCGGCGAGTAGCAGCGCCGGCAGCGTCAGGTTCGGCAGCAAGTGGCGCGCGTCGAGCTTGACGATCCGCTCGCGGATCCGCTCGCCAAGGTCACCGTCCAGCCGCAACGACAGGAAGAGCGCCCCGTGGAAGGCGAATAGCGCCGCGAGCGACAGCGCGCCAAGCACCGAGTAGGGCGTGATGAAGTCGAGAATGTTGCCGAAGTAGCGCATCTCGCCGACGCGCCCGGCGCCCGCTACCGGCAGGCCGGCCAGCAGAACGGCGAGGACGAGCCCCCAGATCAGCGGCGCGGTAACGCTGGCGGCGATGTTGATTGTTGACCAAAGCCCCCGCCAGCGCGGATCAGCACGCCCGCGCCACTCGAACGAGATGATCCTCAGCAGCAGCACGATGATTAGCACCACAAGACCGAGGTAGGCGCCTTCAAGCCATGTGCCGTACCAGGCCGGGAATGAGGCGAAGGTCAGTCCGCCAACGACCAGCAGCCAAACCTCGTTGGCGTCCCAGACCGGGGCGATCGTCTCGATCATCTCGCTGCGCTCATCCTCATCGCGGGCGGCGACGCCCATCATCATCCCGACGCCGAAGTCGAAGCCCTCGAGCACGAGGTAGGTCGACCAAAGGCCGCCGATCACGAAGAACCAGAGCTCAGCGAGAGTCATCAGTACACCGGGGCCGGGTCGGACTCAGCATCGCCGTCGCCGCCAAGCTGCGGCGGATCAATGATCGCGTAGCGGCGCAGCAGCACAAAGGCCGTCACGCCGATCGCGATGTAGAGCAGCATGAAGGCCGTCAGGCTGGCGATGATCTCGCCCGGACCGACCGACTGCGACAGGCCGTCGGCGGTTTTGAGCACGCCGTAGGCAACCCACGGCTGACGCGCCGTCTCAGTGAAGACCCAACCGATCAACGCCGTGATGAACGGCAGCGCGATCGCGCCAACGGCGATCTTCAGGAACCAGCGCGACCGCTCAAGCGTTCCGCGCCAGTAGAGAAAGCCGCCGAGCAGCGCGATCATCATCGAGAGCGATCCGAGGTAGGCCATGCCGCGCATCGACCAGTAGGCAAGCTTGACGTCGGGGATGTAATTCCCTGGCCCGTACTTCGCTTGCGCGCTGGCCTGAACTTGGTTCATCCCCTCGACCTTGCCGGTGAAGGTGTTGGTCGCCAGGAACGAAAGCAGATAGGGAATGTCGAGCGAGAACGATGGCGTCGGGTCATCGGCCGAGAAGCCACCGATCTGGAACAGCGAGAACGAAGCTGGCTGTTCACTATTCCAGAGCGCTTCGGCGGCAGCGATCTTCATCGGCTGAGGGCCGCTCAGCGCGACGCCAAACTCGCTGCCGACCATCAGCGTCAGCGTCGTGATCGGGATCGCGATGTAGAGGCCCAGCTTCACGACCGGGCGGAAGAGATCGACGTTGCGACCTTTGAGGATGTGCCAGCAGGCGACGCCGAGCAGCAGGAACGCTGCGACCATCAAGGATGCCAGCAGCGTGTGGGCGACGGCCCAGATAGCAATCGGGTTTGTCAGAACGGCCCAAAGGTCAACCATCCGCGCCTGTCCGGTCACCTCGTCGATGCTGTAGCCAACCGGATTCTGCATCCACGAGTTGGCCATCAGAATGAAGGTCGTCGAAAGCCACGTGCCGGCAACAACAAGCCAGATTGAGGCAAGGTGCATCCGCTCCGAAAGTCGGCCCCAGCCAAAGACCCAGATGCCGATGAAGGTTGATTCGAGCATGAAGGCAATCAGCCCTTCGAGCGCCAGCGTCGAGCCGAAGACGTCGCCAACGAACTGCGAGTACGACGACCAGTTCATCCCGAACTGAAACTCCTGCAGCAGCCCGGTCGCGGCGCCGATTGCAAAGTTGATCAGCAGCAGCGTGCCGAAGAACTTCGTCAGCCGCAGCCATGATTCATCACGCGTTCGGTACCACTTCGTCTGCATGTAGGCGATCACCGGCGCGAGGCCCAGCGTCAGCGGCACGAAGATGAAGTGGTAAAGCGTCGTCGTCGCGAATTGCCAGCGGGCGAGCGTCAGCGCGTCGGCTGCGAGCGGCAGAGAGTCCATCGGGCGTGAAGATTACAGCGGTGCGCAGCGGGACGCCGACAACTTGGCGCTGACGCGTAGCTCAGTCGCGAACAACGTGCGTCGAGCAGATGAAATCCTGCGCGGCGCGGTTTTCGCTGTCCCAGAGCGGCCAGAGGTAGGCGAGCGCAATTGCGACCGTGCCGCCGATCAGCGTGAACGCGTTGCCGATCCCGGAGACAACGCCATAGAGCAGCCCCATCACGAGGAATTGGCGCACCAGCGCCGGCCCATAGCTCATCGCCGCACCGTTCTCTCGCACGACGCGAATACCGAGGATCTGCATCCCCCAAGTGCGCCCGTTCTGCTCGCCCTTGCGGGCCATCGTAATCGGCTGGTAGGTGAGTGCGACCAGCAGCGCGCCGAAGAGAACGAGCACCGCGGCGCTGCCGACCACAGCCTGATCTGCGGGGGTTATGCCCTTGATCTGATTGTCTACAACTGTGATCGATGAATAGTCGATCCCGGAGACGAGCACGAACGCAACGATGATGAACGGCAGCGTGAAGGCAAAAGTGATCAGACTGTCGAGGATGTAGGCGGCGGCCCGCGGCCACCACGCGGAAAGCTCCCTCCTCTGGCCAGCGATGAGAGCTGTCGTCGGGCCGGCTGCGGCTGGCGGCGGCGCACCGGCGGCGACGGGCGGCGGCCCCGCGGCAACTGGCGGCGGCGCAGCCTGATCCGGCACGGCGCTGGTCTGCTCGCCAGGAACGACCGGCGGCGCAAAGGCTCCCCCGCCCGGTGCGAGCGCCGTCTGCTCCGTCCACGCGCCTCCGTTCCACCAGCGCAGCGGCGCTTCGCCGCGCGGATCCGCGTACCAGCCTGGGACAGGCGAATCGTCTGCTGCAGTCACATCGCAAGCTTACCGCAGCGAGCTCGCACGACCTACCCGGTGAATGGCTCGACGGTCCCGAGGTAGCCCCACCAAGCAGTCAGCAGGATCGTGATCGCGGCGGCGCTGATCGTCAACGCCCGCGCGCCGCTGCGCAGCCGTCCGAGCGAAACGGCTGCCAGCAGCATCAGCCCAGGGATCGTCGGGTAGAGATAGCGCGGCAGGAAGAAATCCCAGTTGAGGACAAGCAGCACGTAACACATCCAGACGATGCCGACAGCTACCGGCAAGGCCAGCAGAACCAGCAGCCGAGTGCGCCGTTCGCTGCGCCCGAGGCCAAGTACGCCGAGAGGCGCGACGACGACAAGCCCGGTCATCAGCACCGTCAACACCCAGCGCTTCAGCGGCGAGAGCAGCTCGATCCACCACTCCTCCGCCAGCGGCGCTCGAGTGACGACCAGCAGTCGGCCAGGAATGTCACCAACCCGGTACTTGAGTCCGTCAGGATTGAAGAACGGCTCCATCATCTGCCGAACAACCCGCGAACCGGTCAGAGAGCCGTAGCGGTCAAGGTTCGAGAGCAGCCACGGGGCGATCATCAGCGCCGGGATCGCGACCACCCCGGCAGCGGCCAGCCAGCGTGCGCGGGGCGAGATCTGCGCCGCGCGAAGCACGGCGAAAGCGCAGATCAGCAGACCGGGGATAAAGACGATGATCGTCAGCCGTGTCAGCAAGCCAAAGCCGATCAAGACCGCGCCGCCGAGCAGCCAGCCGACGCTGCGTTGCCTCCAAGCGCGCCAGAGAACGAGCGTCAAGGCAACGCCGATCAGAAGCTCGAGCCCGCTGTTGCCGATCGTCACCGTCCGCAGCACAATCCCCGGCCAGAGCAGCGCCGTCAGCGCGAAGGCGAAGTACGGTTCGGCCTCGGCGCGATCACCGACCACCTCGATGGTCAGACGCCACAGCAGCAGCGCCGCAGCCAGCAGCAGCCCAAGCCCCAGCAGGCGCATCAGGCGCATCTTCGCGACGTAATTCCCACCGGCGAGCCGAAACGGCGCCGCAGAGAGCAGGTAGTAGAGCGGCGGCTGGAAGGCCTCGTAGCTGCGGCCGCTGAGCCCGCGCTCGGCTGGATCGAGCCGCCCGGGTGACGGGTAGGTGCCCTCGTAGATCGCTTCGGCCTGCGGGCTGATCAGCGTCGGCCCCAGTAGCGGCAGCCGCCCCTCTTCCGCGACGCTCTGCGCGTAGCTGAAGTGCGCAATCTCATCGCCGGTGAACTTCGGCAGCGAAAACACCGTCGCCAAGGCGGCCACAACGATCACCGCTAGCTGCGCCGCGATCAGCGCACGCAGAGGCGTAAACGCCGACAGCCTTGATCGTCTCACGCGGTAAGCCTAACTGGCACCGGGGCCTGCGCTGCACCGATGGTTGGCCGAGCGATGGAGACGGTGGGAATCGAACCCACGTCCGCGGTCGCGTAAGAGGTGATCTCTACGAGCGTATCCGGCGCTCTAATCTCGCCTCGCGCTCGCCTCGCCGGCGGGGTTGCGCGGAGCCAGTCCTCAAATAATTTCCCCAGTTCGGCGAGGACGATCCTCCCCAGGTAAGCCGGCGTTTGATCCGGAGATCCCGACGGCCGGCAGGCCGGGCTCCGAACCTCACAGCGCTAGCGGTGTGCTAGGCGGCGAGGGCGTACTCGTGAGAGTCCGCACATATGGTTTTCCCGGTGATTTACGAG
>CAMDBT010000034.1 GCA_945889475.1 Bifidobacterium breve
TGCTAGGCGGCGAGGGCGTACTCGTGAGAGTCCGCACATATGGTTTTCCCGGTGATTTACGAGGCCTCCGGGAACCTCGGCTCGCAACCACCCCCACGATCCGACCACGTCGAAGCCTGTCGTCCCCTAGGGATGTACTAACTAACTGCTCTTCAAGTCTAGCGTCGCCGTTGGTCACCGCGGGCGCTGCGTCGCTAATCTTGGTCTCTGTGAGCGGAGCACAAAGAGGGTCTGAAGCCAGCCCCGATCAAGCCCTCAGCGCCCGGGCTTAAGTTGGCAAGCCGCGCTCAGAGCGCTCCGCGCGGTCTTGATCGAAAGCTTTTTCGCTCGACGCGCTCGGCGCGAGTGCCGCTGGTCGGCGCTGTCGGCCTTGGCGTCGCAACATCGCTGCTGGTTGTCGCGCAGGCCGTTCTTCTCGGCCGCGTGATCGCCGACGCCTTCCCTGGCGGCGCGTCGCTCGATCAGGTCAGCGACGAGCTGTGGATCCTGGTCGCCGTTGTCGCGGCGCGCGCGCTCTGCGCCTTTGGCTTTGAAACATCCGGTCGGCTCGGCGCGCGGCGTGTGGTTGGTGAGCTACGCGCCAGCCTGACGGCGCAGATACTCGAGAAGCGCCCGGCCGGGCTGCGCGGTCAGCGCGCCGGCGAACTGGTGACCAACGCCGTGCAAGGGCTCAGTTCGCTCGAGGCCTACTTTGCCCGCTACCTCCCTCAGCTGGTGCTAGCGGTCGTCGTTCCGGTCGTGATCCTGATCTACGTCTTCCCGCACGACCTTGCGGCCGGCACAATTCTGCTCGTCACGCTGCCGATCATCCCGCTCTTCATGATCTTGATCGGGCTGGCAGCGAGAACCGCAACAGAGCGCCGCTGGCGCACGCTCTCGCTTCTGAGCGCGCACTTCCTCGACGCCGTCAAAGGGCTCCAAACGCTGAGAGCCAACGACCGTGCCCAGCGGCAAGTTGAAACTCTGCGCGAGACCGGTGAGCAGTACCGCGAGCAGACGATGGTGACGCTGCGAATCGCCTTCCTCTCATCGCTCGTTCTGGAGCTGGCAGCGATGATGGGGACGGCGCTGGTGGCGGCCGCGGTGGCAATTCAGCTGATCAATGGTGGGCTCGGCTTCGCGACCGCGCTGACGGTGCTGCTACTGGCACCGGAGCTTTATCTGCCGATCCGAATGGTTGGCCAGCAGTTTCATGCCAGTACAGACGGGCTGACAGCCGCGAACAAATGCTTTGAGGTGCTTGAGACGCCCGCCGCTGTGAGCGTCCCTGCGGCGCCGCTGCCGTCGCCTGACCCGCGAATCGGCCCACTCGTGCTGGAGAACGTCAGCTTCGCCTACGAAGGCCGCGGCGAGGCCGTGTTGGAATCGGTCAACCTAACGATCAACCCCGGCGAGCAGCTCGCATTGGTTGGGCCGAGCGGCCAAGGGAAAAGCACGATCGCCGCGTTGATCTTGCGGCTGCTTGAGCCGCAGTCCGGGCGGATCGTCTGCGACGGGGTCGATCTGCTCGACGTTGATCCGAAAGAGTGGCGCCAGCAGCTCGCCTGGGTGCCGCAGCGGCCGACGCTCTTTAGCGCAACGCTGGCCGAGAACATCCGCCTCGGCAGACCGGATGCCGACGAAGCGGAGCTGCTGGCGGCCTGCGCCGACGCGGGCCTTGAGCCGCTGATTGATGCGCTGGAGCAAGGGCTTGAAACCCAACTCGGCGAGGGCCAGCGGAGACTCTCGGCCGGTGAGACGCAGCGCGTGGCATTGGCGCGGGCCTTCCTCCGTGACGCGCCGCTCGTGATCCTCGACGAGCCGACGGCGCACCTTGACGCCAAGTCGTCGGCTGAGATCGGTGACTCGATTGCGCGGCTGAGCCGGTCACGGAGCGTGCTGCTGATCGTCCACCGGCCGACGCTGGCGGCGGCGGCCGATCGGATCATCACGCTGCGTGACTCGATCGTCGTTGACGGGGAAGAGCAGCGATGAGCGCGATCCAGGCACCCGCGCCAGAGACCGACCGCTGGGGAGCGCTGTTACGCGCCGCGCGCCTCGTCGGCGGGCACCGCGGGCAACTGACGCTCTCAATCGTGCTCGGCGCCGGCGCAATTCTGGCCGCCGTCAGCCTGCTCGCGGTGGCCGGCGTACTGATCAGCAAGGCGGCGCTCCGGCCGGAGATCTTGACGCTGACGATCTTCACCGTCGCTGTCCGCGCACTCGCGATCGCGCGGGCGCTGCTGCGCTACGGCGAACGGCTCGTCTCTCACGACCTTGCCTTCCGCGTGCTGGCCGACCTGCGGGTGCGCTTCTTCCAGCGCTTGATCCCGCTGGTGCCGGAAGGGCTGCGCGGGATCCGAAGCGGCGACGCGCTGAGCCGCTTCATCGGCGACGTTGACACGCTTCAAGATCTCTATCTGCGCGCGCTCGGACCGCCGCTGATTGGAATCCTCGCAATCGCACTGCTGGCCGCGGCCGTGGCGATCGTGCTGCCTGCCGGCGCACTAGTGCTGGTCGCCGGACTGCTGATCGCCGGGCTGCTGCTGCCAGCGCTCGCCGCGCGCGCTGGCAGGCGCTCAGGGCTGCGCGAAGCGCCGGCGCGCGCGCAGCTCAGCGCCGAGCTCGTTGAACTGGTCGGCGGCGCAGCCGAGCTGGCCGTCTATGGCCGCGAACGGCAGTGGGCCGAGCGGATTGAGACGGCCGACGCGAAGCTGGCAGCCAGCGAACGGCCGGGCGCGTGGATCAGTGGCCTTACCAGTGGCGCCGGAGTGGCGATCGGCGGCGCGGCGATGATCGCCGTTGCCGCGATCGGCGCTGCGGCCACCGCCGACGGACAGCTCGATGGCGTGCTGCTAGCGGGCATCGTGTTTCTCACGATCGGCGCCTTCGAGGCCGTCGTCGGACTACCCGACGCAGCTCAGCGGCTTACCGCCTGTGCGCAGGCCGCGGCGCGACTTGAGCGCGTCACCGCGGCGGCGATCCCCGTCAGCGACCCTCCCGCCCCGGCGCCGGTACCGCTCGGCGGTGCGCTCCGCTTGGAGGCCGTCAGCGTCCACTTCGAAGGCCGTCAGCAGCCAGCGCTCAGAGGTCTGAGCGCGACGTTGGCTCCCGGCCAGCGGATTGCGCTGGTCGGCGCCAGCGGCGCCGGCAAGACGACGCTGGCGAGCTGCGCCGTGCGCTTTCTCGACCCCAGCAGCGGCAGCGTTACGCTCGGCGGCACCGACATCCGTGAGCTGAGCCAAGATGCGCTACGAAGCGCAGTGCGGCTCGTCAGCCAGGATGCATACCTGTTCACCACGACGGTGGCGCAGAACGTCCGCCTTGCCGCCCCTGAGGCCAGCGACGAGCAGATTGTCGCCGCGCTGGCGCGGGCCGGCCTTGGCCAATGGATCGAGTCGCTTCCCGTAGGAATCGAGACGCTGGTCGGCGAGGAGGGCGCCGAGGTCTCCGGCGGCCAGCGCGGCAGGATTGCGCTGGCGCGTGGCTTCGTGGCGCCATCTCAGGTCCTGATTTTGGACGAACCAACCGCGAACCTCGATCGAGCGGGGGCGCGAGAGCTGCTCTGCGCGATTGGCTCCGAGCGCAGCGACCGCCGCGCGATGCTGGTGATCACGCACACCGTTGAAGGACTCGAAGAGTTCGACGAAATCATCGTGCTCGACGGCGGAGAGGTAGTTGAGCGCGGTAGTTGGGGCGAGCTGATTGCCGCTGCGGGCGCCTTTGCCAGGCTCGCTGCCGCGGCCTAACTGGCTGCGGACATAAAGCGACGCGGGCCGAGCCACTTTGGGACCCCTCGCTCCATCTTGCCGCCCATTGCTGGGCTGCTTTCCGGTGAGGGAGGCGCGATCTTACATCCCTGATCGTCGCTCTTTGCGGCTCGGACACCGCGTCTGAAATTGAAGATAGGGATCGCCTCTGAGCGCGTCAAGAGCTTGGCGGCGAAGAAGCCGCTATTTGGGAAGAAAGAGCGTCGCAAAACCCTGCCGACGGCGATTTTCAGTTGCGCTTATCCTCGCCCGATGAGCAAAAAAGCGGTAGATGACGTCACTTGGCAGCTCGAGGATCTCGTTGACGGCGGCGGCCCAGAGCAGTGCGATTCGCTGCTCGCCGACGCCGACCGACGCGCCCAAGCGCTGGCGGCAACCTATTCAGGCAAGGTCGCAGAGCTGGACGGCTCGGGCCTCGCGCTGGCCGTCGCTGAGCTGGCGGTGATCAGCGAGCTGGTCGGCCGCGCCGGCAACTACGCCCAGCTTCGCTTCGCGGCTGACACAGAGGCCCCAGCCAACGGCGCGCTGGTGGCGCGAGTCCAGCAGCTGGCGACCGCGATTGAGACCAAGCTGGTCTTCTTTGAGCTGGAGTGGGCAGAGCTCGATGACGAGCGCGCCGGGCAGCTGCTAGAGGCAGATGGCTTGGAGCGGGCGCGCCACTACCTGCAGACGATCCGCCGCTACCGTCCGCACCTGCTCAGCGAAGCCGAAGAGAAGCTGATCGCCGAGAAGGCCGTGACCGGCCGTGACGCCTGGTCTAGGTTGTTCAGCGAACTAACAAGCGCGATCCGCGTCGAGCTTGCCACGGAGGACGGGCCGGTTCCCCTCGACCAAGCGCTCAGTCTGCTCCACTCGCCGCAGCGGGATCTACGTCGCGGCGCCGCCGAGGCGGTCACGCGGGCGCTGGAGCCTGGCCTGCGCACGCGGGCCTACCTGTTCAACACGCTGCTCCAAGACAAGGCGACAGACGACCGCCTGCGTGCTTACCCGACCTGGCTCTCGAGCCGCAACCTCTCGAACGAGGCAAGCGACGAATCGGTCGAGGCGCTGGTCGAGGCGGTCGAAGCGGCAAACGAGCTGCCGCGCCGCTGGTACCGGCTGAAGGCGAAGCTGCTCGGACTGGAGCGGATCGCCGACTACGACCGCGCCGCAGCGATCGCCGAGGACGATGCAACGGTCGGCTGGGACGAAGGCAAGGCGGTCGTGCTCGACGCCTACCGCGACTTCTCACCGGAACTGGGCGATCTAGCTGCCCGCTTCTTCGATCAGCGCTGGATCGATGCTCCCGCCCGCCCCGGAAAGCGTGGCGGAGCCTTCTGCGCGTACACCGTGCCGAGCGTCCATCCCTACGTGATGCTGAACTGGACGGCGACACGGCGCGACGTGATGACGCTTGCGCACGAGCTCGGCCACGGCGTCCATGCCGCGCTGGCGATCCCGCGAGGGATCTTCGAGCAGCACACGCCGCTGACGCTCTGCGAGACGGCCTCCGTCTTCGCTGAGACGCTCGTCTTCCGCCGCCTGCTGGAGGCTGCCGATTCGCCACAGTCGCGCCTAAGCCTGCTGGCCGAGAACATCGAGAACTCGATCGCGACAGTCTTCCGCCAGACAGCGATGAACCGCTTCGAAGAGGCCGTCCACACGCACCGCCGCGAGCAGGGCGAGCTTTCGATCGACGATTTCGGCGACCACTGGCAGGCGACGCAGGAAGAGCTGCTCGGCGACGCGGTTGAGATCACACCCGACTACCGCTGCTGGTGGAGCTACATCCCCCACTTCAT
This sequence comes from Bifidobacterium breve, assembly GCA_945889475.1. Taxonomy (GTDB): domain Bacteria; phylum Actinomycetota; class Thermoleophilia; order Solirubrobacterales; family Solirubrobacteraceae; genus F1-60-MAGs163. The sequence continues at coordinate 5,531 of CAMDBT010000034.1, forward strand.
CGGCAGCCCTGGTTACGTCTACGCGTATGCCTACGGCCAGCTGCTCGCTCTGTCGGTCTACGGCCAATACCTAAAACAAGGCGAGGCGTTTGTGCCCGCCTACCTTGAGATGCTCGCCGCCGGCGGCTCGCGCAGCCCCGAAGAGCTGGCAAAAATCGCGGGCCTCGACCTGACCGACCCCGGCTTCTGGAAGTCAGGGCTTGAACTTGTAGCAGCGGAGCTCGAAGAGGCGGAGGCAGCCGCCGACGAGGTCTTGACCCAGCGCGACGACTAACGGTTCGCTTCGCGCAGCGCGCGGTCGATGTCACGCTTGGTTTCGCGTTCCTTGATCGCTTGGCGCTTATCGAAGCGGTCGCGGCCCTTCGCTAGCCCCAGCTCAACCTTCGCGTGCTGGCCCTTGAAGTAGATCCGCAGCGGCACCAGCGTCAGGCCTTTCTGCGATAGCGCGCCCGCCAGCCGTTCAATCTCGACTCTCTTAGCGAGCAGCTTGCGGACCCGCTCCGGCTGATGGTTGTTGTCGGCGGCCGGCGCGTAGGGCGAGATGTGACAGTTGTGCAGCCAAAGTTCGTGCTCCCAAACCTGAGCGTAGGCATCCTTGATCTGGACTGCACCCTCGCGCAGCGCCTTCACCTCGGTCCCTTGAAGCTCGATCCCGCACTCGATCTTTTCGGTGATCTCGTAGCGGTGGCGAGCCTGTCGGTTGGTTGCGACGTCGCCCGGGGCGACCTTCTTCTTGCCTGCTTTAGCCATCGCCAGCGAGCCTAGCGAGCAGGCGGATCCTCGGCGAGCACAAGATCAACGCGGCCGCGCGCCTTGTCGATCCGGTCGACCTTGACCTGCAGGCGATCACCGAAGCGGATCGTGCCGCCGCTGCGGCTGGCAGTCATGACCGTTCCCTGTTCGTTGAGCTCCCACCAATCGCCCTTCAGCGTGCGGACAGGCAGGAAACCTTCGTGCGCGCCGTCATCGAAGCTGATGAAGACCCCAGCACCGATCAGGCCCGTTACCTCGCCTTCGAAAGGCTCGTCGCTCCCGCGGTCGACTAGGCGGCGCTCCAGCAGGAATGCTCCGGCGACCGCGTCGGCGATCCGCTCGGTGCGGATCGCGTCGCGCTCGCGCTCGCTTGTCCAGATCGCCATCTCCTCTAGCTGGTCGGCGCGCGGCGCCTGCTCGTCGCAGCCGACGGCGCTAAGCAGTGCTCGGTGGCAGAGCAGATCGGGATAGCGGCGGATCGGCGAGGTGAAGTGGCAGTAGTTGGCGAGGCCGAGCCCGGAGTGGCCTAGATTGGCTGGCGAGTAGCGCGCCTGACGGAGCGAGCGGAGGACTAGGTAGGTGAGCCCCATGCGAGCCACTCCGGTGCGCTTGACGTGCTCGTCAACGGCCAGAGAGGCAGCCGCGACGAGCTCCGCCGCCTCGGACGACGAAAGGTGTTCTGCTGTGGCCGGCGTGGCAACACCAAGCGATGCCAGCTGATCGAGCAGTCGCTGGACCGACTCGGATTCAGGCGGCTCATGAATGCGGTAAAGCGTCGGCAGGCGCTGCTCGCTGCAGAGCGTCGCGACGGCCTCGTTGGCGGCGATCATCAAGTGCTCAATCAAGCGATGTGATTCGGTCTGGATGCTGGCGACCGAATCGGCGACGTGGCCTTGCTTGTCGAACGAGAACTCCGGTTCCACCGACTCGATTGCCAGCGCCGCGCCACCGGCGCGGCGCGCCTCGTCGCGCCGGGCCGAGACTTCGCGCGCAGCGGCGAGCGGCTCGGCCCATGGCGCCTGCGCCTCCCGCTCGCCAGCAAAGATCTCGTCAACGTCCTCGTAGCTGAGGCGCTTGTCGGAGCGGATCGTCGAACGGTAGAAGCTGCTGGAGACTAGCTTCGCGCGATCGAACTCAAGCTCAGCCGTGACCGCCAGGCGGTCCTGATCAGGAACCAGCGAGCAGGCGTCATTGGACAAGGCCTCGGGCAGCATCGGCTCGACGGCGCCCGGTACGTAGACGCTGGTGGCGCGGCGCTGCGCTTCACGGTCTACCGGGTCGCCGGGCCGCACGTAGGCGGTCACGTCGGCGATGTGAACCCAGACCCGCGCACGTGAATCGCTCAGCTTCTCGGCCGAGATCGCGTCGTCAAAGTCTTTCGCGCTCGAAGGGTCGATGGTGAAGGTCGTAAGCGCGCGAAGGTCGCGGCGGCCAGCCTGCCTGTGGGGGTCTTCGCGGGCCGCCGCAGCGGCTGCCAAAACTGCCTTCGGGAAGCGGCGACGCAGGCCGCGGTCGAGCATCAGCGCCTCCAGTACGTTGCTCGCGATTCCCGGGCTGCCGAGCAGCCGCAGCAGCTTCGCTCGTGCGTTACGCGAACGCGCACCGGGCGTCGCTATCAGCGCCAGCTTTCCGGCTTTCGCCTTGGCCGGTGGCTTGAAGATGCTGATCTGCTGGCCGGGCTCAAAGAACGGCTGCCCAACCAAGAATTGGCCGCGCTTTTCGAGCAGCACGACCTGCGGCTGACCGGCGGCGCGTTCCTCTCTTGGTGGCGGCGTCATCTACTTCACGCTGGCGCAGCCACCGAGCTTGGCTAGCGCTGCGCGCAGCGCTAGGTCCTCAGTGGCTTCGCGAGGCTGTTTGACCAGCAGGTCGGGCTTCAACCCGGCGCCCTGTGAGACACCCTTGCCACCTAGGTTGCGCCCGTTCGGCGTGAAGTACTGACCGGCCGTAATGTCAAGCGCGCCACCGTTCGAGAGTTCGATCACCTGCTGAAAGACTCCCTTACCGAAGGTCTTCTCACCTACCAACGTGGCGCGGCCACGATCCTGGAGCGCGCCAGCGACCAGCTCCGAGGCCGATGCGCTGCCGCCGTTGGTGAGCACGACGAGCGGCGCCTTCGGCACGACTGCGTCGCCGGTCGCCTCGAGCGTGTGCGTCGGGACGTTGCGCCCGCGCATCGTGACGATCGGCCCTTCGGCGAGGAAGGCGCTGGCGATCAGCTTCGCTTCGTCGACGAGCCCACCGCCGTTGTTGCGCAGGTCGAAGACGTAGGCCTGCGCGCCCTTCTTCTTGAGCTTTATCAGCGCCGCGTAAACCTCCGAGTGGGCACCGGAGGTGAACGACGAAAGCGCGACGACTCCGATCTTCGTGCCGCACACATTCTTCATCGTCGAGTCAACGACAGGAACGTTGATCGCGCGCCGAGTGGCGACCACCGTGCGCTGCTTGCCATCGTGGACCAGCTTGAGACGTACCTTCGTGCCAGCCGGGCCTTTGACCAGCTGCGATGACTGCTCGGTCGTGAGACCGTTCAGCGAGTGACCGTTGGCTTCGACGATCTGGTCACCAACTTCGATTCCAACCGCCTGCGCCGGTGAACCCTTGTAGACCGAGCGGATCACCAGCCCGCGCTTGCTGCGATCTACTGTCACGCCGATCCCCGTGAAGCTGCTGGCCTGAGACTGCTTGAACTTGGCGTATTCGGCCGGAGTGAAATAGGTCGAGAAGCGGTCGCCGAGCTTCTTGACGGCGCCAGCGATCGCAGCGTTCGCTAGCTCGCCGGGCGGGAGTTTGCGGTAGTAGCTGTCGTCGATCACATCGAGCGCCTGATTGACGAAAATCTCATCACTGTTACCGACCAACGCGCCGCGGAACGGCGCGGGGACGAGGTCACCGTGCCTGCCGCCGATCCAGACTCCGATTGTCAGCGCCAAGATCACGGCAACAACAGCGCCAGCGGCGAGAACAACTACAAGCAGGGATATGACTATGCGGCGTGAGGACATCGATCATCGGGGCGCGGATCACACCGCTCAAAGAGAGGGTAGAGCCGAAAGAGCGCAAGCTCTTCTAGGCGGTGCCTAAACCTGCAGGAAGCGGCGCATTGAGATCGCCGAGCCGAGCGCGCTGACAGCGATGCCGGCGCCGAGCAGGATCGCAACGAGGACGCCAAATCCGATTGTGCTCGGGGCTGAGAGCAGCGCGAAGTCGTTGACCAGCGGATCTACCAGCGCAATCTTCATCACGCCGAGGAGGAGGATCGCCAGCAGCGCGCCTAGGGCGCCGAGGATTACCGCCTCGAGCACAAACGGCCAGCGGATGAACCCGTCTGTCGCGCCGACCAGCTTCATCACCTGAATCTCGCGGCGGCGCGAGAAGACCGAGAGGCGGATCGTGTTCGAGATCAGCAGTACCGAGGCGATGATCAGCAGCGCAGCCAACAGCCCGGTCGTCAGCTTGACTACTCGCGTGGCGGTCAAGATTTTGTCGGTGTTGTCCTTTGATGAGCCAACCGATTCGATCGAGGGGTCGATTGTCGTCCGTCCCCCGCCCGGCGTCTCCGGCTCAATCGCGCTGACCAGCGCCAGCGCGTTGTCAGGGTCTTTCGGCGTCACGCGGAGCGTGTCGGGCAGCGGGTTGGAGCCGAGCAGGTCGTAGGCATCCGGATTCTTGCGCCGTTCCTTCGCGTAAGCGGTCTCTTTGCTGATGAACTGGACCGACTTCACTCCATCGAGCGCCTCCACCTGACCGCGTACGCGCTGAACATCGTCAGGGGTCGCATCGCTTTTCATGTAGACATTGACGATCACTTGGCCGCGGACGTCGTTGGCTGCTCCGGTAGTCGCTTGGACGATCGGGATGAAGACGCCGAGCACGAGCAGCGTGACCAGCACCGAGGCCAGCGCAGCGAAACTCGGCACAGCGTTGCGCGAGATTGAGCTCAATGCCTCGCGGATAAAGAAGCGGATGCTCATCAGTCGCGGAAGGCCTCGTCGAAGTCGTCGCCCGGCTCGCGCTTCTTCGGCGCGCGCTGGGGCTCGGGCGAAGGCTCGCGCAGCAGTGCGCCAAACTCAGCCGTCGTCATCTCGGTCGGCGCATATTGTCCTTGGAGCTGATCACGGACAACGACGCCTTCGGCGAGCTCGAGGACGCGGCGGCGCATGCGGTCAACCATCGCCGAATCGTGCGTCGCGACGAGCACCGTCGTCCCGGTGCGATTGATGCGGTAGAGCAGCTGCATGATGCCGATCGAAGTTTCGGGGTCGAGGTTGCCGGTCGGCTCGTCGGCCAGCAGCAGCGGCGGCGCATTGACGAAGGCTCGGGCGATGCTGACGCGCTGCTGCTCGCCGCCGGAGAGCTGATCGGGGTAGTGATGGAGTTTCGTCGCGAGGCCCGTCAAGCGAAGAATGTCCGGCACCTTCTCGCGGATCTCAGCGCGTGAACTACCGGTCACCTGCAGCGCATAGGCGACGTTCTCGTTGACCGTGCGATCGGGCAGCAGCTTGAAGTCCTGGAAGACGACTCCGAGGTTGCGGCGATAGAACGGCAACTGCTTGTGGTTAAGCTCGGCAAGATCGCGGCCGGCGACGAGGATTTGGCCTTCGTCGGGCTCGAGCTCCTTGATCAGCAGCCGCATCAACGTTGACTTCCCGGAGCCGGTCGGCCCGACGAGGAAGACGAATTCACCACGGCGGATTGAGAACGTCGTTCCGCTGAGGCCAGCCTTGCTGATGTCGTAGCGCTTGGTGACGCCGCGGCACTCGATCGCGTTGGCAGGGTCGCCGGGGCGGCCGGATGCGGCCGCAGCATCCTTGCGCTGAGCCAGCTGCGAGTCGCGCAGGCGCAGTTCTTTCTCCGTAGCGGCCATTGCTGCGAGGTTAGCCCCACCCCACAGGATTCCTCCCCACGAGGCGATCTGCAGCCGCGATTGCAGCTAAATGAGGCCTCAGCGCATGCGACTGCGCCGCTATCGTCATCGAATGGCCATCATCTCGACCAGCACCGCCACCAACGGACTACCGATTCACCGCATCGCGATTGATGGGACGAGGGCCACAACGATCCTCGTCGCCTTCGACGCCGGCGCCCGCAGCGAGCGCGCGGAAGAGAACGGGATGGCCCATTTTCTCGAGCATCTGGTCTTCAAGGGCGGCCAGATCTACGACGACTACCGCAAGGTCAATGAGACGGCAGAGCGAATGGGTGGCTCGCTCAACGCCTACACAAGCCACGATCTCGTCGCCTTTCACATCACGGTGCGGGCCGAATCGGCGCCTGAGGCAATCGACCTGCTGACCGATTTCGTCGGTCGCCCAAAGCTCGACGCCGAAGAGCTCGATAAGGAGCGTGGCGTCGTGATTCAGGAGATCCAGCGCTACAAGGACGAGCCAGCCTCGGTTGCTGGCGATCTGATCGAGCGCGCCGGTTTTGGCGACCACCCGCTCGGCCGCACCGTCCTTGGCCCCGAGCAGCACATCGAAAGCTTTACGCGTGAGGCGATCGTCGCCTTCCGCGAGCGCCGCTGGGCCGGGCAGCACGGCGGCGCGTTCATCGTCGGAAACTTGGCGCATGTGCCGGCAAACGGAGCGGTTGACGATTACTTCGGCCGTTTCCCCTCGCTGCCGGAAGCACCGACATCGGAGCCGCCAGCGCTTTTTGAGCCGCTAACGCTGGTCGAGCAGCGAGACAGCAACCAGTCGCATCTGCGGATGCTCTACCAGCCCGACCTTGACCCCAGCGATGCCAGCCAACGAGTCGCCTTTGGGATTTACTCGACGCTGCTAGGCGGTTCGATGAGTTCAAGGCTTTTCGATGAAATCCGTGAGCAGCGCGGCCTCGCCTACTCGGTCTTCTCGATGGCGCACGTCGCCAGCGACTACAGCGCGCTAGTTCTGGGCGCTGGCCTGGAGTCAGCGAAAACGGTCGAGGCGTTCACGCGGATGAAGGAGATCGTCGCTGAGCTTGCCGCCGACGGACCGACCGAGGAGGAGGTTGACCGTGCCCGCGCCTATGTCGCCGGGCGCCGCGTGCTCTCGTTCGAGAGCACCAACTCGGTTGCCGGCTACGCAGCCGGGCGAGCGATCGTTCACCGCGAAAGCTTCGATCCTGATGACGCGATCGCTGCAATCGACGCCGTTACATACGACGAGGTGGCTGAGGCAGCGCGGCGTGTGGACCCCGAAAAGCTCTCGATTGCCTGCGTCGGACCACACGAAAACGCCGAATTTTCCTAGCTCTTCCGCTCTTTTCTTCGCAATCGGTTTATTTATCGGGCGCGAGCGTCACAAAAGGGGAGTACCGTTGTCTGTAGTTCAGGAGCATCGGTGACACCCCACATTTCCGTATCCCTACTTGGAACCCAGTCCGACGAGCGACTGGCGTCGCTCGCTGGCTGCGGCCATGAGCGCGCTTTTGAGGCGATCGTTGGGCGCTACCGCAAGGCGCTAACGCGCTATGCGCAGCGTTTTCTGAGTGAGGCGAGGGCTGAGGAGGTTGTCCAAGCGGCGTTCTTAAGTGCCTGGTCGGCGCTGACTACGGGAACCGAGGTCCGCGATCTGCGCCCTTGGCTCTACCGCATCGTCCACAACGGAGCCCTGAACGCAATGAACCGATCTGAATCCGGAGATCTTGAACTGATTGAAGCGACCGACGGAGCGCTTAGCCCCCACGCGATCTTCGAGCAGAACGAAGAGGTCCGTAGCGCGCTGAACGTGATCGCCGAGCTGCCGCAGCGTCAACGGGCGGCGCTGCTCGCCGTCGCCGTCGATGGCCGCACGCATGCAGATGTCGCGATTGATCTTGGCGTCAGCGATGCCGGCGTTCGCCAGCTAGTCCACCGCGCGCGCGCGCAGGTGCGTACAGCTGTAACTGCACTGACGCCGCTGCCGCTCGCGATGTGGCTAGCCGACGGGCAGCGTGCACCCGCTTCGGACCTGAGCCACCGCATCGCCGAGGTTCTCGCAGACGGTGGCGGCAACGCGCTGGCGACTAGCGCGATGAAAGCTGGCGCAGTGGTGGTCTCAGTCGCTGCGGTAGCGACGGCGGCACCAAAGGTCAGTCAGGTAATCGACCAAGGCGGTAAATCCGATCCAGCCGGAGCAATCCTCCGCGCCAGCGCGGCCGGCGCCAGCGCGATCGGCGGTGGACCGGCGGCACTGATTCCGGGTCTTGGCTTTGGCGCCGGCGGCTTAGGAAACAGTGGCCCACGCGACGGCGGCCAAGCGCCCGCTGGGTTCGACGGCGCCGCTGGCGCGCCGATCCCCGGTGACCAGCCGCTGGTAGAAGGTGTACCGGGTCAAGCGCCCGCGACGCAGCAGTACGCCGAGCCGATCAGCCCAGTGTTCGCGCCATTGCCAACCGTGCCACGCCCCGACGGCGACGGTGTAGGTGGGGACGATGGACGCGGCCGCGTACAGCCGATCTGGCCTTCCCCGAGTGTCCCGACCCCGAGCGTGCCATCTCCGAGCCGGCCCAATAACCCCGGCAGCGGCAAGCCCGACGAGAAGCCGAGCACTCCCGACCGGCCGAGCGCTCCGGACAAACCCGACCGACCCAGCACACCCGACAAGCCCAGCACACCCGACCGACCCAGCACACCCGACAAGCCCAGCACACCCGACCGGCCCAGCACACCCGACCGGCCCAGCACACCCGACCGGCCCAGCACACCCGACCGGCCCAGCACACCCGACCGGCCCAGC
>CAMDBT010000035.1 GCA_945889475.1 Bifidobacterium breve
AGCAGGCCTGCTCGAACGCTTCGAAGAGGCTGCCTGCCTCGCGGTTCTCGCGCATCGCACCAAGCAGAACCAGCGTCTCAACCCCAATCGAGCAGATCGGCGAGCGCAGAGAATGGAGCAGCTGCTTATCGTCCTTGGTGTTGGCTAGGAGCCGCAGATGACAGAGCAGGTCGGTCAGCTCCTGGCGTTCCCACCACTGATCGCTGCCGTCGGCAACCGCGTCGATGTCGAGCCGTCGGAGCTCGTCGCGATACAGCCCCATCTGCGTTCGCGTCTCCAGCAGAACCACTACATGTCCGGGCCCAACCTGATCATCGCCTTGGTGCTCGTCCAAGAGCCTACGGATTCGACTTGCGACCAGCCGGGCCTCGGCCTCGCTCGCCGTTAGCTCCTGACCCTTCCACGCAACAGTGTCTGTGAACAGCAGCTCAACCAACGGCGCTTCGGCGGCCGCCGCGCGAGCGCCTGCGGGAGCCTCAATCGGCACCCAATCGATGCCGGTAATCAGATGAGCCTCAGCGAAGCCTGCATTGATCGTCTCGAGTATTTCAACGTCGGAGCGATAGTTGCGCGTCAGGTTTAGGCGGCGGCCGGACTTCTGGTGCTCCTCCCCGACAGCGCGGAAGATCTCAAGATCCGCAAAACGGAATCCGTAGATCGACTGCAGTGGATCGCCAACCTGGAAGCGCGAAGGGACTCCTAGCGCCAAGAAGAGATCCAGTTGTAAGCCATTGGTGTCTTGGAATTCGTCGATCAAGACGCGCTGAAAACGCTCGCGATACTCGTCGGCCAGCGCCTCGTGGTTGCGCAGCAGGTTGCGCGCGGCGAATACGACGTCTGCAAAGTCGCAGCCACCCGCGTCGCGCTTAGCGGCGGCAAACTGCTCCCCGTAGCTCAGCAGAAATGCGTCGAGCAGCGCAACCCAGCCGCGCGGGTCGTCCTCCTTCGCGAGCTTGGGCAGGTGCGGGAACTGCTCGCCTGCGTTGCGCTTGCGGTCATAGATGCGGCCGATCTCTGTTGCCACCACTTGCTTGCCAACGCGGTCTGTTCCTTCCGCCGCCAGCAATTCAATCGCCTGATCGCGGTCGGCGCCAGCGAGCATCTGTTCGGTGGCGAGCCGGAAGGCCACGTCTCGCAACGCTGAAAGGTCGGCGTCCTCAACAACGCTGAATGAGGGGTCCACCCCGGCCAGCAGCGCGTGCCGCCTCAAGAGGCGGGCGCAGAAGCTGTCAATCGTTGAGATCCAAGCGCCATCGAGCTCGGCAAGCGCCGCGCGAGCTCGCGGCGCGAGTGGATCGTCGCCGCTCGCCAAGGCAGCCAGTCGCAGCCGAATTCGCTCCCGCAGTTCAGCCGCAGCCTTCTTCGTGAAGGTGATCGCAAGAATCTGGTCGCAAGCCAGCACCTGACCCTCCCCGTCGCCTTCGATCACATCACGAACGAAGCGCTCAACTAGCACCAGCGTCTTACCGGCGCCAGCGCTCGCTTCCAAGAGCAGCGGAGCGGCGCGATCGGCAACGGCCAGAGCCTGCTCGGGGTTTAGCGGGCCATGCGGCCCAACCATCTGCTCGCCGTCCCAAAGCCGCGAAGCTTCATCTGTCGTACTCATAGGAGCCTCCGGCAGATGCCAGGGTAGGCGCATCCCTTGTTACTGGAGAAGGCACACCCTTCAGGTGTCGTTGGCTCCAGTTTTCCTTGCTCGATTGCTGCAATCGCGTCAATCGCGGCTTGGCGCGCATCGGCGAGAAGCTCTCTGAAGGCATCGGCGTCGATCCGGTCGCCGCCGACGATGTCGCTGCGCTGATCGTCAGCCTCGGCACTGATTGCCCCGCGTGGCCTCCCCTTCAGCGCGTCGGTCGCCCTGACCGCCTGGTAGAGACCACCGACCACCTCAACGCCGCTGCGCTGCTGCTCAACGACCAACGAGTAAAGAGCGTTCTGGAGCAGGCCTTCACGGACAGACTTCTTCGCGCCCCAGTTGTTGGTGGCTGATCCCGACTTGTAGTCAATGATGATCGCCTGATCGCCGAGCCGATCGACGCGGTCAACCTGTCCCTTCAGGACAAGTCCGTCGCCTAGGTCGGCCGGGGGATCGCCGTCAAAGCCAAACCTCAGCTCGAACTCGTCGGGGACAAACTGCGTGCCGGAGCCAGCGGCGTGCTCGAGGTAAGAGGAGACGGCGCGGAAGATCTGACGGCGGCGAATCTGATCGAGAACTGGATCGGTTGAACTGGGCTCGATCACAGCAACTACCCCAGCCAGCAGCTCCAACGCCAGCGGCAAGTTCTCGGCGCTGATTAGCCGACGCTCCGGCGGCAACCGCTTGAACAGTTGCTCGAGCGCCGTATGAACCGAGGTGCCGTAAGCGAGGTGCCCGCGCTCCGGCTCCAGCCGCTCTGGCCGAAGGAAGCGCTCGATCAACCAACTCATCGGGCAACGCAGATAGAGCTCAATCGCGGTAGTCGACCAAACCTCGCGTCCCGCTAAGGCCGCAAGGGCGTGAGGTTCAGTCACGTCGTACTGTGGCTGAAGCTGATCCTCAGGCGCGATTGCCCCGAGGTGACGTTGGTAGTCGCTAGGAGCGAGCCTCGGTTCGCCGCTGATCGGCTCCCACGCGATCGCCCCGAGCAGGCGAGTGATCGGAGCTGGAGGCGGATCGAGAAGCTGCTCAATGTCATCGAGAAATAGTGTCGGGTTGGCAAGCTCGCCACGGTCGCTGCGACGGTGGTGGCTATAGATCAGCCGCCCTTCGGCACGCGAAAGCAGCGCGTGAAGGAGATGGCGCTCGTCGGCCAGGCGATCGGTCGGCTCCGCCGGCCAGATCGGATTCAGTCCGGCGGCAACCGCGGCCCGATCAGCGCTGATGCGGGATTGGTCGTCGAGGAAGGGATCCTCGCGCCGACGCTTGGGGTATTGGCTTTCCTGCATCCGTGCCACGATCAGAGAATCAACTCGCCGCGCTCGCAGTGAAAGGGGCAGCGCGACGCTCACCGCGCCGACGACGAGACTTTCGCCGACCTCAATCTGGCGCGCAGCCAGCTCGCGAATGAGGTCTGCCGAGCTCGGTGCCAGCGCTGGGTCTTTTTCAACCAGCCAGTCAAGATCGTCCAACCCGACGATCAGATCGCCGAGTGCCTCAGCCGATCTGAGCTGCTGGCGGCCGAGGATCGGCGCCTCGCCGGCGCCGCTGGCGGAGGCCAAAACTCGGCGCGCTTGTTCTGCCGCTCGCCGATACCCCTGCTGCTGGCCTTCAGCAAAGCCGCCGCGCAGATTGTCGAGCGCGATGTTCCGATCGAAACCGGTCAGTTCAAGCCAACAGGCCTCGGCCTCGCTGAGCGATTGGATCTGACCGATGAGCACCATCTGCTCAAGCCGGTTGACGCGATCTAAGTAGCCGCTACCAACTGCCCCTGGAGTGCGCAACCAAGTGAGAAACGACCTGGCCAAGCGGCCGCTCTGATCGTCATCCGGTGGTTCGCACAGTGCGCAAGTGAGCAGCGCCAAGATTCCCCCCACCAGCACCGTGTCACCGATCGTGACGCGCAGTCTCATCGCTATCGGGACGCCGTTGGCAGCGAAGACCTCTTCGATCAGGGGTGCAGCATCGTCGAGGTCTCGGATCGCCACCGCGATCTGTTCGGGCCTAAGCCCGGCGCCAATCAGCGCCGCCGCACGCGCGGCAACGAGCTCCATCTCGGCGCGCTCACCGCCGCCAACGATCGCCTCGACAGCATCACCTGGCGCTACCGCGGCGGCCTCGAGCTCGAAAAGTCCGCGCTCGAACCCGGCGAGCGTTTCGGCGCTCTCAGGGAGATAATGGGCGCCGCTGACCGGTTGGACTATTACTCCGTCGCCAGCAAGCTCGAGCAGCTGCTGGTTGATCGATGTCCGTCCGTCGAAAGCGACTCGCTGTTCAAACGGAAATGAGATCGTGACCGGTGCATCGGCTAGCTCGCTGAGTGCTCTGATCGTGTCAAGCTGCGTCAAACCGAAGTCGTCGAAGCCGTAGCAGAAGACCGGTGACGAAAGCCATCGGGCGGGGTCGGATTCCAACCGGCCCAGTAATTCAACGACGTAGCTGGAGTTGTCCCGGCAACCGATCTGAAGCAGCCGCTCGCGGTAGCGCCGGTACAGAATCGCAACCTCTCTCGCGTACTCAGCTCGGCTCGGCGTCGCATCGCCCCAGGCCGCCATCACTCGATCGAACTTCTCCGCCGATGCTCGCACTGCGCCGAGTTCCTCGGCCAGCGAGACGAGCGCCGAGGCAAATCCGTCGCCCGAGGCGGAGCTAGCCAGCACCTGCAGATCGCCAGCGACCAGCGCCTCGTCAGTGACTGTTCGCGCGACTCGCTGCAAGCGGAAGCTCGAGAGCGGTCGAGGGTCAAACTCGAGCCGACGGGCGATCTGTTCCCAAAGCCCGCTGAACCCGGTCACACGGACCGCCGCGGTGACGCCGCGTCGGGCGAGGTCGCGGCGCAAAAGGTCGGAATCGGCGGAGGTCGGGACTACGAGGACTGGATCGGAGCCGGCGGCGGCGGCTTCGCCGACTGCCTCGAGCACAAGATCCGCCTTGCCGGAGTTGACCGGCCCTGTAGCAAGTTTCAGCGGCATTCGAATGTGGTCGCCGCCGACCGGTAGAAACTGACGCGCCTGAGGCGCAGGCTCAAGCGGCCTCGTCGGCGGAGTCCACGCGGTCAGCCGTGGCGGCCTTTGCGGCTTCGGCCTCAGCGATTGCGTCGGCGTCGGCGGTCGCGTCCTCGGCGGCCGGTGCTTTCGCGCCCTCCTTCGCCCAGGCCTCGTTGAACTCGACCCGCCACTTGCCTTCGTCGGATTGCTGCAGCGCGAGCTTGGCGCGGAATGAACGACCGCTGCGGCCCTTGAAACCGGCGATCTGCTTCTCCGTGCGGCCGGTCGTGATCAGCTCACGGGCGATCGCCGCCGGCAGCTGCTTGCCGACCTTGCCCTTCCAGATCACAAAGCCGCAGCCCGGATCCTCACGAGACCAGCAGGAGTAGCCCTTGCGGTTCTCGATGATGTCGGCGCCACAGACCGGGCACGGCCCGAGATTGGCGCGCGGAATCTTCGCGTCCTTGAGTTTGGTATCGATCTCGCCGATCGTGTCGACCGCGAACTTCTTGATGTCGGCCATGAACTTCTTGCGCGTCTCGGTTCCTTCCTGGATCTGCTCGAGGCGATGCTCCCACTCGCCGGTCAAGGCGGGCTCGGTCAGCGGGTGGCCGTCGAGCAGGCGGATCACGTTCATCCCCTTCTCGGTCGGCACCAGCGCGCGCCCTTCGCGTTCGATGTAGCCAACGTCGATTAGTCGCTCGATGATCGCGGCGCGCGTGGCCGGCGTCCCGATCCCTGACTCTTTCATCGCCTCGCGCAGCTCGTCGTCATCGACAAGCTTGCCTGCCGTCTCCATCGCTCCCAGTAGCGAAGCGTCGGAGTAGCGCCGCGGCGGCTTCGTCTCCTTCTCGAGCGACTCAACTTCGCTCGTATCAACAGCTTCCTCGAGCTCCAGCTTCGGCAGAGTCTGGTCGCGCCCTTCGTCTTCCTCGGCGGCGGTCTTGGCTCCGTCGGCGAGCTCACCGTAGACGGAGCGCCAGCCGGGGACGATCAAAACCTTGCCGCGGGTGCGGAAAACATGCTCAGCGACTGTCGTCTCGACGCGCGTGTTCTCAAACTCAGCGTCGGGGTGGAAGATCGCGAGGAAGCGGCGCACGACGAGGTCATAGATGCGGCGATCGTCAGAGCTCATCTTGTCGAGCTTGTGCTCAGCGTTGGTCGGGATGATCGCGTGATGGTCGCCGACCTTCTCGTCATTGACGACGCGGCCTAGCGGCAACAGGTCGAGCCCAGTCACATATTCGGCGGCCGCCGCATACTCGGCGTCGCGCCCCACCTGCTCGGCCGTTGGTTTGATCTCGGCGACGATGTCGCTGGTCAAAAAGCGCGAGTTGGTCCGCGGGTAGGTCAGCGCCTTGTGCTCCTCGTAGCAGCGTTGCGCCGCGCCGAGCGTCCGCTTGGCCGAGAAACCAAAGCGCGTGTTGGCGTCGCGCTGGAGCGAAGTGAGGTCGTAAAGCATCGCCGGCTTTTCGGTCTTCTTTGTCTTGTCGAGCTTCGTGATCTTGCCGCGCTGCCCCTTGACCGCGGCGACGATCTGATCGGCCGTGGCCTGCGTATCGATCCGCGGTTTGGCCCCGGCGTGGTAGCGGCCCTCATAGCGGCGCCCGTCGTCGGTGGCGAACTTGGCGTCGACGAGCCAGTAGGCCTCCGGGACGAAGGCGCGAATCTCCTCCTCGCGGCGCGTCAGGATCGCCAGCGTTGGTGTCTGCACGCGACCGAGCGAGACGGCGCCGTCGAACGATGAGCGCAGACGGATCGTTGCAGCCCTGGTGGCATTCATGCCAACGATCCAGTCGGCCTCGGAACGTGAGCGTGCGGCCGCTTCGAGCTGCGCGAACTCGCTCGAGGGCCGCAGGTGTTCTAGTGCTTCGCGCATCGCCGACTCCGTCATCGAGGAGAGCCAGAGCCGCTCGACCGGCTTCTTGGAGCCAGACTTCTCGTAGAGGTAAGCGAAGATCAGCTCGCCTTCGCGGCCGGCGTCACAGGCGTTCACAACGCGATCCACCTCATCGCTGCGCAGATACTCACGGACGACCTTCATCTGCTTCTGCGCGCGTTCGTCGCGGACCTCGAGCTTGAACTTGGTCGGGACGATCGGCAGATCGGCCATCCGCCACTTCTTGAACTTCTCGTCGTAGGCATCCGGATCGGCGAGCGAAACGAGGTGGCCGATCGCCCAGCTGATGATGTGATCGGGGCCTTCGAGAGCTCGTGATCGCTTCTCTGAGGTGCCTGCCTTCTTCTTGAATGGGCCCGGCAGCACGCGAGCGAGATCCTCCCCCACGGAAGGCTTCTCGGCGATGATCAGCGTCTTACCCATCGCGCCGCAGCGTAGCGACCTGTCAGACGTGACCCGGTCTGACCTGCGCGATAGTTACCTTCAAATGACGGTCGTCAGCCAGTAATGAGCGAGAAGCCACAACAGCCACGAGCGAGACGACCGACAGCGCGTGAGCGCTCTAAAAAGGAACGCACCGAGGCTGAGAGGCGCCACGAGCTCGTCCGTCGGCGCGCGATTCCCGTAGCGGCCGTCGCCGCCTTGGCGTTCCTCGTCGGGGCGATCGCTGGGGCCAGCTCGGGGGCTGCCGGCGAGAGCGAAGCGCGCGCTTACGCGCAGGCTTGGTCAAAGGCCGACTGGGCAACGATGCACGCGCAACTAAGCGAAGAAGCCAAGCGCATCACGCCGCTGCTCGACTTCGCCCAATCGAACCGAACGACACTCGCAACCGCGACCGCTGGCGAGCGATCGGTCAGGGCGGGCGAGCCGCAAGAGATCGGCGACGGCCGTTGGCGGCTCCCGCTGAGGGTCCGCACCCGAATCTTCGGCACTATTCGAGGCGACGTAATCCTGCAAACGGTTGAAGACGGCGACAACACGAGGATCGCGTGGATCCCCTCAAACGCCTTCCCCAACCTACGACCTGGTCAGCAACTGACGCGCAACACGACGATGGGAGAGCGCGGCTCGCTGCTAACGAAAGATCGCCAGGTGCTGGCCGAAGGGCCGGCGCGTACATCGCCGCTGCCAGCAATCGCCAGCGAGGTCGTGGGCCAGCTCGGCCCAATCCCACCGGCGCGAGCGTTGGAGATCAACGCGCTCGGCATCCCGCCCGATGCACCGGTTGGCCTTTCCGGCCTCGAGCTGATCTTTCAGCCTCAGCTCGCCGGGTTGCCAGCCGGCACGCTGAGCGCTGGCAACCGAGTCATCGCCCGCTCGGCGGGAAGTCCCGGAGAGAAAGTCCGCACAACGATCGTGCCGAGCGTCGAGCAGGCAGCGATCAACGCGATGTTCGGCCGCCAGGGCGGGGTTGTTGCACTCAACCCGCGCAACGGGGCGATCGAAGCCTTCGCCGGCCAGGCCTTCTCGCTGCTTCAGCCGCCCGGTTCGACCTTCAAGATAATCACGACAGCTGGCGCGCTCGACGCCGGGGTTGCCAGCACGACGTCGACCTACCCGTTCATGTCAGGGATTGAACTCTCCGGCTTCCGTATCTCCAATGCTGGCGGCGAGGTCTGCGGCGGAACGCTCGGCGAAGCCTTCGCCGAGTCGTGCAACTCGGTCTTCGCCCCGCTCGGCGCCAGCCTAGGAGCGGCCAAACTCGTCGCGGCCGCTCAGCGCTTCGGTTTCAACCGCATTGCGGCGATCCCCGGCGCCGCCCAAAGCACGATCCCGATCGCGCTCGGAGACGACCTCAACGTCGGCGCCTCGGCGATCGGGCAGGGGCAGGTTCAAGCAAGCGCGCTGCAAATGGCGCTAGTCGCGGCTACGGTCGCGCGGAGAGGGCGCCTCGTCACCCCGACACTGAGCCAAGCGACGGCCGACAAGACCAAGGCGTCGAGCGGCGCGCAGGTGACCAAGAAGTCGACAGCCGAGATTCTTGAGCGTTACATGATCGGCGTCGTCAGCTCCGGCACGGGAACTGCCGCGGCCATCTCTGGCGTGACTGTCGCTGGCAAGACGGGCACCGCTGAGCTGCGCTCACCGAGCGACAAGCCGGAGGACACCGACGCCTGGTTCGTTGCCTTCGCCCCGGCCGGCAAACGGAAGATTGCCGACAGCGCAGTCGGCGTGATGTTCGTGGCAGCTGGCGCCGGCGGCGAAACGGCGGCCCCGGCGGCTCAGGGCGTCCTCAGCGCGATGCTCGCCCAGCGCTAAACGTCGAGCGTTACGCTGGCCTTCTTGCCGGGGAGATCTGAGCTCTTTATCTCAAGTTCGAGCGGACGGTAGTCAAGTGTCGGGTAAGGGAGCTTGAAAATCAGGATCGCACCGGTCGTCGGCAGATTCGCCGCGGCGCTGTTCGGGCTCGGGTACTGGCCGCCGTCGCCCTCAACCGGCACCTCACGGAAGACCAGCTTGTTGCTCTCATCGACAACGATCGGCTCGAACTCCTCGCCGCGCGTGTCAACGATCTTGAACTCGTTCGCCGTCGGCGCAATCGAGTCGCTGTTATTGAAGGCCCGAACCCAGACGCCGAACCACAAATCCTCGCTGCCGAGCGTCGCTTCGGTCGGCGCGATCCCCGCGAGCAGGTCGTGATCGCCCGCGTCGGCAGGGTTGAGCTGGCGCGACATCTGCACTTGGTACTGAAGCTTGCCGAGCGTGACGAAGATCGCCTCCGACTCGCCTTCCGAGACGCTTGCCTGCTTGTCACCGCATCCAACGAGCGCAGCGAGAGCGACTGTGAGCAGAGTTAGAGCGGAAAGGCGGCGGAACATTGCGGCTCCGAACTGTATTCGATTGGGGCGCGGCAAGGCCTAGCCGCGTAGCCCTGTCGCGGGCTTGCGAGCACCGCCAGCAATCGTTGCCCGAGGCCCGCGCTCTCTGCCCTCTTCGAGGATCAGGGCGAGCCGCCTCAGCGACTTGCGCCAGCCGCGACGGCGAGCCCGATCCTGCCCAACAGCGCCAACCAACTTGTCGCTCGGAAAGACTGGGCGCGTCTCAACGGTAAGCGTGATCTGAGTCCCGCCGTCGCCGTCATCGCTCAGTTCAAACGCCGTCAGCGTGCGGATCCGGTTGTACTTGCCGCCGCATCCTACGAGCACTATCAGCCGCGGCGCTTGGTACTCGGCGATCGCCATGTCACCCCAACCGAAACGGTCGAATGGAAGCTCTTCACGGAAGCGTCCTCCTGCCCCCAGCCCATAGGTCTCCTCGCGCGTCATCCGCCAATCGGTCAGGAAGCGGCCCGTGAACTCGGCGTAGTTCGCTAGGTCGGAGAGGTAGTCGAAGACGACAGCTTGCGGCCGCTCGACGCGCTGGGAAATCGTGCAAGGCTGCATTCGGCGCCGCAGTCTACCGAGGCGCGCAAGCAGAAAGCCGCGCGGCTAGCGGCTAGGCGGCGCGCGGCAGCGTCATCCTGCGCACGCTGATGCCGTGCTCGACGTGGTGGACCGGCGAGATTGCCAGCAGCGCGTCGTCATGGTTGCCTCGGCAGAGCGTGCAGACGGTGCCGTCATCGAACTCAAAGACCTGCTCGCCGGTCAGCGGTACGCGCCCACAATCGGCGCAATGAAGCTCAGCGGCGACGCGCGTCTCGTGCCCTTTGCGCAGCAGCCTGATCTCCAACTCCGACTCTCCAAGTAACTGATGCCAGCTCAGCATCTGGCGTCGTTCGCCAGCAACACCGCTTCTCCTGCTGGCAGCGATCACCGAATTGACAATGAGCGTAGAATTGGCGTTAGTCGGAAAATAGATTGGACGGCTGCCATGAGCGCAGAAGATCGCCTCGAACGCACCACAGCATCGCACTCGCCTGCGCCCCCCGCGCGAGAGCCGCTAGATGACTCGCAGCACGAACTGATCGACGCAGCGCGCGCCGCGCTACAGCACGCCGGCGACTACTTGGTCTTCAGCGAAGACGACGTCATTCGCGTCGTTGGCTTGATCGGCGACTGGACACGGATTGGGCGCAGCACGGCCGCCGATGTCCGATTCGATGACCCGACCGTCTCGCGCCGCCACGCGCTGATCATCTGTGAAGGCGATCAACTGAAGCTGGTTGACGACAGCAGCCTCAACGGGATCTTCGTCGGCGGCGAGCGGATCGACCGTCACACGCTGACAGACGGCGACAGCTTCATCGTCGGCCGTTACAGGATGAACTTCGTCCGCGTTACGACTGGCGTCGCAGCTGAGGGCGCCGAACCGCCCAGTTCGCTGCGCGTCTAGACTCGCCGCAGATGGCGATAACGATCTCGGTCCTCAGCCAGAAGGGCGGGACAGGCAAGACAACGACGGTCCGTCACCTCGTTGACGCCTTCCGTCAGACCGGCCTGCGCGTTCTTGCCG
>CAMDBT010000036.1 GCA_945889475.1 Bifidobacterium breve
GACATGCTGAGTAGGTCGCTCGGGCCTACTGTTTTCTGACTGAAGAGAAGTTTTGTCAGAAAAGCCTGCCGCTCTGCGACCCTTCTCTTGTAACCGATGACTAAGCCATTTCTCCCACTTACTAACGAAGCCTTCCGCGATCTCTTCGAGCTTGATCCGCAGAAGGCGGTCGCCTACATCCACAGCGCGCTGCGCGCCGGTGAGTTGGAGGCTGGCCGGCATGCAACGCAGATGCTCGTCTACCTTCATTTCGGTTTGATCTGCGCCGTCGTCTCGGCGAAGACTCCGAAAGACCTAGTTGACGAGGTTGCCGATGGCGCGATGGTCGAAGCTGTCGGCGCGGTGCTGAGGAACCCGCCTGAGCTTGTCAACTTGAAGCAATTCCGTGGCTGGCTCCGGCAGATAGCCGCGCGCCACGCTGCCGGCGTCACCCGTGACGGCCGCGAGCAGAAGCGCCGCGACTCGCAGTCGCTCGATTACGCGAATTCCGATGGCCGCAAGGCGCACGAGCCGAGCGCCGAGGACGACCGCTACGACGCCGTCGCCGACCGCGAGATCTTCGAGGCTCAGCTCGAGCAACTGAGTGAGCAGCATCAAAAGATCATCGTCCTCCGCCTGATTGACGACAATCCTTCGAAGCAGGTTGTTGAGATTCTCGCCAGCGACCATGGCTGGGATTACAGCGCCACCAATGTCGACCAGATCACTAGCCGCTTCCGTGGCAAGTGCAAAGAGGCAGCCGAGGAGCAATGAGAGCTAGATGACCACCGCGGACAAAATGTTCAGCGACTTCCGCGCCGCGCACGAACGTGGCGAGCGCCCCAACGTGGCCGATTGCCTGGCAGGTGTGAGCGCCGGCGAGCGCGAGCCGCTTGAGGCGCGGATCAACCGCTACCTGATCGAGGAGGCGCCGCTGCGCAGCTACGACGCTGCGGCCTTCGCGCTCGAGCAGCAGACGCCTGTAATGCTGAGAGCCGCCGAGCTCTTTGACGAGGCGGCGGCGGCGAACCTTGTCGCCGCGCGTGAGCGCGCAGGGCTAACGCTGGGCGAGCTCGCTGCCGCGGTGCTTGAGAATGCTGGCGTCCGCGCCGATCAGGCAGAGCAGCAGAAAGCCGCCGATTATCTAGGTCAGCTCGAGCAGGGAACGCTGCCGAGGCTCAATCAGCGCGTCCGCGAGGCCGTCCGTTCGGTGCTTGGCGCCGACCCGGCGGCCAGCTTCGCCCGGCCCGATTACGGCTTAGCCTTCCGCCTCAGCGTGCGCGATCAGGAGGCGCCAGAAGAGAGCATCGAGCGCGCTGAGCTGCTGCTTGATGCGCTATCAACGCCGAGCCCTCGCGGCTGGGACGACGTTGACGAGCTCTTCCTCTCAGACGACTGAGCGGCCAAGCGAGTCCTCGACCTGCTCGCGGCTGCGGCCGATCGCCGCGCCCAGCTGCTCAGCGCTTATCTGACCGTCGATGAAGTCGGCGAGCGCTGAGCCGCGCGCTTCGGCTGGCAGCCTCGGCAGCTTCGCGGCCGGCAGTCGGCAGAGATCGTCGCGGTCCTCGAGGCCGAGCCGCTCGAAGCAATGCTTCGCTTGGCCGTCAATGATCTCCCCGTCGAGCCTTCCGAGTTGGCGATGGTCGGTCACGATCTCGGCCGTCTCCAGCCTGATTCGCGCCGCCTGAGGGCTGATCGCAAAATGGTTGGCGACTCGGCAGACCAGATCCAGCGTCGGCGAGTCGTCGTCGAGCGCGCCAACGAAGCGCTCTACAGCCTGCCGCGGCGCGATGAACTCGGCAGCGAAGCGGTTGGCCGACGATTCGTCAGGGTTGGCGTCGTCGCTGAGCGTCGCGCTCGTGTCGTCACGCGGGCCGTGGCCCAAATAGTGGTGGCCCAGCTCATGCGCGAGCGTAAAGCGGCGGCGCACTGGGGCGTCCTTGCCGGCAATCAAGGCGACGTTCATCCCGGGGCGTTTGGCGTAGCTGCCAGCTAAGCCGTCTCCCAACTGGGCGATCACAACCACCAGATCAAAGCTCGCTTCAACCGTTGTCACGATGCACGCCAGCGGCTGGTCGAGCGGAACATCGGTCTGCGCGCGTGCTTCGAGCCCCGCTGCCGTAGCTCGCGCCCGCCTAAGCTGCTTCTCAGCCTCAGTCTCACTCACCGGCGCGAGCGTACATTACGGCCGTCAGCGACTTGCGCGCGAGGTCGCGGCCAGCGCTGGCCCCGACCGGCGTATCATCCCCAGCGATGAAGGATCTCGGCAAGACTGCCCTTGGTTCATGGTCCGGAGGGCGCTTCATGCACTTCGGCGAGGAGCTGGAAGAGCAGCGGCTGATCGAGCTGCTGCGCCCCGGAGGCGGGATCGACACGCTGATCACCGCTGACGCCTACGGAGCGGGCGGCGCCGACGAGCTCGTCGGCCACGCGCTCGAAGGCGTAGCGCGCGAGGAGTACTGCCTCGTCGGTGCTGTCGGCCATGACTTCTATGACGGTGAGCGCAACGGCGCGAAAGGCTTCCAGCGCTTCACCGACCCAGCGCTGCGCGGCCCAGATCAGTACGCCAGCTACCTGCGGATGGCGACCGAGAAGAGTCTTGAGCGCTGCGGCGCAGGCAGCTTTGATCTGCTGCTGCTGCATAACCCTGATCGCATCGGCTACAGCAGCGAGGTCGTCTGGAACGCGATGGCGCAGCTGCGCGACGAAGGCCTAACTGCGCGGATCGGCGTCGCGCCCGGCCCAGCGAACGGCTTCACGCTCGACATCATCGACTGCTTTGAGCGCTTCGGCGAGATGATCGACTGGGCGATGGTGATCCTCAACCCGTTCGAGCGATGGCCAAGCGGGCTGGTGCTGCCAGCCGCCGAGAAGTACGACGTCTCGCTGATCGCGCGCGTCGTTGACTTCGGCGGCATCTTCCACGGCGATGTAACGCCAGGTCATCGGTTCGGCGACAGCGACCATCGCTGCTTCAGGCCTGGCGACTGGGTTGAGACTGGCTCGGCGAAGCTCGACCAGCTGCGTCCAATCGCCGAGCGCCACGGCCTGACGACACTCCAGCTTGCCTGCCAATGGACGCTCGCCCAGCCGATGGTTCGGTGCGTGGCGCCAACGATGATTCAGGAGATCGGGGCCGAGGCTCGCCCAGTTGAGCAGAAGCGGGCTGAGCTGGCCTCGCTGCCGAGCGAGATTCTGCTGACGGCGGACGAGATCGAACTGATCTCAAAGGTCGGCGACAACGTCGGCTGCATGGCGCTCAAGGGAGCCTCGCCGGTCTACGACGATGTTCCGGTTGCCGACGCCTGGCCGATCGACGAGCAGCTCGGCGAGCTGGCCGCCCGCTGGCAGATCGATCCTGATTCGCAGCTGCGCCTGCTGAAGGCCTGATGGCCGAGCTGGCAGCGCTGACTGAGGAGTCGCTCCCACCCGACCCGCTGGCGCTGCTGGCCGCTTGGCTCGGCGACGCCGAAGCGAGCGGGATCACCAACCCGAACGCGATGGCGCTCGCGACCGCCGGCGACGACGGCAGGCCTAGCGCGCGAATGGTCTTGCTGCGCGGCTTGAGTGATGACGGCCTGCGCTTTTTCACCGACCAGACCAGCCTCAAGGGCCGCCAGCTGGAGCAGAACCCGCGCGCACAGCTGCTCTTCTACTGGGGCGAACTTGGTCGCCAGATCCTGATTCACGGCCAGGCCGAAAAGCTAGCTGGCGCGGAGAGCGACGCCTATTTCCAAGGCCGCCCGCGTGAATCACAGGTCAGCGCCTGGGCCTCCGAGCAAGGCTCCGTTATCGCGAGCCGCGACGAGCTGCTCGCGCGCGTGAAGGAGGTCGCGGAGCGCTTCGAAGGCGAAGAGGTGCCGCGGCCGCCAGACTGGGGCGGCTACATCGTCCGGCCCGAAGCAATCGAGTTCTGGCAGGCAGGCGAGTTCCGGCTCCACGACCGTTTCGTTTATCGTCGTGATGACGGAGACCACTGGGTCGCCGAGCGCCTCTCCCCATAAACCCGAAAGGCACCAAATGTCCGAAGTGAACCGTCGCTTCCTGCTAGCCGAGCGTCCTTCCGGGCCGGTCGACGAGAAGACCTTCAACCTCGTCACTGAAGAGATTCCGACGATCGCCGAAGGCGAGGCGCTGGTGCGCGTAAAGTGGATTTCGGTCGACCCGACCAACCGGATGTGGATCGGCGCCGAGCCGACCTACCTGCCGCCGGTCGCGATCGGTGAGGAGATGCGGGCGCTGGGGCTGGGCGAAGTTGTTGAGTCCAAAAGCGACGACTATCCGGTCGGCGCGATCGTCACCGGCCTGACCGGCTGGCAGGACTACACCGTCACGAGCGCCTCGGCGCCGCTGATAACGGTGCCGGACGGGGTCGCGGTTGAGCAGCAGACGCTGCTCGGCACGCTCGGCATGACCGGCTGCACGGCCTACTTTGGAATGCTTGAGATCGGTGACCCGCAGGACGGCGAAACGGTCGTCGTCTCGGCCGCCGCTGGCGCCGTTGGATCGGTCGCCGGTCAGCTCGCGAAGCAGCGCGGCGCTCGAGTAGTCGGGATCGCCGGCGGCCCTAAGAAGTGCGCTTGGCTGAAGCAAGAGCTTGGCTTCGACGAAGCCGTCGATTACAAAGCCGATGATTGGCGCGCGCAGCTGAAGGCCGCCACGCCGAACGGGATTGACGTTGACTTCGAGAACGTCGGCGGTGAGGTGATGGAGGCCGTCTTCTCGCGCCTGAACATGAATTCTCGCGTAGTGCTCTGTGGCCTGATCTCCGGCTACAACGACACCGAGCAAGCGCCAGGCCCGCGCACATTCGGCAACCTGCTGGTGCAGCGAGTCAAATTGCAGGGCTTCATCATCCTCGACTATTACGCCCGTTTCCCAGAAGCGCTCGAGGCGCTCGGCGCGATGGTCGAGGCTGGCACTCTGCGCACCGAGGAGACCGTCGTCGAAGGCTTCGACCAGCTTCCAGCCGCGCTGAACATGCTCTTCGCTGGGGAAAACACAGGGAAGCTCGTAGTTCACATCGAAGAGTGAGCAGGGCCTGAGCGGTTCTCAGACTTCTTTAAGACTCGAACCCG
This sequence comes from Bifidobacterium breve, assembly GCA_945889475.1. Classification (GTDB taxonomy): domain Bacteria; phylum Actinomycetota; class Thermoleophilia; order Solirubrobacterales; family Solirubrobacteraceae; genus F1-60-MAGs163. The sequence goes on from CAMDBT010000036.1 coordinate 5,058, forward strand.
ATGATGGTGGCACCCCCAAACCACCAAGGAGTTAATTGAAATCATGAAACGCTCACTACTCACCGCTTTCGTAGCGGCAATGGCAATGACCGCGGTGCTCGCCACCGTTGGCTTCGGCGCCACAAAGAAGTCGAACAAGACTTCCAGCGGCAAGACCAACAGCGCCCAGGCACAGACCCAGACGGGCCCACCTCCGACGATGTCGGAAATGCTCGCCAAGCGCACAGCCCAGAAGACGGCTCACCAAGCCGCACTCTCAGCCGAGCTCGGCGTTAGCGCCAAGCAGCTCTCGGACGCAATGGCCGCAGTCAAGAGCGACAAGCTTGACGCTGCTGTTGCAGCCAACAAGCTGACGGCCGCGCAGCGCACGGCGATCATCGCTTGCGAAGGCGCTGAGCTAACTTGCGACCGCTCGAACCTCCCTGCCGGTGGCCCCGGTGGACCAGGCGGGCGTGGACACCGCGGCGGCCCTAATGGCGGCCCGGAAGCAATCGCATCGGCTCTCGCAGCGAAGCTGAACTTGCCTGAGGCAACTGTTCTAGCTGCGCTGAAGAAGACGCGCCCAGCCCGCCCAGCAGGCCAGCAGCACGGCCCGCGCGGTCAGGGTGGCCCGGCCGGTGTTGCAGGCCCAATGGGAATGAACTAGCAGTTAGTTACGCGATACTGGCGGAACTGTGACCGAATCAAACCCGCCGATCCT
>CAMDBT010000037.1 GCA_945889475.1 Bifidobacterium breve
AGGGTCCTGTGTGGCGATGCCGACCGGGCAGGTGTTGAGGTGGCAGGCGCGCATCATGATGCAGCCGGTCGCGATCAGCGGCGCGGTTGAGAAGCCGTATTCGTCGGCGCCGAGGATCGCGGCGATCGCGACGTCGCGGCCGGTCTTCATCTGGCCGTCGGTTTGAACCGTGATCCGCGAGCGCAGGTCGTTGAGGCAGAGCGTCTGCTGCGTCTCCGCAAGGCCGATCTCCCACGGCACGCCGGCCGAGTGAACAGAGCTGAGCGGCGAAGCACCGGTGCCGCCGTCGTGGCCTGCGATCAGCACGTGGTCGGCGTTGGCCTTGGCTACGCCGGAAGCGACCGTACCGACGCCAACCTCGGAGACGAGCTTGACCGAAACCTGCGCCTTCGGGTTGGCGCAGCGAAGGTCGTAGATCAGCTGCTTGAGATCCTCAATCGAGTAGATGTCGTGATGCGGCGGCGGCGAGATCAAACCGACACCCGGGGTTGTGTGGCGTACCCAACCGATGTACTTGTCGACCTTGTGGCCAGGGAGCTGGCCTCCCTCGCCGGGCTTTGCGCCCTGCGCCATCTTGATTTGAATCTGATCGGCGTTGACGAGGTAGTGGATTGTCACGCCGAACCGGCCGGAAGCGACCTGCTTGATCGAGGAGCGACGCAGATCGCCGTTCACGTCAGGCTGAAAACGGCGCGGATCCTCTCCCCCCTCGCCGGTATTCGAGCGCCCGCCAAGGCGGTTCATCGCGATCGCGAGCGTTTCGTGCGACTCGGTCGAAATTGAGCCGAGCGACATCGCACCGGTCGCAAAGCGCTTGACGATCTCCTTCGCAGGCTCAACTTCGTCGAGCGGAATCGGCGTCACGTCGGTCGTGAACTTCAGCAGCCCGCGCAGCGTTGCGCGCTTCGTCGCCTCGTCGTTGCAAAGGCGCGCGTACTCGTCATAGCGACTCTGCGCGTCACCCTCCTCGGGCGTTATCCGAACGGCCTGCTGCAGCGCGGCGATCGTGTCGGGGTTCCACATGTGCTGCTCGCCGTCGCGGCGCCAAGCGTAGATGCCACCGACCGGGAGAAGCTCGTCGTCACGTTCGCCTGAGAGCGGCCAAGCGCGGGCGTGGCGCGTCAATGCTTCGGCGCCGAGCACATCGAGGCCAATCCCGCCGATCCTCGAGGCGGTGCCGGTGAAGTGGCGGTCAACTAGCTGCTGCTCGAGCCCAACGGCCTCAAAGATCTGAGCGCCGCAGTAGGACTGAATCGTTGAAATCCCCATCTTCGAGATCGTCTTTAGGAGCCCCTTGCCGAGCGCCTTGACGATGTTCCGTTCAGCTTCACTTGGATCGCTGACACCCTCAACGTGGCCGGCCGCAGCCATCTCGGCCGCGCTGTCGAGCAGCAGGTAAGGGTTAATCGCGCTGACGCCGTAGCCGATCAGCGTCGCGAAGTGATGAACCTCGCGCGGTTCGCCGCTCTCGAGCACCAAGCCGGCCTGAAGCCGGTTTCCAATCCGCACGAGATGGTGATGGACGGCGGCGACCGCCAGCAGCGAGGGAATCGCTGTGCGCTCCGGGCCGACGCGGCGGTCGGAGAGAATCAGTACCGAAGCGCCGGCCGTGATCGCGTCGTGCGCTTCGTCGCAGAGGTTCGCCAGCCGCGTGCTGAGGCCGCCAGCGCCTTCGCTGATTGGCCAAGTGATGTCAAGCGTGTGGGCGCGGAAGATGTCGCGTTCGACGTTGCGCAGCGTCTCAAGCTCCTGGTTGCGCAGAATCGGCTGATTCATCACCAGCTGATGGGCGGCCTCCGGCGACTCACCAAGCAGGTTCGCCTCGGCGCCGACCGAGGTCGCCAGCGACATCACGATCGATTCACGGATCGGATCGATCGGCGGGTTTGTGACCTGCGCAAAGAGCTGCTTGAAGTAGGAGAAGAGCGGCGGCGCGCAGTCCGACATCACGGCCAGCGCGGCATCGTTGCCCATCGAACCGATCGGCTCCTGCCCGCTCTGCGCCATCGGCGCGATCAGCACCTTTAGGTCTTCCTCGCTGTAGCCAAACGCCTGCCTGCGGATGTGGCTTGGCAGCACTCCGGTCATCGTCACGTGCGCGGTTTCAAGATCATCGAAGTGAACGCAGTTGTCGTTGAACCATTGCTCGTAAGGTCGCGCGCTGGAAACCTCCTGCTTTACCTCCTCGTCCTCGATGATCCTGCCCTGCTCAAGGTCGACGAGGAAGATCTTTCCTGGCTGGAGGCGGCCGAGGCGCTTCACGTTCGCCGGATCGATTGCCAGCATCCCCGACTCAGAGCCGAGCACAACGAGGCCGTCCTTTGTTTCAACCCAGCGGCCCGGGCGCAGTCCGTTACGGTCGAGCGTCGCGCCGACGACGCGGCCATCTGTGAAACAGACGGAGGCCGGCCCGTCCCATGGCTCCATCAGGCAGGAATGGAAGGCGTAGAAGCCTTTCAGCGCCGGCGAAAGATCGGCCCGATTGCGGTAGGCCTCAGGGATCATCATCATCGCCGAGTGCGGCAGCGAACGGCCGGCGAGCATCAGCAGCTCGAGCACATTGTCGAAGGTCGCCGAGTCGGAGCCGCCGGGGCGGACGATCGGCATCACCTTCTGCAGGTCGGGGCCGAAGAGCTCGCTGGCGAGCGAACTCTCGCGCGCCTTCATCCAGTTGATGTTGCCCATCAGAGTGTTGATCTCGCCGTTGTGGGCGATCACGCGGAACGGATGGGCAAGCTCCCAGCTGGGGAAGGTGTTGGTCGAGAAGCGCGAGTGAACCAACGCAAGCGCAGAAGCAAACCTCTCGTCACTGAGGTCGGGGTAGAACTCGGCGACCTGGCTGGACATCAGCATGCCCTTGTAGACGCAGGTGCGCGAAGAGAAGCTCGGCGAGTAAAAGTCAGGGCCAGCGGCAAGCTCGACGATGCGGCGGATCACATAGCACTTGCGTTCGAAGGCGTCCTGGTCACGGTCAAAGCCCGGCCCTGCCGCGATGATCGCCTGGCTGATGTGCGGCCGCGAGCGGCCGGCGGTCACGCCAACGTGCTCTTCGCTGACCGGCACATCTCGCCAGCCGAGGAAGATCTGCCCTTCGACCCGAGTGTTCAGCTCAACCAGCTGCTGAAGCTTGCGGCGGCGCTCGGCATCGCGCGGCAGGAAGCAGACGCCGACCGCGTAGAAGCCAGCCTCAGGCAGCTCAAACTCGAGCACGCCGCGAAGAAATGCGTCAGGAATCTGAACCAGAATTCCTGCGCCGTCGCCGCTCGTAACGTCGGCTCCCTCAGCGCCACGGTGCTCAAGATTGTCGAGCGCCTCGAGCGCCTGCTCAATCACCCTGTGCGACGGAATGTTGTCGAGCTTGGCGACCATCGCCACGCCACAGGCATCGTGCTCATTGGCGGGGTTGTAGAGGCCCTGAGGCCCTGGGCGTTTGATCATCGTCATTGCTCTGTTGCGCTGCGGGCAGCGGGCTCTGCGCCAGCCCCCGGAGCTAACCGATGATTCTAGTGGCAGAACGGGGTTTGGAGGGCTCTGACTGCGCCGACTAGGAAAGCGCGTTTACTCAGCAGATGGGCTGTCGCGGTCAGCGAGCTCTGGCGGCACTGGGCAGAGACCGCCGCGGCCAGGACAGTCGCCGCAGAGCCCTTTCCAAGGCTCGCTGGCTACGGGGAACTCGCCGGCTACCAGCCCGGCGGCCGCTTCGCTCAGCTGCTGCTCGAGGGCAGGCACGTCGGCGCGAGTGAACGAAGCCGTCACCGGCTCTTCGGGGCGCTCCAGAAAAAGATGGACTACATCGACCGCTTCAGCCTCCGAACCGCGCAGCACGGCGAGCGCGTAGAGCGCGCGCTGGACGGCGTAACTAGCTGCAACTTTTTGCTCGAGGTCATCACCTGGCCTCACTCCGTCGGTCTTGTAGTCGACCAATAACGCCGGCAGCCCTTGAGTTATCTCGAGCGCATCAATAATTCCGGTCAGCATTGGCGCCGAAGGCGAATCGGC
>CAMDBT010000038.1 GCA_945889475.1 Bifidobacterium breve
GCCTGCAATCCGTACCTAACTTTCGCCGTGCTGCTGCAGGCCGGCCTTGAGGGAATCGAGCAGGGCTACGAGCTGCCAGAGCCGATGGAGCAGAACCTTTACCACCTCTCGCCGGAGGATCGCCAGCGGATGGGGATTGAGCAGCTGCCTGCGAGCCTTGGTGAGGCCGTTGAGCTGGCCGCCGCTTCGGAGCTGGTATTGCGTACCCTTGGCGAACACACCTTCAATCGTTTGATCGAAATAAAGCGACGCGAGTGGGAGGAGTACCGACTGGACGTTTCCCAGTGGGAACTCGACCGCTACCTCGCGATCCTTTGACCAGTCCCGAATTGGGGAGAACTGATGGCCAGTGCCGCCCGCGCAGGAATGATCACGATCGGCCCGGACCTCGAGGTCCGCAGGCTCGGTTACGGCGCGATGCGCTTGACCGGCGAAGGGGTTTGGGGGCCCGTCGATGACGTCGAAAACGCTCACGCTGTGCTGCGCGCCGCAGTTGAGATGGGCGTCACGCTGATCGACACCGCCAACTCCTACGGCCCTGAGCTAAACGAGCAGTACATCCACGACGCGGTGTTCCCCTACGCCGATGATCTGGTGATCGCGACCAAAGGCGGTCTCACGCGCAGCGGCCCGGGCAAGTGGGAGCGCAACGGTAATCCTGAGCACCTTCGCGAGCAATGCGAGGGGAGCATCAAACGACTCGGCGTTGATGCGATCCAGCTCTACCAGCTCCATGCGCCAGACCCCGAGGTGCCCTACGCCGAGTCGGTTGGCGCGCTGGCCGAGCTGCAGCGCGAAGGCAAGATTCAGCAGATTGGCATCTCCAACGTCGATTCGATGCAGCTTGAGGTGGCCAGCGACATCGTCGATGTCGTCAGCGTTCAGAACCGCTTTTCGGTCCGTGACCGTGATTCGCTCGAGGTGCTGCTGGCCTGCGAGCGCCACGGGGTTGCCTTCCTGCCTTGGTTCCCACTAGCCGCGGGCCAGATCGAAGATGACGGGGCGATCGCTTCGATCGCGGCCGCCCACGAGGCAACCGTTTTCCAGATCGCCCTAGCTTGGCTGCTGGCGCGTTCGCCGGTGATCGTGCCGATCCCCGGCACCGCGTCGCTAGCGCACCTTGAGCAGAACATCGCTGCCGCCGCGATCCGCCTCAATGAGAGTGAGATGCGCGCGCTCGAAGCCGCAGCCTAAGTAGTCGCTGCAGGGGTTTCGTCTTCGACGTCTGGTTCGGCCTCCGGCATGTGCTCGCCAGGCTCGCCCTCGTGCGCCACTCGTGACGGCCACCAGACTCTCTTTCCAAGGTCGAGCACGATCGCTGGCACCAGCGTTGAGCGCACGATGAAGGTGTCAATCAGGACGCCGATGGCGATCGCGAAGCCGAGCTCGGTGAGGAAGATTAGCGGCAGTGTGCCGAGGATCGCGAAAGTGCCAGCGAGCACGATTCCGGCTGAGGTGATCACGCCGCCGGTGACCGCGAGGCCGCGGATCATGCCGCGTTCGGTGCCGTACCTGAGTGTCTCCTCACGCACGCGCGCCATCAAGAAGATGTTGTAGTCGATCCCGAGCGCGACGAGGAAGACGAACGTGAATAGCGGCAACCCTGGGTCGCTTCCGGGGAAGCCGAAGATCACGTCGTAGGCGATCGCGCTGACCCCCAGCGAGGCGGCGAACGAAAGGATCACGGTAAGGATCAGCAGCACCGGCGCCGCGAACGCCCGCAGCAGCACGATCAGCACCAGCAGCACGACAAGCAGCACGATTGGGATGATCAGTTTTGTGTCACGGGTAGATGCTTCGCGCATGTCGCGTTCGATCGCGGTCGGCCCGCCGACCAGCACGTTCTGGCCGCCAGCGCTTTTCGCCGTCGCTCGAATCTTCGGAATCAGTCCGTAAGACTCCGTTGCGTATGGGTTGTATTTCAGTGTTGCCGCCAGCTGCACGCCCGGCGGGCCAGCACCGGCCGGGGTCACGCGCGCCACGCCCGGCACGCTGGCAACCGCCGCTGCGACAGCCTTCGCCTTCGACTTGTCGGGAACGACGATGTCTGTCGGAGCGTTCTCGCCCGCGGGGAATGAGGTCGCAAGCATCTCTTGTCCCTGGACCGACTCAACCTCACCGCGGAACGAGTTGCCTTGGGTTAGGCCGGTTGAGAAGTTGAGCAGACCGATACTCATCACAGCCAGCAGTAGCGCCGTGAGGATCCAGACCGGCCGTGGCCGCCTGCCGATCCGTTCGCCCCAGCGCCTCCACTTCCCGTGTGCGGCGTCGGCGCCTTCGTCGCCAACGCGTGGAATAAACGGCCAGAAGGCGCGCCGTCCGGTGATTGCCAGCAGCGCCGGTAGCAGCGTCAGCATCGCGACCATCGCGACACCCACGCCGAGCGCGCCGAGCGGCCCTAGGCCCGCCGTCCCGTTGACCTCCGCCAAAGTTAGGCAGAGGAGCGCCAGCATCACGGTCACGGCCGAGGCGATGATCGCCGGCCCAGCAGCGCTCGCGGCGTTCGCGGCCGCGAGGTGTTTGTCATCGTGCTGGCGAAGCTCCTCGCGGTAACGCGCCACCAGCAGCAGTGCATAGTCGGTTCCCGCACCGAGCACGAGAATCGACATGATTGACGACGATTGAGCGTTGATTGTCACGCCAACTTCGGCCAGTAGGTAACCGATCGAGCGGCTCGCAAGCTCGGCGAAGACGACCGTCAGCAGCGGGATCCAGAGGAACAGCGGGCTGCGGTAGATCAGCGCAAGCAGGACGAAGACAAGGGTGACTGCGGCGAACAGCAGCGTTCCGTTGATCCCTTCGAAGATCTTGATCGCGTCGGCGGCGAACCCCGCCGACCCTGTGACCTTCGCCTCGAGGCCGCCGCCGGGGTCGTTGACTACCTCGCGCACCTTGGCAACCGGATCAAGAATTGTTTCCGCCTCACCGTCGCTGGTGATGTTCGCGACCAGCAGCTCGGCCTGCCCGTTCTTTGACGGGATCGGTTTCGCGAACGGCGTCGTGTTCGGCAGCCTCAGTGCGTTTAGCTCGGCGCGGTTCTGCTCAATCCGCGCGCGGTCGGCGGCTGTCAGCCCACTCGGGCGACGGTAGACGGTGACGATTGAGACCGTCTCCTTGCCTTGGATCAGCTTGACTGCCGTCAGCGCCTTCGTTGATTCAGCGCTCGCCGGTAGGAACGAGGCCGAATCGTTCTTCTGCACATCCTCAAACTTGGTCGGGAACTGCAGCGCCGAGAAGACGACGAGCAGTCCGACCCAGATCGCGACGACGACCCACTTCGCGCGGCGACCGGCAGGGATGGCAAGGATTCTTTTCATCGGACGCTGGAGGATACGAATCTGGCGGGCGGATCGGCCAGCGCCTCGCGCGCGCGTGAACTAAGTGAGTGCGTCGGCGAGCGCTTCGGCGCCTGTCACTGGGGCCGCGCAGGCGAAACTCTCGCAGAGGTATGCGGCGGTCTTACCGTCGACCGGCGTGCGGCCTTCGAGCAGAGGCACAACGCTCTCGTCACCGTTGCCGTCACCTCCCGCAACAACTAGCCGCGGCCGCAGCTCGCTGCGGACGACCTCGAGTAGCGGGCCGAGCTCCTCGCCGACAAGCGCCAGCTCGCGCGCCGGCCCGACGTGAAGATCGATCGCCTG
>CAMDBT010000039.1 GCA_945889475.1 Bifidobacterium breve
CTCGGCTCAGAGCGTGTGCCGGCCGGGTTCACGATTACTACCGCCGCCTGCATCGGGTATCTGGATGGTGCGGGGCAGTTTCCGCGGGGGCTCGCGGCCGAGATTGATGAGGCGGTTGTTCGGTTGGAGGGGCTCTCTGGTCGGCATCTGGGTGACGCGAATGATCCGCTCCTTGTGAGTGTGCGCTCTGGCGCTCGCGTTTCGATGCCGGGGATGCTTGACACTGTCCTAAACCTCGGGCTCGGCGACGCGGCGGTGGAAGGGCTCGCGGAGCGCACGAGCAACGCGAGGTTCGCTTGGGACAGTTACCGTCGGCTCCTGCAGATGTACGGCAACGTTGTAGTTGGTGTCGAGGGGGCACGTTTTGAGCAGTTGATTTCTCAGGTCAAGGACCGCAGCGGTGTGGAGCTTGACAGTGAGCTTGATGTGGCTTCTCTGCAGGAACTGGTCGGGCTGTTCAAAGAGCTCTACGACTTTCCGCAGGATCCGCGCGAGCAGCTGACCGGCGCGATCCGCGCTGTCTTTGATTCTTGGACCGGTGACCGCGCGGTCACGTACCGCCGCATCAACCAGATCCCGGAAAGTTGGGGGACAGCCGTCAACGTTCAGCAGATGGTCTTTGGCAACAAGGGGCCGACCTCTGGATCAGGGGTGGCCTTCAGTCGTGACGAGATTACCGGCTCACCGGATCCGTCGGGGGATTTCCTGATCGACGCGCAGGGCGAAGACGTTGTCAGCGGCGTGCGGACGCCGCAGGATCTGTCGGAACTTGCCGCGCTGATGCCTGAGGTCTATGCGGAGCTGCTCCAGATTCTTCGCACGCTCGAAGCCCACTATGGCGACATGCAGGACACCGAGTTCACGATTGAGGACGGTTGCCTCTTCATGCTCCAGACCCGCAGCGCCAAGCGTCCGGCCCAAGCGGCTGTCCGCTTTGCGGTTGACTGCGTCGGTGAGCGGCTGTTGACCCGTGAGCAGGCGATCGCGACGGTTGATGCGAGCGCGCTTGACGCACTGCTGCACCCGACGTTCGACCCATCCTGCTCGTACGAAGTGCTGGCCACCGGAGTGGCGGCGTCACCGGGCGCTGCTGCCGGGCGGATCGTGCTCACCGCCGCCGATGCGGTGCGGGCTGCGGAAGAGGGCGATGATGTGATTCTCGTTCGCCAGTTCACGGAAGCCGATGACGTGGCTGGTTTTCACGCGGCGCGCGGCATTCTCACTGCGGAGGGCGGCAAAGCCTCGCACGCCGCGCTGGTTGCTCGCGGCATGGGCCGCCCGGCGGTGACGGGCGTTGCGGCGCTTGAAGTCGATTACGCAGCAGACGAGATACGCATCAATGGCGCCGTGCTGCGGGCCGGTGAGCGGATTGCGATCAACGGGACGACCGGTGAGATCACGACCGACGATGTCCCCCTGATAGAGCCCCCGATGAGCGAGGAGTTCGTGACGGTGCTGGGGTGGTGCGACGAGATCAGGCGCCTCGAAGTGCGGGCAAACGCCGACACCGGCGACGATGCTCGCACAGCTCTCCGACTGGGCGCTCAGGGCATCGGTCTCTGTCGCACGGAGCACATGTTTCTCGGCCAGCGTCAGCAACTGATGGCTGACTTGATTCTCGCCGCCGACGACGCTGAGCGAACCGAGAAGCTCGAACTGCTGCGCGAACTGCAGGAAGCGGACTTCGAAGAGATCTTCACCGTTATGGACGGGCTGCCTGTGACCATTCGCCTGCTTGACCCGCCGCTGCACGAGTTTCTTCCGCAGCCCGCGGATCTTGACCCGGGTCCGCAGCGCGACCGCGTCGTTGCGCTGCAGGAGACCAACCCGATGCTCGGCACGCGCGGCGTAAGGCTTGGGATTCTGTTCCCCGACATTTACCGCATGCAGGCCGAGGCAATTTTCTGCGCGGCTGCTCGTGTTCGCGTGGCTACGGGGCGCCTTCCTGAGGTGGAGATCATGGTTCCGCTTGTTGCTTATGAGAAGGAGCTTCTTCTGGCTCGCGAGATGGTCGAGGGGGTCGCCGGGAGGCACAGTTTCAGCGCCCCCGCCGATTACCGGGTTGGGACGATGATCGAACTGCCACGTGCCTGCATGCAGGCGGGCCTGATCGCCGAACAGGCCGATTTCTTCAGCTTCGGAACCAATGATCTGACACAGACCGCGCTTGGTTTCAGCCGCGATGATATCGAGGCGCGGATCCTACGTCGCTACATCGATGCCGGGATTCTTGATCGCTCTCCGTTCGAGACGCTCGACACCCCAGGGGTCGGCCAGCTGGTGCGCATGGGCGCGTGGCTGGGGCGCGAAGCGCGTCCTGGATTGCAGCTCGGTGTCTGTGGAGAGCACGGCGGCGATCCTGATTCGATCGCTTTCTTTCATGACTGCGGGATCGATTACGTCTCATGCTCGCCCTACCGCGTGCCGGTCGCGCGAGTGGCAGCCGCTCAAGCGGCGCTGACGTCGGTCCCAGCCAAGCGCACGGCTCTGTAGGCCGCCGCCACGAAGCGGCGTCCGTCACGCTTCGAATCGACATCTTGCGCACGCTGAATGTCAAGCCAGCGCTAGCTGCCGTCTAGCGGCTGCCTGCGCTGGCAACGTTGCGCGGGCCGCTGCTGCGTCCGTTGCTGCCACCGTGTCCGGTGCTGCCACCTCGGCCGCCGTTGCTGCCGCTGCGCGGCTTGTTCGAAGGACGGTTGCCGTTTGGCTTGCCGCCGTCCTGTCTCGGGCCGCGGTTGCTCGGCTGCTGCGAGCCGCTGCCTACAGCGAGCTGAAACTCACTGTCGAGCCTCAGCTCGCGCGTCATCTTGCGCAGATCGCCGACCTGGTCGGAGCCGACGAAGGTCACTGCGACTCCACGCTCGCCTGCGCGGCCGGTGCGGCCGGTGCGGTGAACGTAGTCCTCGGTCTGTCCGGGAGGATCGAAGTTGATCACCTTTGAGATGCCGTCAACGTGAATGCCACGGGCGGCGACGTCGGTTGCGACCAGCGTCGTTACCTTGCCCTTCTCGAAATCGGCCAGTGCGCGTTCGCGCTGACGCTGGCTCTTGTTGCCGTGCATCGCAGCGGCCTGGACGTTCTCACCGGCGAGCCGCTTGACGAGGCGGTCGGCGCCGCGCTTGGTGCGGACGAAAACAAGGTTCAGGTCATGGCCGCCGCCAAGTTCGCTGACGAGGCTGGCGACGCGCGTGTCGTTCGTCACCTTGACGAAACGGTGCTCAAT